>JAOARY010000035.1 GCA_025210335.1 Peptostreptococcaceae bacterium | reverse complement strand
TATTATTAGACATTTAGTTCACTCCTTAATGTGGTTTTAGGCGATTACATTATACAAGGATCTTGTGCTAAATGTCTATTTTTTTTTGTAAAAAAATAAGTGTTGGATATTTCACCAACACCAAAAATTATACAACCTTAATTTCTAATAGTTTTTTTGATTTAAAAACGAGTATCTAGGAGTAATCCTTCTTTATCTTCATGCATGGAAAATAAATTATGTTGTTCTTTAAAGGATAAATTACTAAATTCATCATAGATTTGTTTTATTATACCTTTTTCAGAATCAAAAAATAAATCTAATGATTTATGATTTATAATAACAGCTTCTTTTAAAATAACTTCATTTAACTCTAAAAAATGGTTTGGATTTAATCTAAGTCCTATAGAACCTACTAATTTTTTATTATCATAAAAAATTTTTGATATTTTATAGGTATTACTAGTATTGAATGCTAAATCTATCTTTTTTAGATTGGATATTGTAGAATTATAATTTTTAACAAATTCTCTTAAAATTTTTAAGATTTCTTTTTGTTCATCTTCAAATGCTTTTTCTATATTAGATTTTAAATTATTTTTATTATCATTGAATTTTAAATATTCTTCTTTTACTTTTTTTATATTATTATAAAAATGAGTAGTACTAAGAGTGTAATTATCATTTTGTTTATAAGTAGAATTTGTTGTTTTGTTTGTAGCTTTAATTTTATCTACTTTTTCAATTCCAGGAACTGCTGTATTTCTTTTAACACCCATAGTGCGAATTCGATCTTTGCTAGTTGGAGATATTTTTGAAACTTTACTCATAAAATCACCACCTTAAAAATACTTATACATATTATATATCGTTTGATTAATTTCTATCTTAAATTTTAGGATTAAAAAATTTTTATTAATTTATATATTTTTGTGATATACTATTTTTTATATATTAGATAATATAGAATTTAAAACTATTTTGATGAGGAGTTTTTGATGAGTAAAATATTTGATAGAACAAAAATGCTTATAAATGAAGAAGGCATAGAAAAATTAAAAAATAAAAAAGTAGCAGTATTTGGAGTAGGTGGAGTAGGTGGTTTTGCTCTTGAAGCTCTTTGTAGAGCTGGAATAGGAAATTTGGTTATAATAGATTTTGATACTGTTGATGTTACTAATATAAATAGACAAATAATAGCTTTACACAGTACTATAGGTAAATCTAAAGTAGAAGTTTTTAAAAATAGATTATTAGATATAAATCCAAATTTAAATTTAGAAGTACACAATGTTTTTTTTGATGAAACATTAGTTGATGAGCTTATAAGAAATGATTATGATTATATAATAGATGCAATTGATTCGGTGAAGTCAAAAATAGCACTTATAAAGAACTCAATAAAAAAAGATATAAAAATAATAAGTTCTATGGGTATGGGAAATAAATTAAATCCAGAAAAAATAGAGATAACGGATATATATAAAACAAGAAATTGTCCATTAGCTAGAATTATAAGAAAAGAGATGAAAGTTAGTAGAATAAAAAAATTAAAAGTTGTTTATTCTACTGAGCTTCCAATTGATATAGATAAAGAACAAGCTAGAAAATTAAATGACGGTAAACTTTCGCCTGGTAGTATATCTTTTGTTCCTTCTGTTGGAGGGCTTATGATGGCTTCTTATGTTGTTAGAGATTTACTTTTAGAATAATATAATGATTAGTATTTGATATAATTAAAAGGTTTTTTATTAGAATATATTTTGGAGCCATCACTTTTTAATATTATATTTCCTTGTAAATCTGTTCTAAATATATATTTATTTAAGATGTATAAGCGTTCTAAAACTATTTTATGAGGATGGTTATATTTATTTTCATAACCACAAGATATAAGTGCTATTTTAAATTGAATAGTATTATAAAAATAATTATTATAAGAATTTTTACTACCATGATGAGCTATTTTTAGCATATCAACTTTTAAATTTGGATATTTTTCTAGTAATTGCATTTCTTCTTTAGAATCGATATCTCCTAAAAATAAGAAACTGTTATTTTTGAATTTGATTAGAGATGCTATTGATGAATTATTTGCATTGGATTCATCATTATCTGGATTTAAAAATTTTATTGAAATATTATTATCAAAAGAAAAGCTCATATTTTTATGGGCTTTAATTATATTTAGGTTTTTTTTTCGACAAATATTTATAATTTCGATAAAATCTTTATTTTTATCAAAATAATTTGGCATGGTAAATTTTTTTATTTCAAAATTTTTTATGATTTTATCCATGGATCCTATATGGTCACTATCACTATGAGTACCTATTAATAAATCTATTTTTTTTATATTTTCTTTATTTAAATATTTAATTACTCGTTCTTTTTGATTTTCAGTTCCGCTATCGATGAGTATTGTTGATTTATTTGGTGTTATGATTAGAGTACAATCACCTTGACCAACATCAATAAAATGTAATTCTAATTTTGGAATTCTGTTATTTGTGGATGAAATTGGAAAACAAAACAGATATATTACGAAAAAAATAATAACGAATAAAATATATATGGATTTAATGTATTTAGACATAGATATACTCCTAATCTTTGGATAATTTATTGCTATTTATACCGTAATTATATAAATATAATCAGATATTTAATGAAATTCATTATCAATACTTGAATTATATACCGGGAAAGGGTATACTATATAAATAAGATGTAAGGGTAACAATTGAGGAGTGATTACAATTAGCGTTTCTACTAAATTATTAAAAAAAATAGATTTAAAATCATATAATGAATTACAACCAGAATTTAAACAATTAAAATATGAAGCTTGTGAATATAGTTTTACGACTATGTTTATGTGGCAACATACTTATAATACTAGATATTATAAAACTAAAGAATTTATTGTTATAATAGGTAACTATGAAAATGATGAGTTTAGTGTTTTGCCATTAGCTAAAAAAGAAAATATGAATAAGGCTTTTAATTTTATCCAACAGTATTTTATAGATAATGATAAGAAACTAAATATAAGGGCAGCAAATGAAGAATTTGTCGAATTTTTAAATCTTAATTATCCAAATAAATATAATATAATAGAAGAAAGAGATTATTTTGATTATGTATATAAAGGAGAAAAGTTAAAAAGTTTAAAAGGAAGAAAGCTTCATAGAAAAAGAAATCATATAAAAAAATTTATGAAAAATTATGAAGATAGATATGAATATAGAAAATTGACTAAAGAAGATTTAAATGCGTGTTTAAATCTTTTAGACATGTGGAAAGATTCAAAAGAAGACGATGAAAGTGTAAATGATGAAATTATTGCGATAAAAAAAGTTTTTGACAATATAGATGATTTGGATATTAAAATCGCAGGAGTTTTTATTGACCAGAAATTAGAGGCGTTTACTTTTGGGGAATATTTAAATGATGATATGGCACTTATACATGTTGAAAAAGCAAATCCGAGCATAAATGGTTTATATCCTTTTATCAATCAGATGTTTATAAAAGAAGAGTTTGGTGAAGTTGAATATGTAAATAGAGAAGAGGATTTGGGTATAGAAGGATTAAGAAAGGCAAAATTATCGTATTATCCAGATAAATTAGTAAAAAAATATACAATAAAGGAGATTTAATATGATTTCTTTTAGAAATGCTTTTAATGATAAAAATGAAGTAAGAGAAATTTGGGATTATTGTTTTGAGGATAGCAAAGAATATCAAGATTTTTATTTTGAGAATATATATAAAGACAAAAATACTATTATAGGATATGAAAATGATAAAATAATAGCTTCTTTGCAGTTAAATAATCATATTATAAATTTAAATTCGATAAATATATCATGTCCATATATTGTAGGAGTTAGCACATTACCTGAATACAGAGGTAATGGTATTATGAAAAAAATTATGGATGAAGCTTTTTTTAATATATCAAAATCAAATAATATATGTATTTTGATGCCTATAGATCACAGACTTTATAGAAAGTATGGATTTGAAGATATAAGTGATATGATGGAAATAAAAATGGATATTTTTTCTTTGAATAATTTTAAAAAGAAAGATTATAGTATTGAAAAAATCAACGATATCAATTTATTAGAACTTAAAAATATATATCTTGATTCATTAATTAATTATAATTCATATGCTTTTAGAAATGATAAATATTTTAGAAATTTGATAAAAGAATCATATGCAGAAAATGCAAATATATTTTTGTCTAAAGATAAAGAAGGTAATTATGATGGATATATATATTATACATTATCTTTAGGTAAAATTTTTATAAGAGAGCTATATTATAAAAATATAAATAGTTTAAAAGCATTTTTGAATTTTATATATAATCATAATATGCAAGCTAAGGAAGTTATAATAAATACAGCAACAAAAAATTCTATTAGATATATTTTGAAAGATTTAAAAAATATATCTATGAAAATAAAACCTTTTATGATGGGTAGAGTTGTAAATGTATTAGAATTATTAAAAGAAGTAAATATTTTTGAAACTTTAGATGAAAATGAGAATATTAAAATAAAAGTAATAGATAAAAATATAAAAAATAATGATTCAATATACCATATTAACAAAAATACAATATTTAAGGTTGATGATTTGAACTATGATGTTTTAATAGATATAAAATATTTTTCTCAGCTTATTTTTTCATATAGAAGTGTAGAAGAATTATTATTTGAAGAAAAATTGGAATTAATAAATAAAGAGAAAATACAAATTTTAAAGAAGCTATTTATTGAAAAAAATAATCACATAAATGAATATATTTAAGATTATTGTAACGATACAATTAATATTGTGTCGTTTTTTTCATGTTGATATAATTATATTTAACAAATTACATAATTATTATTTTTTTCAGGAGTGATGTATATGATTACAAACAAAACAAAAAATATAGTTTATTATGCTCTTATGATTGCTTTAGTATGTCTTGGTACAATGATGATAAGAATACCGGTAATAGCAACTAACGGCTATATAAATGTTGGAGATAGCTTTATATTTATAGCAGCAACGGTTTTAGGGCCTGTTGGAGGTTTTTTAGCTGGAGGTATAGGTTCAGCTTTAGCTGATTTATTATCAGGTTATTCTCACTTTGCATTATTTACATTGATTGTAAAGGGAATCGAGGGATATCTAGTAGGGTATTTGATGGCTAAAATTGAAATAAAGAATTTTAATTTAAAAATGATAATAGTATACTTAATAGGTGCTTTGCAGATGGTATTTGGATATTATCTTGTTGAAAGCTTTATGTATGGAAGTTTTATAACACCTATTCCATCTATTTTTGCAAATATAGTACAGGGTGGAGCTAGTGTTATTATAGGAAGTCTAATGGTAATTTCTATTTATAAGACAAATTATTTTAAAAAAGCTATATAAATATTTAAATAAAAAATACAGGTTTGAAACATATAGATTATTATGTTTCAAACTTGTATTTTTTTGGTATAATCTAAAATGTTTTTAATTTATAAAAAAATTTTAGAAAAGATGTGTTAATAATGAGAAGAAAAATAATTTACATATTTTTTTGTTTATTAATTGTAGATTTAGTTCTTATAAATGGTGAAATGAAATTAAAAGATTTTAGAAAAAAAATTTTAGAAAAAGAATTTTTTATAGAAAAGATAGAAAAAAATAATTTTTCTAATAATGTATTTTTTGAAAATTATATATTAAGAACAAAATTAGATTTAAATGAAGGAGATAGAATATATTTAAAAGGAGTTTTAAAAAAATTAAGTCTAAAGAAAGATTATGATAGATATTTAATTTCGAAAAATATAGATTATGAGGTTAAATTAGTTAGTATAAAAATATTAGATAAAAAAATGAATATTTATAAAATAAGAAGGGGAATATTACAAAAAATAAAGAAATCGATAGATAAAAACTTTGAAAATAAAGAATTCATAAAGGCTTTGATTCTTTCTAATAAAAATGAGTTTAGTAAAGATATTTTAAATGAATTTTCAAAGATAGGAATAATTCATTATATGGTAGCCTCAGGTTTTCATATGGGAATACTTATATTATTTTTAGATAAATTGTTATTTTTTGTAGATAGAAAATATAAATTTTTAATAATTTTAATTATTTCTTATATATATTCATTTTTACTATATTTTTCATATCCGATATTAAGATGTTTCTATTTTTTACTTATTTATTATATTGCGTATTTATTTAAATTAAGATTTGATTTTATATCAACGATATTTTTTGTTATGAGTATTGAAATACTTAGAAATAATTATTGTGTTTATAATTTGAGTTTCTTATATTCTTATTTTTGTATACTTGGAATGGCTTTAATGTATAGGTATATCAAAAATATATTAAAATTGAATTTATTATCTCTTAGTATATCTATATTTTTATTTATATTTCCACTAAGTATATTTTATTTTAAATCTCTTAGTTTTATCGTTTTTATAAGTAATATATTTTTTTCTCCAATATTTTTAGTGCTTTATATATCTTCTATTTTAGCAATAGTTATAGATTTTATTTTTAGTTTGAATTTTAATATATTTGCCATATTTTCAGATTCTATTATAAATTCTATTTATTTTTTTAAAGATATTTTAATAAATTTAAATTTTTTATACTTTGAAAATTTGAATTATATATCATATAATATATTTTATTATTATATACTTATTATATGTATTTATATTGTATTAGAAATAATTGAAATTAAGGAGACAAAAAATGGAGTACAAAAAGTTTAAATCAGATTTGAAGGAAAAAAAATCAAATATATATTTAGTTTATGGAAGAGAAACTTTTTTAATAGATGAGGTTTTAAATATTTCAAGAAAGCTTGTAAATGAAGCTACCAAAGATTTTAATTATCAAATTATAGATGAGAATAATATTAGTTTAGATTATATTAAATCAAGTATAGAAACATTACCCTTAATGGATGATAAAAGAGTTATTATAATAAAGGATATGGATGTTTTTAAAGGTAGTTCTAAATTTATATCTAAAGAGGAAGAAGAATTATTATTAAAATATTTAAAAAATATACCAAGTGAAACTATAGTTATATTTTTATCTTATTTTAAGGTTGATAAAAGAAAGAAATTCTTTAAGGATTTAAAAAAAATATCCAAAGAATTAGATTGTGAAAAATTAAAAGATGATGAACTTTTTTCTTGGGTAAAAAAGAAATTTAAAGATAATAAGATTAATATAGATAATTCAAATTTAATTTATTTTATAAAAAATCAAGATTATATAGAAAAAGATTCACAAAAAACTTTATATGATTTAGAAAATGAAATAAAAAAAATAAAAGATTTTGTTCAAGATGATCTTGTAAATAAAGAAATAATAGACAAGCTAATGCCGAAAAAAAGTGATACAGATATATTTAAATTTGTTGATGCAATTGGAAATAAAAATCCAAATTTGGCTTTGAAATCTTTAAATGATATGATTGATGACGGTAAATCACCACTTATGATATTAGCAATGGTTTCAAGACAATTTAGGCTTATATTACAAGTTAAAGAACTTAGTTCTTATGGTTATTCAAATAAAGTAATAGGGCAAAAATTATCACTGCATATATTTGTTGTATCCAAAGTATTAAAACAATCATCAAATTTTTCTGCAAATATGATACTAAAAATAATAAATGAATGTTTAGAAATCGATTATAGTATAAAAAACGGTATTATAAAAGATAAGATAGCTTTAGAATTATTAATAAGTAAATATTGTTAAAAATATTAAAAAAGCTGTCATTAAAGACAGCTTTTATTTTTATAAATTAAAAAAAATTCTAGCTTAGCTAGAATTTTTTGGGGAATAATTCGCGAACGGGGTTTTTTATACGTTCATAGCAGCATTAAGCTTTTTAGATAGCTTAGACACTTTTCTAGCAGCAGCATTCTTATGAATAGTTCCGCTAGCAGCTATCTTAGAAATTTTCTTTTGAGCAGATTGGAAAGTTGCCTTAGCTTCTTCCATATTACCTGCAGTAAGAGCCTCTTCGAATCTTCTTATAGCAGTCTTCATTTGAGATCTTCTTACATTGTTTATAGCTGTTTTCTTAGCTATAACCTTTATTCTTTTCTTAGCTGATTTAATATTTGCCATGATTTCACCCCCTCCGTTTTGAAAGTAGATTAAACTACTTCAACAAAAAATACTATACCAAAAAATGAAGCATAAAGCAAGGAAAAAGTTATATTTTAATGAATTTTATTTTTTTATATGGTAAATAAGCTTGATAAACTAGGGGCTAAAAGTTATAATTAATTTGGAATAGTTTGTGTACAACATATTTAGAAAGGAGTTATCAATTTAATGACTAAACAAGAGAGAACTAGGAATTTTAGTATAATTGCTCATATAGATCATGGAAAATCAACTTTAGCAGATAGATTGATTCAAGAAACTGGACTTGTGTCTCAAAGAGAGATGAAAGAACAACTTCTTGATAATTTAGATTTAGAAAGAGAAAGAGGTATAACTATAAAATTACAGTCTATAAGACTTGTTTATAAGGCTGATGATGGAAATGAATATTATCTAAATCTTATAGATACGCCTGGACATGTAGATTTCAACTATGAAGTTTCAAGATCGTTAGCAGCATGTGAAGGAGCTTTATTAGTTGTTGATGCAGCTCAAGGTGTAGAAGCTCAAACTTTAGCTAATGTTTATTTAGCAGTTGATCAAGAATTAGAAATAGTACCTGTTATAAATAAAATTGATTTACCAAGTGCTAGACCAGAAGAAATAAAAGAAGAAATAGAAGAAATCGTAGGAATTGATGCTTCTTATGCTCCATTGGTTTCGGCAAAAAATGGGATTAATATAAAGGATGTTTTAGAAGCTATAGTAAAGTATGTTCCAGCACCAAAAGGCGATATAGATGGAAAATTAAAAGCTTTAATATTTGATTCATTCTATGATAGTTATAAAGGTGTTATAGTTTATACTAGAATTGTTCAAGGTTCAGTTAAAAAAGGTGATAAAATAAAAATGATGGCTACAAATAAAGAGTTTGAAGTCACAGAAGTAGGGGTAATGGCACCAAACCCTATGAAATTAGATATATTACAAGCTGGTGATGTTGGGTATATTGCAGCTAGTATTAAAGATATTAGATCTTGTCGAGTTGGAGATACAATAACAAATGCAATGAATCCAATTACGGATGTTTTACCAGGATATAAAAGAGCAAATCCTATGGTTTACTGTGGTGTGTACCCAGCTGAAGGTGAAAAATATGAGAATATAAGAGAAGCATTAGAAAAAATGCAAATAAATGATGCTGCATTAGAGTTTGAACCTGAAACTTCAGCTGCATTAGGTTTTGGTTTTAGATGTGGATTTTTAGGTTTATTACATTTAGAAATAATACAAGAAAGATTAGAAAGAGAGTTTGACTTAAATCTTATAACAACAGCACCATCGGTTTTATATAAAGTTAATAGATTAGATGGAGAAACAGTTATGATACAAAATCCATCAGATTTACCGCCTACAACAGAAATACAAACAATAGAAGAACCTATAGTTACAGCAGATATAATAGTACCTTCTGATTTTGTTGGAAAGGTTATGGAATTAGCGCAAGAAAGAAGAGGAGTAATGACT
>JAOARY010000034.1 GCA_025210335.1 Peptostreptococcaceae bacterium | reverse complement strand
TTGAAATGGGTGATGTTGAAGGTGCTATGAGTGGGCTTAGTATAGGTGTTTGTGGAATACTAACCGTTATACTTTCCCCTATATTTTTAAGAATTTTTAATTTGTAATTCTAAAAAAGCTATGGTATTAAGATATATCCTAATACCATAGCTTTTTTTAACTTATGACTTTAATATTTGTCCATAGTCTGGGCTTGTCTTTTTTAATTCCTTCTTGGTAAATAATAAATCATATGAAATAATACCTTTTAATTCTTTAATTTTTTTTACTATCTTAAATATATCCTCTTCATTTGAAGAATGTATCATAGCATACATATTATAGTCAAACTCTTCTTTTACTTCACGTTCATAAACATGACTTATCATATCAAAGGATAATAATTTTTTTAAAAACTCTTCCTTACAATTATCTTCTATCTTCCAAACAGTCATGACATTATATTTATATTTTGTTTTATAATGATACATTATTGGGGAAATTCTCTTTAAAACTCCTTCTTTATTTAATTTTTGGAGTCTATTTATCAAATCAGATGTATCTATTTTTAATTCATCTGCAATATAATCATACAAATCTTTTCTTACAGGAAGGTCTTTACACATTATATTAATAATTTCTTTATCTACTTTATCTATTATCATAAATTCACATCCTTTTTAATTACTCACTCTAATAAGAAAATACTTTATAATCTTTGTACTTTTTCCCCCATTTCTAAACTCAAATAAAACTTCTTATCAAGATATTTAAATAAAGTTAATCTATTTATTATAATTTTAAATAAACCTTTGTTTTATGCTTTTTTATCGCTTCTAATTTTAATAATTTATCACATAAGGTTCTTCTTTTTATTTCCTTTATCAATCTGATAAAATCTTTATCATCTTTTGCCATAAGTGTAAACCAAATTTGATATTCATGATCTCTTATATAATTATGAGTTATTTGAGGATATGAGTTTAATATATCTATAATATGAGCAAATTCTTTATCATCTATTTTTTTATCTACTTTTAAAGCCATCAAAGAACTTTTTATCCCAACCTTATTAGAATCAAATATTCCGCCAAATCTTCTTATAAGACCTTCCTTTTTTAGATTATTTAGTTTTTCTATTAAATAATCCTCATCCATATTCAATTTATGTGCTATAATTTCAAATGGATTTTCACAAAGAGGTAGTCCCAATTGAAGTTCATTTAATATTAATTTATCATATTCATCTAGTTTAAACTTCTCCAATTTGTCTTTAGTTTGCATATACTATCCCCTTCCATATAATCATTTGTTTCTTCATAAGCTCTAGCTCTACAGCCTCCACATATATTTATATTTTTGCAATTTTTGCATACGCCTTTATATTTATCAAAATCTCTTAATTCCAAAAATATCTCATTATGCTTCCATATATAATCAAAAGTATTTATTCTAATATTATCTACTTTTATAGGTGCATATGGACATATATGAACATCTCCATTAGGAAGTATACAACAATATTTAATTCCAGCAATACAACCTCGGCTAAATCTCATATTTATATTTTGTTTTTTTGCTTCAACCATAAACTGTGGTGCACAAGTAGGTTTTAATTCTATTTTAGAATTTTTGCTAAGCTTTATAATTTCTTCTATTGCTTTTGCATATTCATCTTCATCCAAAAATACATCGCCTATATTTAATCCTCTTCCTGTTTTTACAAGAAAAAAAGGATGATGAGAACTTGCTTTATTTTCTATTGCAAATTCATTTAAAGCCTCTATTTCATGTAAATTATCTTTTCTTATTGTTGAATTTATCTGAACCCTAATTCCTACTTCATTTAGATTTTTAATACCTTCAATAGCTTTTTTAAAACTACCTTCCTTACCTCTAAAATTGTCATGTTTATTTTCATCAACACTATCAATACTTACAGCACATGCTTTAACACCTGCATCTTTTAATGATTTTGCTCTTTTTTTATCTATTAAAGTTGCATTGGTTCCCAAAACAGGTATTAATCCAATCTCAGATGCTTTTTTTGCAAAAATTTCTATATCATCTCTTATCAGTGGCTCCCCCCCACTTAATATTAGAATTTTAAACCCAGCTTCTTTTATCTCTTCTATTAATTTAAGACCCTCTTTAGTACTTAACTCATTATACATAGGATTTTCATTTGAATCCCTATAACAATGCTTACAATAAAGATTGCATCTTTTTGTAGTATTCCATGAAATTATCATCATATCACCTTTTTATTATTCTATTTTTTTTATCTTTCCTCATCATACAAATAACATGATCTATCAAATCCATTTATATCTTTATTATAATAATAAGATCTTGCAGGAAGATTTCCACAGCATATATCTAAATGCTTACAAGCCTTACAAGTTTGATTTATATTCTCTTTTCTATTTCTTATTCCATCAATAAATTCGTTTTCAAAATTCCATATATCATAAAAACTATTTTCCTTTATATTTCCCAGACAATTAAACTTAGAAAACTGGTCTATATATATATTTTGTTCCCAATCTATAGAACATATAGCTTTTCCAGATCTATTTCCACCTTGTTTTTTCAAAGCTTTATAAGCAAATTCATATGATAATAACTTATCTTTTTTCATTTTCATTAAAAAATAAGCTGCATCAGTGTGATTTGCAACTGTAAGTATTTCCATTTGACTATCTTTTTCTTTGTAATATTTAGCTTTTTGATATATATAGTCCATAACTTTTCTTATTTCTTCTTTTGATGGAATTAAATTTTCAATATTAGCACCTCTTCCAGCTGGCACTAAATGATAAAAACAAATTCTTTTAATTTCTTCTTTTTCCATAAGCTCAAATATAAATGGAATGTATCTTATATTCTCCTTTGTAAGAGTAAATCTTAATCCTACTTTCAAATCTTTTTTCTTACAATTTCTTATTCCCTCAATGGTTCTTTCAAATGCATCATCCAATCCTCGGAATTTATTATGAAAATCTACATCTCCATCTATACTAATTCCACAATAGTTGATATTTAAATTTTTTAACTTAGTTGAAATTTCATCATCTATTAATATTCCATTTGTAGAAATACTTACTTTTATATTTTCTTCTCTTAATTTATTTACTATATCAAAAAAATATGGATATGTAAGAGGTTCACCACCAGAAATTAAAACAACAGGAACATTTAATTTCTTAAAATCTTCTATTAATGAAAAAGCCTCTTTTTTATCAAAATATTTTTTATTATCTTTTATATTTGAAGAAGAATAACAATGCTTACAATTAAGATTACATTCTTTTGTTATATTCCAAACAACAACAGGTCCAAAATTTTTCTTTATACCCTTTTTGGACATCTGTGCTTTATGATATCTTATTTCATCGTTATTTTTACTTAGTAGTGCAGTCAAATTTACCATATTTTCATCTCCTACAATTAAAATCATTTCAGCTTTAATATTACTACATTTTTTAGATAAAATGCAATCTTCTATAGTTCTATTTATATCCTTTGCACGATATTTCATTACAATCATTTGTTTTTTTATAGAAATTAATTATGATATATTTGAATAACTCACTTAATCACAACTTTTTTTAAATTTTTTTTACAAATTAATTATAATGTAAGATTTATTTTTTAATTAATTTGTACCATTTTTATTAAAACCATATAAATCAATATGATAATATAATATAATATTGTTAGATACAATTATAAAATAATATTATTTTATAATTATAATTTAATTTTTTATTTAAAAAGGAGGATGCATTATGGTTAAAAATAACCAAGGAATTTCATTGAAGATCAAATTAATTGCTACACCAGTAATAATTCTTCTTATTACTATATTATCTATTACATATTCATCTTATTTAAAATCTTCAAAAACTTTAGAAGAACAACTTCTATTTGATGGCTTAGAACTTGGAAATAAAGTTGCAGAAGAAATTGAATTGACTTATGTTTTTGATAATATATTAAATGAACAAGTCGAAGATAAAATAAGATCTATAGCAAAAATTATAGGAAATTTAAATATTATATCAAATGAATCACTTACAAAACTAAGTGAAGCTTCAGATATTGATGTAATAAATATTTCTGATTCGAGTAAGACAATCTTATATTCAAATCTTGAAGTAAATATTGGTGGAAAATATGAGGCTACACATCCAATGTCACCAATGTTTGATGGAAAAATTAGTGAACTTATGGAGCCTGTAAGAAAAAGTACAGATCAAGATAGTACAGAATATTTTAAATTTGGTTCTGTAAAAGTAAAAAATAATTTTTATGTACAAATAGGTTTGAGTGCACAATCTATTGTAGATTTACAAAATAAATTAAATAAACAAATGATTCTATCTGAGTTAAGCTCTAACAAAAGTATCAAATACGCAATATTTACAAGTACAGATTATAAAATAGAAGCAAGCACAAATGAAGAGCTTATAGGTATGGATTTATCAGATGATAAAAATACAGTAGAAGCTATTAATAATGACAAAATAACTTATACTAAAAATTATTCTAATGAATATTATCAAAATGTAATAGACCTAGTCGTACCAATAAAACATAAAGATAAAGTTGTTGGAGTGATGAATATAGGTATTTCAAGAGATAGATATACAAGCTCAGTACAAGATTTATTCACTTCCGCTCTTATAATAGGTTTCTTTAGTGTATTAATAGGCTCTTTATTAATACTAATAACAATTACAAAAACAATCAAACCTATTTTTGACTTATCCAATATAGCTAAAGAAATCTCTTTAGGTAATTTATCTAAAACTATCAAAAAAACATCAAATGATGAAATAGGAATACTTCAAGAAAGTTTTGATTATATGATTCAAAATCTAAGAACTATGATAATAAATATAAAAGGAATTTCAAAAAATATTTTAGATGATAGTAAGGAAATTTCAAATTCATCTAAAGAAGTATCCTTTGTATCAGAACAAATAGCAAATTCAATCGCTGATATTGCACAAGGCTCATCTAATCAATTACAACTAACACTTAATATTGGAAATAATATAACAGATGTTGTTGATGATATTCATTTCATCAATAATAAAATTGATGATTTATCAAAAGAATCTAATTTGACAAGTGATATAATTGTTGAAAATAAAGATAAAATAAATAATATGACTAATCAAATGAATATTATAGATGATAAAGTATCAAGTTCAGCTAAGAGCATAATGAAATTAAATAATACATTTAATGAAATTGCTCAAATTGTAGATATAATTAATAATATAGCATCTCAAACAAATCTACTTGCCTTAAATGCTTCTATTGAATCTGCTCGAGCAGGTGAAGCTGGCAAAGGATTTTCAGTTGTTGCACAAGAAATCAGAAAATTAGCCGAAGATACTGTTAAATCTGCTGATAATATTAAAGAATTGATAAGCTCTACACATAATCAAACTAAAATAACTTTAGAAAATATAAATGCAGGAAATGAAGAAACTAAAATAGGATCTAAGAATTTAAATGAAGTTCTCTGTTCTTTAGAAAGCTTATTTGATAAATTTGATAATATCAAAAATACTATGACTGGTGTAAATACTGATATTGTAAAAATAAAACAAAAATCAGATACAGTCAAAAATGATATATCAAAAATAGAAAATATAACTGAAGTTTCTGCATCTAATTCAGAAGAAGCTTCTGCATCAACACAAGAACAAAGTGCATCATTAGAAACAATAAATGAAACTTTAGCTAATTTAAAAACTATAATAGAAGATTTAAATCAAAATGTTGATAAATTCATAGTCTAAAAATAAAAAAACTATCTAATATGATCATAAAAATTATATTAGATAGTTTTTCTTTTCAGTATATCTATTGATTAAAGTAAATAGATACTCAAAATCTTTTTTCTATATTTAATAAATTTCAAGTACAATAGATTCAAAATCTATAAAATTAAAATTTAATGTAAAAATTTTTTTTCTTTATGATTATAACTCTATATTTTTGTAAATACATATATTAGACGAAATAATTTTTATGCAAATTATAATTCATTTTAATTAATAATTATTTATATTATTAGTCATTAAATTTAATTATACTTTTGCATTTATTTCTAATTTAAATTATACTTGAGATTAGGAGTGTTTTCTTATTCTTAGGTATTATATATTAGGATTTGTCAATGCATTAACAGTATCAAACTGTAATTTTTTATCTATTTTATCATTAATGGCATTTAAAAACATCATAGGTTAGTCACAATAAAAAAAAATGCAAGGAGGTTTATGATTATGAGTAAAAAAAATAATAAAAGTATTTCATTAAAATTTAAGTTAACCGCAATTCCATTATTAATTTTTGCTATAGCAATCACAGTTATGTCCTTTTCATTTTATAGGATTTCTTCAAAATCCTTAGAAGAACAGCTTAAAGAAAATGGTCATCTTCTTACCGATGAAATGGTGGGCGAAATTCAAAGTAGCTTCTTGGTTGAAGAAACTATAGAAAATCAAATGGAAGAAAGAATTAAAACAGCCTCACATATTTTCGGAAGAATAAATAATCCAAGTAATGATAGATTAAAACAAATTGCAACATTTGCCAAAATAGATGAAATAAATTTGATAAATCCAAATAAGGTGATCTTATATTCCAATGTAGAGGATAACGTTGGTTATGTCTACAAAGAGGGGTCATCTACAGCAATGCTTATAAACAATAATCAAGATCATGTTATGGAAGATATAAGACAAAGTGATGTTGATGGTAAGCATTATAAATACGGTTCTGTTAGAATAAATGATAATAGTTATATACAAATAGGAATATCTGCACAAACACTTATTGACATAAAGAAAGATCTAAATATACAAAGTATAATAAATAAAATTACAAACAAAGACTCCGTTCGATACGCCTTATTTATCGATAAAAATTTAATAGCTCAAGCTCATAGTGAACAAGATCGTATCGGTATTGATTTAAGTAACGATCCAGGTAGTATTGCAGCTGTTAAAAATGGAATTCCTTATGAAAATTTAGGATATATGTATAAAGGAACACTTCCGTCATATGATTTATTAACTCCTGTTAAATACAACGGTGAAATTATAGGTGCTATGAATATTGGCCTTAATATCGATAGCTATATCGAAACTAAAAATGCACTTTTTAGAACATCAATCATAATCGGATTTTTATCGCTTCTAATCGGAGGAATTCTTATATTCTTAAGTATTTCTAAATTTATAAAGCCAATTCATAAATTAGTTGAAATTGCTAAAAAAGCATCTTTAGGAAATTTAAAAGATACTGTTAATATTGATTCTTCAGATGAAATTGGAACACTTGGTACAAGCTTTAATGATATGATTATAAGTCTTAAAGATATGATAAATAATATCAAAAATGTATCTCAAACTATAAAGGAAGATGCTAATAATATCTCCTCTACTGCAAGAGAAGTTTCTAATGTTTCTGAACAAGTAGCAATGTCAATTCAAGATATTGCAGAAGGAGCTACCAATCAAGTTACTTCTACCATGGAAGCTTCAAATCATGTAAACGATGTAGTAAATGATATTTATAATATGGAAAAAGAAATTAAATTAATGTCTAACGATGCACAAGACACAAGTGATGTTATTATTTCTAGTAAAAATCAAATAGATCAGATGAATAACCAAATGCAACTTATAGAAACTAAAGTTCATTCATCTTCTGAAACTATAAATGAACTTGATAGCACGTCATCTGAGATTGTTAATATAGTTAATATAATAAACAATATAGCAGCTCAAACTAATTTACTTGCACTTAATGCTTCAATAGAATCTGCTCGAGCAGGTGAAGCAGGAAGAGGGTTTGCAGTAGTTGCTGAAGAAATTAGAAAATTAGCAGAAGATACTATTGAATCTGCTGATAATATTAGAACTCTTATAGATTCCACTCAAGAAGGTACTAAAAAAGCACTTTTAACAATTGAAGAAAGTAATAATGAAACCAAAAAAGGAGCTTTGGTATTATCAGAAGTATTAAAATCATTAGATACAATGTTTAATCGCTTTAATAACTCTATCACTCAAATGAATGCATTGAGTTCAGAAGTGAAAAATATAAAAGAAAAAGCTGATTATGTAATGACTAATGTAGACCAAATAGAACAGATTTCTGAAAATGCCGCTGCTAATTCAGAGGAAGTTGCTGCTTCAACAGAGGAACAATCTGCTTCTGTTCAAAATATAACTGCTACTATCTCTAATTTAGAAAATATAATAGAAGATTTAAATAATTTGGTTAATAAATTTGAAGTATAAGAATTAAATAAAAATATTCATATATACTTTAAAACAAATAAATATCCTGTATAGTAGTTTTTTTACAAAGCTCTTGCAGGATATTTATTTATTTTTAATAAAATCTATCTATAAATCTTCTTTAATTTT
Source organism: Peptostreptococcaceae bacterium (assembly GCA_025210335.1). Lineage (GTDB taxonomy): Bacteria > Bacillota > Clostridia > Peptostreptococcales > Peptostreptococcaceae > JAOARY01. Next base: position 19,962 of record JAOARY010000034.1, on the reverse strand, counting down.
TGATTATATTAATCCTAAAATGTAAATAAATATATATGAGTTTATCATTATTAAAATGGAGGTCTTATTTTGAAAAATAAAAATATATCTTTAAAATTTAAATTAACTGTCATTCCACTATTTATTTTTACAATTGCAATTGCAATAATATCAATATCATTTTATCAAATAGCTTCGACATCTTCACTTAAACAATTAAAAGAAAGTGGACATTTGCTTACTGAAGAAATTGTTTCTGAAATTCAAAATAGTATGCTTATGGAAAAAACTATAGAAGATCAGATGGCTCAAAGAATAATAAGTGTTGCTCATAGTGTTGGTCAAATAGAAAATATTACAAATAACAAACTTAAAGAACTTGCAAAAAAAACAAATATTGACGAGATAAATATAGTTGATAGAAATGTATTAGTTACTTATTCTAATTTTGATGAATATGTTAACACTTCATATGAAGCTTCTCACCCAATATATGATTTGTATAATAACAATAAAGAAGTTGTAATAGAAGCTGTTAGACAAAGTGCTGATGATGGCAAATTCTATAAATATGGTGCAGTAAAAATAAATGATAATAAATATGTACAAGTGGGAATTATAGCAGATACACTTTTAGATATTAGAAAAAACATAGATAAGCAAAGTATTATAGATAAAATAACAAGCAGAGATTCCATTCGCTACGCTTTATTTATCGATAATAATTTAATAGCTACAGCACATAGTGAAAAAGATAGAATCGGAATTGACTTAAAAGATGATGAAGGTAGTATCAAAGCAGTAAAAAATGGAATTCCTTACGAGAAAATAGGATATATGTACAAAGGAACACTTCCATCTTATGATTTATTAACTCCTGTTAAATATAATGGTGAAATAATAGGTGCTATGAATATAGGTCTTAATCTAGATAGTTTCTTGGAAACTAAAAGCCTAATAACTAGAACATCTTACTTATTAGGTCTTGTATCATTATTAATTGGCGGAATATTCATATTTTTAAGCATATCTAAATTTATAAGACCGATTCATAAATTAGTTGCAATCTCAAAAGAAGCATCATTGGGAAATCTAAAAAATACTGTACAAGTCACTACTAGTGATGAAATTGGAATTCTTGGAAATAGTTTCAATGATATGATTATAAATCTTAAAGATATGATCAATAATATCAAAAATGTTTCAAATATTATAAAAAAAGATGCAAATGAAATATCTTCAACTTCAAAAGAAGTTTCTAATGTATCTGAACAAGTAGCTATGTCCATTCAAGATATTGCACAAGGGGCTACAAATCAAGTTAGTTCTACTATGGAAGCTTCAAAACATGTAAATAATGTAGTTCAAGATATTTATAATATGGAAAGTGAAATCAAATCAATGTCAAACGATGCTAAAAATACTAGTGAAATAATAATAAATAGTAAAAATCAAATAGATCAGATGACAAATCAAATGAAATTAATAGAAAGAAAAGTTGGTTCATCCTCTCAAACAATAAATGAACTTGACAGTACTTCATCTGAAATAGTTAATATTGTTAATATAATAAATAATATAGCTGCTCAAACCAATTTATTAGCTTTAAATGCATCAATTGAATCTGCAAGAGCCGGTGAAGCTGGTAGAGGATTTGCTGTTGTTGCTGAGGAAATTAGAAAATTAGCAGAAAGCACAATCGAATCTGCTGATAGTATAAGAACACTTGTTGATTCCACTCAAGAAGGTACCAAAAAAGCTCTATTGACTATAGAAGAAAGTAATAATGAAACTAAAAAAGGCTCTTTAGTATTATCAGAAGTTCTAACTTCATTAGAATCGATGTTTAATAGTTTTAATAAATCTATAGAACAGATGAAAAGATTATCAAAAGAAGTTCTTAGTATTAAAGAAAAAGCTGATTTTGTTATGAATAATGTTGATGAAATTGAACAAATTTCTGAAAGTGCTGCTGCTAATTCGCAGCAAGTAGCTGCTTCTACGCAGGAACAATCAGCATCAATTCAAAATATAGCAATGACAATAAATAATTTAGAAAATATAATAGAAGATTTAAATGAATTGGTTAATAAATTTGAAGCCTAAATCAATATCATAATATCAGAATTTGATTTTTTATTTTTGATATTTGTTTTAAATAATAATTATTATAAAAAATAAATGATGTGTTAAAAATAATATTAAAATTTTTAACACATCATTATTTATTTTTAGACTAATTTATTTTTTATAGATATAAATGATTAGAAATTAAATTTAGCAACATAAGAATATTTTGTATCTTTATATTCTTTAGCTTCTATATTATCTAATACATTCCATTTACCTTTTATACCAACATCATGTGCTATACCTTCAAAGAAATACATCATTATTCCAGCATCTATAAAATTAACTTTTTCCTCTGGATTTAATATAGCAAGATATATATCACATCCTTCAACAACAAATCTCCAAGGTTGTGCATTCTTACTCGATGGAGCATTTCTAACCAAATAAAAGATTTCTTCAAAACCTCTCTTAGCTATCTCGTCCATACTCATTTTAGTTGCAAATGAATCTTTGTATACCAAATCTTCTAAATGTATTCTTTCCCCACTAGTATCACCTTTTTTTACTATCTTATTTGCATATGGATCATTTTTAAAATCTTTATTTGTAGTCATAAATTTAAATAAACCTTTTTCTAATATAGATTTTTCTTTAGGATATCCAATTGCAACTAAATAATTTGGCTTAATTTCATCTTTAAATAAACTTCTTAAATCCTCATCCGAAACATTTGCCAAATCTATCCAACAAGTTCCAAGACCTAATTCATAAGCTTTTTTTATTGTTGCTTCCATTCTATAAGAACCTCTAATTAGAGTTTGTTCATTAAAATCTTTTATTTCTAATGCTAGATAATGAGGACTATCAATCATAACTCCAGAATAACCAGCTTTACCATCTAAAGCTTCTCTTATCGTTTTCCCATCATCAAAATATTTTATCTTAATACTTTCATCTTCATTTAATAATCTTGCAACTTCTTTTAATTCCTTGATATCATCTTCCTTAATCGCTTTTAACTCATATTCCCTAACTGATTTTCTAGCACCTAAATATTCTTTGAATAACACAAAAACCCCTCCCGTCAATTTGTAATGGATACTTTTTTATAATCTTTTTAATTTAACTTTATATATTATATATACCACAAATTAATAATTATTAAAAATAAAATAATCTCTTATATTCCAATAAATTGCAATTTCATTAAAAATATATAAAAAAAATACTGCTAAAAAGCAGTATTAAAATCATTAGAATACAAGAAATATTCTAAAACAAAGTATTAAAAGTTGTGTATTAATGTATTTAAACTAGAAATTTTACTATAAATAAAACACTAGTTAAAACCGTAGCAATGTTTAAATCTTTTTTATTTCCTGTAAAAGCTTTTAAAAATACATAAGATATTATTCCAAAAGCAATTCCATCAGCTATACTATATGCTAAAGGCATCATTATTATTGTAAAAAATGAAGGTATCGCCTCTGTATAATCATTAAGATCAATCTCTTTTATTGGCTCCATCATGAAAAGTCCAACCATAACAAGAGATGGTGCTGTAGCTGCTGTTGGTATCATTATAAATATTGGAGATATAAATAATGCTAAAAAGAACATAAATGCAGTCGATACTGCTGTAAGTCCAGTTCTTCCACCTTCTGATACTCCCGAAGCACTTTCAACAAAAGTTGAAACTGTTGAAGTTCCAAGTAAAGCTCCAAAAGTAGTTCCTATTGCATCTGCAAATAATGCTTTTTTTACATTTGGAACATTTCCATCTTCATCTAACATATTTGCTTTTGTTGCTACACCTACTAAAGTTCCTATTGTATCAAACATATCCATAAATAAAAGTGAAAATAATGCTATTAACATATCAAAAGTAAATATGCTATGCCACTCTAATTTAAATGCTATTGGAGATAATGATGGAGGCATTGAAAATATATCTGTTGGAACTGTAGTAATTCCCATTGGAATTCCAACTAAAGTAGTTATTACAATTCCTATAAGTAATGCTCCTTTTATATTTCTAGCTAATAAAACACCTGTTATTATAAGTCCAATAAGACCCAAAAGTGCATGACTTGAAGTTATATCACCAAGTGCTAATATTGTTGAATTTTGAGGATGTACTATAATTTGAGCACCTTCCAAACCTATAAATGCAACAAAAAGTCCAATTCCTACTGAAATAGCTCTTTTTATATTTAATGGTATACAATTTACAATTGCTTCTCTTACATTAAAAGCTGTAAGTAATATAAATATAATTCCTTCTAAAAATACTACTGTTAATGCAAAATTAAACGAATAACCCATTTGCTTTACTATTGTAAAAGCAAAAAATGCATTAAGACCCATTCCAGGAGCTTGTGCAAATGGTAATTTTGCATATAATCCCATTACTAAAGTTGCTATAATAGCTGAAACTGCTGTTGCAGTAAAGACTGCATTATAATCCATTCCAGCAGCAGATAAAATACTAGGATTAACTATAAGTATATATGCCATTGTCATGAAAGTCGTAATTCCTGCAAGGAATTCCTGCTTAACATTCGTATTATTTTCTTTTAATTTAAAATACTTTTCCATATCATTCACCCTTATACCGTATATTAAAAATTTTTTAATAAAAAATTTTCGTAACAAAAGAATAATATCAGATTTATTTTTCATAGTCAATATAAAATTCGAATATTAATTTATTTTTTTCATTTTTTATTCGTATATTTTTTATTTAATTGGATAATATAATCATAAGATATAAATTGTAACTTTACTGTAACCATTAAAATACTACAATTTATATCTTTTAAAAGTTTTTTTTCTTATAATATTTATAGGGATATATTAATGGAGGTGTTTTATTGAAAAAAAATTTTTTTGCAATAATATCTATAATAATAATCTTAATATCTTGTTCTTGTTCTAATACTGATGATTCCAAAGATATGAGTATAAACAAAGCATTACAAATATCCAAAAACTACCTTGATTTATATTTTGATATAAAAATAAAAAATACATCAAACGAAAAATTAGAAATTGTAAAAGATAAAAACAACGAAAATATAAATTATAATTTTAGTTTTTTAGATGATGATAGCAAAAAAACTTATCATCTATCATTTAATAACGACGAAAATTATACTAATTTCACTATCTATTATGATATTTTATTACAAAATAAAACTATTTCGTATGAAGATGCTTTGAAAATTTCTAATGCTTTCATTGAAAAAAAATTCAATGATAAAGATATTAAAGTTTTACAAAGTGATTATCTTGATGATAAAAACGATGCTTATGAATATAATTTCGTTTATACTAGAGTTCATGACTCAATTCCCTATGATGATAACGGAGTCAATATAACAGTAAATGCAAATTCAAAAATAACTTATTTATCACTAAATTGGAACTATAATATTTCTTTTCCCAAAAAAACTACAAAATTAAATGAAGAAAATATAAATAAATTATTTTATGATAAATTAAAATTAAATCTTAGCTATATGGATATAAAAAATTCATTAATTCCAGTTTATCAAATAGATTATAACCACGGATCTTATCTAGATGCTTATAAAGAAACTATTATAAATCCATATAAAAATACTGATACTATAGTTTATTATGATATTGATATTGATGATCTAAAGAACAACACAATTCTAGATATTAAGGATAAAACAAATCACAAATCTACTTATAATAAACTGAATATAATAAGAGAAAAATTTATTCCAAAAGATTTTAAGTTTAGCTATAAAGATGATTATAAGAATTATAAAAATTATAAAATCACAAATTATTCTTATTCTAATAATAAATCTTTAGCATCTATTTCTTTTAATCATACTACTAATGAAGTAGAAAATATCTTCATTCCTTTTGATAAAAAATCAAGTTTAAAAGCTGTAGATTTTGATAGAAAGGAATATTCTTATAAAAAAGCTTTGTATTATATAAGTTTACTTGGAAATAAAAAATTAGAAGATATAAATTTAAATGCATATAATTATCCACATGAAAATTCTAATTCTAAGAAAAATCCTATTTATTATTTTAATTTTGTAAGAAAAATAGGCAATATCCCTTATGAATCTAATTCTATTTATATTGGTATAAATTCAACAACAGGAACTTTACAAAATTATAATTTACTTTGGGATGATATTTATAATATTAAAGATATAGAAAATAATATTAAAAATATAAAGTCTGAAAAAGAAATAAAAACAATTTTATTAAAAGATATATCATATATTCCAGTTTATCTAAAAGTAGAAGATGATATTATTTTTGCTTATAAATTAGTTATTGATAATAATAAAAATTTAGTAAATGCAATCACAGGAGATTTTATAAAATAAATCTAAGCAATATAAAATAAAGCTATCATATTAAATTTAGCTATAATATTTTATTGATAACATAAACTATTATAGAATTTAGTATGATAGCTTTTTAATTTAAATAATTATTCTATTTTGAAGTTGAATTAAATCCACCTATTCTTGTATCAAAAACAAATTCATCATCATCAACAAGTAAATATTTTTGAAAAATCCCCTGTGCAAATGCTTCACCTTTTTTTATCACAAAATCTTTTTCACCTTCATTTTTTAAAGCTATTATAATATGTCCTTCATTATTGGAATTATTATAATAATCACTATCTATTATTCCTACTTGATTTTTAAGCCTTATATTATATTTAAAACCATGACCACTTCTTACAACTATTTTTAAATATTCATCTTCTTGCATATATGCTTTTATAGCTGTTTTTACTTTTATCTCTTCATTTGGTTTTATAATAAAATCATATGGCGAATAAAAATCATAGCCTGCCGAATATTTAGTTCCCCTCTTAGGCTTATTTAATTCTTTATAATTTATATTTAAATTTACATCATTTGAATCCCTTAAAAAAACTTCTTCACTTACTTTTTCAAAACCTCTTATCTTCAAATATAACATCCTCTCATTTTTAATATTACAAAAAATATTTTACAAATCATAATAATACTATTATATAATATACTATTAATTTTTAGTCAAAACTTTATTATTTTATCGTAACTTATTTGTCAACTCTTTGTAAACGACATCTTCTTCATTTAACGGTAAAATTTAATTAAAGATTAAGCATATTATTAAGTCACTTAATTTTATGCTAACAATCTCCCTTTAATGTATAAATTCTCATTCATTAAAAAATAAAGCACCTAGGTGCTTTATTTTTTTATCTTTTTTTATTTTCTTTTTATTGTAATTGCATTTGTCGGACAAATATTTTTACATTCATTGCATCTAATACATTCTAATGCATTTTGATATTTCGTAAACTCTACATCCATCTTGCAAACTTTATTACATTTATTACAGCTTATACACTTACTTTCATCAAGTTCTAACTTAAATATACTTATCTTATTAAAAAGAGCATAAAACGCACCTAAAGGACATAATACTTTACAAAATGGTCTATATATTATTATAGATAAAAATATTATTAAAAATAATGTGATACTCTTTATATAAAATAAATTTCCTAATGCAGATTTCAAATTCTCATTTGTAACTATAAGTGGAAATGCACCTTCTAATATTCCCGCTGGACAAACATATTTACAATAATAAGGGTCTGCAAGTAATATATCCGTTGAATATATAATAGGTAATATTAATACTAGGAAAATAAGCATTATATATTTTATATATTTTAAAAACTTAGGAATTTTTAAATTTATCTTACTCAATTTATTTAATAAATCTTGAAATAAACCAAACGGACATAAAAATCCACATATCATTCTACCAAAAATTATCCCTATTGACATCAAAAACCCAAGGACATAAAAAGGTATATTAAATTTTCTACCTCCACTTATTGCTTGCATCGCACCAATTGGACAAGCAAATCCCGCTGCTGGGCATGAATAACAATTAAGACCAGGAGAACAAAGATTTTTGGTAAAACCTTTATAAATCTTGCCACTAAAAAAATTATCTAATTTAAAATTTGTGATGAATGTTGCTATAATTTGTATTTTTAATCTATTTAATTTAGCCAATTCCAATACACTCCAAACATATATTTATTGCCTTTAAAAAGACTTTTTGCATCTCTCCTCTTAATATACCAAATCCCATTAAACATATCGAAAATGATAGTAAAAATAATTTTTTCTTCATAAAAACCTCCTTTTTCTACTTGTATGAATCATTAATTCAAATATTTGTAACTATTTAAGCCTATATATAAATATTATATTTTATTATACTGTTTTTGAAACTAACATTATTGTAATATTTTATAATAAAAAGCTATACAAAGTTTTTTAACTATGATTTTTATTTATTTTGAGTAAAATTTATAAAAAAAAATTAACATCGAAAGGGGATTTTTATGAGTATAAATATTTTATTGGCAGAAGATGAGGATGATATTAGAGATTTAGTTGCACTTCATTTAAGAAATTCTAATTATAATGTTTTTGAAGCAAAAGATGGTGCAATGGCTCTTAAGGTTTTTGAAGAAAATCATATAGATTTATTAATCCTTGATATAATGATGCCTAAATTAGATGGTATTTCTGTACTTAAATCAATAAGACAAATCAGTCAAATACCTGTAATATTTTTGACTGCAAAAATAGAAGAAGAGGATAAAATATTAGGATTAGGACTAGGTGCAGATGATTATATAACAAAACCTTTTAGTTTGGTAGAATTACAATCTCGTGTTCAAGCTATACTTAGAAGATGTAACGAATATAATCCTTTAGATAAAAAAAATATCATAAAGAATAATTATCTAGAACTTGACCTAAATACATATTCATTAAAAAAAGAAGGTATTAATATAGATTTAAATCCGAAAGAATTTAAATTAATATCATTATTTATGCAAAATTTAGATATAGTATATACAAAAAAACAATTGTATGAAAAAGTTTGGGAAGAGCTTTATTGGGGTGATGATAATACAATAATGGTTCATATAAGTCATTTAAGAGATAAAATTGAAGTCGATCCAAAAAAGCCTCAATTTATAAAAACAATAAGAGGAATAGGTTATAGAATGGAAAAGGTGAAATAAAAAATGCTTAAAAATAACCCTCTTAATCTATTTAAAAAGAATCTAAACTCAGAACTTAGATTAAATTCTATAATACTATTTTTATCTATAGTATTTATATTTTTTCTAAGCTTCTATTTTTCTTTATTCATATTCAAAAAAGATATTTTAAATATAAATTATGAGATTTTAAAAGACTTTTTTAAGATTTTATTTCCAACCTTTGTATTGTTATTATCTTTAGTTTTATTTATTTTTTTCAAAAATATTTCTAAAAACTTATTAAAACCCATAAAAATAATAATAGCATTTTTGGAAAATCTTAAAAAAGGAAATTTTAATTATAAAATTAATAACAATTTTAATGAAGATTTCAATATAATAAAAGATAGTTTAAATGATTTGCAATTCAAATTAGAAAGAGAAATTAATCAAAGAAAAAAAGCAGAAGAACATAGAAGAAACTTTATTTTAAATATATCTCATGATTTAAAAACACCTTTTACAAATATTCTTGGTTACATCGAAATTATAAAATATCATGATGAAATTGACCAAGATACAAAAAATAAATATATAGATATAATAATTTCCAATATAAATAGATCAAATAAATTATTACTTGATTTAAATGATTTAACTAAAATGCAAAGTAAAGATTATTTATATATATTTCAACGATACGACATAAATGAAACATTAAGAGAAATTATAATAGAATATATACCTAAATTCGAAACAAATAATATTGATTATAATGTCTTGATAACAAACAATACAGTTCATTCAATGATTGATCAAAAAAATTTTTCAAAAGCTATTTATAATATACTTGAAAATGTAATAAAGCATAGTAAATGCTCAAATATAAATATTCAATTGGATTTGCAAAATGAAAAAAATTATCAGATTATAATAACAGATGATGGGATAGGTATTGATGAATCATATTCAAATGAAATATTTGAACCTTTTACTAAAGCTGATTTTTCTAGAAACTCAAAAATTGATGGTAGTGGTCTTGGGCTTAGTATTTCAAACTCCATAATAAATAGACATGGTGGGCTTTTATATCTTGATAAAACTCATAATAAGGGCTCTAAATTTGTAATAGACATGCCTATATTAAACTATAACGACCCAATATTAAAAAAATTATAAATAATATTTAAATAGAAATCAAAAAAACTAGAAAACAATTTTCATTGTTTTCTAGTTTTTTATTTATCAATTCGATCAATCGATTTTCTTTTTTAATATTTTTTCATTTTTCTTATCTATTATATGAATTATTAAAGTCATAACTCCCGATATTATAAGATTTGCATAATAACTTATAAGTCTCCATAAAAGCATTGCATATACTAATACATTTTGTTTAAATACTATCCCAAGTATTGCATGGAATCCTATTTCCCCAACTCCTAGAGTTCCTGGAAGAGGCATAAAACAAACAGCCATGTATAAGAAAGATTGAAGTGATAAAATCTCAACAAAAGTATGTCCTTTTAAATTAAATGCTCTATACACAAAATAAGTTATACTAAAATAAGCTGTCAACTGAATAAATGTAAGAACGATGCTCTTAATCATCAAATATTTATTATTTCTAATCATTATAATATGTGCTTTATATTCATTCACATATCTTGAAAATTTCTTATATTTTTTATTCACATTTTTAATTATTTTTATCTTATTTAAAACTTTCAAACTCTTATATACTATATATTTTAACTTATGTGGGTTATAAAATAACATTATTATAAAAGTAAGCCCTACTACATTCACAGTAAGTCCTATACTTACAAATAAAAAAGCTTTTTGCAATATATCTTTAAATTGCGAAAAATTATATAAGAATAAAACCATCGAATATATAGTTACACCAACTTGGAAAAATACAAATTTATTAACTAAAACAGCAGTCGCTTTAGATAGTGGAACTTTATCTTTTCCCATAACATATAATTGCACAGGTTGCCCACCACTTGAAAATGGTGTTATTAGGCTATAATATTGACCTACAACCATAGCTTTAAATGATATCCAATATCCTTTTACCTTATGAATTGATTTTAATAAATCATCTATTATAACCATTTCTATTAACAAATATACAAATAATGCTATAAAACCTAAACTAACATAATTTAAATTTACAGTCTTTAAAATATTTTTAAACTGAATTATATCTATATCTTTTGTAAGAACACGAACTGTTAAAAATATCAAAATAAAAGTTATGAAAAACTTAAGCTTGTTATTTTTCATCTAAATCTCCTTTTTAAATACAAATTAATTAGCTATAAATTCAAGTACATAATCTCCAACTTTTGAAGTTTCTAATGTTTTTTTGATATCAAATATTGATTTTTTCATAGTATCTATTCTTTCAGATTTATGAAATAACTCTTCAATTGATATCTTCATTTCATCTTGGTTATCATTTATTATACCAATTCCACTTCTTTCTATAAAGTTAGCATTTTCTATTTCTTGTCCGATTTTTGGTCTTTGTACAATCATAGGTGTTTGACAATTTATAGCTTCAAATAAAGTAACTCCACCAGGCTTTGTTATAAGAAGATCATGTTTGGTCATAAGTGATGCCACATCTTCTACAAAACCTAAAATTTTTATTTTGTTAAAATTCTTAGCATTTAAATTTTGATATAATTCTTCATTCGTCCCTGTAACTATTGTGACCTTTGTATCCTTAAGTGAATCTAACCAATGTAAAAAATCCGTTCCTATATCAAAGGCTCCTCTACCTCCACCCATGATAAGAATTCTTTTTAAATCATTTTCTTTATTAAGTGAATCTGCATTTAAATCTAAAAAACTTCTTCTTACAGGAATTCCAGTCACATTTATTATATCGTCATTTACACCTTTATTTATTAATTTTTGCTTTATTTCATTTGTTGGAACAAAATATTTATCTGTTCCTTCTTTAATCCATTCCCAACTATCAACAACATCTGTTATACAAGTTATTAATGGTATATTTGAATTATATTTTTTCTTAAATTTTGATACTACTGTCGAACATACTGGAAATGTTGATATTATAACTTTTGGTTCACATTCCTTTAAATAATTTGATAGTTTTTGAAGTCCTATAGTAGCAGCTATCTCATCTTGATAGTTTCTTTTGTAATCTCTTTTTCTATTATAAAAAAAATTATAAAGTTCTGGTGTATCCTTTGTCATAAAATTGTATAATTTATAAAGATATTTATCGAATTTAGAATTCACCAAATTAAATAAATCTAAAAGCTCTATATTTATTGTATCATCTTTGCTTAACGCTTGTTCTTTTATCGCTTTTGAAACTGTATAATGTCCAGCTCCAAAAAATGCTGTAAGGATGAGTACATCTACTTTCTTTTTCATCTTACTTCCTCCTATTTTTTTCATCTATGCTTATGTATAATATAAATATAGCAGAGGTTTATTAAAATAGTATTAGAAAATGATTTGATTTTTTTTAAATATTAGAAAAAAAATCAAAGATGATTAAAACTTTTTTTATGTATAAACTTTTTAAAACACTTTCTATTTTTTACTCTTTAATTATTCTTTAATTATATATATTTACCAACCTCATCAAATATAATAACATATTTTTGTGTATTCTTTTTGTCTTACCAATTTTTTTAATCTATTTTTAAGAAAAATAAGATCTCCATTCTAATCTTTCAAATATTCTTTCCCTTTTATAAAAGGAGCATTTTTTATTTTTTTAATTAATTGATAAAAAAATAAAAAATGCTCCTCCAATGGAAATTTCTTAATAATAAATATCTCTTATATTAATAAAATATTTATTTATATTCGATATTATATTTTTGAACTTTTGCTGATACTGTTTTATTCGTAAGACCTAATGCTTTTGCGGCTTTATTACATGTTTTGTATTTTTTCATAGCCTTTTTTATTATCTCTTTTTCATATTCTTTAAAAGTTGGCATTACACCATTTAATTTTATATTTATAATATCATCAATCTCTTTGTGATTTTGGTATTCATATATATTTGAAAGTTCTTGTGGTAAATCCTTAATACTTATTTCTTCACCTTCATTTAATACAAGTAATCTTTCTATTATATTTTGTAACTCTCTTATATTTCCTGGCCACGAATAATTTATAAACATATTTAAAGAATCATTTGTTAGTTTTATTTTCTTTAGATCATATTTCTTTGACAATTCCTTATTAAAATGTTCAACAAGCAAAGGTATATCTTCTTTTCTTTCTTTTAACGATGGTAGATTCATAGGAATAACATTGAGTCTATAATACAAATCTTCTCTAAACTCCTTATTTTTAACCATCTGCTCTAAATCTCTATTTGTAGCTGCAATTATTCTTAGATCTATTTTTATAGTTTCATTTCCACCAACTCTTTCGATTTCACGCTCTTGTAAAACTCTTAAGAGTTTTGTTTGTAATTCTAAAGGCATGTCGCCAATTTCATCTAAGAATATAGTTCCTTTATTTGCATATTCAAATTTACCTATTTTTCTTTTATTAGCTCCAGTAAAAGCTCCTTTTTCATAACCAAAAAACTCTGATTCCATCAAATCTTTTGGTATTGCACTACAATTTATACTTATAAAAGGTTCTTCATTTCTATCACTAGCATTATGTATCGCATTTGAAAGCAGTTCTTTTCCTGTTCCACTTTCGCCTTTAATCATTATAGTTGAATTCGTCTTAGAAACTTTTTGAGCCATAAAAAGTATCTTTTTTAGCTCTTTATTTTCACCAATGATTTTTTTGAATTCCTTTTTTAATTTTATATTTTTCTTAATTTGAGTTTTAAATTTTTCTATTTTTATTATGTTTTCTTCTTCTTTCAATTCGTATATGCCAATAACCCCTTTAAATTTAGAATTTTTATAAAGGGGTTTTATTTTAGCATAGACCTTTTGATTTTTATAATTTTTAAGTATATAGCCTTCTACACTCTTTTTATTTTTATAACCAGTAAAAAGAGCTTTGTCATAAGAAGAGTCGAATATACTCCCTTGATTTGAAGAATCTTCAAATATCATTTGATATAATTCATTTGAATATATGATTTGTCCGTTTTCATTTATTATTATTATTCCCATATCAAATTCATCAAAGATATTTTTAGTATCAAAATAAAAATCAAAATCTATTTCATTTAGTTTTTTAAAGGGAGTTATATTCGTCATATTATCTTCTCCTTTTACATTGTTTTACTAGAAACTATATCCACACCTGTATTACAAATATCTTTTATTATAACATCTCCAACTTTTATAGGAGCACTTACTCTAGCGTTATTTATTTCTTCCATACATTCAAATATCTTACCCTTAGGAACTTCACCTAAAGTTTTTACTGGAAGTCTATTTAATAATGCATTTTCTATAACTACAGTAGTAGTTATAACTCTAGTTGGATTAGTTACTTCTTTGATAGCATAATCCACTCCACGTTTACATATGTTTCCTTCAACTGCATATCCTTTTTCATTTTCTTTGTCTTCTACTAAAGTTAGTCTACATCCTCTTGGACAAACTATACATACTAAATCTCTTTTCATCTTAAGCCCCTCCTATAATACTTCTATGCTTATTTCTTTAACATTATCAAGTAAAGATTTTTCTAATACTACTTCCTCCATCTCACCTGGAGCCATATGCATTCTTTTTACTTCCTTGATTATATTATCATCTGCTTTTACAACTAATTTCTTACCACTATATACATTTCTAACTCTCATAAGCATTTGAAGCTTATCTTCAACATTTTTAGTTCTTATCTTTTGAGGAACTATATAAGCTATACCTTCTTTTGCAGTTGTTTTTATTTCATTTACTTCTATTTCTAAGCCTTCTTTTACATATTTAGCTGCAAACTTACCAGCTTTAATACTTTCCTTAGTCACCCAGTCAACTAAATCATGTACATGTACTACATTTCCACATGCAAATATCCCTTCTACAGAAGTCTCCATCGATTCATTTACTATAGGACCTTTCGTTACTGAATCTAAATTAATACCAGCTTGTAATGACAATTCATTTTCAGGTATAAGTCCAACAGATAATAAAAGTGTGTCACATTCAAATTCTTTATATGTTCCTTCTATTGGTTGTCTATTTTCATCAACTTTAGCTATAGTAACTTTAGTAAGTCTTCCTTTACCTTCTATATTAGTTATTGTATGACTTAAATATAAAGGTATATCATAATCATCTAGACATTGAACTATATTTCTTGTAAGTCCACCTGAAAAAGGCATTAACTCTGCTACTCCAAGAACTTTAGCACCTTCTAAAGTCATTCTTCTAGCCATTATAAGTCCAATATCTCCAGATCCTAATATGAATACTCTTTGTCCAACTTGATAACCTTCCATATTAACAAATCTTTGAGCTGTTCCAGCAGTATAAACACCAGCAGGTCTTGAACCAGGTATTGCTATTGCTCCTCTTGTTCTTTCTCTACAACCCATTGCAAGTATTATAGCTTTTGCATCTATATTTAAAAATCCATCTTCTGAATTTATCGCTTTTACTTTTCTATTTTTATTTATTTCTAAAACCATAGTATCTAATTTATAATCAATATTCATAGATTTTAATTCTTCTATAAATCTTTGTGCATATTCAGGTCCTGTTAACTCTTCTTTAAAAACATGAAGACCAAAACCATTATGGATACATTGTTGTAATATACCACCTAATTCTTTATCTCTTTCTATAACTAATATATTATCAACACCATTTTTCTTTGCCTCTATAGCAGCAGCTAGTCCTGCTGGTCCTCCACCGATTACAACTACATCATAATTCATCTATTTTCACTCCAATACAGTCTTATTTATAAATAAATCCTTATCTTAAAAATCTAAATTTTATATTTTATTTTTGAGTCTATTGATTCTTTGTTCTTCCTACCAACATATTTGAATCCAAACTAGTTTTAACTACTTCTTTCATGTCCTTATCTAATTCTTTTGCTATTATTTCCATAACTCTAGGTCCACAAAAACCACCTTGGCATCTTCCCATTCCAGGTCTTACTCTCTTTTTAACACCATCAACAGTTGTCGCTCCTACATTTCTTTTTATACAATCTATAATTTCACCTTCAGTTATATTTTCACATCTACAGATTACTCTTCCGTATCTTTCATCTTCTTTTATAACTTTTGCTTTTTCTTGATCACTAAGTTGATCAAATCTAACCATTTTTCTTCTTATCGGACTGAAATTTTTATTTTCCTTAAACTCACCCATATCTTTAACCATATTCATAACATAGTCTGCTATAGCTGGAGCTGATGATAAACCAGGAGATTTAATTCCTGCAACATCAATAAAATTCTTTGCATCCTTTGCTTCTTCAATTATAAAATCTCCAACATCTGGTTGAGCTCTAAGTCCTGAGAATTCTGTTATAGCCATATTTATCGGTATATTTTTAACTGTTTTTTTCGCTGCATTAGCTATGAAAGAAAGTCTTTCACTTGTAGTTTCTAAAGCTTCTTTATCATCTAAATCTTGTGCATCTGGCCCAACAAGTAAATTACCATGAACTGTTGGTGTTACTAAAACTCCCTTACCTAATTTTGTAGGACATTGGAACATTACATGATTTACTAAAGAACCACAGCTCTTATCAAGTACATAATATTGTCCTCTTCTTGGAGTTATTTTAAAAGTCGGTTTTGCAACCATATTATGTATTTCATCAGCATAAACACCCGCAGCATTTATAACATACTTTGCTTTTATCTCACCCTTGTTTGTAATTATAGTATAGTGATCTTCTTCTTTTTTAATATCCTTAACTTCATTGTTTAATAAAAGCTTCGCACCATTATCAACAGCATTTTCAGCTAGTGCTATTGCAAGTTCAAAAGGTCCAACAATTCCACCAGTTTTAGCTAAAAGACCAGCAACCACTTCTTCACTTAAATGAGGCTCTGTTTTTCTTATTTCATCACCCGAAACTATATGCATATCTGGAACATTATTATTTAATCCTCTTTGATATAAATTCTTTAATTCCTCTTCTTCTTCTTTTGAAAAAGCTAATACATAAGATCCAATTCTTTTAAATTCAACGTCTAGTTCATCACATAATTTATCAAACATCTTATTACCTAATACATTGAACTTAGCCATCAAACTACCCTCTGTACAATCATATCCTGCATGAACAATTGCACTATTAGCTTTTGTAGTTCCATTTGATACATCATTTTCCCTATCTATTAAAGCAATATTTAAATCAAGTCTTGTTAGCTCTCTACATATTGCAGTACCTATAACACCCGCACCTATAACCGCTACATCAAACATTTTATTCCTCCCATTTATACACTTATTTTAAATTTTATTTATTTTATACAATATTTTGTTTTTAAGTATTCAAAAAAGCCACACTAATTAAAACCTATGGTTAGGTCTAAATAAGTGTGGCTTTCTCCAATTCTCGCCATTCAATATTAATTTATAACTAATTATATCATAAAAAAACTTTCAGGAAAACATTTTTTTATTCCAAGGATAAAACTAATATATTAAAAATAAATATATTAAAAATTTCTACTTATTATATTTATTTTTAGCAATCATCCTCTTCTTCCCAAGCTTTTGCTCTTGAAACTGCTTTTTGCCATTTTTTATACAGCTTTTCTTTCTTTTCTTCTTCCATTGATGGGATAAATTCTTTATCAACAGACCATTTCTTTGATATCTCTTCTTTACTTTCCCAAAAACCTACAGCAAGTCCTGCTAAATAAGCAGCTCCAAGTGCAGTAGTTTCTGTTACAACAGGTCTATCTACTTGTACACCTAATATATCTGATTGGAATTGCATTAAGAAATTATTAGCAACTGCTCCACCATCAACTTTTAAAGCTTTTAGATTTATTTTTGAATCATCTTGCATAGCTTCTAATACATCTCTAGTTTGATAAGCAATTGATTCTAATGTAGCTCTTATAACATGATTTCTATTTGTTCCTCTTGTAAGCCCTACCATAGTTCCTCTAGCATACATATCCCAATGAGGTGCTCCAAGACCTACAAATGCAGGAACCATATATACTCCATTAGTATCTTCTACTTGAGTTGCAAAATATTCAGTATCTTTTGCATCATGAACAAGTCTAAGTTCGTCTCTAAGCCATTGTACTGATGCTCCAGCCATAAATATACTTCCTTCTAATGCATATTCAACTTTACCATCAACACCCCAAGCTATAGTTGTTAAAAGACCATTTTTAGATGGTATCATTTCTTCACCTGTGTTCATCAGCATAAAACAACCTGTACCATAAGTATTTTTAGCCATACCAGGGTTATAACAACCTTGTCCAAATAATGCAGCATGTTGATCCCCAGCCATACCAGCTATTGGAATATTCGCTCCACCAAAAGTTTTTTCATCTGTATTTCCGTATAATTCACTTGAAGCTTTAACCTTAGGCATCATACTTAGTGGTATGTTTAACGCTTTAAGTATTTTTTCATCCCATTTTAATTCTTTTATATTAAATAGCATTGTTCTTGACGCATTTGAATAATCAGTAACATGAGCTTTACCTCTTGTTAAATTCCATAAAAGCCAAGTATCTACTGTACCAAATAATAACTCTCCGTTTTCAGCCTTCTCTCTTGCACCTTCTACATTATCAAGTATCCACTTAACTTTTGTTCCTGAAAAATATGCATCTAATACAAGTCCTGTATTTTCTCTTATATATTCTTCTAATCCTTCTTTTCTTAGTTCATCACATATAGAAGCGGTTCTTCTACATTGCCATACTATTGCATTGTAAACTGGTTTACCAGTATTTTTATCCCATACTATTGTTGTTTCTCTTTGATTTGTTATTCCTATTGCAGCAACTTCAAATGGTGTTATCCCAGCTTTTTCTATAGCTGTTCTTGCTACACCACTTTGAGTTCCCCATATTTCCATTGGATCATGTTCAACCCAACCTGGTTTTGGATATATCTGAGTAAATTCACTTTGAGCTGTACTTATCGAATTACCCTCTTTATCAAAAATAATCGCTCTTGAACTAGTAGTTCCTTGATCTAATGCCATTATATATTTTTTAGTACTCATTTTATCCTCTCCTTAATATATCTATTAATAAAATTTACTATTCTCTTTTTTTATTTCTATATAATACAAAACTATTTTATTATTTATTATTCATTATTTATTATTCATTATTTATATTTATATTTGACTATTTACTACATAAAACAAGATAATATAAATCCACCAAGTACACCACCAACTATTGAATATACAAATGATGGTATACATTTTTTAAGACAATCTCCGCTTATTGCAGATGCTGCCATAAGACCAAAACCAGCTGCCCAAGCCATATCTATCCAAGCTGTACCAGTTTGATGAATCATCGATACTCCATGTGTTAGTGTCCAAGCTGTACCAACAATAAAACCAGCTGCCATCCAACCACCTATAGGACCCCAGTTATCAACCATTTTGCCCCAAAGTATTCTTATCATAAATGGAAATATAAAACCACCTGCAAAAGTAGCTACTCCTAATTTAAAAGTCATTTCTCCCATAAATAAAGCCTCCTAGAAAATATTTATAAAATTCTTACAATTCATTTAAGCAACATCCTCTTCATTTTCGCCATTAACTATATGCTTTTCTAATATAGCAGCTGTTATACCACCAGTTATACCACCAGCTATTACTAATACTAGAGTTGGCAAAGATGATGTAAACGCTTGCCCTCCATGTAAAAATACATCTCTCATAGT
>JAOARY010000033.1 GCA_025210335.1 Peptostreptococcaceae bacterium | reverse complement strand
ATTTATATAAAAAAAATTAATATCTTCTTGATTCACCTTTAGTATACCAAAAATATTTTATTTTGCAAGTATACTTGCAAAATAAAATATTTTTGGTATACTAAAGGTGAATCAAGAAGATATTAATTTTTTTTATATAAATAAAAAGGTGGTTTATATGTTGAATTTTAAAGAAGAAATAAAAAAATATTTATGGATAATAATTGCAAGTTTTCTTTCTGCCATTGCTATCAATATGTTTTTAGCACCAAATAAGCTTTTGAGTGGTGGAACTGGAGGAATTGCAGTTTTAGTAAATTTTTTAACTGGGCTTAATAAAGGACTTATAGTTCTTATTATAAATATTCCTTTGTTTGTGTTTTCTTATTTTAAATTAGATAAGAAATTTACAATCAATAGTTTTGTAACTATGATATTATTTTCATTTATATTAGGAATTACAGAAGATTTATCAATTAATCTTAATAATGATATAATGCTTTCTTGTATAGTTGGGGGAGTATTAAATGGTATTGGTATGGGAATTAATTTTAAAAACAGAAGTTCACAAGGTGGAATGGATATAATTGCAACATATTTAAAAAGAACAAAGGATATAGAAATAAAAGATACTTTGATGTTTTGTAACATGATTATAGTTACATTTGGAGCATTAAAATTTGGTATAGATAAAGGCTTGTATACTATAATTTCTCTTTATATAAGCTATGAAGTATTAGATAGAATTAAAAATATCGGAAACGAAAAACAATCTATGCTTATAATTTCTAAGGATAATGAAGAAATTGGACAACATCTTATGAAAGATATGAATCTGAGTATAACATATTTGCATGGAGAAGGTGGATATAAAGAAGATTCTAAGAAGGTTATATATCTTGTAGCACAAAATAATAAGATGAAAGATATTAAGTCCTTAGTAAATAAGGTAGATCAAAATGCGGTTATAAGTATAAATCAAATATATGAAGCTAAAGGGAGAGGTTTAAAACAAAGCTTTGTTTAAAGTGTATATAATAGGGCTATTGCGTTAAGAAGAAATAAAATTATATATTATGTTTATTTTAAATTCATAACATAGTATATTTAAATATAATTTCTTAATGTAATAGCCCTATTTTTGATTAAAAATTAAAATGATAATTAAATAATTAATTATTTAATTATTATAATTTAAGGTATATATAGAATACAGACAATTTTTACAATATGAAGGATTTGTCCGATAAATAATCTATACAAAATATACGAACAATATTTTATTTTTATAGAATATTATTTATTTGGGTCTTGAAAAAACGTTTTATTATATTTATTATAATTAAGCGAGGTTTAAAATATTATAGTAAGATTATTTTTGATTTGATAAATCTAAATAAGAGAGGTGTTATTATGACTAAAAACTTAAAGATTTCTAAAGTTTTAAATCTAGGTTTTTTATTGATTGCTGCAATATTATTTATACAAATTTTTTATTCATATAAGAGTATAAACTTTTTGGCTAAGACTCAAATGACAAAGCTTGAAGCTGTTGAAGAATTAGAAATAGGTATATTAAATATGAGAAAAAATGAAAAAGATTTTATATTAAGAGAAACTATAAATAAGGATTTTTTTGAAACAAAAGAAAGTAAATATCTTAATAATATAGAATCGAGTTATCAAGTTGTTATTGAAAAATTAGATTATTTAAAACCTTTTATAGATAAAAACGAATATGAGGAATTAAAAAAGAATATTGAAATATATAAGACTACTTTTGTTTCTTCAAAAGAATTAGTTTTAAAAAGAGGATATAAAGATTTTGGTCTTTTAGGTGACTTAAGAAAGTCTGTTCATGAAATAGAAGATTATTTGGATAGTTTTAATAATAATTTATTAAAAGTAAGTATGTTACAACTTAGAAGAAATGAAAAAGATTATTTATTAAGAAAAGATTTATCTTATAAAGATAAATTGATGAATAATTCTAATGTATTTGAAAATCAAATTAGAAATTCGAATATAAATATTAATTCTAAAAATGAATTGATTAATCTTTTAAATAATTATAGATTATCATTTGAAAATATGGTACAAACAGATATTGAAATTGGATTAAATGAAAATGAAGGACTTTTGAAAATATACAGGGAAGCAGCATCTACTTCAGTTAGATTAATCGAAAAAATAAATCATGAACTAGTAGAAGATATGGCTAAAAGTACAACAAGATATGTTAATTATATCTTAATCATCTCTACATTTGTTGTGATTATTTTAATCTTAATATTAATAATACTTCAAAGAGTTATTTTAAGTCCTATTAAAAATACAAATAAAGCTTTATATGAGCTATCTCATGGAGAAGGAGATTTAACTCATAAAATTTATTTTGGTGAAAAAAATGAGATGGGGATGTTAAAAGAATCAATACAATTATTTATAGATAAGATTAGAAATATTGTTAGCAATGTTATTTCTAGTACTGATGTAGTTGTTGATTCATCAGATCAACTTTCAAAAGCATTGGATGAAGCAAACAGAAATATTGAAATCATTGCTAATGAAGCTACTGATATATCTTCAGAACTTGAAAATTACTCAGCTTCAGTAAAAGATACATCAAATAAAGCTAATGAATTATCAAATAGTGCTAATACAATATTAAAAAGATCGATTGAAATGGAAGAAGAATCACTTAAGGTATTAAATTCAGTTGATATTGGTGGACAAAAGATTAATATGGTTGGTAACTCAGTTACGAATATAAAACAAAACTCAAATAAGGTTGTAAGTTCAATTACTAGTTTAGAAAAACAATCTGTAAATATTATAGATATATTAAATATAATAAAATCAATAACAGCACAAACTAATTTGCTTGCACTTAATGCATCTATTGAAGCTGCAAGAGCTGGTGAAGCTGGTAAAGGTTTTGCAGTTGTGGCTGAAGAAATAAGACAATTAGCAGATCAAAGTTCTTCTTCAGCAGAAAATATAAATAATATAGTAAATGAAATAAAAGATAATATAAAAGAAACTAGTGAAGATGTTAAAAAAGAAGTTGAATTAGTTGATCTTACATTAAAAGCGTCTAATGATGCTCAAAATGAATTTAGAAATATTGAAACTCAAATTAATAATATATCTAAAAAAATAGCAAGTATAAAAGAATTATCTAATTTACAAGCTATGACGAGTGAAGAAATCTCACTTGTTATGAAAGATGTAGATTTATCAACTCAAAGAAATACAAAGGCATCGATGGAGATTAGCTCGAATATAGAAGGTCAAGTGAGTATATTTGAAGAGATTGGTGCAAGTTTGGTTGAACTTAATGATATAGCTGAAAGTCTAAAGAATGAAACTGATAAATTTAAAGTTTAGGAGATTATAATGAAAATATTAAAAATTAATATAATATGTATGATTTTAATTAGTTATAATATTTGCTTTGCTCAAACAAATATTATATTGGATACAAAAGAACAAAATTATGAGAAATATTATAATGATTTTAAATATGAAAATACTAATTTTTTAAAATATAAAAACAAAAACATACTAATTTTTTACAATAATAGAACGTATGAGGGAACGAAGGAAGATATAATAAAAACATTGGATGAATCTTTGCATCATTTCAATGTAAAAACTAAATTGATTAAAATTAGTGATTTTAAAAATAAAAAATATAAGGATATGGATTTATATTCATATTCTTATATTTTTATAATGGATGAAATAAAAGATAAATATTTGCTTAATAAATTAAAAAGTTATAGAAATGAAATTATTTATATCGGTGAGGGAATATATAGTTATATAAATATTAATAAATTATTTTATGAGATAACATCATACAATCTTGGAGATTATATTTATTATAATAAATCTTTAGAAATAAAAAATTTTAAAGAGAAATATATAATAGATTCAAATATAAAAAATAATTTAAATAATATAATGCTTTATGGGTTTGATTTTCTTAAATTTAAAAATTTGGATGAATATTTTAATATAAAAGAAAAAATAAATTCTAATAGTGAAACTAATTTAATAAACAATAATTATATAATGAAAAATATAAAAGTATATTCCTTTATAAAAAATGATGACTCGATTTATCCATATATATATAAGATTGATAATAATTATTTTATATCTCGATTTATTCCTTATGATAGTCTTTTTGGAGTCTTTTGTGATTTTAATCATAAAATATTAAAAGAAGAACATGATTATAATAAAAAAGTATTTATAAGAGTTGAAGATGTTCATATGTTTAGAGATTTAACTAAATTAAAAAAATTAGATGCATATCTATTAGAAGAAGACATACCATATATGATTGCTTTAATACCTGCTTATAAAAATATAAATACAAATTATATAAGTGATTTGTCTGAGCGTAAGAGCTTTGTAAATCAAATAAAAAATATGCAAAAGAATAATGCTGGAATTGTATTACATGGATATTTACATTCTTTAGATAATGAAATAGTTACTGGAGAAGGTTTTGAATTTTTTGATGGTAAAAAAGATAGACCTTTGAAAGTGAATATGAAAAATTACGCATATAAGAAGATAAAAAAAGCATTGTACGAAACAACTACTAATGGAATATATCCTTTGGCTTTTGAATTTCCACATTATGCAGCAAGTGAAGATGCATATTTTGAGATAAATAAATATTTTAAATCTTATACAGGACAATTGCAAATTTCTGATGAAAGTTTTTTGACAATAGATTTTCCTTATATAATTTATAATTCAAAAACATCAAATAAATTACTTCCTGAAAATCTTGGATTTATTGAAGATGGGGATAAGGATTTTTTGCAAAAATTAAAAAAAAATTATCATAAATATTCAATGGTAAGAGATTATATGGGAGGCTTTTTTTATCATCCATATTTAAATTTAAAAGATTTTAAATCATGTATAGAATTTTTAAAATCACAGAATTTAGAATTTTATAATATAAAAGAGGATAGCAATATTGTTATTTTTGAAAATTTAAAAATCGAA
The DNA here is from genome assembly GCA_025210335.1 of Peptostreptococcaceae bacterium. GTDB lineage: Bacteria > Bacillota > Clostridia > Peptostreptococcales > Peptostreptococcaceae > JAOARY01. Next base: position 28,880 of record JAOARY010000033.1, on the reverse strand, counting down.
TCAAAAGATAATAATATATATGTAAATGGAAGCATAGAATATAAAAAGCCTTTGTATAAAAAAATATTAGATATATTTAATTTATATGGTTATATAATTTTATTTGTAATGTTTATTGTGACATTAGGAATAATATTTAAATTAAAAGAGAAAAAAGAAAATTAAAATAATATAAAAATTGAATATAAATAATATTATTATTTTGTTATATTTGTTCAAATTTAAACTAATGAATAAAAGGCTATAATGTTAGGAATATATATAATTCTTAACATTATAGCCTTTTTTAATAAATAAAAAAAATTAATTTGGATAGTAATATCCTCTTTGATTTACATAGTAATATTCCCAAATATAAATATGAGAAAATTCTTTTTCTAATCCATTATCAATTGCCTTGGTTATATTTTCCCAAATTAAATCGTTTTTACCTGTTAGATCAAAACCAACAAAATAATGTATTCTTGAAACAGGATAATTAAGTATATTACAAGCAATATTTAATGTACTTGAATGTTTTTCAAGTTGATTATTTATAAGATAGTCATAGTCTTCAATCATTATAAAATCCAAATTAGGATATTTAAATGAATCTATTGGAAAATTTACTTCTCTCATCATCTTTGGAACTCTACTTTCATCTGTAACAAATGGAGGAAAAAATAATATTGTATATTTTAAATCTGGATATTTTCTTTTTAGATTCATCATCAAATAATCACTAAATTCTCCATTCTTATTTTGAAGCCATTTTATAGTTTCTTCATAATTTGTATAATCATCATAAGCTGATTTAAATATTTTCATATTATAACCATAATCCTTTAAAAAAAGTTCCCTTGTTGATATATCATAAAAACATGGAGAGTAAGAGTCGTCATTTTCTAAATACCACCACCAAGGTTCACCTAGTTGCATGGTTTTTATCATATTAATATCATCTAATAAACTTGCTAAACTTAAATAGAGTTTTAAATAATAATTTTTTATTTCTTCATTTGTAAAGCTTATTAAATAAGTAGGTTCTTCCCAATAAGTTGTAGCTTTTTTATTATCATAGGTTCTTTGAATCCAATCTTCTTTGGGCTCCTTTAACTCCATTGATATAGAGTTTATTATTTGTATATTAGCTTTTTTTAACTGTTTGATATAATCTTTATACCAATTATAAAAGGCATAATTGAAAGTTTTTTTATCATTTATTATGAATTTATCATCAATAAATTCTTTATCATAGTATTTGGATGCACCTAAATAGAAGCTTAATATATCTTTATAATTTTGTCTTTTATAATCATTAACAACTCTAAGTGGAGAATATATATAAGTATTGTCATAATTACAAATTACATTTGTTTTTTGCATCTTATCAAACTTTTTTAATTCTCCTAGATTTATATTTCCTTTAGGATTCCAATTTGTAATTTTGCAATGAAATTCATTATTGTTATTTATATATTTTTTATCATCTACATCTTCTTCATAATTTTTAGGAATTAAAGAAAATGATATTTTTTTTATATTTTTAGGTTTTATTTTTTTAAAATCATTTGATTTTAACCATTTTTCTTCTTTGGTATCATAAACATAAGGTTCATAACCTTCATAAAGATTATCAAAATCTATTTCTATATGACCCTTTAAATTTGTTCCATCAAAATTATTTCGATCTTTAGGAAATCTTATATTTTTATCATTTTGTTTTGATGTTTCAATCTCATAATTATCAAGAGGTCTATTTTTGACATAATTCCAAAGTCTTACAAAATGTTTTTTGTTATTTTCTTTGGTTATTGTAAGTATAGGGCCATATACAGAATCCATAGGTTCTAAAAGTCCACTAAATTCATAGTCAAAAGATAGTTTGATACCAGAATAGTCATTTGAATAATTATATTTAAAATCCGTATGAGAAAATGAATCATAGGATTCCCACATGAATTCAAAATAATCATTATTGGTTCTAAATTGACCTAGTAAATCAAAGCTATCATCATCATGCACTATTATAGCTCCTGACATTTGAGGATTGAATTCACAGATTAAAAATTCTGGTTTTAATTTATAAATTTCTTTTGAATATGACATATTTTGTCTTGAAATTATCATTGTAATAATCATAAATACCATAAAGTATTTTAAGATTTTAAATTTCTTCAAATTAAAGACCCCTTTTTATAATTATTTTAATCTCTAGTAAGCTTTGTGATTATATCTTTATGTTGGGGGTAGAGATTTAAAAGTTCATCTCTTTTATATAATTTAAACTCATCAAAAGTAAATCCTGGACTAACCATACAGCCAACTAAGGAATAACCGACTTCATTCATACTAGAACCAAATATAAATCCTTTTTTTACTAAAACTTGAGGACTTTCATTATTTTCTATATCTAATCCTAATTTCTTAGTTATAAGATTACCTTCTTCATTTATCATATAGATTGTAAGTGGTGAACCACTGTGATAATACCACATTTCATCAGATTCTAATTTGTGAAAATTAGATACTTCATTTTCTTCTAGTAGAAAATAAATACTTGTCCATAATTTTTTATCCTTAGAATTTATATTTACATTTTGAAGGGAGTTGAAACATTCTTTATAGTATCCGCCTTCTGGATGTTTGTTCATATCCAAGTTTTTTATAAAATAATTTGCATTTTTCAATCAAAACACCACCTTAAAAAAATAAAAGATGCCAAAGCATCTTTTATTTATTTTAACTTATTTATTTTTTTTTGTATATAATTAGTCTATAAAATAATACAAGATTAATCTATTTTGAAATATCTTATATAATCTTCTAATGTTATAGCGATATCTTTTGATTGTTTTGCGGTGCTTTCTAATGTTTCTATAAGGCTTAGTTGTTCTTGTGTAGAAGCCAAAACTTCTTCTGTAGAAGCTGAATTTTCTTCTGCTATGGCTGCTATACTTTGTGTTGAATTTAATACATCTAATTTAGAAGTATTTGCTTTTTGAACACTTTCTTTGATGCTTTGCATCTTAACACTAAGATTATCTATTGATGTAGATATATTTTTGAATACATCATTTGTATCAACTACTGATTTTTCTTGCTCATCAGTGATTTCTCTATTATTCATCATACTCACAGCTACTGTTTCAGATTGTTGATATATTTTTTCTATATATTCTTTTATTTCTTCTGCTTTATTATTTGACTCCTCTGCTAATTTTCTTATTTCATCAGCAACAACAGAAAAACCTCTACCTGCTTCACCAGCTCTAGCAGCTTCTATTGATGCGTTAAGAGCAAGTAAATTAGTTTGATCTGATATAGAAGATATAGCATTAGTTATTTCACCAATCGATGAGTTCATAAGAATCATTTCATTTATAACTTCTTCCATATTTTTTGAAGAATTATTTAATTTTTGAGATTTATCTAAAAGGTCTTTAACTGTTTTAAGTCCGTTAGTATTAAGTTCTTTTAAATTCTTAGTATCATCAGTCATATCAATTGTTGATGAAGTTACATCTTCCATCATATTGGAGAAACTGTCCATATTATATGATATATTTTCAATATCTTCTGCTGTTTTTGATGCAGACATTGCAATTTCTTCTATAGCAGAAGATACTTCTCTAAGACCTTTGGCGTTATTTTCTCCAACATCAAAGACATTTTTTGAAGAGTCTAGTATTTCATTTGAAGAACTTCTTATTGTAGTAAATACATCTTTTAAATTATCTTTTAATCTATCTATAGAATTTGAAAGTATACCGATTTCATCTTTTTGATTTAATAATTTTTTATTGATATCTAGACTAAAGTCACCTTTAGATATTTTAGTTATATCAGAAACTAATAATTGAATTGGTTTTGTTATGCTGTTTCCTATTAAATAAGAAGCTATACCAATTGCTATTAATATTACTATTAAAATCATAAGCATATTTATAAGTGCTGATTTGATATGTTCATCTAATTTACTAGATGGGAAAGACGTGATAACTTTCCAAGATGTATTTTTTATTATAGTTGATGAAATATAATAATCTTCATTATCATGTTTATATGTTTTTGATAATTTATCATTATTTTTAATTTCATCTTTGATTGCTGTAATTTCATCATAAGTACCTTCATATACATTTAATGAATTTAATATATTGCTATCTTCATGTGCTATTATTACACCATTACCATCTATTAAATATGGAGATTCACCTTCTATTTTAATATCAGAAATTGATTTTGAAAGTTCATCTAATGCAATTGTAATTCCAACAACACCTTTGAATTTATTGTTTTCTTTAAAGCTTTGTTCTATAAGAACTATAGAATTTTTTGTATGAGAATCAATTATTGCATCTGTCATAAAAAAGTTTGTTTTACCACTTTTTAGATCCTTAAAATCTTGAAATTCACTCATTGAAAATGTAGCATCATTTGTATCCCATCCATTACCAAATTCATCTATGATAACTATACTTGCAATATTTGAATTAGAATTTGCTATATCTTTAAGATGTGATGAATAAACATCTCTTTGTAAATCAAAAACACCTTGTGTTTTTTCTAAAGAACTTAAAAGTGTCTTATAAGTATTTAACCAATGATAGACTGTTTGTGATGAAGATGATAGTATTTCATTAGTTAGTTTTCCTGTTGTTTCTCTATTTTCTTTTTTTAGTTGTACATAAACTATAGAAGATGATAATAGCATTATTACTGCCATTAAAATCGTAAAATTGAGAATAATTTTGTTTCTTATGGATTTCATTTAATATTTGCCTCCTTAAAAATATAAAAAAAAATAATAATAGTTCAATGCATGTTGATTATTAGGAATTTTTCAGACCAAAATTTTTATTTAATTAGAATTTGTATTTAAAAATTGCATAGAACTAATTTTAATAACAATTAATTATATATCAATTTGGTCGTTTTTTGAATACAAGTAAAATCAAATGTTTGAAAATTTGAATAATTAGTAAAAAAAATACTTAATTTATTTATATTTAAAATTAAATTTAAACTAGGAAAAGGTTTATTTGAGTTTGAAGAAGTCTAAATTAACAAAAAATAGTTCTTATGTACTATTTTTTACCTTGTATTTTTTTGGTTTTCGAATCTTTGTTTTAACATCTTATATTGATAATAGGATAATATCACTTTTCTATTTTGAATATCTAGATATCCATCCTCCTTTAATTTTTTCAAATTCCTATATAGGCTTCTTAGACTTATACCTATTTCATTGCTCATGTCTTCTCTTGAATCATTTAAATTAAATATTTGTGTATTAGGGTTTTGCTTTAATATATTTGATGATTTTTTTAAAATATAAGATATAGTTGAATCTAAAGTTGAATTTAAAAGTGGATAACCGTTATAATAAGCGGTATTATAAGAATATTTAGAAATCATTAAAGCTATATATTTACTAAAAAATAAATCTTCATTGAACCATTTTAAAAATGCGTTTACATGGATTTTTAATACTAAAGAATTTTCAGCAGTAATGACACTACAGGCTATTTTTTTATTGATTAAAACTTCCATTGCACCGATAACAGAGCCTTTTAGCATATATGCAAAAGAATAGATATTACCATTTGAAAATTGATTTTCGATTTTCATTTTTCCATCTATAAAAATATAGACATAATTTGTTTTATAGTCTTTTTTTAGTACATATGTTTTTTTAGGGATTATTTCGAAAGAAGAACTGTTTTTGACATAATAAGGCATGTTGTTGAATAGTTGGACTAGGTCTTTGTTCTTTATTTTAAGTTCATTTGTATTAATTTTATTTATATCTATATTTTTTTTCATAAAATCACATCCTATAAAAAAATGCTATTATAATATAAAGTTGGCCTAATAGACCAACTTTATTTATATACTAAGTTATAATAACATTTTTAAGTCCATTTGATAATGCTAAATTTTTAAGCTCATTCATTGTATCGTCATTTGGTGTTTTTAAGTTTAATTTGTTTTTCAAAACTCCAAGTGGACGGTATTTAATTAATTTATATCTCAAATTGGGATTGTGATTATTTATTATTTTACTTATATTATCTACATTATAGTGATTATTTAAATAATTTGATACAATTACAGTTCTTACTTCGTAGAGTTTATCTGATTTTAGAAGATAATCTAGATTTTTTAAAACTATTTCATTTGATTTTTTTGTTAATTTAATATGTTCTTCATCACTAAAAGATTTTACATCCAACATAACTTTATCACAAACATGTATTAGCTTATCATCTTTTGAAAAATCAAAAGAGCCATTACTATCTAAGTATAAGGATAAATCTATATTTTTTAATTTAAGACCAAGTTCATATATAAAATCATTTTGTAAAGTACACTCTCCTCCAGAGATTGTAACTCCACTTATAAATGGTTTTAATTTTTCTATTTTATTCATTATAGACTCGATATCATATATTTTTACTCTTGGATCAGATGTATGCATACATGCTTTTACACATAATGAGCAATCAATACATTTATTTTCATCATAAACAATAACATTATTAAAACTATCATATTTTAAAGCATTATTTTGACATATATCAATGCATTTTAGACAATTAATACACATATTTATTGTTTCTGGATTATGACAATATGTGCATTTATAATTACATCCTTGTAAAAAAATTGCGAATCTGTTTCCAGGTCCATCTACATTACTAAAATTTATGAATTTATTTACATAAGCTTTAGCCATTTTTATTTACCTTTCTATCTAATATATGATGATTTTGTGTAGCATCCATACCTAAAACTACGCTATTTGAATATACTTGTTCATCATTTTTTAATTTTTCTATATCTGATTTTTTAACTAAGTAACCAGTAATTCTTATAACATCAGCATCGTCTGAATACAGTGAGAAATATCTCATTTGGTTTTTAAAAGAACCGTTTAATATATCATAGACAAAAGATGGATTTTCTTTAGTCTTTTTATCAAATGGATAGATATTACCTATACCTGATGGAAAATATTTATGGAATTTTGCTTCAAATAATAATTGATCAAATAATTCAATATCTTCTTTTATAGGTACTCTACAACCTGGAGTTATACCAATATCATCAGAAATTCCTACCTGTGCATGTAATAAGAATTTGTTATTAGAATACGTACAATAAGGGTTATCATGTTGTTTTACAAGTTCATCTATTTTTTCAATCACTTTTAATGCAAAATCTGTTGCTTTTTGTCCTTTTCCATATCTTTTTTTCGAATCAACTAAATTTAAAAGTTTATTAGTGCATTCAGCTAAACCAACAAGTCCAAACATAGCACTAAAGTTATTTTGATCTATAAGATTTTCTTTTATAAGGAATGATTCTTTAAAAAATGGAGTTTCACATACCAAAAATCTTATTCTTTCATCCATATATTCGCACATTAATTTAACTGCATTAGGAAGTAAAGTATTAAAAAATTCATCTTCGCTATTTGTTTGGTTGCTAAGATTGGCTAGATTTAATCTAGTAAGTGTATAAGCTCCTCCGCTAATAGGAAGTCCATTATAACAACTTGCTATAGCATAATTATTATTAAATTCATTTGAAAATATTTCATCATTTGCAAAACTAGGTTTTGCAGTAGATAAAGCACTATCAATACCATCTAATACAAAATCTTTAGGAGTGTTTGAATTAACTTTCATTGTTAAATTAGGAATAGCTGTTTGTAATTCTTTTGTTGCTTTTAATATCAAATATCCTGCAACTGAATCATGTGGGCCTATATTAGCATGGCAAAAAGAATCAGTTAGAGTTCTATCAATATGTAGTAAAAAATTCTTTATAGCTTTATAAGCTTCAATTTCATCTACAATAAAAGGTTCTAATAAGGTATCTAAATTACCTAAATACACAGGAAAAGAAGTAATAGAAGGAATGTTTTTATAAAGGATTAATAAATTATTAGTAGCTTCATAAATATCTGTTGGTGGTTTTAAATTCAAGAACTTACTTCCGTTTTTCATGAATTTCTCAAAATCTACAATTATATAACGTGGTCTGTAAGGAGCGTTTCCTTCATACAAATCACATATTATTTTTTTATCTCTTAAATCATTAATTTCATCATCTATTTTAAGAACATCTAATGTACTTTCTGCAAATTGTGCTAAAGATAATAATTTTTGATGATAAGTTAAACTTTCATCTTTTATAATTTTTAATGCACCGTTCATACAATCACCTCATAATATAATAATATAAATAAAATACAATTTTATCATATAAATTCATTTATAAATCTATATATCATTATAAATGATTTTTAAAATTAAAAAAATGCCAATTGGCATGAAAACGTCGATTTTGTAAAAAATAATAAAATGGGCTCATATATATATGTTTTTATGATTGATATAATTGTATTTATAATATTTTTTTATTTTATATAAAATTATATTGTTAATACATATTGGGGAGGTTTTTATGAGGAAAATAAGTAGTAAGTTAGTATTAGGAGCAATTATAAATATAATATTAATTACTTTATTTTTAGGAACAGCAAATTATTTTATTTCAAAGGAAGAAGCGAATTTACAAGCGAAAGAATTTCGTCAAACTATGCTAAAATATGCAAACGAAGATGCGAAAGAAGATTTAGAACAAAAATTAGAAAGTTTTGAAAGAGGGCTTTTTGATAGAAAGGTAAATAATATATACAAAATATCTTTATGTGCAATATTAGCATCGATAATAAGTATTGTAATTTCTTTTATAATTTCTAAGAGTATAACAAAACCTATAATAGCTGTATCACATTTATTAGAAAAAACAGCTAGATTAGATCTTAATTATGATAAAAGTTTTGAACAATTATACAAATACAAAGATGAAACTAGAATGATAATAGATTCGGTAATAGATGTAAGAAAAATTTTAAGAAATTTAGTATCAGATCTAAAAAATCAAAGTCTTAATGTTAAATCTGGAGTAGATTCATTAGAAGCATATCTAGATGAATCAACAATGGGTGTTGAAACAGTTCAAATAGCTATAACTGAATTGGCACAAGGGGCACAAGTTCAAGCAGAAGATGCTCAAATAAGTGTTGAAAAATTAAATGTACTTGCAAGTGAAATAAACAATATAGTTTTGATTTCAGATGGTGTAAAGAATTTATCTAATAAAGTAAATGAAGCAAATCAAACAGGTGCAAGTGCTATAAATAAATTAAAAACTACATTTAGTCAAACTAAGACTAGCACAGATAGTTTATCAGATAATGTTACAAATCTATCTTTAAAATCAAGCCTTATAAGCGAGATTACAAACACAATTAAGTCAATAGCTGAACAAACAAACCTGCTTGCTCTTAATGCAGCTATAGAAGCAGCTAGAGCTGGAGAAACAGGTAGAGGTTTTGCTGTTGTTGCTGATGAAATAAGAAAATTAGCAGAACAAACATCTAATTTCACAGGACAGATTGAAAATATAATAAATGAAATACTTACAGAGATAGAAAATACAAATAATAATATGCATATATCAAAAGAAACAGTAGATGAATCTTCTATAGTTGTTAATGAAATGGCACAAACATTTGCCGTAATAGAAAGTTCAGTTAATAAAACTTTAAATCAAATGGATATATTGTCTTCCAATATAGAAAATATGAATAGAGATAAAGATGATGTATTAAGCTCGATTGAAGGTATCTCTTCAGTAACTGAAGAATCTGCTGCTTCATCAGAAGAATTAGCAGCTACGATGGAAAATCAAGTAGATACAATAAAAGGATTAAAAACTCAATCAAGAGATTTAAATAATTTAGCAGATAGCTTAGATGATATGGTAAATAAATTTAATTTGAATTAATAATTGTATAAAAATATATCAAAAGACTCAATTTTTTAATAAAATTGAGTCTTTTTAATTGAATTTTTTTTTGATTTCTTGTATACTTAATTCTTAAGTTTAAATTTAAAAAGAAGGTGCAGTATGAATGAAAGAATGAAAGGTTATATAGCAGCATTTTTATATGCTATTATAATTGGGTTAGTATTTTTATTTACTAAAGCAGGAGTTATGATGGCTGGGCCTATACAGGTTATGGCATATAGATTTTTTATATCGTTTGCAGTTATTTATATATTAAAAATATCTAAAATTGTTAAATTAGATTTAAAAAACAAAAATATAAAACCTCTTATAGTGGTATCTTTATTTTTTCCAAGTGGATTTTTCTTTTTTCAAAGTTTTGCATTAAAATATGCGAAAACATCAGAAGCTGGAATTGTAAATGCTTTAGTACCAATAATAGTGCTTATATTGAGTGTGATCTTTTTAAAGGAAAAAGTAAATAAAAAGCAAATAATATCATTGATACTCTCAGTTCTTGGAGTATTTTATATATTTTTTGTCGGAGGTAATTCGATATCAAAAGAAAGTTTTGTTGGTATAATTTATATGTTTGTTGGTGTGATTTCTTTTTCTGTTTTTAATATTTTGGTTAAAAAGTATTCAAAAGACTATACTCCAATTGAAATAACATATGTTATGCAAGCTGTTGGTTTTGTATTATTTTCGATAATAAGCATATTATTTGATAGGATAACTTTAGATAAAACTATATATCTTTTTAGCAATATGGATTTTATAGTATCTATACTTTATATGTCAATACTTTCAACACTTATAACAGCGATTTTAAACAATTATGCATTATCAAAATTAGATGCAAGTAAGGTTGGTGCTTTTGCTAATTTAGCAACAATAGTTACTATTGCATCAGGAGCAATATTTTTGGGAGAAGAATTATATTCATATCATTATATAGGTTCTTTTTTCATAATAATTGGTGTTTTAGGAATGAATGTTTTTGCAAATAAGAGTAATTTAAAGAACAAAAAGATGGCATAGAATTCTTATTGAATTGATTGTTATTTATAAATTAATATTTCTGTTTATTTATGAATTCTTATGGAATTTATTTATATAAAAAATTATTGGGGAATAATTTTTAGACGGGTAAAAAAAATAAAGCTCTTTTGAGCTTTATTTTTTTATATAATTTTTAGTTTTTAACTGAAAACCAATAAGTAATACATGTTTCATGATGTGAATTATGATAACTATGTGGTGTGAATTTTTTTATATAAATACTATCACCTTCTCTTAAGACATAATCTTTATTATTGATAGTTATATTTAACACTCCTTTGGTAACAAGACCTATTTCATCATAATTATGACCCCAAGAAGAATCACCATATTCACTATTTTGTTCTACAGTTATACATATTGCATTTAATTCTTTTTTTCCATCCGTTATAAGTTCAAATCTTACCTTATCATTATCAGTTTTAAAAAATTCAGTACGTTCATTTTTTCTCACAATAGGGCTATCTTCAACGCTTGATTGTATAAGTTCAACTATATTTATATCAAGAACTTCACATATATGTTGTAAATTACTCAAAGAAGGACTGTTTATATTTCTTTCTAAATTGCTAATAAAACCGCTTGATAGTCCTGTTAAAACAGCTAGTTCTTTTATTGTAAGGTTTTTTTGTTTTCTAAAATATTTAATTTTCTCTCCAAGCTCCATCAACTACATCCTTTCTATTTTGTATAAAAAAAATTCATTAAACCCATTATAACATGTTTAAACTCAAATTGCTTTTAGAAAAATAATATATATAAAAATGATTGTCATAGTTTGATATCAAGATGTATAAATAAAAAATTTAATAAAAATATAAAAAAAATAATAAGAATAAAAAAAGGAAAATTCAATTTAAAATAATTTTAAAAAAATAAATATATAATAGCTATATATATTGAATTATAAATGTTTTTAAATTTCAAAAAATATATATAATTAGCGAAAAATAATGTCTAAAAATGTTTAAATGGATATAAATCGGTTATATAAATATTAATCAAAAAAAGGAAAAACTTGCATAAAGCCTTTGACAAAAAACAAAGTAAAAGGGAGTGAGATTTTTGTTTAAGAAACTATCTATCAAATGGAAAATTATGAGTTATATGCTTGTAATAGCTTTATTAGGAACTGTTATAGGTTTTGTATCTATTTTTAGTATGAAGAAGTTAGAAAATAACTACAAAACACTTATTGAAAAAGATATACCAATACAAACTGTTTTATGGGAATTAGATAGTTATCAAAATGCTATTAGTACAACAGAAAGAGGTGTTATGTTAAAGGCATTTACTGATGATATTAGAAAAGCAAATTATAATTTTATTTATAAATATTGGGATTATGTAAAAGGTTTATATAAAAAATCAGATGAATTAGTTTCATTTAGAGGTGGAGGAGAAAAATGGGAAATATTTAAGCAAAAATTTGATCTTTGGATAATTGCACATGAAAAGTTTATGCAAATGGCTGAAGAATATGAGAGTCTATTAGAAGAAAATAAAATTGCAGAATCTCAAAAGGCTTATAGAGAGCTAGCTAAGCAAAGTATTATTAGTAGAAATACTTTCGTTGATTCAGAAAATGTATTATTGGAAGTGATTAAAGATAATGAAGTCTTTGTAAAAGATCAAGTTGTTTTGATGAATAAAAGCTTAAATAAAACATTTACTTTATTATCAATAATAATGATAGTTACTTTATTACTTGCTTGTATAATAGGATATTTATCTGCAAATAAAATCTCTAATAGAATTAAAAAAGTTGTTAAATATTCAAAAGAATTATCTATGGGAAATATAAATATAAATATATCAAATAAGGATTTAGGAAGAGACTCTAATGATGAAACTATAATTCTTATGGAATCTTTTAATAAGATGAAAGATAATATATCTTATCAGGCTACTGCAATTAACAGAGTTTCAAATGGAGATTTGGATTTTGATATGAAGGTATTATCAGATAAAGATCTTATGGGAAATAGTATAAATAAAATGATAGAAAATATAAAAGAAATATTAAATGAAATAAATAAATTAAAAGAAGATATATTAGATGGTTATATTGATGAAAAGATGGAAAGTGAAAATTTAAAGGGTTCTTGGTCAGATATGATTTTGAATTTTAACGAGTCATTGGAAGTATTATCAGATAATTTAGAAAATATGCCATTGCCATTTATATCTATGGGTAAAGATTTTGAAGTTAAGTATATGAATAAAAAAGCTTTAGAATTTGCTAATATAACTAGAAATGATTTAAATTATGGCAAAAAATGCTATGATATTTTTAGAAATGAACATTGTCAAAGTCAAAATTGTGGAACAAATAAAGCTATTAAATTAAAATCATCATATAAAGCAGAAACTGAAATTGGTCAGAATGATAATCAAAAATATATACAATATATATCTAATTCCATATTAGATAAAACTGGAGAAGTAAGAAGTGCAACGGAAATAATAATAGATCAAAGTAAAATCAAAAAGAATGAAATATTTATGGAGAAGGTAAGTAAGTATCAAGATAAGGCAGTTAAGAAATTGCAAGGAAATATTGATGATTTGAAATTTGGGAAATTATCATTGGTTAGGGGTCTTGATAAATTTGATAAGGAATTGGAATCTGTTGCGACTAATTATATTCAAATAAAAGATAGTTTAAATGAAACAATATCTAATTTAAATTCTATGTTAAAGGAAATCTTCATAGTTGCAGATCAAGTTGCCACAAGCTCTGATGAGATAGCAAAAGCTTCAAGCTCAATGGCAAGAGAAATAACAGAACAATCAGCAGCAAATGAAGAAATTGTGGCAAACATTGAAAATGTACAAAATATGACTCAAAAGAATTTTGATATGGTTGAAGAAACTAAAAAATCATCAGATGAATCAATTTCATATGTCAACGAAGGGACTATGCAGATGGAAGAAATGCTTACAGTTATGAATGAGATAAATGAAGCTTCTTTAGAGGTATCTAAGATAATTACAACAATTCAAGAAATAGCAAATCAAACAAATTTACTATCTTTAAATGCTGCGGTTGAAGCTGCTAGAGCTGGAGAACATGGTAAAGGTTTTGCAGTAGTTGCAGATGAAGTAAAAGAACTAGCAAGAAGAAGTTCAAAATCAGCAAAAGAAACAGAATCTATATTAAGAACTGCAATTGATAAATCTGCAAGAGGTAAGGAGACTGCAAAGAGAACCAAAGAAGCATTTATTAATATCAAAAAATCTTTTGATAATGTTGAAAACTTTATAACTAAGATAACAGAGTCTTCTCAATTATTTGCAGAGGCAATTAATGAGATAACATTAGGTTTACAACAATTAGCTATATCTACTGAAACTAATACTGCTACAGTTCAAGAAAATACAGCAGCTAGTGAAGAGTTAGCAAGTCAAGCAGATTCATTAAAGGGATTAATAGAGAAATTTGAAACTTATGATGAAAGAGAAAAGTTAAGAGTATACAATAAATTTGAAGAAGATGAAGAAGAGTATATAGGATAAAAATTTTATATCTTAAAGAAAATAAAAAAATGATATTAGAAGGAATTTTCTAATATCATTTTTTATTTTTACTATTTTACTATCCTATGATTTTAAGATCCTTAGGATAAGAATTTAAAACTTCACAACCATCTTCTGTTACAAGAACTAAGTCTTCTATTCTAACACCAAATTCATTAGGAATATAAATTCCTGGTTCTACTGAGAATATCATTCCTGGCTCTAAAGTCTCATGATTTACACTTGATACATCTCCAGTTTCATGAACGTCAATACCAATACTATGACCAGTTCTATGTGTAAAGTATTTTCCATAGCCTTTACTTTCGATATAATCTCTAGCTGCTAAATCTATTTCACTGAATTTTGCACCTGGTTTAACTTTTGCAATTGCTTTTTTATTTGCTTCTAAAACTGTGTTATAAACTTCCTTAGCTTTAGATGAAGCTTCTTTATAGAATACAGTTCTAGTCATATCAGAACAGTAAGAATCTTTTATACAGCCAATATCAACTATAATACTATCTCCTGGTTTTAATGTTGAATTATCTGTTTCATGATGTGGGTCAGCTCCATTCTTTCCAAAAGCGATAATAGGATCAAATGAATGTCCTGATGTATTTAAATCTTTATAAATTGAAGTAAGTTCTACAGCCATGTCTTCTTCATTTTTTGCATTTGAAATATTATTTATAAGCATTGAAATCGCATCATCATTTAATTTTGATGCATTTCTCATAAGATCTTTTTCTTTATTGTCTTTCTTTTGTCTTATATAATCTACTAAATCAGAACCGTTAACATAAGATGATGCTATTTTATAATCCATCATTTTAAGTAGGAATTTAGATGGCCAATTTTTATCGATACCTATTGTTTTGTTGTTATCGATATAATTAGATAATAATTTTACACTATCATCAGTATCTTTAAACCATATTTTTTCTACGCCTAAATCAGCAGTTACTGGGAATAATTCATTTATAAATATTTTATTTTCTTTTTCTAAAGATATGTAAAGCGCTAACATTCTTTCACCTGGATGAATCCATTCACCAGTAAAATAAAATATTGAAGATGGATCTGTTATAAGTATTTGAGGAATATCGTTTTCCTTCATAGTGCTTAAAAGTGAATCTACTCTATTTTGAATCATATAAAAAACCCCCTGTATAATTATTTTATTTTCATAAATTAAATATGATAATAATCTTTATAATAATTTTAACATATAAAAAATAAATTTATCATATAAAACTATAAATTTATTTTTTTAATATTTATTTTATATATTCTTATTGAGGTATAAATATAATATAACGTGATAAAAGAACTAGTTTTTTTTTAATATATAAAAACTGCACCTATGTACTTTAGATTATGATATAATAGTCTAGCAAATATTTAAATTATTGATAATTAATATTAAATACAAATGATATTTATTTAATATATGACATATGATATATAAAATAAATTTATATGATATAGTTTTTTTAGATTTTGAAGCTTGTAGCTTAGGAAGGACGAAGATTATGGATATAAATATAGGAAAGAAAATAATGGATTTTAGAAAAGGAAAAAGTTTGACAATAAAAGAATTAGCCTTAGAAGCTCAAATAACGGCATCTTTACTTAGTCAAATTGAAAGAGGTTTAGCAAATCCATCTATAAATACTATTTCTAAAATAGCTAAAGCTTTGGAAGTGCCGATACATGCATTTTTTTTAAATGAAAAAAATACAGATGACCTTGTAGTAAGAGCTCATAATAGAAGAAGTTTAAAATTCCCACAAGGTGAAAATTTCACTTATGAACTTTTATGTCCGGATTTTAATGGTTCTATAGAATTTGCACTGATGACTTTAGAGGGTAAAACATCTTCAGCTGCTTCTGAAGAATTCTTTATTCATAATGGAGAAGAAGTTGTATATATATTACAAGGAAGAGTATATCTTTATTTGGATAATGATGTGATAATTTTAGAAGAAGGCGATAGTGTTAGAATTCCAGCGGGAATGAAACATAAATGGGAAAACCCATTAGATGAAGAAATGAAAATGATATTTGCAGTAAATCCACCGATATTTTAATAAAAATAAAATTTTCTAATCATTATGAAAAATAAAAAAAGGTTGTTACATTAGTAGTTAAGTTATAATATAATATCTTTTATTTGTAAAATGATATATTATAATTAGACTTTTGATGTAACAACCTATTTTATTATAAATATTTTTTATTTACCTTTTTTCTTATTATAAATATCTATAAATACTGCTAAAATAAGAATCAACCCTTTAACAATAAGTTGCCAATAAGATTCTGTATTAAGAATTGACATACCATTATCAAGAGAAGACATTACAAGTGCACCTAAAACTGCACCTATTATAGTTCCTTCTCCACCAAGTAAAGATGTTCCCCCAATTACACAAGATGCAACTGCATCAAGTTCAAATCCATTTCCTGCATCTGTTGTAGCTGTACCAAGTCTAGCAGTTAGAAGGATACCTGCAATAGCAGCCATCATACCTGAGATTATAAATATTTGCAAAGTTCTTGCTTTTATATTGATACCAGATAATCTAGCAGCTTCCTTATTACCACCAATTGCAAAAACTTGACGTCCAAATTTTGTTTTTGTAGCTACGTAATGAAGTATAAGTGCAAGAACAATAACAATTGCTATTGGCATAGGAATACCTTTATAAGAGTTCATTATATATACAAATAAAAGAATTAAAAGTACGTAAATTGAATTTATAAGTATTTCTTTTTGTAAGGAATTAACCTTAAAATTGAATTTTATACGACTTTGTCTTTTCTTAAGAGCAAGATAAAATACTAGAACAGATGCAATAATACCAAGAATCCATCCGAGATTAAATGGTATATATGCAGTTCCCAAAAATCTAAAATGTGGGTGACTTGTAGGTATTGAAGCTCCTTGAGAAAGTCCCATAATAGCACCTCTATAAGCAAGCATTCCTCCAAGAGAGGCGATAAAAGCAGGAACTCCAGCATTAACCCAAGAACCTGTAAATATACCACATACTATACCAAGTAGTATTGTTAAAAGTATTGCTAAAAAAGGATTAAGATTAAAATGATACATTAAAAGTGCACATACTCCACCACTTAAACCAACTAAAGAACCTAAAGATAAATCTATGTGCAAATTAACAAGAATCATAAACATTCCCATTGCTAAAACTGCGGTTACAGACATTTGTTTAAATAAATTAGATAAATTTCTAGGTGTTAAAAATGTCTTTGAGCTATCTAAGAAATAAAATAAAATCCAAATACCTATAAGTGCAACTATCATTGTATATTTTCTTGTATCAACATGTTTTAATTTTTCTTTTAAATTACTCATTTATATCTCTCCTTCCTGTTGCAAAATACATAATATCTTCTTGAGTTGCAGATGAGGAAAGTTCTCCTTTGAAGCTACCTTCATGCATTACTAAAATTCTATCAGACATACCTATAATTTCTGGCAATTCAGAAGAAATCATAACAACAGCAACTCCTTGCTTTACAAGTTCATTCATAAGAGTATATATTTCATATTTGGCACCAACATCAATACCTCTAGTAGGTTCATCTAAGATAAGTATTTTAGGTTCAGTCATTAGCCATTTTCCAATTACAACTTTTTGCTGATTACCACCAGAAAGATTTTTTACAAATTGTTCTATACTAGGAGTTTTTATTTTAAGTTGATCTACATATTTGTTTGTATAAAAAGTTTCTTTATTATTATCTAAAGAAATTCGGTGTAATACTTTATTTAAAGATGCTAATGTTGTGTTTATCATTATACTTTGACTAAGAACAAGTCCATTACCTTTTCTATCTTCTGTGACAAGTGCTAAACCGTTTTTTATAGCATCTTTTGGGCTTTTTATATTCACTTTCTTGCCATCTATATAAATATCACCAGTTGTATGCGAATAAGCTCCAAATAAACCCATTACAAGTTCAGTTCTACCTGCTCCCATAAGTCCAGATATGCCTAATATTTCTCCTTTTTTAACATTAAATGATACATTATCTACAAGTTTTTTGTCAGGCATCAAAGGATTATAGACATTAAAATTTTTGACTTCCATTATGATTTCTTCACTTTTATGAATCTCTTTTGGATATCTATCATTTATTTCTCTTCCAACCATCATTTTTATTATCTTATCCTCATCTAAAGTATTAGTATCATCTGTGGATATTGTTTTACCATCTCTTATAGTAGTTACTGTATCTGATATCTCAAAGATTTCTTCTAATTTATGAGTGATGATAATAAAAGTAATTCCTTTTTCTTTTAATTCTTTTATTATTCTAAAAAGAGTCTCGACCTCACTATCGGTAAGAGCTGCTGTAGGTTCATCAAATATAAGTATATCTACATTTTTTGAAAGTGCTTTTGCAATTTCAACCAATTGTTGAACCCCAACTCCTAATGTTTTTACTAAAGTATTAGTTGGAATATTTAATTTCAATTTGTTTAAAAGTTCTTTTGCCATATAATTTAGTTTTTGTTCATCAATTGTTGTATTTCCAAGTATAGTAGGTTCATTAGCTAGATAAATATTTTGAGCAACACTCATTTGAGGAACCAATGCTAATTCTTGATAAACAATTGCAACTCCCTTATTTTCAGAATCCGAAATATTATTAAATTTTTGAACTTCATCGTTTATAATAATATCTCCACTATAACTTCCAAAAGGATAAACACCACTTAAAACTTTCATCAAAGTGGATTTACCAGCACCATTTTCTCCACATAAAGCATGGACTTCACCTTTTTTTACCTTAAAAGTTACATTATCAAGTGCTTTTACTCCAGGAAATTCTTTGGTGATGTTTTTCATTTCTAATATATATTCGCTCAAATAAAACACCTCCATATAAGATTAAAAATAATATTTTTAAAAATTTTTTATTTATATTAAAAATATCTTACAAAGAAAGATAAAAATTAAATGATATAAATAAAAATAGGCTATCTCAATGCATATGCTTTTTGAGACAGCCCTTTTAGTCTTATCTTTAGGTTTATTACATATTTTCAGGTCTATCTTTTTCGTCTACATTTTTATAGACTTCTTCAAATGGATGATAATTATCTTTAATTATTGTATCCATCATATTGTCTTTATCAACAACGATTGGTTCTAATAGATAAGAAGGAACATCTATTTTATTATTGTTTACAGTATTATTAGTATCTATAGTTTCACCCATAGCTAATTTGATAGCTAAATCTAAAGCTGTTTTAGCTAATTTAGGAATTGGTTTGTAAACTGTCATAGTTTGTTTTCCTTCAACTATTCTTTGACAAGCAGCAAGCTCAGCATCTTGACCAGTTACAGGAACTATTCCAACTAATTGTTGTTCAGAAAGTGCTGATATTGCACCTCCAGCAGTACCATCATTTGCACAAATAACAGCATTTACTTTATTTTTATTTGCAGTAAGAGCGTTTTCCATATGCTTTTGAGCTTCAGATGGTTGCCAATCTTTTGACATTTGATCATAAACTAATTTTATTTTTCCATCATCAATAAATGGTTTTAATATATCCATTGCACCTTTTTTGAATAAATGTGCATTATTATCTGTTGGTGCTCCACCTATATAAACATAATTACCTTCTGGAACTAATTTAGTTATATATTCACCTTGTAAATTACCTACTTTTTCATTATCAAATGAAACATATAAATCTACATCAGAATTTTTTATAAGTCTATCATAAGAAAGTACTGGTATATTTTCTGCATGTGCATTTTCTACTATAGCAGCAGCAACTTCAGCATTATGAGGAGCTACCATAAGTACATCTACACCTTGTGATATCATATTTTCAGCTTGAGCAATTTGTTTATTGTCATCACCATTAGCAGCTTGAATTATTATTTCTATGCCTTTTTCTTTAGCTTCTGCCAATAAGATATCTCTATCTTTTTGCCATCTTTCTTCTTTTAATGTGTCCATAGAAAAACCTATTTTTATAACATCTTTATCCATTGCTTTTTCGTCATCTTTTTTTGTGTCTTCCTTATTAGAGTTATTGCATCCGATTAAACTTGCAAAACATAAAGTTGTTATTGTAGCAATTGCTAAAAATTTCTTAAGTCTTTTGTTCATCGAAAAATCCTCCTCTTTCACAATAAAAATTTAATACATTTAAAATTATAGCCATTTTTTTTGTTATAAAACAATAATTATATTATTTAGGCAATTAGAAGTAATATATATAGCAATTTTGTTTATTTGATTTTTATTGGGTAATAAAATATAAGTAAAATAGTAATATAGCAAATTAAACAAGTTTTTGTGAATAATTTATTTAAAACTAATATTGAAAATAAATTATTTATATATTAACTTGTATATATAGGTTGAATTAATATGATTATTAAAGGTTAAAATTATATTGGAAAGAGGTGCTACTTTGAAAGAAATATATTGTGGTGTTGATATTGGGGGAACAAAGATTAATGTAGGTTTAGTTACTAAAGATGGTGAGGTTTTAATAGATGAAAAATTCGAAACCAAATCAGAGTTAGGAGAAGAATATTCTATAAATAATATAAAAAATAGTATAGATAAATTGTTAAAAGAAAAAGATTTTGAAGTTCAAGATCTAAAAGGGATTGGAATAGGAAGTCCTGGCCCACTTGATAGCAAGAAAGGTATAATAATAGATGCTTGCAATTTAAAGCCTTGGAAAAATGTAAAGATTGTTGATGAGCTAAAGCAAAAATATAAAGATATTCCCATAAAATTACAAAATGATGCCAATGTAGCTACTTTGGGTGAATATTTGTATGGCTGTGGAAAAGAATGTGATAATTTTGTATATATAACAGTGAGTACTGGTGTTGGCGGTGGTGCAGTAGTAGATCACAAATTACAAATAGGTTCAAATTCCAATGCTTTTGAAGTAGGACATACAATAATAAATCTAAATGGACGTACGTGTAATTGTGGTAATAATGGTTGTCTAGAAGCCTATGCTTCTGGAACTGCTATTGCAAAAATCGCAAATGAAAGGGCAAAAGATGAAGAAACTTTAATGAGTAAAGATGGAGATATAATAGCAAAAGATGTTTTTGATTATGCAAAGAAAAATGATAAATTAGCTTTAGATATTGTAAAAAATGAAGGTTTTTATTTAGGTGTTGGGTTATTTAATGTGATTGCATTATACAATCCAGATATAATAGCTATTGGTGGTGGTGTATCTAATGCACTTGATATGTTTTATGATGAAATACAAAAGACACTTGATAAAATGTCTTTAGATGCAAGTAAGAAAGCTTGTAAAATTATTAAAGCAAAAAGAAAAGATTGTGGTCTTATTGGAGCAGCTGCTTTAAGTTTTTATTTATAAATAAGTATGAATTATTAGATATTAAAAATATATATTAAAATATCAAAAAATACTGTTATAAAGTTTAATTTTTATAACAGTATTTTTATATTATAAATCTTCTATTATTTTTTTAGCTTCATTTGCTGTAATATCATAGTCAAATGTCAGTTTATAAACAATACCATCTTTTGTCCAAAGTAATTCTTTTCTTTGTTCCCCCTTTGTAAGAAGAACATAGTGAGTATCTTCATAATCAAAACTTTCAATAGTAGGTTCATTTAAAAAATCAATTTTATCATTTTCACTTTGATTTTCTTCCTTTTGTTGTGTAAAATCAATATTTTTATCTTCATTTTTATATTGAAGTTTTAATTTTTGATCTTCCTGTGAATAAAGAACTTTTGATAATTCATAAGGAAGTTCTTTTAGAGCAAAATCAATAGTTTTAATGACATCATCTATAGTTGTTTCTACGAAATTATTATCTTCAAATGGTTCATCTTTATCATCATCATTATTAAAATCTGTAGAAGTACTAGTTTGTGTATTATTGAATAAATTTGATAAATCCAAAGAAAATTTATATGGCTGAGTAAGAAATTCTTTAGACATATAAATTAAAGAAATCAATAATATTGCTATTAATAAGAATTTTTTATTAATTTTTAAACTTTTCTTTCTTAATTTATTTGAATCATTAAATTCTTTATTTAAATAATTTTTTGGAAATTCAAAATTTTCCATATCTTCTTTTAATATTACAGATATATCAAAATCTATTTCTTGTATTTTTATTTTTCTCATTTCGAGTAATTTGTATATTTTTTTTCTTAGTATATCAGTTTTTGTTCTGACACTTTCTTTGTTATCATCTAAAATAGTGGACATCTTAGGATAGTCATAATTTAAATAATATTTAAGCAGTATCAAAAGTCGATAATCTAAATCTAAATCATGTAACAACTCCAAAACTTTCTTTAAATCATCTGAATACTCAGGTTTTATTGGATCAGAATTAATATCTTTATCATATCTTGAAACAATATCTAAGAAAATTAAGAAAATCCAAGATCTAAAGTTATCCTCTGTTTGCAATTCTTCAATATCATCGAAAGCTCTAGCAAAAACTCTATTTGTAAGTTTTTTTGCCATAGATTCATTTCTAAGCAGATAATAAGAACAATTGTACATATGAGGATAGTGTTTTTCAAATAATTCAAACTCTCTATCTTTTGTCATTTTGGAATTCAATATATCAACCCCTCTTTATTAAGAATATAGGAATTGGCTTATGTGTACTGAACTATCTTCATATAAATCGATAAATCCATCATCTGTTAATACTAAAGGACGTTTTATATCATATTTATTGAATTGAACTATTTTAGCTTCTTCTCCTGTTGATAAAATAACATGAGAACCAACATAAAAATCAGAGAATTTCTTTATAAATATAATAACAATATTCATATCTAATTTGCCAAAATAATCTGTTTGTAAAGAGTATAAAGCTTCAAATGGACAAATCCCTTTTTTGGATAATAAATTTTCAAAAGTATCAGCAACTGCTATTACTTTTCCAAATTGATTTATTTTATCACTTTTTACCATCATCGGGTAGCCTGAGCCATCTTCTCTTTCATGATGTGTTAATATTCCTTGAGCCAATTCATTATTAAGTTCTTCACTATTTAGGCTTTTTACAAATTTAAACCCTTCGTGTGGATGTAATTTCATAAGAGTTTCTTCATCTATATCGGGATTTTTTTCCTTAAGTTTAATCTTACCAATATCATGTAGTAGTGCAGCTTTAGTAAGAGAATTAAGTCTACTTGATTTGAAATCTAACCATTTTCCAATCATATTTGCAAGTGCTGCTACATTTAAGCTATGTTTAGCTATTTCTTCGCTTGCATTAGCACCAACCATCACATTTTCAAGAACTGAGGATTGATATTTAAATTCATCAGAAATAAAATCAGATACTTTAGAAATATGCTCTTTTAGAATTCTGTCATTGACACCATCAGAAAATAAACTAGATTCAACCATAGCAGTAGCTGTTAGTATTTTTTCATTGGATATCTTTTGTTCTTCTTTATGAGATAATGAGGTTTCACGATTGAAGCTTATTTGATTGTTCATTTTTATATCTGAACCTTCTGGAATCATTATTTGAACAAAATAAAGATCTTGAATCCTTCTTAATTGTTGAATTGTAGCTTCGCTTAGAACTGTGCCTTTATCTAATATAAGAATGCCCATTTTAGTATAAATTTTTCTTGCAATAATCATTCCTTCTTGAAGTTCAGATACAGTAACTCTTTTTGTTTCGTATTTGTTTTGATCATTTTCATTTGGGTCGATATTCTTATTCTCATTCGTATTTTCATTCATAAAAAAAGCTCTATAGAAAACTCTATTCATATATTGATACGTAATATACAATGGCATATCTCTACAATGCCATACCGTGAGCTTAACGGTTTTGTCTTCACTTCCTTTCCACATAATATGATATATAATATTGTAGAGTATATATCATATCTTTAATATAATTTATACCAAAAAATAATAGGTATAAAAGAAATTTATATTAATTTTTTTTGATTTAAAATACAATTGTCACATATATTATATCAAAGCCATATTATATATAGATATAATAAATAAGTATTATTTTTTTGAACAATACGTCGTTTTTTTGTAAAACTAAAAAATTTTTTAGTTTAAATATAATATGATACATAAATATAAATAAGCAGATATTACTATTTTGAACAATATAGATGTTTTTTTAAAACCAAAAAACCTTTTCTAATAATTAAAA
The DNA here is from genome assembly GCA_025210335.1 of Peptostreptococcaceae bacterium. Classification (GTDB taxonomy): domain Bacteria; phylum Bacillota; class Clostridia; order Peptostreptococcales; family Peptostreptococcaceae; genus JAOARY01. The sequence goes on along the minus strand of JAOARY010000033.1, from coordinate 4,227 downwards.
ATAGAAAAGGTTTAAAAAAGAAGTTTTTTAATAAACATATTAAAAAGCAAAATCTTTTATACTTATATTTTTTACTATGGATAAGTCTATAAATGAACTGCCGACCATAATAAGTGGTGTTTTTATATTATTATTTGCAAAGTGAATTATTTTGCCTATTTCACCTGTTGATAATATTACTTTAGAACCAATGTAATAAGTAGAAAACTTCTTTATAAATAATTTCATTATATTCAAATCAAGTTTAAGCATATAATCCCTTTCTAAAATCTCAAGTGCTTTAAAAGGGTTTAATTTTTTTTGTGATATTAAATTTTCAAATACATCAGCAACTGCAATTATTTTTGCAAATTGAGGAATTTCATGTCCTTGTAATGCAAATGGATAGCCAGAGCCATCTTCTCTTTCATGGTGCATTAAAATACCAGATGTTATTTCTTCATCAAAATCATCGATATTTATAATTGTTTCATATCCCAATTGTGGATGACAATAAGATATTTCGCATTTTTTTAGATCTATTATATTTTTGTTTAAAATATCTATTTTACCTATATCATGAAGTAAGGCAGATTTTATAAGTTTTTGTATTTTATCATTAGGATATTTAAGCCATGTACCAATCATAAAACATAAAGATGCAACATTTAAGGAATGTCTACATACATCATTTTCTTTTGATTTTAATTTCATTATATTTTCTAATACACCTGAATAGTCATTGAATTCATCTAAGATAAAATTAGAAACAAATTTAACTTTATTGGCTATTCTATTATGTGGAGTGTTCATTTGATATACAGACTCTCTTAAAAGCATTTCTGTATGTTCTATTTTTATATCTAATTTTATATTTTTAGGATCTCTAAAAGTAACTTTATAGTTAGTATTAATTTCATAAGACGTATAATTTTCATTTTCGTCATTATCTTGATTTTCATCAATAATACTTATGGAATCTATTGTTGTCATATTTTTTATCTTATGTATAAGAGTTTCTGTCAAGGTACTACCTTCATCCAACAAAATTACACCATTTCTTGTAAATATAGCATCTGCTGTTTTCATATTTGGTTTTAAATCATTTATAGAAATACGAGTACTTTTCATACAACTCACCTCTTTAAAAAAAAGAAAAAAGATAAACAGAAATTATGAATTATTTAATTATGTCGGGAGTTAAAATATAAGAATAAAGCTTTTAAAATCAAAGAATTTGGATAAGTATTATATAAGGATTGAATTAATGAATATCTGGCTATATAATAAAGTAAAACTTCAGATTGCTTAAAACTTTACTTTATTACATAGACATTGGACTTAAATCTTGTGCTTTGTATTTTTTTAATAATTTGTTTAACTCATACCAATTATCAAAGGCTTCTTCATAAAACCCTTCTTCTTCATTTATGACTGCACTTTGATAATATTTTTGAATTTTTGAAAGATCTTCTAATAAAATATCCTTTAATGGAAGTTCTTTTATAAATTCATTGAATGAAGGATATTTAAATTTACTATTTAATTTTATATTTTTTGTGTTTTTCATATAATTACAAAGTATATTTGCTATATCAATCCATTTTTCGGAAGAATTATAGAAATCCTTTTCTTCTTCTAAAAAAAGTATTTCGTTGTACTTATTTTCTAATTTTATTAAATCTGAATTTGATATTTTTTCTACAAGTTTTTGCGAAAGATCACTTATGAATTCTTCAAAAGGTTTTTTCTTTTTAAAATACATTTTTTGTTCAGAACTGGTCTTTATTATTTTGAAATTAGATAATTCACTAAGCATTAAAGATGAAGATAACGATAATGAAAGAAATTTTTCGTAGGTCATCAAAGATTCTCCTTTCTAAAAAAAATATTAGAGAGGGAAAACCCTCTCTAGGGGTCAAATGAAGTGAACTAATTATCTTATATGTATAAGATATCACTATTAAAAGGAATTAAGAAATCAAACTACATATACAATGTAATAATAAATTATTAATCATTTTATGCGAGGAATAAAAAAGGTTTTAATAAAATTATTGTTGATTTCCTTAAATATATAATACTAAATTGTTTTGTACTTTTTATGACTAAGTTATGAACTTTTTTAGTTTTTTAACACATAAGGAGTACACAAAAAGTACACAAATGCCGAATAATAATTTATAATTAATATATATGATACATAATAACCTAAAGGAGTTTTAGATGATGAAGGGAAAAGTTCTAATAATTGAAGATGATAAATTCATAAGAACTATAACAAGAGACTGCTTTTTAGAAGAGCGATTTAATGTTATAGAAACTTCTACAGGTAAGGATGGTTTCGATACTTTTGATGAGACAATTGACTTAGTGATATTAGACATAATGTTACCTGATCTTGATGGATGGTCTGTTTGTAAGCGAATAAGAGCTGTTTCTGATGTACCTATTATAATTCTTACTGCTAGAAGTGAAGATGAAGATAAGTTGATGGGTTTTGAACTTATGGCAGATGACTATGTTACAAAACCATTTAGCCCAGCGGTTTTAGTTGCTAGAGCTAAAGTACTTATAAAAAGAGCAAGAGGAAATATCTTGGGAGAAAAGGATTATATCGAAAAATCAGGAATAGTTGTGAACAAAAGTTCTAGGGAAGTAAAAATTAATGATGAAAGTTTAGAGCTTCCACCAAAAGAGTTTGATATACTTATATATCTTATGGAAAATGAAGGTAGAGTACTTTCAAGAGATATGATATTAAAAACGATTTGGGGTTATGATTATTTTGGAGATATGAGAGTTGTGGATACTCATATTAAAAAATTAAGAAAAGTTTTAAAAGATAAATCTAGCTTTATAAAAACTGTATTTGGAGTTGGGTATAAATTTGAAGTTAAATAATAATTGGGTTTTACCCTTTTATTTTTAACTTTCTTTTTGTTTAGAGGAGAAGTTAAAAATAAAACATAGAAAAATGATAAAAAAATTATAAAAATTTTTTTTGTTTTATTTTATTTTGCTTTTGATTTATAAAAAACATTGTTAAAAAAAATTAAAATAATCAAATTTCATTATTGATTATAAAAATATAAGAGGAAAAAAGTTTGGTTTTATAATATGAAATCAAAAATAAATAGTGAAAACAAATAAAAAAATAGGAAAAATTCCTAAGTGAGATTGATTGATTTGAAAACTTAAGAAAATTTCCTAAAATAAGTTGTTAAAAATAAATCGAATATAAAAATATTCTGAAATTTTTAAAATCACAATAATTGAATATATTATATTTTTAAAGTATAATGATTGAAAAAGCTTATATTATAAGTTTTTTTTATGAAAAAAATATGATAAAAGGTTTTCCTAAAAGAACCTTTGGCATGATTATTGTTAATATATAAAAGCGAGGGTCATAGATATGAAATCAAAATTTATAGAAACAATAGAATTAAATCCTATAATAAACGCAATAACGGATGAAGAAAAATTAAATTTATCACTGAAATCCTCAGGAAAAATAGTATTTTTACTGACGGGTAGTATATTTAATTTAGAAGAAACAATAAAAAGAGTAAAAGAAGCAAATAATCTTGTATTTGTTCACATTGATTTAATGGAAGGATTTTCAAAAGATAAGGTTGCTCTTAATTATATTATAAATAAGATGAAACCAGATGGAATAATAAGTACAAGACCAAATATTATATCTTTTGCAAAGAAGAATAATATATTTGCAATACAAAGATTTTTTATGCTAGATAGTCTGTCTTTGGATACTGCAATTCATTCTATAAAACAAAATAGACCTGATGCAGTTGAGATAATGCCAGGAATAATACCTTCTATAGTTGAAAAGATATATAAGGAAACAAAAATTCCTATAATAACAGGTGGTCTTATCATGACAAAGGATGATGTTATTAATTCATTAAAGGCAGGAGCTATTGGAGTATCTACAAGTAAGGTGGATATTTGGGAAATGTAGTTTTAAAAAGTGAATATAAGATATTTATATTCACTTTTGATATATATTTTTTAATAAAATAAAAAATGAGGTGAAGTCTTTTATGTTAAAGCGATTAGGAATTATACTTGGTAGTGCTATTGCAGGAATATTTGTAATGAGCGTTTGGGGTGCATTTGCATCAGCATATGGAATTGGAGGCGGATGGTTCGCTGGTTTTATAATTATAGGACCTATGTGGTTTACGAATCATTACCTTGGAGTTTTGACTAATGAGGGAGCTT
>JAOARY010000032.1 GCA_025210335.1 Peptostreptococcaceae bacterium | reverse complement strand
TTTTTATAAATATGGATATTTCATCTATTAACAAAATAAAGGTAGCATAAAAATGAGTTTTTTCATTTTCATACTACCTTAAAAGATTACATTATTTTCTTGCTAAAATTCTTCACCAACACCATTTGACAAAGAACCATTAAATTCCTAATTTCACATTATATAATTTTATATAAATTAATTAAAAACTATCAAAATATGTGCTGAAATTAGGTGAATACTTTGATGTTTTTTCATCATTTTTATATTCTATAACTGGAGCAAACATATATGAATGATACTCCTTTGATTTATTTAACGCAATATTTATACTTATTTCATCACCTTTTTTTAATTCAATATTTTTATAATCCTTAACTTCTTTATCATTAATCTTGACAATCATATCTTCCTTAAAATCATCAAACATATCTAAATATATATTTTTTATTTTTATACTTTCACAATTACATTTTGATGCAAAGTAATAATTATTCAAATTATCATTTATATTTGTAACATGCTTAACAGAATCAAAATCAGCTACGTCTTTTTCTCCTAATACAGCTATTTTTATATCTCCTATTTTATAAACCTTATCATTTATCTTTAATTTATTTATCTCAATCGTTTCTATATCTTTGATATTATCTTTTAATGCTAAGTTTAACTCTATACACTTTTTATGATTAGGTCTTAGAAGTTTTTGTTTTTGCGTACCTTCTTCAAGATCTGTAATTTCACAATCTTTAATATCAAAAGCTTGTGCTAAATCTTTATTATCATAAAATAAATCAAATACATCATCTTCTTTTATTGTTCCTACTTTATTATCCAAAAAATCTAATCTTAACGAAAAACTCTCCCCATTATTTAACCCCAAATAACCACTAGCAGGCAAAAATTTTGCTTCTTTTAACCCATTACTTAAATCTCTTTTTGGCAAAAATGACAGTACAGATATAAAAATTATAATAACTAATATGAATTTCATAGTTTTAATTTTATTCATATTAATCCCCCCTTCATGCAGATTATATCCCTTTATGTATAAAAATACAATATATATGTTTTTTATACAATTAAAGCACTAACTTACTAAAATATTTTCTTCTATGCTATATCTATATTTCTTTATTAATGCATTAAATATTAGCCATATTTAAATCAAAAATTTAATAATTTGTCTAAAATAAAACTCTAAAACTCTCCCTATTCTATAAATATAATCAATCAATATAGATATAAAAAGAAGTTCCTTTTTCATATTCACTTTCTAATTTATAATCAAATCCATGAAGTTCAAGTATATTTTTTATTATGCTCATTCCAAGCCCAGTACCTTTTCCACCTTCTCTTCTCGATTTATCAGTTTTGTAAAATCTTTCCCAAATCGAATCTAATTCATCTTTCTTTATCCCAATACCTTCATCTCTAATTTTTATTATAATTTTATCCTCTTTTATAATATCTACAAATAAGTTTTTTTCATTTTCGCTGTGATTTATTGAATTAATTAATATATTAAGCACACATTGAAATAACTTATTATAATCAGCCTTAATTTGCAGATTCTTATCACAAGATAAATTAAATTTGATATTTTTTTCATCCAAAAATGGTTTTATATTTTCTTTTAAATTATAAAAAAACTCATTTAAATTTATATCTTCTATTTCAAGTTGCACATTATGAGATTCTAATTTAGATAGATATAAAATATCCTTAACCATAGTATCTAACCTATTTGTCTGCTCAAGTATTGTATCTATGTCTTCATTTATTGCCTCATTATCATCCATATCAATATCTCTAATCATCTCAGAATAAGTCCTTATAAGTGTTAGCGGTGTTTTAAATTCATGTGAAATATTAGCAATCAAATCACGTCTTAGATTTTCAACCTTAGCAAGTTCAAATGCCATATTATTTATGCTAGATGCTAACATTCCTATTTCATCCTTTGAACTAAATTCAACCTTCTTCGTATAATTTCCTTTTGTAATTTCATCTGTTGTCTTTTGCATTTTTTTTATTGGTTTTGTAAAATATTTTGCAATTATATATGCAAAAATAAATGCTATAAAAATCGAAATCATACCCATATAAGCAAATTGTTTTTTTAAAACATCTGTTGCAGTAGATAAGTTTTGAACTACTGAATAATAAAAAATATAACCTAATAGTTCATTATTTTTTTTTACTGGAACACCTATTATTATAGATTTTAAAGTCTTATCTCCTCTATTTAATTCTCCTATGAGATTAAATTTTTCCTTTGTTTTTATTTTGTTTGCAATATTATCTCTTTCCATTTCTATAAAAAAAGGAAAATGAAAATCCTCTTTATCTTCTAAAATTATATCTTTAATTTCATCTTTATCTTCTTTCGTAATACTAGATTCTTTACTATCATCACTTGTTTTCAAATCATTATTTGCATCTTGAATCAAAGTCAATTTTCTAAAATACATTTTGTTCAAATCATCATTTGTAAAATAATAAAAAAGTTCATTTCTGGGGTGCTTATCTATTGGTCTTAAAATATCATAAGCATCTATCTTTTCAATTCTTATAACTTTTGATGCTACAAGATTTGTTGTTTTATTTTCAAATAAAATATTTTCATTATTTTTTAAACTTTTTTCTATATTATTTATATCTTTAGAGTCCTCATTTGTTTCTGTATTATTTTCTATTTTAAAGCTATCATTATTCTTATCTCTATAATCTTCATTAATTTTATCTTCCATATCTTTTGGTATTTTATATACTCTTAGGGACTCGCTAAACTGATCTTCCTTTATAAATTCTCCTAATGTTTCTCCTCTTTCATAAAAAGAATTTATTCTATCATTTATATAAAATTTATCTAATAAAGTTATGTTAAAAAACCAAAATCCAAGCAAAATAACAATTACTAAAGTCATAATAAAAAGCCATAGTTTAGATAAAATACTTTTCAATTTTTATCCCCCTTAAATTTATAACCTTTTCCCCAAACCGTTGCTATCATATGTTTTGATTGTCCTAATTTATCTCTTAACTGTTTGATATGAGTATCTACAGTTCTTAAATCACCATAGAAATCATAGCCCCACACTTTATTTAATAACTGTTCTCTTGAAAATACCATCTCATTATTTTGCATCAAAAAAATAAGCAGTGAATACTCTTTAGGTGTTAATTTAATTTCGAAATTTGCTAAAAATACTTCATTTGAATTTATATTAACTTTAAGATTTTCAAACTCTATAATATGATTATTATTTTTATTCAATCCCTTTAAATTCATTCTTTTATTTATCGCCTTAATTCTAGCTATAAGCTCCTTTGGACTAAATGGTTTTGTTATATAATCATCAACCCCAAGTTCAAATCCAAATAATCTATCATATTCTTCACCTCTTGCTGAAACCATTATAACTGGTACGTTTGATTCTTCCCTAATCCTTCTTAATACACTCCAACCATCTAATTTGGGAAGCATTACATCAAGAAGTACAAAATCTATTTTCTTATCAAAGAATTTTTCTAAAGCTTCCTTGCCATCACAGGCTTCAAAAACTTCATAACCTTCATTTAGCATATACTTTTTTATAGCAATTCTCATCTTATGTTCATCTTCAACTATTAATATATTCATCAAATCACCTCTTATTAATCTTAATATACCACTTTGAACTATGTAATAATATAACTTCACTTAAGTTCTTGAAAAATCATCACATTTTCAAAAAAATAGCCTAACAATTTATAAATACAATTTAATTAAGATAAAAATTAGGTGGTGATTTGATGAAAAAAATATTAGGAAAAATCTTAATATCAACTGTAGTTGTTCTTAATTTAAATACTTCTTTTTCCCATGCTATTTCAATTGATGAACTTATAAATGAGGCTTTAGAAAATAGTCCAAAAATCATGGAATCTCAATTAGATATAGAAAGTAAAAAGGTAGATTTGTATGATTTAAAAAAACAAATAGATAAAGCTGATGAAAATGATTTAGATAAAGTTGAAAAAGAAATCCTTAGAATTAAATATGATTATAATCAAAAAATTTATGAAAAATACCCAAAACAAATTCTTAATTTAGAAAAGACAAATATCAAAAAAAAGCTTTACGAATATATATATCAAAATAATTTGTTCAATCAAAATAAAAAAGATTTAGATCAAAAAAAGCTAGATTACGAATTAGCCAAAAAAAAATCTAATCAAGGTGATATATCAAGTTTAGAGCTTGCTAGCATTGAATATAACTATCAATTAGCAAAACTGAATTATGCAGATTCAAAAAATAATTTAAATAAAATAAGAGAAGAATTAAATATTTTACTTGGAAAAAGTATAGATATGGATATTGATATATCTTATGATTTAGATATAATCGATATTGATTTAAATGAATTTGATAATGATGATATATATGCATTCAATTTAGAAAATAATATAGAATTATTAAACTTAGAATTAAGTAAAATACTAAAAGAAAGAGAATATAATTCTTATATCGTAACATTTTCACAAGCATCTGTTGAAGCTAGAAATAAAAAGATAGCTATGACTAAATCCCATATTGAATATGAAAATTATAAAAATACATTAAAAAGTGACATTTCCTATGAATTAAAATCTTTAATGAATGAAAAAGAAAATATAAATATTAAAATTAATGAATTTAATTTAAAAGAATTAGAATATAATCTAGCAAAAAAACAATATGAAAAAGGACAAATCAGTCTTATAGATCTAAATAACAAATATCATGCATATTCAATATCTAAATATGATTATGAAAAAGCTATATTTGATTATAATATGAATTTATTAGATTTTATTCGAAATTATAATATTGATTCGATTTAATTAAAATAAAAAGGATGGAGCTAAAAATAAAATATTTTTAACACTATCCTTTTTTTACTTTATTTATAATTACAAAAACCTGCACCCATGCTCGAATTTTTTTCCAAAAGTCCAGTACTTACAATCAAATAAGCCATTTTTTGAGCAAATTCATCCTCATTTATACCTATATCAAACTTATTTGCAATCAAATTCCCTTGTTTGAATTTCATAACTATATCCTTTCTATTTGTAATAGAGATAAAACTCATAAAAGACTCTTCATTATTAATTTCTTTATTAATTTCTTCATCAAATAATTCCTCATACTTACTATATAAATTAGATTTTATTTGTTCTTCAATAAGGCTTAGTCGTTCTCCTCTTTTCCAATATCTATCCCCTAAAGTACATATAGCAGGAGTTATAGTATATATTTGTTTTACAAATCTAAATTGCATTTTTCTTTTATTTGATGTAATAATTCTAAACTCATCATTTTGAGTCATCAAAAAAGCTTTGCTAAAATTATTAGCAATCTCTAATACTGGAGTTCTTAATCTGAATTTATATACTGTATTCTTTTTGTAAACTCCATCTCTTTCAATAGGATATAAATAATCATAACAATATAATTTAATCTTTTGTTCATTATGTAAATCTCTTAAAAACTGTGTTTGATTCATTGAAAAATTTATATATCTTGATAGCTTCATATGTAGTACCTTTGCATCAATATCTACTTTTGGTATTATTTCATTTGATAATTCGTAATAAAACATAAAACACCTCATCTATAATAATATTTTAATATAACCATATTATAAATTAAAAATTCAGCAATAGTCTTTAAAATTTTCTCTTTTTAACTTTCTTGAATCTAAAATAAATATAGAGTAAAAAAATATCATAATAGAAAATGAAATAATAAAAATTCTCTCCCACAAATAAGCTGTTTTTGGTAAATTAAAATAATAATTAAATAAATATATAATAGCAAAATAACTAAAAATTCTTATGATATTGTTTATAACTCCATCTTTTTTTAAAATATAAAGTTCAAATTCTACTCTTTGATCTAATCTCTCTCTATTTAATACTGCAATTCTAACAATTATCATTATAAATACAATACTGATTAAAAAAGATATAATCAAAAACATTGTAAGACCTGTTCTAACATGAATATTTGCCTTTTCTATTCTATTCATTATTTTTGGTGAAAATAATAATATTTGAAATGCAGATAAACAAGACAGTATTGTAGCTATAAATCCCAAACTCCAAAGTTTAAATTTATTTATGACCATACCCCCCTTTCATAAATACTTCGTAGATATAATATATATTTTACCATTTGTTTTGCTATTTGGAAACTCAAAAAGCTAAAAGAAGTCTTGTTATATAAACAAAACTTCTTCCATCTTGTAACCCTTCGTATATTCATTATACTTATCTCTATTGAATTTACCATCCAAAATAAAATCCTTTTTATCATCAATATAGTAAATTCCACCTATCTCACAATCATAATCAATTAACGCTTTTACATTAAAAATAAAATAGGACATCTTTTGGCTTAATTCAGATAATTTAATTTGCTTTTTAGCATAAGGCATATTTTTATTATTAATGATATTTCTATATTCATCAAATACATCTTTGCCCTCAATATAAACTTTATTTTCATTGTCATATATTCTAAAATTAATAAACAAACTAAAATCATTTTGATCTATCAATTTAAGTATTTTTTCAACCTTAGAATAATTTAAATTAATAAGACTCTCTTTAAATATTTCAAAGGAATTTTTGTTAGCTTTTTGTTTTTCAATTTCTAACTTCTTTAATACTTCATTAAAATAAGTTCCAAAATCCTTATTTATAAAATATTCTCTTATTTTTTTATCTTTTAGCGAAAAATTTATTCTTATATCATTTTTATAAATCTTTGTTTCATCATAATAATCAAAAAAATACACCTTACAATTTTGCCTACTACAAGACCTGTTTATTCTACCTACAAATTGTTCTTCACTATCAATTAATGAACAATCCTTAAACCCAATATCCATATCAATATCAACTCCAGCCTCAATAACCTGCGTTGCTATTAATATAATATTTTTATACATAAATTCATGATTATTTTTATCTTTTTTCTTCAATTTTGAAATTATATTTCTCCTATATAGAGCATTATCATCCCCAGAAAGCTCATATACATTGTTCATATCTTTTTCTTTTAATAAATTATAAAATTTTCTAGCTTCAATTTTATTTATAAATTCAACCAAAACTCTCTTATCTTTATGTTCCAAAACTTTTTGTAATAATTTTTCTTTATCAATTTTATTTTCTAATAATGAAAAATCATAAGATACTCTGTTTTTGAATAAAGGATTATTAAAATACACAAAGCGGTCATCAATCAAATCACATATTGTATTATCATTATTATTCTTAGTCAAATCCGTTAATTTTGGTAAAGTTGCTGACATTATTATGAATTTTATATTTAAAATCCTTGAATAAGCCTTTATAATCTCTATAATTTCTTTCCAAATCAGATTTTTATAACTTTGAATCTCATCTAGTATGACAACAGAATTTGCTAAGTGAGAAAATGGAAGATGTGACTCTCTTGAAGTTTTGGTTAGACAATTAAAAAATTGCACATGGCTAGTTAAAATTACTTTGTAATGTAAGAATAACCTGTTTAGATATGATGTTTCTTCAGATTCAAATTCACTCTCATCTTTATTTTTTTTATTATTTTGTTTTATTTTAGTAATTGAATTTATCTTCGCAATATTTTTCTGATCAAAAAATCCTTCTAAAACAGTAGCTGTTTGGTCAACAAGAGTATTAAATGGAAATACATAAAAAACCTTATTTAGATCACTATTATTCTCAATCATTTTTAATGCTAAATTAATTGAATTTAGGGTTTTTCCACTACCAGTTGGTGCTTCTAGGTAAAATATATTTTTATCTTTATTTTTTATTATATTCTTTTCGCTTTCAACAAACATCTTAGATCTTAAATTATTTATCGAACCATCCACAAATGGTGAACTCCCCTTGTTATCTAAGTAATCTTTGTACTTGTATATATTTTTTACTATTTTGCTATCATAAAATCCTCTAGCAAAATTATCAATATTATTAATAGTTCCAAAACCATCAATCTTTGTCCCACTCATGTATTCGCTCGTTGCATAAAAATCACATTCTACAATTAATGCATATATAAATTTTGAAATTATATAAAACTCCATACTCTTTTCTTTGTACTTCTTTAAAAATTTATATATTTGATTATTTATATTTTCAAAACTATAACTTCTTAATCTATCTTTGTATTTGTAATCCCTTATATCTATTTTATTTTCATTAATCATCTCATTTATATTGTTTAATTTGCCAAAAAACTTTTCTAACCCTTGTAAATAACCGTGATGCCTTGATATCATATATGAAAAAATAAAAGCAAGTAGTATATATATATTCTTGTCTTCTTTAATATTGTTAGCTTTGTTGATTTGTATATCCAAAAATAATAATGATGATATTAGACTGTGATCTGTATAGGTGCTCTTGTTTTTGAAGTTTTTGTTATTCATCTTTTTTGTCTGAAATGAAGTATTTATTTTTCCTATATCATGAAAATATATTGCCTCTTTTATTAAATCATTAAACAAATCTTTGTTGTCTTTGTTGCAAAAAAATCCACTAAAAAAGTTATCAATTATTTTTTCTAAATTCTTAGCTTTAATTAGTTTGTCAAAATATTTTAAAGAGAGTTGTTGGTGTTCTTCTAATTTTTCTTCCTTGTAACCATCTTTTTTGTGTGCATAATATAAATTCTTATTGTCAATAATATCTTCTAAGTTAAGCATTATAAACACCACTTTCATAGTTTTTTGTTCCTATATGCTTATAACCATTTATATTTTTATTTATCATTTTTGCTTTGTTTGTAATAAATATTTAAGTTTTTATGGCTTTGGATTTGGTTTTTTTTATGTTCTTCTATAAAAGACATTCAAAATTAAAAATCGGGGTGTTTTTTTTGTGCCAACTTGTGTATAATAGTATTAGTAATGAAATAAGCCAAAAAAGTATAAAATTACAAAAAATTAATAATCACCCCGATTATTTTTATGATATTATACATATATGAGTAATTTACTTACTTATAAAAAAAGCTACAAATATAAGAACCTTGTCTTTTCAAGGATTGAACTTTTACATTTTATGTTTTGAAATGATAAACATTCGATCATACCTGGGTTTAATGAATTTTCATTGAACTTTTACATTTTATGTTTTGAAATAGGATTAGAGGTTGTATTTATGGATTAAGAGTGAATATTGAACTTTTACATTTTATGTTTTGAAATGATGTTATGAATGAAATTTTCGGAGTGTGTGTATTATTGAACTTTTACATTTTATGTTTTGAAATAGTATTTTAACATTTCCAGCTAAGAATACTTTTGAGATTGAACTTTTACATTTTATGTTTTGAAATTTTTTATAAATGATAATCTTATCAACAAAGGCTTCAATTGAACTTTTACATTTTATGTTTTGAAATTCATCTAATTCTGCTATATATTCCCCTCCTTTAGTTATTGAACTTTTACATTTTATGTTTTGAAATTCTTGTTGTAAGTATTTTTCTTTCCATGTACCACCTAATTGAACTTTTACATTTTATGTTTTGAAATTAAAGGGGTAATTAGTATCGAAAATCCCCCTAATTAGATTGATCTTTTACATTTTATGTTTTGAAATTTTATCCCTTTGACCTTCTAACCATTGTTGATAAGGATTGAACTTTTACATTTTATGAACATACCCCAACAAAATCTACAGATTAAATAATGAAAATCTGATATCAATTTGAAAGGGGTATTTTTTATGTCTAAAATAAAGACGTTTAATTTTGAAGAAAAGTTAAAAATTCTTGAGGATTTTAAGATTAATAAGCTATCGCTTAATTAATTGAAGTATCAAAAAAATATGAAATATCTGATTCAAGTATTTTAAGAAAGTGGATTAACAATTATAATAATCATAGAGAGCTAAAAACAAGTGCGAAAGGATTGAGCAACCCTATGAATAAAGG
>JAOARY010000031.1 GCA_025210335.1 Peptostreptococcaceae bacterium | reverse complement strand
GTTACAAAGGAATAAAATACAAAATTGATGTAAGATAGTAAGTACAATAATTACAAAAGATATTTTTGCTTTTGTGAAAAATAAAATTATCGAGATTTTTTTCTTGCAAATTGCCAGAAATATTATGAATACTTTAATAGAGTGTGATTTTTTGCAAAAAATCAAAAAACAAAAAATCCTACTTTATTTTTAGTAATAAATGTGATAATATTAAGGGGTGGATACTAATGTTAAAAATAAACAAACGTTGAAACTGTCTTCATTGAACCCTTACATTTTATGTTTTAAAATGGACCATAAGAATTCCTATTGTATTCCAAATATCTTATTGAACCCTTACATTTTATGTTTTAAAATTTATAGTATGAGTTATGAAATGTAAATTATTATATATATTGAACCCTTACATTTTATGTTTTAAAATTCGATAAGACTTTGTTGTGCTGGTGCTTTATTTGAATATTGAACCCTTACATTTTATGTTTTAAAATGATATAAAACTATAATATTAAACATTATGTATAACATATTGAACCCTTACATTTTATGTTTTAAAATAATCTAAATTCTTTCATTTTTAAACCTCCAATTATAATTGAACCCTTACATTTTATGTTTTAAAATTTTGAAATCTATTAATGCTTCTATATTTACTTCTTTAATTGAACCCTTACATTTTATGTTTTAAAATATCACAAAATCGTATTCGTTTCATTAAACCCTTACATCAAGATGTAGGTGTTTTTTTATTTCTATAAATTTTATTCAAACAAAGACAACAAAAAAGAACTAATTGATATAAAAACAATTAGTTCCTCAAGTTCAAACAATACTTTTATTAAGTTTCTTACTAATTACATTCCTCTACTGCCTTTGCAACTCTTTCAACAACTCTTTCATCAAAAGCATCAGGAATAACATAATCATCTCTTAATTCATCATCAGTTATAATAGAAGCAATAGCATAAGCAGAAGCAACCTTCATTTCCTCTGTTATTTGTTTCTTTCTACTTCTTAATACACCTTTAAATATTCCTGGGAAAGCAAGTACATTATTTATTTGATTAGCAAAATCAGATCTACCAGTACCTATTACTCTTGCTCCACCTTCTTTAGCAATGTTTGGCATTATTTCTGGTGTTGGATTTGCCATTGCAAAAACAATAGCATCCTTATTCATAGATTCTATCATTTCTTTAGTAACAATATTAGGAGCAGAAACACCGATAAATACATCAGCATCCTTAATTGCATTAACTAAATTTCCTTTGATATTATTTTTATTAGTCATTTTAGCTAGTTGTTTTTTATGATCATCCAAAGATGGATTATTTATATCCAATATACCATCTATATCGCATACAACAATATCCTTTGCATTTAGATTTATAAGCATCTTAATGATAGCAGTACCAGCAGCTCCTGGTCCATTTACTATTACTTTTATATCTTCAAATTTTTTATTTACTAATTTAAGACCATTTATAACTCCAGCACTAACAACTATTGCAGTACCATGTTGATCATCATGAAATACTGGAATATCTAATTCTTTTTTTAATCTTTCTTCTATCTCAAAACATCTTGGAGAACTTATATCTTCTAGATTGATTCCTCCAAATGTAGGAGCTAGATATTTTACTGTTTTTATTATTTCTTCTGTGTCCTTTGTATCTAAACATATAGGAAATGCATCAACATTTGCAAACTCTTTAAAAAGTAAGGCTTTTCCTTCCATTACTGGCATTGAAGCTTCTGGGCCAATATCTCCAAGACCTAAAACTGCACTACCATCAGATACAACAGCTACTAAATTTTGTTTTGAAGTATACTTATATACCAAATCTTTATTTTCTGCTATCTTTCTACAAGGTTCTGCAACCCCTGGTGTATAAGCAAGAGCCAAATCCTCTTTGTTATTTACTTTAACCTTACTTACAACCTCTATTTTTCCTTGTTTTTCTTCATGCATTTTTAGAGCTTTTTCATTATTAGTCAAAAAAATCCCCTCCAGTTAAATTTATTTTAAATAAGATGATAATTTAGAAGCATTATCTAATTTTTCTATAGCTTCATTTATTATTTCATCTATTATTTCCTTTGTTGTTTGAATTTTATTAAGTGGGACTAAGCTTTGTCCTACTTGTACAAGTCCATTTTTTATATCTCCATCTACTGCTGCTTTTTTATTAGTACCCGTAGCTAGTTTAAATAATTCTTCGTTTTTAGCTCCTGATATTTCTAATTCTAAGAATTTGTTAGTGAAATCATTTTTAAGACCTCTAACACCATGATTTCTTGAATAACCAGTTACAATAGAGTCTGTATCTGTTGCATTTATTATCATATCTTTAGAGTTTTGATGAACTAAGCATGAAGATGATAATAAGAATCTAGAACCCATTTGAACACCTGATGCACCCATAAGAAGTGCAGAAGCTAGACCTCTACCGTCTACTATTCCACCTGCAATTACAACTGGAATATTTATATTTGGAATGACATTTTCTAATAGTGCCATAGTAGTTTGTTTGCCTATATGACCACCAGCTTCCATACCTTCTATTATTATTGCATCTGCACCTTTTTGTTCAACTCTTTTGGCTAATTTTAAATTAGGAACGACTGGTATTATTTTTATATTATTTTCTTTTAATACTTCAAAATAAGGAACTGGATTTCCTGCTCCTAATGTTACAAAGCTTACTTTTTCTTCACAGCATAATTTGATAATTTCTTCTTTATTATCTGCCATTAACATTATATTAACACCAAAAGGCTTATTAGTAAGCTCTTTTGTTTTTCTTATTTCATCTCTTACAAATGATATATCTCTACCGCCTGTTGCAATAACTCCTGTTGCTCCAGCATTACATAATGAACTTACCAAAGTTGATTCAGATATCCAAGCCATTGCACCTTGAATTATTGGATATTTTATATTTAATAATTTTGTTAATTTATTTTGCATAAAAAATTCCTCCTTATAAAGAAAGCTTAAAAATATTGATCATTAATATCTTATAATTTATATGAGTCTATTTGATATCAAATTCAATGATAATAAAAACGAACAATCAATTGAAAATCATGCTCAATTAAATTTTATCACAAAAATCTATTATTTAAAAATATAAAAAAACTATCTATTCATAGTTTAAAACTATAGAAAATAGAAATAAAGATAATAGGAGGTAAATTTTTTAGACTAAAATTAAGAATAAACTAATGTATACAAGAAAAATCAAAAATAATTATAATAACTTAGGCTATATCACTCGATAATATATAGTAAGATTGAAAATATTTTTAAAAAAATTCTAATAAAAAAATAATTTCTTTATAAATATTTTTTAAATAAAATATTATAAGATTAAATAAGTATATTAATATAAAGTAGGTGAATCATGGAATTTAGGCAATTAGAGTATTTTAAGATGGTAGCTAAGACAAAAAATATAACTAAAGCTGCAAAATTACTTCATGTATCCCAACCTTCTATAACTAATTCTATAAAAAACTTAGAAGCGAATTTAGGTGTTGAGCTTCTTGACAGAACAAAAAAATATATAGATTTGACAGCTGAGGGTGAAGTATTTTTAAAAAGAGTTGAAGTTATATTAAAAAATATCGATGATGCAAAGCAGGAAATGAAAGATTTTAATAATCTTAATAGAGGAAAGTTAAACATTGGTATACCACCGATGATTGGAACTTTTTTATTTCCAAGAGTATTTACAGAGTTCAAAAAATTATATCCAAATATAAGTCTTAATTTGAGCGAGGAAGGATCTTTACTTACTAGAGAAAAGATAGATAATCAGGAATTAGATGTAGGAATTATAATTTTATCAATATGCAATGATCATTTAGATATAATACCGATGATTGAAAGTGAGATATTGGTATGTCTAAACAAGAATCATAGGCTTTCAAATAAGGAATTTATATGTATGGATGATCTTAAAAAAGAATCTGTGATTTTATTAAAAGAAGGATTTTTCCACAGAAAAAAAATAATGCAATTATATAAAGAAAGAAATATTGAGCCAGATATTTTACTTAGTTCTAATCAATTAGAAACTATTAAGAGTTTAGTAAAGCAAGATGTTGCAGTATCTTTTTTATTAAAAGAAATAGTGGAAGAAGATGATGAACTTGTAAAAATACCTTTAAAACAAAGAGTTATGGTAAAGATAGGAGTAGCGTGGAATAAGGATAGATATTTATCTAATGCTGCTAGAGCTTTTTTAGATTTTTGTAGAGAGTATAATATAAAATATAGCATATAGTTTAATTATCAAAATTAAATATATAAGAAAGATACGACAAAAAAGTAATTAAAAATAAAATTAAAAAATTATAGTATAATCAAGATTTGATATGATCTGTAGATGATTTTATTATTTTTTTTGGAATTATATAAAAAAAATTATATAAAAAAATTTTAAAAAACTATTTGACAAAGTTAAAAAATTTGATTATACTTGAAAACAAGAAATAATTAAATAAAGTTTTTCGAAACAAAATTTCGTTAAACTTGCAAGATTTATTTTAAAGGCTGTGAAAAGAAGAGTAAGTTTGGATTGATGTTATAGCGAGTTAGGGTTGGTGTAAGCCTAATACGGATTCTTTACTGAAGAACATCTTTGAGCTTCTAACCGAAAGGCGTAGGCTTAGTAGACTTAGACGTGGATGATACGTTATAATCAGAGAGTATCGACTATTTAGTCCGTACTTGTAAAGGTGGGTTTTTAACCAATTAGGGTGGTACCGCGAATGTATATACAAGCTTTCGTCCCTTTGATTTAATATCAAGGGATCGGGAGCTTTTTTTAATACCTAAAATAACAAAAAAAGCCATTTGGGTATAAAAAAAATACAAGGAATACCTTGTATAAATAAAAAGACATAAAAAAATGAGTGTTTTAAAAAAGTTTTTACAAATAAAATTATAAAGCATAATTAAAGTTTTTACAAGGATTAAACGAAAATCTATAAAAAATAAAAAAGAAATAAGATTTTAGTTTAATATCAAAAATCATAAAATTAAAAATAAAAAAAATATTAAAAAAATTAAAAAGATTATGAAAATGAGGAGTGTTTTAAAAATGGAACAATTAATATTACCAAAAGATTATAAGAGTAGTTTAGATTTAAGACAAACGGAAGTTGCGATTAAGAAAGTTAAGGATTTTTTCCAAAAAGAATTATCAAAAGAACTTAGTTTAACAAGAGTTTCTGCACCACTATTTGTAAAGCCTGAAACGGGACTTAACGATGACTTAAATGGTGTTGAAAGACCTGTTGGATTTACATTAAAAGGAGACAATGAAAGTTATGCAGAGATAGTGCATTCTTTAGCAAAATGGAAAAGAATGGCTCTTGCTAGATATAAATTCTCTACTGGAGAAGGTCTATATACAGATATGAATGCTATAAGAAGAGATGAAGATTTTGATAACTTACATTCTATATATGTAGATCAATGGGATTGGGAAAAGATAATAACTAAAGAAGAAAGACATTTAGATAAATTAAAGGAAATTGTTAAAGGTATTTATTCTGTATTTAAGAAATTAGAGTCATTTATTGAAGAAGAATATCCTGCTATAAAAGGATTTTTACCAGAAGAGATTACTTTTGTTACTACTCAAGAGTTAGAAGATATGTATCCTACATTAACAGCTAAGCAAAGAGAAGATCAAATAGCAAAAGAGAAAAAAGCTGTATTTATAATGCAAATAGGTAAAGCGTTAGAATCAGGTGAAATACATGATGGTAGAGCTCCAGATTATGATGATTGGGATTTAAACGGAGATATAATATTCTGGAACCCAGTACTACAAAGAGCGTTTGAATTATCATCAATGGGAATTAGAGTTTGTGAAGAGTCTTTAGCTAAGCAATTAAAGATTAGAGGTTGTGAACAAAGAGCTGAATTAGAATTCCACAAAAAATTATTAAACAAAGAACTTCCATACACTGTAGGTGGAGGAATTGGACAATCAAGAATATGTATGTTCTTCTTACAAAAAGCACATATAGGTGAAGTTCAAGCTTCAATATGGCCAAAAGAAATGATTAAGGTTTGTGAAGAAGCTGGAATAGAATTATTATAAGAATTTAATTAATAAGAAAGTTAATATAATTATTATAATTTTGAATTAATAAATGAAATTATATATGTAGATAATAAAAAGATGATATGAAGAAAATTAATTATTCTTCTATCATCTTTATTTTTTTGTTTTTTTATGGGCAAAATAGTGTAAAATAGTGGGTATAAATATTTTAATTAACATAAAAACAAAAAAGGGGTATTTATTATGGAAAAAATATTATCATATCAAACAAAATTATCAAGTTGTGAAGGGGGTTGTAAGGTAGAAGAAAGTACAAGACATAAAAGAGAAATACCTAGAATCATTGAAGATAAGAAAGATTTAGATTTGTTTTCAAAGGAAATTGAAAAGTTTGAACAAATCAATGGGGATTTTGATTTGGAGCTTAGATATTCTTGTGAATATTTAGTTTATGATTATTATATAGCTTTCTTGGTTAAATTCTCAAAATTTGATAAAATCAAAAATATATATTTAGAAACTAATGGTTCAACATCTTTGTTCTTAGCTTATGGAATAGATTTTTCAAAATTAAATATAAAAATAAATTATTCTAAAGAAAATTGTGATATAGAGGATTTAATAAATACTATAATATTATTTTTGGATAACGATATAGTATTTAAAATAATTATAGAAAAAAAAGATTTGGATGAATTATTAAAATATGAAAAAATAAAAGAGATGTTAAATGATGATTATATAGAGTTAAAAAAAGAAAATTGTTTATTATAAATAATTTGATAGAGCTTAAGTAATAGTATCAAAAAATTTTAAATACATCATATTAAATATATGAAATATATATAAATTTAAAAGGCAGTCTCAAAAGAATAAATAATTTTGAGATTGCCTTTTAATTTTTTAATTAGATTTATTTTCTTTTAATTTATTATAATTAATAACCAGATCAACCATTTTTGAATATGATTTAACACCTTCGCTTTGCCCATTTGAAGCTAAAAATAAATTATTATATTTAGTAAATAAATCATCTAATGGCCCTGAATATGAAGACCAAAGTTCATAATGCGATTTTAAATCTGTGGATACTTTAAGTGAATATGTATCTACTAAATTTTTATAACTTTCTTTGTCTAGTTCATATAATTCATTCATAGAATGTATAAGAGCAAGCATTGTGCCTGAATACTTAATTTCATCTTCTGGATGATTTATGCATGTTAAATATGCTAAGAAATTAGCTTCATCTTCTTTTGCTATTCCTTTTTGATGAGCTATTTCATGAGCCAATGTAGATGGTATCATAAAATCTGAATTATTCATATTAATATTGATTTCACCTGTATATGGGAAGTAAAATCCACTAATACCCATATAGGAAAGTAATGTTGAAGACATTGCTTTTTTAGGGTTATTATAAAATCCATCTAAAAACGGAAATTCATTTGATATATTGTTATAACCTTTTTTTAGATCCAAAGATAATTCACTTAAGGTCTTTTTTGATTCAAAGATTTTATTTTCATCTTCATTTAAATTCTCTCTTAAATGATTAGCATCTGTTATAAGTGCTGTACAAAGATTTATCAAATCTGATTTGTTATATGATAAGGATGTGTCATTAGTTTTTAAATCATCTAAAAGACTAGATCTATTATAATTAAAGCCCCATACGATTAAGAATATACAGTATAGACTTGCTAATGTTATTAGAGTGCTTTTAAATATTTTAAAGGTATTTTTATTTTCCTTATCTTTAGAGAATAATGATTTTACAAATCTTGTTATTTGAACAATTAAAAAGACAAAAAATATTAATATAAGTAATTCTGCTAAGGAAAATGGCATAATAGAAGATGTTTTATTTAAATTTTCTCTTAGAAATTTATTAAATCCATTAGAGTAGAATTTATCTATTATTTTTGGAAATTTAGATAAAGTCATATTTATGTAAATTAATAAAAATGATAATATTAATATTGCTATGGAAAATATAGGCTTACGTTTTTTCTGAACAAAGATATTTTTCAATTATAACACGTCCTTTTTTTATTTTTGTAAATCAATATATCAAAGTAAAAGAATGTATCACTAATATTATACTCTAAATTATATTAAAAATAAAATATAATAGATGTTATAATATATTAAGTCCGTTAAATGTTTATTAAGGTGGTGAAATGCAAATGGTTTACGTAAAAAAGATATTTTTTTTACTTATAATTTCAATATTTATACTAAGCGGTTGTAAAACTGAGCATAATTTTAAATATGTATCGACATTTAAAAATAATTTTGCAAGAGTGGAAATTGGAGGAAAATGTTATCTTATTGATAAAATGGGGAGGATATTAAACAAAGAAGGGTTTGAGGATATATCAAATATGAGTCATAATAAAGCTTATTTTAAAAAGAATAAGAAATACGGATTCATAGATAATAATGGTAATATAGTAATAGAACCTAAATATGATTTTTTGACAAAAGTAAATGACAATGTATATATTTTAAGAGCGAATAACAAATATGGTCATTATATTTTGGATAAGGAGATTTTGGTAGAACCTAAATACGATAGATTATATCAATTCAAACAAGGTTATGCCTTTGTAAAGGAAGAAGGGTTTGGTAAATATATAGATTATAATGGAAATGTGTTGATAGACAAGTTGAGTTTTGGTCTTAATTTTGATAAAAATTTTGCTGTGACATCAAGACAATTTGACCCTTCTGTTGATGATTTAAAAAAATTAGGGATAAAAAGAAAAAATATTAAAAAAGGTGAGTTTTTAGTAGATAAAAATGGGAAGACTTATTTAGATGATTATGATCCAACAAAGGAAGAGCAGGATAATGAAAATCCTTTGTATTTTATAAATTATAATAAGGGGAAATATTATTTTCATAGAGATGATGATTTAAATAATGGAAAAAACAGTGCCTTTTATAGTTTTGATGAAAATATAAAGGTATTAAAACTTTTAAATATAAAAAATGAATATATACATGATGTTGATATAGAGTGGTTTGTAAATGAAGATATCATGATTGTAAGTAAGAATAAAAAATCTGCGGTTATTGATAATAAGGGTGTAAACAAATTTGGATTTATTGATGGGTTAGTAGTATATATAAGTGATTTGGATTTGTATAATGTAAAACAAAAGAATAAGGAATATATATTAAATACTGATTTTGAGAATATGATTGATATTGATTATGATGAAATATATTTTAATAGTAGCAAATATATAAGATTAAAAAAAGATGGTAAAATAGGTATGGTAGATACTTTGGGAAATCTAATAACAAAGCCTATATATGATGAAATAGGCCCGATGTTTGTTGAAGGTCATATAAGAGTCAAAATTGGAGATAAATGGGGCTTTATGAGTGAAGATGGAGTATTGGATATAGAATGTAAATTTGATAAAGTATATTGTTTTAAGGAAGGTTTGGCACCTGTTTGTAAAGATGAAAAATGGGGATTTATAGATAAAAATGGAAAGCTAGTTATCGATTATGAATATGATAGAGTTCAAAAATTTAGTGAAGGTCTATCAGCTGTTTATAAAGATGATGAGGCATATTATATAAATAAAAAAGGTGAAATTGTTTTAAAATAATGAGGTGTGTTATATGATTGATGATAAAACTAGGTTAATAGGACTTATTGGAGAAGATACAAGAAAAACATCTTCTCCTTTTATACACAATAAAGCATTAGAAATTGTAGCTAAAAATTATGCATATCTAGCATTTGATGTTAAGGATAATTTGGATAAAGTAATAAACGGACTTAAGTATATGAATATAAAAGGGCTAAATATAACTATTCCTTACAAGGAAGAAGTAATAGGATATATAGATGAACTTGATGAGCTTTCAAATATGATGAAATCAGTTAACACTATCAAATTTGATAATGGAAAAATAAAGGGATTTAATACAGATGGGTTAGGATTTTATATGTCATTGAAGGATGAAGATATAGATTTGAAAAATAAAAATATATTGATTTTGGGTGCTGGTGGAGCAGCTAGAGGAATTGCTTTTGCACTTTCATTTAAGGAAAATTCAAATATAGATATTGTAAATAGAAATTATAAAAAAGCACAGGCTTTGGTTTTGGATTTAAGATCTAATTTTAAAGATAAAGAATTTAAATTTAATGCTATATCTAATTTAAATCTAAAAAATTCTAAATATGATATAGTGATAAATACTACTTCTTTAGGTATGTATCCAAATGAGAATAAAACACCTATTTTGATTGATGGTTTTAAATCGACTTGTGTATTTTGTGATATTGTATATAAGCCTCATGAAACATTATTTTTAAAAGAGGCAAAAAAGAAGAATCACAAGATAATTTATGGTATCAATATGCTTATTTATCAGGCTCTTTTAGCTCAAGAAATTTGGTTTGATTATAAGTTTGAAGATATAAATTTAGTTAAAGAAGGTATTTTAAAAGATTTGAAATTAAATTAATATATTGTGGTTATAAACTCTAAAATAGCTTTATATATCATTAAATTACAATTTTTTTTAATGACAGAATAAAAAGGAACTTTATTTAAATGATTTTTTTAAATCATTTAAATAAAGTTCCTTTTTATGATTATAAACCCTGAAATCTCATTATAAAATATAACGACTACTTTTTTATTCCTCTATTTATATTTTTATATGTAGTTTAGAAATATCTGTTTATTCCACGATCTATTTTTTCACTAATTACTTCTAATTCTCCTATCATTGATTCCAATTCATCGCTAGCGATTTTTCTTGATCCTGACGATTTGGATTTTAGGAGCATAACATAATCATACAAAACATCCGTTTTTCCTAATTTTGATATGAGCATATTTTGTGAAGTCTTATAGTCTAAAATTTCCATTATATTCACTTCCTTTAACATTATTTCATTGAAATTAATAGTGATGAAAAACAAATTGAAAAAATATGTTAAAAAAAATAAAAAACAAGTGTAACCATTCAAAAAACATAAAATATAATTTTATAAATTTCATTTAAGTTAATACATAGTTTTTATTATTTGCTAAATACCATAATATACAAAAGTGAAGTTCTTTTCAAGTGTGAATTTAGAACTATATTTTTCGTATAATCACACATGTATTGTCTATAATTCCAATTAATAATTGTAATATTATTGATAGCCAAATTATATAACATAATTTGAAAAAAGAAAATATAATAAATTATTAAATTTTGGAAACATTTATTTTTCAATGTTTTTAAGGAAAATCAAAAAAAATATTCGAAAAAATATATTGACATGTATTAAGATTTTCTATACAATACATAACAATATAATAATTTTAAAATAAAAATCAAAGGAGGAAGAAACATGTTATTAAATAATATTTCATCTAACCAATTTCATAGATATTTTATGTTTTTCTGGGGCTTTAGTTTTAGCGCTAGCTTTTTTAGATGGAAAAATTTAATAAAATGTTTTTTAAAAGAGGATTTTTATTATAGAAATTATTTATCAATTTAATTAGATAAAATTTTATATTAGATTTTTATAACAGAAGTTCCTTGGGGCTTCTGTTTTTTTATACTTAAATTTAAAGGAGTGTTTAATATGGTTATAGTTATAAAATCAAATACTGATATTAAAAGAATTGAAGAAATTGCAAAAGATATTGAAAAGAAAGGTGTAAAAACAAAATTAACAATAGGTGAAAATAAAACAATAATAGGTTTAATAGGAGATACTAAAAGAGTTTCAAAAGATTATATAATGTCTAATTTGGAAGTTGAAGATATATTAAAAGTTGAATCACCTTATAAATTAGTAAGTAGGATGATGAAAGAGGAAGACAGCATAATTGAGATTAAAGGAGTAAGAATTGGAGCAAAAGACCAAGTTATAGTAATGGCAGGGCCTTGTTCGGTTGAGAGTAGGGAACAGATTATTGATATTGCGAAGGAAGTTAAAAAACAAGGAGCTAATATATTAAGAGGTGGAGCATTCAAGCCTAGAACATCACCTTATAGTTTCCAAGGTCTTAAGGAAGAAGGCTTGAAATATTTAAAAGAAGCGTCTAATTTAACTAATATGCCAATGGTTACAGAACTTATGAGTGTTGATGATTTGGAGGTTGTTAGTAAATACGCAGATATTATTCAAATCGGAGCTAGAAATATGCAAAACTTTGCACTTTTAAAAGCTGTTGGAAAGACTAATAAACCAGTACTTTTAAAAAGAGGTATGTCAGCTACAATTGAAGAATTTTTGATGGCTGCTGAATATATAATGAGTCAAGGCAATGAAAATGTCATATTATGCGAAAGAGGAATTAGAACTTTTGAGACATATCTTAGAAATACACTTGATTTGGCAGTTGTTCCTGCTATAAAAGAACTGAGTCATTTACCTATAATAATAGATCCAAGTCATGCAACTGGTAGATGGAATATGGTTGAACCTCTTTCAAAAGCAGCAGTTGCAATTGGAGCAGATGGACTTATGATAGAAGTGCATAATGACCCAAAAAATGCATTATCAGATGGAGCTCAGTCGCTTAAGTATAAGAATTTTTCGAATCTTATGAAATCAATAAATAAAATAAAAGAAATTATATGATAATTAATTAATAAAAGCTATAAATTTAAGGGCTTTTGATATTTGAAAGGAGTTTTTTTAATGGAAGATAAAGTAGAAAATAAAATAGATAGTTTAAGAACGAATATTGATGATATAGATAAAGATATTATAAATTTATTAGAGGAAAGAATAAAGCTTTGTAAGGATATTTCAGATATCAAAAAGTCTAAAAATTTAAAGGTTTATGATAAAAAAAGGGAAGAAAATATATTAAATAATATAAGAAAAAAAACAACTACAGATAATGAAAATCTTATAATTAATATTTACAAAAATATATTGAAGCATAGCAAAGAAGTTCAAAAGAAAAATATATTAAGGCAAGACTATAATAAAGATGAGGATATTAAAGAAGGTTATTGTAATAAAGGGAAAAAAGAAAAACTTAATAAGGATGTAGCAATAAAAAAAGAGATGGATATTAAAGACTTGGCAGTTGAAAAGAAAGAGGCTAGGGTCTTAAAAGTAGGACATCAAGGGTTAAAGGGTGCTTTTTCAAATGAGGCATTGGAAGAATATTTTAAAGGGAAAGTTAAAACTATAAAAAGATATAATGAATTTGAAGATTTGGTAAAGGGGCTTACAAATAAAGAGGTTGATTATGTTGTTATTCCAATAGAAAATAGTTCGACAGGTTCTATTACTAAGGTTTATGATTTGTTAAAGAAATATGATGTATATATAAACGCAGAAATATCAATCAAAATAAATCAACATCTTATAGGAACTAAAGATAGTTCATTAAAGGATATAAAAGAAGTATATACTCATATTCAAGGGTTCAAACAATGCAATAATTTCTTTTTACAAAAGAGTGTAAAAAAATATTGTGTTGAAAATACAGCAAGAGGAGCATATATAGTAAAAGACAAAAATCAAAAACATATTGCTGCTGTTGGATCAAAACAAGCTTGTTTGGAATATGATTTAAAGATATTAAAAGAAAATATAGAAGATAGTGATTTAAATTATACGAGATTTTTCATTCTTTCAAGAAATTTAAATACATCAAAGGAAAGCAATAAAATTAGTTTACTAACTAATATCAAACATGAAAAGGGTATGCTTTACACACATTTAAAATCACTTTATGAAAATAATATAAATATGTTAAAGATAGAATCAAGACCAATTAAAGACACATTAAAGGAATATAATTTTTATATAGATATTGAAGGTAATTTAAAAGATGGTAATATAAAAAGAGCATTAGAAAATATGAAAAGAAATTCAAATGATATAAGAATTTTGGGTAATTACAAGATGGATAAAAATTATTAAAAGGGATTGATTTGATGAAGTTAAGGGTAGAGAATTTAACGGCATATGATATTTTTATAAAAAGAGGATTAAAAAAGCAAATAAATTCATATATTAAAGAGTTTATAAAGGGGCAAAATATACTGATAATAACAGATTCAAATGTATCAAGCTTATATTTAAAAGAATTAAAACAATTATTTGAATCTGATGATTATTATAAAGATCTAAATGTATTAGAATATATAATAACTGCGGGAGAACAAAGTAAAAATATTAATAATTACAATGATATACTTGAATTTTTGGCTGAAAATAATTTTTCTAGGAAGGATATAATAATAGCCTTTGGTGGTGGTGTTGTTGGTGATTTAGCAGGTTTTGTTTCTTCTTCTTATGTTAGAGGAATTAGTTATATTCAAATTCCAACTACTTTATTATCTCAAGTTGATAGTAGTGTAGGTGGAAAGACTGCTATTAATTTAAAATCAGGAAAGAACTTGGCAGGAGCATTTTATAATCCTGTTCTTGTTTTGATAGATCCTGATTTTTTAGATACATTGAGTGATAGAGTTTATTTAGATGGTTTTTGTGAGGTTATAAAATATGCATACATAAAGGATTATATACTCTATGAAAAGATAAAGAATTTAAAAAGTAAAAAAGATATAGATTCATCTATTGAAGAAATTATTTATAGATGTTGTGATATAAAAAGAAAAGTTGTACTTAAAGATCATAAAGAAGCTGGGATAAGAAAAATATTAAACTTTGGTCATAGCTTTGGTCATGCTATTGAAAAATATTATGATTATAAAAAATTCAGTCATGGGGAAGCTGTTGGTCTAGGTATGTTAATGGCAATTGATTTTAATAATTATTTAAATGAATTAAGTGAAACAAAAGATATTTATGATAGTTTATTTGATATATTAGATAAATTGGGCTGTAAAACTAATTTGTATGAGATTGATTATAATGGACTTTATGAAATTTTGTTAAAGGATAAAAAGATTAGTAAAAATACTATTGATTTTATATTTGTAGATATTATAGGTAAAGCTTATATAAAAGAAATTAAATTAAAAGATATAAAAGAATATTTAAATTCAAAATAAAGTGAATTCAAAATAAAGTAAATTTAAAAAAGTAAATAAAAATAGATTATAAAAGGAATGATTGTATGAATGATATAAAAGATATTATTATAAATCCTAAAATTTTAAAAGGGGAAATAAAAATACCTCCATCAAAGAGTTTGAGTCATAGGGCTATAATTGCAGGAGCTTTATCAAAGGGAAGATGTAAAATAGATAATTTGATATATTCAAAAGATATAATAGCTACGATAGATATAATGAAAAATTTAGGAGCAAATATAATAAAGAAAGAGGATTATGTAATAATTGATGGTATAAATCAAATCAAACCTATTAAGGCAAATCTATTTTGTAATGAATCTGGTTCGACTTTGAGATTTTTGATTCCTTTGGCTAGTTTATTTGCAGGAAATATAGAATATGAAGGTGTTAATTCACTAAAAACTAGACCAATAACGCCGTATATAGAGATTTTTAAAAATCAGAATCTAAATTTTTCTTATGATGGAAGTTTGCCACTTGTATTAAATGATAGTATTAAGGCTGGAGAATTTAATATAAAAGGAGATATTAGTTCTCAATTTATAACAGGACTTTTATATACATTACCACTTTTAAAGGAAGATAGTATTATTAATATAATTGGAAAATTAGAATCAAAAGCCTATGTTGATTTGACTTTAGATGTATTAAAAGAATACGGGATTGATATAGATATAATAAAGCAAGATGATGAGTATAAAGCTTTTAAGATAAAAGGAAATCAAGAATATCAAAATAAAGATTACAAGGTTGAAGGTGATTATTCTCAAGGAGCATTTTTTGTAGTTCTTGGAGTTTTATGTGGAGATATAAAATGTCTGGATTTAAAACAAAGTTCACTTCAAGCTGATAAGGCTGTATTAGATATTATAAAGAGTATGGGTGCAAAATATGAAATTATAAACGATACAGTTTTGTTACAAAAATCAAAAACAAAAGGGATTAAAATAGATGCGTCAAATTGTCCTGATATAATTCCTGTATTATCTGTTTTGGCAGCATTAAGTGAAGGTAAAACAACTATATATAATGGACAAAGACTTAGAATCAAAGAATCAGATAGAATAAAATCAACAGTAGCGATGTTAAAGA
The DNA here is from genome assembly GCA_025210335.1 of Peptostreptococcaceae bacterium. Lineage (GTDB taxonomy): Bacteria > Bacillota > Clostridia > Peptostreptococcales > Peptostreptococcaceae > JAOARY01. Next base: position 45,543 of record JAOARY010000031.1, on the reverse strand, counting down.
ATTTGGGTGCAGATATTGAGGAAACTAATGACGGTATGATTATATATGGAAAAGATGAATTAGAAGGTGGAGAAGTTGATTCATTTAATGACCATAGAATAGTTATGTCAGCTGCAATAGCTTCTTGTAAATGTAAAAATTCTGTTAAAATAAAAAATTATAAAGCTATAGATAAGTCTTATCCTTCTTTCTTTGAAGATTTTAAATCTTTAGGAGGGCTAATAAATGGGTAGTATATATGGTAAGAACGTAAAAATATCTGTTTTTGGAGAATCTCATGGTCAAGGTATTGGAGTTGTTATTGATAATATAAAATCTGGACTTTTTATAGATGATGAATTTATAAAATCACAAATGGATAGAAGAAGACCTGGAAAAAATAAATTCAGTACAAAAAGAAAAGAAATGGATGAATATGAGATTTTAAGTGGGGTATTTAATGGTAGAACAACGGGTTTACCTTTATGTGCATTTATTAGAAATAAAAATAATAAATCAAGAGATTATTCTAATATAAAAGATGTATTTAGACCCTCTCATGCAGATTTTACTGGATATATAAGATATGATGGCTTTAATGATTATAGAGGCTCAGGTCATTTTTCAGGAAGGCTTACAGCTCCTATTGTTTTTGCTGGAAGTATAGCAAAGCTTATATTAAAAGAAAAAAATATAAATATAAAAAGTCATATAAAAAGAATAAAAAATATAAAAGATGTATCTTATATGGATATGGAAAATATAAAAAAAGATATAAAAGAAGTAGACTTTCCAGTAATTGATTATGATGTATATACAAAGATGAAAGAAGAAATCGATATAGCAAGAAATAAAGAAGATTCTATAGGTGGAGTCGTTGAAGTATGTATAGAAAATATAGATGCTGGAATAGGGGATCCGATATTTGAGACTATAGAAGGTAGATTAGCAAAAGGTATATTTGCAATACCTGGAGTTAAAGGTCTTGAGTTTGGAATGGGTTTTTCATTAGCAGATTATTATGGTAGTGAAGTTAATGATGAATATGATTATAAGGATAATAATGTAATAACAAAGACTAATAATAATGGGGGAATTTTGGGTGGAATAACAAATGGTATGCCAGTTATTTTTAGTGTGGCGTTAAAGCCTACTCCTTCAATATCAAAAGAACAAAATACTATAAATAAAGATAACCAAAATGTAAAGTTAAAGACATATGGAAGACATGACCCTTGCATAGTTCCAAGAGCTTGTGTTGTATTAGAAGCCATAACTGCCATAACTATTTTAGATATTTTATATGGATATTGATTGTTTTTTTGAAGAAAATGAAGTAAGATTTTAAATGTAGCACTTTATAAAGATAATAGGTCTTACTTATAAGGGAGTGAGTGTTTTGAATAATCAAATACTATTAAAAGAAGGTACATGGAAAGCATATGGTAATTACTATGATGAAAAATTAAATAATATAGATTTGGTTTTAGATCTTGAAATAGTAAAAGAAGGCGAATGCTATAGACTTTCTAAAATTAGTACATTATTACTTGAAAATAGTGTTGAAATTTATAGTGATTTTATAATAGAACCTCTTTTAGATAAGGATTTTACACAAATTGAAGAGGATAATGAACTTTTAGGCAAATTAAAAGGAAAATTAACTATAATAAATGATTCTTTCATATTAAATTATAGTTCGGAATATGAAAATTATTCAGGAACAGAAGTTTATAATTTTAAAGATAACTTACTCTACTCAGTAAAGGGACTGTTATACAAGGATGATATAAAAGTATCTTCTTGGTTTGTAAAAATAAAATAATTTTAAGATATTTAAATAAAGGATAAGTAGTTTTAGAATGTTAATACATTTTGAAACTGCTTTTTTTATTGAATAAAAAGATATACAAGAGTTAATTATTCGAAATGTACTATAAATAAATTTTATATATAAAAAAATATTTATAATAAAATTCAAAAAAAGGTTTAAAAGATGATATAAATAGGTAAATTAAAATTATACATGATTTTGAAATTTAGTAAAAAAACCATATATTTGTTATTGATCAAATTTTATATTTGTTGAAAGGAGCTTTATTATGAGAAAGATATCTACAAGAATTGCCATAACTATAATAAGCATAACTTTTATTTCCGTAATGTCAGTAATATTAATAAGTAATTATAAGACTGAAAAAAGTCTGATTGAAGAAGGTAAAGAAAATTTAATACAACTAATAGAAAAGAACGGAGAAATATTAGAAAAAGATTTTACAAGAGTCAAATTTTTGGCTCAAACTTTAGAAAGTGATGTTATTACAAATCTGAATTTAGAGGAAGTCAGAAATAATGAAGAAAAAATGACTGAATTTGAAAATTCTATGGTTGATTCTTTTAAAAATAAAATAGATGTATTTAAAAATGATAGTGGTTGGTTTGTGTTTAATTCAAATGTTATAAATGGAGGAAATACTTTAGAGTTTTCAAAGTCAAATGGTGTTATAACAAGAGCTGAGGAATATGATGTTATAAAAGATGGCTATTTTGAGGATACTTGGTGGAAAGGTGCTGTTGAGAATGGTGAAAATTGGTCAGAACCTTATTTTTGGGAGCCTTGGGATGCAACAATAATATCATATAGTAGATCTGTTTATAAAAATAATGAACTTATAGGTGTTACAGGTGGGGAGATATTTTTTGATAAATTAAGAGATTTTTTAGCTTCAATAAAAATATATGAAACAGGATATTTAACTCTTTTGGATAGCCAGATGAATGTATTATATCATCCAGATGAAACTGTCAAAAATTTAAAAGATGTAGCAAATGGAAATTTATCATTTATAGCAAATGAGATAAATAATTCAAATGAAAATTATGGTGTTGTGGATTACAAGTATAAAGGAGAAGATAAGATATTTGCATACAAAAAGCTGAGTAATGGTTGGATACTTACTTCTAATCCTAAAAAAAGAGAAGTGCTTAAATTAACTTATGAGCTTAGAAATTATTATATTATATTGGGTTTGATTATAATCATAATTGCTGTTGTAGTATCATTATTGTTTAGTAAGGTTATATCTAATAGTATTAACAATGTAATAAAGGGAATAGAAAAAGGTATTTCAGGAGATTTGGATTCAAAAATCGAAAGTATTACAAATGATGAACTTGGTTTGGTATCAAAGAAATACAATGAGTTTTTGGATAAATTAAAAACAACATTAAGAGATATTCAAGGTGGATTTAAAAAACTTTATGATGAAAATGAAAAATTATCAATTGAACTTGAAAATTTGGCAATGGGTAAACATGCTACAAATTCTGGTGTTTTGGATATTGAAATCGATGATGGTATAGCTCAGATGCAAGAAAAGTTTGGTCTTGTTTTGGATAGGATAAGAGAACAAGCTGCAAATACAGAAGAATCCTTGGCTGGTCTTGAAGAAATAGGTGCATCATCGGTTGAAATTAATAGAAATACTCAGTTAAATCTGGATAATTTCAAAGAGTCAGCCAAACTTGCTAATTTAGGTTTAGATAGTTCAAACAAAGTAAATGAAAAGATGGGTCTTATAAGTAATAGTTTAGAAGAGACAAATGAAAAAATAAATGAACTTATAAATCTATCTAAAGATATAGGTGGAATAACAACAGTTATAAATCAATTAGCAGAACAAACTAATTTGCTTGCACTTAATGCATCAATAGAAGCAGCAAGAGCTGGAGAAGCTGGTAGAGGCTTTGCTGTAGTTGCTGAAGAAGTTAGAAAATTAGCAGAAGAGACTAATATAGAAACAGAAAAAATTAATAATATAATTATATCTATACAAGATGAAGTTAATCAGGTTCAAAAGGCTAATGATAAAGTTGTTTTAAATGTTAAATCTGGTATGGATGATACGCTTAAATTAAAAGATTCAATAGATGAAATAAATAAAATAACTAAATTAAATGAAAAAGAAATGAATAATATAAATATATCTACAAGAGAACAAAGTGATGCAACGAGTGAAATAACTAAGGCTGTGGGAGATATTTCACAAAAGAGTGTAGATATTGAAAGAATAAGTGAAGAGACTTATAATATTTCTGCAAAGATTTCAGAAATTATGATGAGTAGATTAGAAACTATAACTGAATTAAGTGAATTAATAAAAGAATTAGAAGAAGAAATGAGTTTCTTTAAATTCTAAGAGTAAAACCTATGTATTTGAATTTCAAAATTCAAGTACATAGGTTTTTTTACTATTTAATTTATTGATTTCATATTATTTTGTTAAAATTAATATGAAATCAATAAATTAATAAATCTTCTAAAGCTTTACTTTTAGCGATAAAAAGTATAAGATATGAGTAAAGATTTGATAAATTAATTATATTCAGAATTTTATAAGATTTATTTTTAAAAATCTAAGGGGGGTTATAAAATGCAATTATTTAGAAAAGAATTAGAAAAAATGAAACCATATGTACCAGGAAAACCAATTGAAGAAGTAAAAAAGGAATATAATATTGAAACGATTGAAAAACTGGCTTCAAATGAAAATCCTTTAGGACCTTCTAAAAAAGCTATTGAGAGAATAAAAGCTGAACTTGATTATATAAATATATATCCAGATGCAACAGCTGCGAAACTAAGACAGGAAATAGCTTTATCTCATGATGTTAAAATGGAAAATATAGTTTTAGGAAATGGTGGGGAACAAATACTTACTATGATAGCACAAGCCTTTATAAATGAAGGCGATGAAGCCATAATGGCAGATGTGACTTTTGGGCTTTACAAAACAAGTGTAACTCATATGGGGGGAGTTCCTGTAATTGTAAAATTAAAAGATCATAAACATGATTTTGAAGGGTTTATAAATAAAATAAATGATAAAACTAAGCTTATTTATGTATGTAATCCAAATAATCCTGTAGGAAATATAATGACTAAAGATGAGATTGATTATTTGGTATCGAATATAAATGATGATATTGTACTTGTTTTAGATGAAGCTTATTATCAATATGCTATAAAAAATCCTAATTATCCACAAAGTTTGGAATTACTTAAGAAAAGACCTAATACAATAATTTTAAGAACTTTTTCTAAAGTTGCTGGAATTGCTGGTGTTAGAGTTGGATATGCAATATCAAATGAAGAAATATGTACACAGATGGCAAAAGTTAAAGGTGTATTTAATATAAATAAATTGGCTCAAGCAGCTGCATTAGGAGCATTAGAAGATAAAGAACATATAGAAAATACAGTTGAACTTAATTATAAGTCAATGGGTATTATGAAAGACTATTTTGAAAATAATAATATAAATTATATAGATTCGAATGCTAATTTTATATTTGTTGATGTAAATACAGATTCAAAAGTTTTATTTGAAGAGCTTATGAAAAAAGGAATAATAATAAGACCAGGATTTTTATGGGGTATGACTAATTGGATTAGAGTTAGTACTGGAACTATAGATCAAACAAATAAATTCGTAAAAGCATTGGATGAAGTTTTAAATAATAAATAAAACAGAATTTTATTTTAAAAATTTGCAATATGGGAAGAAAGAAGCAAATATATTAGGTCTAAAACAATGCTAGATAAGTTAAAAATGGGTTGTTAGATGGATGGTATGTACATATTATATATAGTATTATAATAGTAGGAATTACAGATTTATCAACAACTCACATGCTTATGCTTGAATATTTTCTAATTCAAGGTTTGAGCAATCTCCTTTTAGGGCGTGAAGCCCTATTTTTTTTGCATTTAAAAGGAAAAATTTACCTACAAATAATAAAAAAAAGGACGCAATTATATGCGTCAAAATAAATTTGGGAAGAATGAATGAAGACTCATATCTTAAGTCAACAATCATCTATATATAAAAAACTGTTCCCTAAAGAACAGTTTAATAAGCACATTAATAATTAATTGTATTATTAATCTTTTGCAACCTCACAGGATTGTTCTTTAAAAGAATTTAAATATTTTTATGTATTATCACATAAATAATGCTTTTAGTCAAGTTATTTTTAGAATTTTTTAGAATAAAAAAGATTAAATTTCGATTAATTTATTTGAATTTTATTGAAAATTTTAGTTAATGATGATTTAATGGAACTAGCATAAGTCTTAATTATTAAGAGCGTAAAATTAGGATAAAAGCATAATAAAAGCAATCATATTTAGGAGGGAAAATTTTGTTTGGAAAAGTAAAATCAATTTTTAAAGCTTTATTGCAATTAGTCATATATTTTATTGTAATGACTTTTGTTTCGGTGATTATTTATATTATGAATAATAAAAATGGTAGTTTGATGGACAATTTAAAAGGTGAATCGGCTATGAGTGATATTTTAGCAAATAATATCATACAAATAACAATAATATCATCTTTGGCAAGCTTGGTTATATTTTATTTGATATTTAAATTAAAAGGACAGGATTTGATAAAGCGTTGTAAATTTAGAAAATTAAATAATAGTGAAATTAAAAATATATTTTCAGTTGCTTTGTTAATATCTTTTGCAAATATGTTTTTAACGATGTCATTATCACCTTATTTTTTAGAATATCAAGAAGTTTCAAATATGATATCAAAGCAAACGACATCTATATTTGGGGTATTAACTTTAGTTGTATTAGTACCAATATTTGAAGAAATACTTTTTAGAGGAATTATATTTAATACTCTAAAAAAGGAAATTAGATTGATTCCTAGTATATTCATATCTGCATTAATATTTTCATTAGCTCATGGTAATATGCTTCAGGGTATATATACTTTTATTTTAGGAATATTATTAGCAGGGATATATATTAAGTTAAATTCTATATTTGCACCGATATTAATACATCTTATTTACAATTTATTAGGTTCTTTGATAGCTATTTTTATACCGAGTTTAGGTTTTGCTAATATTTTTATATTTATTTTATTTATTATATTAACTTACAAAGTCTATAACAAAATAGAATATGTAGAAGTTTAAATGATATAATTTTTGTAACCAATTGTAATAAATAATCGGTTTAATAAAAAAGATAAAGAGCATATAATTATTTTAGTGGTGAAAACAAAATATTAACAAATAAATTTATGTAATCAAAGAAGAAAAATATAAAAAATAATAAATTGAAAGGGTGGTATAATTGAAACTTTTAAAAGTTATGGGTGTGGGACTTATTTTAACAACTTTATTCATGGTTGGATGTACTAATAAAGAAGTAAATAATGTTTCAGATGATAATAAAACTAAAATTATAGAGGAAAGTCAAAATAATATTAGTCTTGATTATTCTATTGAAGAACAGATTTATAAAGATGAAAATAAAAATATAACTATAAAATATCCTCTTATAACAGGGTATGAAGGCGAAATGACAATGGACTATATAAATCAAAGTCTTACAAATGCAGTTTCGATATATAAAAATAAAATAAGTGATGATATAAAATCGAATAATGAGAGAACAGAGCTAAAAGACGGTTATTTTAATACAAATATAGACTATAAAATAACAAGACAGGATAATAAAATATTAAGTGTAGTGTATAGTGGAGAAGGAAAAATTAGATATCAAGGTTTAGATGAAGAATTTGATGCCAATATATTGAGTAGTAAGAATATAGATATAGCTACTGCAACTGAAATAGAATTATTTAATTATATAAAAGAAGATAAATTAGAACAAGTTGGTGATATTTTAGATCAAAAAGCTAAAGAAAAAGGATTAGGCGGTTTTGAAGCTGAGGGTGTTAGAATTTATTTTAAAACTGATTCTGTAGTTTTTTATTATATGCCTCTTGATGATAGTGCCAAGAAATTCATTGAACTTGAAGTTAGTAATGAAGAATTAGAAGGACTTGTTGTTGAAGAATTTGATATGTCATTTGCAAGTTAAAAAATAATTAAAAAGGGCTATCACATTAAGAAATTTAGTTATGATACAGTACTATTTCTTCTTAATATGATAGTCCTTTTGCTTAATAAATTGAATTTAGTTATTAATTGAAATATTAATTATTAAACTCATAAGAGAAATTATTAAATGCATCAGAAATATTAATAACTCTATTAGGTATATTATTTTCCCAAATTACATCATCATTAGATTTTATTATGAATTTAAATTCTATATTTTGATTTATTGGAAGATTTTCAATAGAAACCATCCATGGGTTTGTTTTTGAAGCTCTATCTTCATTTACATTATACATTCTTACTGCGTTGTTAACATCCCAATTTCCAAGTTCTTTTGTATTTCCAACAATATAAACTTCATAATTTGGATTTGTTACAACATTATTTACTCTAAATATATTTTTGTTATCAAAATTAAAATTTTTGTATTTTGATATTAAATTAGAATAATAATTATTAGATTCACCATAAACAACATCATTTATTCTAAGTATAGTAATTCCATTGTAATGATTATTAGTAATAGCATCATCTATATTAGACCAATAATTATAATCTTCATTACCAAAATTAAGAGCATTCTCACCTTTTATTTCTACGCCAAAATCATTAGCACTATTACCAACCCAAGAAACTAAATCTTTAGGCGTTGAAGTTGATTCACCATTATCATTATCCATTTCTAAACATGTAAAGTGAAGAACTACTTTATCTTTATAAGATGAAACCATTGATAATATATCTTCATAACCATAACTGTTATATGAATCAAAATCAGAACTTATAAGTCCTGCATTGATTTCAGCTGTTCTTGGATAGTCTAAATTATTTATTTGCCAGTGGATTCCTGGAATTTTGATACCTAATTTGATATCTTTAAAATCTTCATCAAAAGCTTCTAATGCGTAATCTATCATATTCTTACCATGCTCAACCAAAGAATCATTATACCAATCAATAAAATCTTTACCATAAGTTGTAGTTAAATATGGCTTATTAGAAGAATAAAAGAATTCTTTACCATTAGATGGAGGGTTAATACTATTAATTTCAGTTAGATTAATATTCCAAGCTTTATTTATGCCTTCTAAGTTTTGATACTTAGCTAACATATCATTTCTAAAATCTAATTTTGCAATATCAGAATAACATTGCAAATATCCCTTGTTAGGATAACCACTAAATTCATTATCACTATCATGAGAGTTATAAGAAGGATATCTAAGTTCTCCAGCAGTACCACAGCTTATATTAATTTCTTGAAAATCATTTTTATAATCATAAAAATGTTGTTCAAAATCATTCATAAAATCAAGATATTCATTTTTTACTAGTTCATCTACAAATAAAGATAAATATTCATTAGATACATTACCTAGTTCACTTACATATTTAAAATCATTTTCTTTAAGTGAAATATTATTGTACTCACTATCTGTGTATTTTGAGAATAAAAATTGTGGAATATAAACATTAACATCATCACCTACATTACCGCCACATTGATGGAATGACATAATAGGAAGTATTTTAAGATTATTATTTCTTATAGTTTCAAATACTTGATCATAATAAGACCAATCAAAATCATTATCTTCTTGTTCAACCATACCCCACCAAACATCAACACTTATAGCATCAACGCCTAATTCATTTGCTATCTTAAGTTGATAATCAAATTCATCAAAATCAGTAATTTTAAGCGGAGACATTGCATTTGCAGTAAAATCCCTATTACTATCAATGTTTATATTATCATAAGCACAACTTGTACTTATAAAAAATATAAATATTAAATTAATAATTAAAGCACTAAATCTTTTTTTTCCTTTTAAAAACAATTGAATCACTCCTTTTTTAAAATTTTAAATTTTAATACAATTTATAAATATAATTAATAATAAATACTAAAAATAAAAACTATATTATATAAATCATAAGTATTTATGCAAAATTTGCATTAAATAAAAATTTTATAAAATAATCATGCAAAATATAGCATAAATTTTTCCAGTTACACCTTTATTTTAGTTTTTAATGCGAAAATAATCAAGTAAAATTTTATTTTAATTTCGGTATGAAATAATAAAAGAAGTTCATATGGAAAATGTTTTTTTTGTAATGATGTCGAATTATCGATTTTTCTTATAATTTATAATCTTAAAAATACTATTTAAATATTTGTAATTTTAATATAAAATAGTCTAGGGGAAATTTAAAAAAGGAGCTTAAAGATGATGAATGTAAAATATTATACACTAAATATATTCTCAGATGATTTAAATGGAGGAAATAAAGCTGGAATAGTTTTAGGAGCTAATGATTTAGATAAAAATAAAAAACAAGAGATAGCTAAAAAACTGAATTTTGATGATATTACTTTTATATCAAAATCAAATGATGCTGATTTCAAATTAGAATTTTACACACCTAATAATGAATTAGAACTTTGTGGACATGGAACAATAGGAAGTTTTTATTTAATGAAAGAAAAAAATTTAATCAAAGAAGGTACATATAAACAAGAAACAAAATCAGGAATATTAAATGTTGATGTAATGGATAATATAATATATGCACAACAATCTATACCAAAGATTTATGGCAGAGTTGAGAGATTTGTAATTTGTGAGGCTCTTAACATATCAAAAGAAGATTTGATGCTTGATTATCCAATAAGAACTGTATCTACAGGTTTAAAACATATTATAATACCAGTAAAAGATTTGGATACTCTAAATAAAATAGAGCCAGATTTTGAGAAGATTAAAACTATAAGTAGAAGATATGATGTTGTTGGATTTCACTTATTTACATTAGAAACTAAAAATCCAAAGAATACAATATCTGTTAGAAATTTTGCCCCAAGATATAAGACAAATGAAAAATCAGCTACAGGAACATCAAATGGAGCCTTAGCTACATATTTACACCATTATAATTTATTAGAAGATTATAATGATATAAAGATAGAACAGGGCTACAAGCTAAATAAACCATCTTTAATAAATGTTAAGTTAGAGATAGAACAAGAGGAAGTTGTAAGTGTTAAAGTAGGCGGAAATGCTTATAATGTGGAAGAACATAGTATAGAATTATAAAAAAATAATAGAATATGGAATAATATTATATAATACTGATATAAATAGACAACTAATGATATATACTTGTATAAACAAAATGGCTATAAACTAATTGTCTAGTTCGTAGCCATTTTTGATTGAAAAAATTCCTCTATATATTTTATAAAAATATTTCTATGCTATTTTTTTATTATTTTTGTTAGTTGATTTTAATAATAAGGTGCTTAAAATACCACCGACTATAGATGGTAGTATCCAAGGAAAGCCGTAACTTGAAAGTGGCATAAAATTACTAAAATCATTTAAAAAATCAATAGTTATATTAAGTTTGATAAGACAAGAGTTAAAACTTATAATAAAGCAACCAATAACAGAACCTAAATAGAATTTAGAAGGTATATATTCATCCATTGATGCAAGTAATATAAGTACTATTGATATTGGATAAACTAACTCCAATAAAGGTACTGCTATTTTAACTATTGAATCAACTCCCATTATTGAAAAATATCCACTAAATAAACAAGTTATTATAACGATTGTTTTATAAGAAACTTTTTTATTTGTAAGTTCTTCAAAAAAATCACCAACAGTTGCAGTAAGTCCTATTGAAGTTGTAAGACAAGCAAGAGATACTACAATACTAAGAATTATTTTTCCGCTACCTTGTAATAAAGATGTAGTTATATTTATCAAAAGTAATGATTTTTCTGTATTAACATCATAGATACCATTTACACTAGCACCTATGTAAATAAGCCCACCATAAACAAATAATAATCCACAAGCCGCTATAACTCCAGATTTAATGCTAAGACTTATTTGATCTTCTAAAGTATTATAACCTCTATCTTTTATAGATCTTATTATAACTATTCCAAATAACAGTGAAGCCAAGGCATCTACCGTTTGATAACCTTCAGTAAACCCTTTTGTAAAAGCAACTTCTTTCATAGCAGTTACAGGTGTTCCTAATGGTGTTACAACTCCCTTTACGATTATAATTCCAATAACCAAAAGTAATACAGGTGTTAAAATTTTTCCTATATTATCAACAACTTTTGATGGTTTTATAGTTAGATATAAAGTTAGTCCAAAGAAGATAATTGCTCCAACTATTTCTGGAACCATTGGAAATAAAGGTTGTATACCCATTTCATATGTAGTAGCACCAGTTCTAGGTATAGCAAGCAAAGGTCCTATAGTAAGTACTATTATTGTTGCAAATACTTTGCTAAATTTTTTACCAACCTTGTTACCAATATCATATACATTTCCACCCACTTTAGCACCTGCTATTATTCCAAGCAAAGGCATACCTATTGCAGTTATAAAAAAACCTAAACCACAAAGTAAATAAGCTTTACCAGCATAAAGACCTAATGATGGTGGAAAAAGTAAATTACCAGCACCAAAAAACATTGCAAATAAAGCAAGTCCCATTACGATTACATCATTTTTTTTGTTCAAGGAAAACCCCCCTTTTTTTTAATTTTTGATTTTTTATTATATGTATAATGCTTCTTTAAGAATTTAATGTATTGCATACAATACTAGCTGTATTATAATTACTATTATTGATAAAGTCAACATATATGAAAATTAAATTTTTTTTAAAAAATATAATGCAATTTAACTAATATTAAGAAAATAATAATTTTAATTTAAAGATATTGCAAAATTAAATTGTTATTATGTGAATGATTTTTAATCTAATTCTAAAAATAAATTAAAGAAGTAAATGTTACTATATTATTAAGGTTTAAAAATGTAGTAAATAATAGATATTTGATTTAGATGATTTGAAATGAGGGTGAGTTATGTTTAAGATTATGATTGTAGAAGATGATGAAAAAATATCAAATATAATGTCTAATAATTTAAAAAAATGGGGTTATGAAATAATAAGACCTAAAAATTTTTCGCATATAGTTGAAAGTTATATAGAAAATAAGCCACATTTAATACTTATGGATATAAATTTACCCTATTTTGATGGGTTTTATTATTGTAAAAAAATAAGAGAATTATCAAAAGTACCTATAATTTTTATATCATCAAGGGATGGGAATATGGATATTGTTATGGCTATTAATATGGGTGGAGATGATTTTTTAAGTAAGCCTTTTTCTATGGAGGTGCTTTTAGTTAAGATTAAAGCACTCTTAAGAAGAACATATTCTTATCAAGATAAGGATATAGCTGTATTAGAATACAATAATGTAATACTTAATTTAAAGGATTATATGGTTAGTTTTAATAATAAGGAAATAGAACTTAGTAAAAATGAATTTAAGATACTTTATATTTTAATGAAAAATAACAATAAAATAATATCAAGAGAATTTATAATGAGAAAACTTTGGGAAGATGAAAGCTTTGTTGATGATAATACACTTACAGTCAATATAAATAGACTTAGAAAGAAACTTTTGAATTTGGATTTAGATGATTTTATAAAAACAAAGAGAAAGGAAGGCTATATCATAAAATGACTATTTTAAAGTTTTTGAATGTAAGAAAATCTTTTATAATATTTTTTATAGTATTAATGCTTTTTATATCTTTGATAATTAGATTCGATCCTAATTTTATGATAGGAAAATCAAATATTATATATATTAATATGATTTCTCTTTTTTTATTTTTAATATATTTGATTTATGATTATTATAGATTGAATATATTTTTTAATAATTTAGATTCACTCTATAAAAAAGCAAAAGATGATAAATATTTGGATTTAAAAAGAGGTCAAAATGAATTTGAAAAGAAAATATATAATTTGTTTAATGAAATTTATAGTTTTGAAAGAAATCGATTTAATATATTATATGATGAAAAAAAAGAAAATAAAGATTATATAATGTCCTTTGTTCATGAAATAAAACTGCCTATATCAGCAATAAAATTAGAACTTGAAAATAATGAAGATATAGTAATGTTAAAAGATAGTTTGGAAGATGAAATAAAAAGAATTGAAGATGAGGTTGAAAAAATTTTATATAGTTTTAGATTAGATTCTTTTTCAAATGATTATATTATTGATGAAGTTAATCTAAATAAAGTGATAAATAAAATTATAAAATCAAATGCAAAAATTTTTATAAATAAAGCTATTAAAATAGATATAGATGATATTAATAAAAACGTACTTTCTGATTATAGATGGCTTTATTTTATTATAAATCAAATAATATCAAATTCTTTAAAATATACCGATAAAAAAGGTCAAATAAATATATATTTCAAAGAAGATGATAAGCAAGTAAGTCTGATTATAAAGGATAGTGGTATTGGTATTAAGGAAGTGGATAAAAAGAGAGTGTTTGATAAAGGATTTAGTGGAAGTGTAAATAGAACAAATAAAAATTCAACTGGAATGGGACTTTATTTAGCAAAAAAACTATGTGATAAATTAAATCATTTGATTGAAATTGATTCAAAAGAAAATGAGTATACAAAAGTGATAATAAGCTTTTATAAAGATTATTCATATTTAAATATATTAAACTAACAAAATTGTAAGGTTAAAGGCTTATTTTGTTAGCTTAATAAATGGATTATAAATTATAAAATTAATAAAATAGAGTTAGATAATTATTAAGTTCTTTAAAAAAATGATATAAAGAATTAAATAATATCTAACTCTATTTTTAATAAGAATTTTTAAGGAGGAATTTTTATGTCAGATATTTTGGTTGCTAAGAATTTGCAAAAGATATATGGTGGAAAAAATAATTCATATAGAGCATTAAATGATATAAGCTTTAAAATTGAAGAAGGTGAATTCATTGGGATTATGGGACCTTCAGGAGCAGGAAAGACTACATTGTTAAATATATTATCCACAATAGATATACCAACAAGTGGAGAGGTTGTTTTTGATGGTATAAATATATTGAATATGGATGAAGAAAAATTAACTAATTTTAGAAAAGAAAAATTAGGTTTTATATTTCAAGATTATAATTTGTTAGATACTTTAACATTAAAAGAAAATATTATACTTCCATTATCTTTATCAAAAGTGGATTTAGATATTATAGAAGAAAATTTAATCAAAGTTTCAAAATCATTAATGATTGATGATTTACTAGATAAATATCCATATGAAGTATCAATTGGTCAAAAACAAAGAGCAAGTGCTGCAAGAGCATTTATAACTTCGCCATCTTTGATTATGGCAGATGAACCAACAGGAGCATTGGACTCAAAATCATCAACAATGCTTCTTTCATCTTTAGAAAAATTAAATAAAGAAAATAATTCTACTATAATGATGGTTACTCATGATGCTTTTTCAGCAAGTTATTGTAAGAGAATATTATTTATAAAAGATGGTGATATATATACTCAAATAACAAAGGAAGGAAGTAGAAAAGAATTCTTTTCTAAGATTATAGATGTGCTTAGAAATCTAGGAGGCGATTTAGGTGACATTATTTGATATAACTAAAAAAAATATAAAAAATAATTTCAAAAATTATTTTTTGTACTTTTGTTCTATGGTATTTGGAATACTTATGTTTTATATATTTATTTCAACTCAAAGTAACAAGGATGTATTAAAAGCTGTTTCAACTAAAGTTGGATTTATTTTAAATTTTGGTGGAATAACAACAGCAATATTTTGTGCAGTATTTATATGGTATTCAAATTCTTTTTTTATAAGGAGAAGAAAAAAAGAAGTGGCTCTTTATTCTTTGCTTGGAGTAAGAAAGAGAAAAATAGGAAGAATGTTATTTTATGAAAATATGACTATGGGTGGGATTGCACTGTTTGTAGGAATTTTACTAGGGTCTTTATTTTCTAAGTTATTTGCAATGATATTATTAAGACTTATGGGTTCTAATGTGAATGTATCATTTAGTATATCTTTTATTGCAGTGATAAAATCAATATTGGTATTTGGTTTGATATTTTTAATAATTTCAATTCATTCATATTTTATAATTTATAGATTTAAATTAATTGAATTATTTAAGGCTGAAAATAAATCAGAAAAAGAACCAAAGCAATCTGTAATATTATCTATTTTAGGGTTTTGTCTTTTGATATTTGGATACTATTATTCAGCTAATATAGATTATATTAAGGATTTTTTTAAATATGCGTTTATAGTTATAACAACAGTCACAATTGGGACATTTTTATTTTTTAGATTCTTTTTGATTTTTTTAATCAAAATGCTAAAATCAAATAGGAAAAAGTATTATAAGGGAGTTAATTTAATAACTACATCAAATTTATTATATAAAATAAAATCTAATGCAGTCATGCTTTCTATTGTATCTTTGCTTTGTGCGACTACTCTTACTTTTGCAGGTACTTTTTATGGTCTTTATTATAATGTGTATGAACAAGTTAGAGGCTATAACCCATTTGATTATACTTATACTGTAAGTAAAGAAATTGATAATAATAAAGTGAGCAAGGCTTTAGAAGAATATAAGGAAAAAAATTCTACAAAGATGGATTTATACATGCCATATATTAATTTATTTACAAAATCAAATGTAAAAATATATAATTCTAAAATATATAAAACTTCAATAATTTCAATTAATGATTTGAAAAAAATTAATGATTTATTTGTGCTAAATAAATTATCAAGCCTAAAAAAAGATGAAGTTATAGTTCTTGCAAATCCAAATGTATATGAATATAGAAAAGAAACCATGTTAAAATTAAGCAATATAGATTATTTACTTGATAACAAGGAGTATAAATTAAAAGTAAAATCAATAGAAAAGAAGCTTTTATTTTCAGATGATTTTTATCCTTATAATTTAGTTGTAAGTGATGAATTATTTAATGAAATAAAGAGTAGGATAAAAGAAAATAAATTGCTTGAATGTGAGAGTTTGAAAGCAGATATTGAAAAAGAAATTCGTAGTTGGAATTTAGAACAAGGTGAAGATGATGATGAAAAAAATATAAAATCTTTAATAGAAGAAGAATATAAAGAGGCTAAAAATAATCTTGGATATAATATAAAAAGAATTATAAATATAAAAAATGAGACATCTAGTAAAGATTTAACTATTAAGTTAAATGATATTACAAATCATAAAATTAAAAGTTTTTATTATCCATATTCTTCAATGGTTGAAGAATATGGAATGACTTTATTTGTCTTTGGATTCTTAGGTATTATAGTTCTTGTATCAACTGGAAGTATAATATATTTTAAATTACTTACAAAAGCTAATGATGATAAGAATACATTTATTATATTGAGCAAAATTGGTGTATCAAAGAAAGATAGGAGAAAAATCATAAAAAAAGAAATAAGATTTTTATTTTTAATTCCTCTTTTGGTGGGGATACTTCATTGTGGATTTGCATTAAATGCATTATCATTACTTATAAAAATGAATTTATTTATGCCTACATTTATAACAATAGTTGCATATTGTATTGTATACAGCTTGTATTATTTAATCACATTATATTCTTATGAAAAGATTATATACAATGATTTATTATAAGTTTAAATTAATACGAATTTAATCCAGTTTTAATTTTAATAAATTATTATATTATCATAAAGAAAATATTTGTTTTATAAAAATTTTGTAAACATTTAGTAGTTAAAAAATATTTGATTATATGCAAGAATAGTTATAAGACAAATAGAGAGGGGATTAAAATGAAAAAATTTATATCATTATGTTTAGGTTTGATGCTTAGTGCATCTTTAGTAGCTTGTAATAATTCTAATGGGGATCAAGATAAGAAGGAAGAAGTTAGTGTAGATACTAATGAAAAAGATATGGCAAAAGAAGAAGCAGATAGTTCTTTGATGAAATTTGATGATCTTGGAATCAAATTTAAGAAAATAGAAGCTTGGTCGGGTATGGATAATTTTGGACCATCAGTATTAGGTGGATCAAATGATCAAGTTTTATATGGAGCTATAGAATTTAGTTATTTTCCAAAGGAAGAATACAATAAATTCTTAGAAGAAAGCAATATTTTGGACGGAAAATTAAAAGCAGAATCTGATGAAAATGGTGGAATGTCAGATGAATTAAATAATGAAATTCAAGATTTTTATAAAAGAGCTTTTGAAAAAATGCAAAAAGTTGTATCTGTAAATATTGTAAATAAGGATTTATTAGATGAAAATACAAAGGTTGAAGAAATAACTAATACTACAAATAACAAGCTTGTAAAGGAAATAGATAATTTATCTTATTATATATCAACTTATGATTTAGATAAGGAATTATCGGAAGAATCAAAAGCAGAATATGATAAGATAATATCTAAATTAGAAGAATTTGAAGGTACATTAGAGTTTTACAAGCCTATAACTCAAGAAGATAAGCTTAATGAAATTTCGAAAAATGCTATTAGCTTTGATACAGTTAATTTAGATTCTAATAAAGTTACACAAGATATATTTAAGGATAAAAAACTTACTATGATAAATATTTGGGGTACTTTTTGTGGACCATGTATAAATGAAATGCCAGACTTACAGGAACTATATACAGATATTAAAGATGAAGAGATGAATTTAATAGGTCTTGTATCTGATATTAAATCAAAGGATGATAGTGAAGGTATTGAATTAGCTAAGAAAATATTAGATCAAAAGAAAGCTAATTTTACTAATATTATCCCAGATGAAAATTTAAGTAATAATTTATTATCATCTGTTACAGGTGTTCCAACAACTATATTTGTTGATTCAAAAGGAAATATAGTAGGAAAGCCAATTGTAGGTACAAGATCTAAGGATGAATATAGAAAAGAAATAGATAAGATATTAAGTGAAATGAATAAATAAGATAGATAATAAAAATATCCTAATAGGTAAACTATATAAAAAAGTTTATCTTTTAGGATATTTTTGTATAGATTTAATATTAGTTATTTCAAGCCTTATAAAAAATTATTCTTTGATAATACAAAGATATAAAAATAAGATTTCTTGTATAAATAAAATAAAAATATTAAAATATAAGTGTAGTGTTTACTACATTTTTATTTTGCAAAAAATTAAATGCTTCATGAAACTTATTATAGGAAAATAATAATTATGTGGAAATATTATTTTTTTAAATTATTATAAAAACGTTTGCTTGAATTTTAATAATGTTATTTTGAGCAAAGTTGTATTACAAGAATAGAATTGTAAGGAGTTATGAATATGAAAAAAATATTACTAATTGCAACAGGTGGAACAATAGCATGTTCGTTAGATGAAAATGGACTATCTCCAAAATATTCATTTGAAGATTTATTGGATCATGTTAAAGAAGTAAGAGAAATAGCAGATATTAATGGAATTCATCTTATGAGTATTGATAGTACCAATATGAATCCTATATTTTGGAAAGACATTGCAAAAACTATAAAGGATAATTATAGTGAATTTGATGGTTTTGTAGTAACTCATGGAACTGATACAATGGCTTATACATCAGCAGGACTTAGTTATATGTTAAATGGAATTAGAAAACCAGTAGTGCTTACAGGCGCACAGTTTTCTATTGAAGAGTTTGGAACAGATGCAAAACAAAATCTATTTGATGCTATTAAATTTGCAACAGAAAATATTTGTGGAGTATTTGTAGCTTTTGATGGAAAAATAATAAATGGAACAAGAGCGATGAAGACAAAAACAAGAAGTCTGGATGCTTTTGAAAGTGTAAATTATCCGTACATAGCAAAGGTTAAATATGGCAAGGTATATTATAATGAACAGATTAAAGATAAGTTCAAAAAAAGTCAAGCAAGAGGGCTTGAATATAAGGATGATATAGATACTAATGTAATGCTTATTAAATTATTTCCAGGGATTAATCCTTCTATATTTGATTATATAAAAGAAAATTATAAAGGTGTTATAATAGAGAGTTTTGGAATCGGTGGAATACCTTTTGAGAATCATGATATAACATCTAAGGTTATAGAACTTGTTGATGCAGGAATTTGTGTAGCGGTTACAACACAATGTACTCAAGAAGGCGTGGATTTAAGTATTTATGAAGTTGGTAGAAAATTAATAGATAAAAATATTATTTTTTGCAAGGATATGAGTAGAGAAGCGATTGTTTCAAAATTAATGTGGGCATTAGGAAATGCAAAAACGAATGAAGAAGTTAAAGAGATAATGAATGAGCCTGTTATGGATGATATTGATTCAGATGTTCATACATTTAGCGTAGATTTTTAATAATATGAAAAAGTGTTTTAGCTATAATTATATTAAAAACTAAAAAATTTTTGACAATATCAAAAAGCTATTGTAATAAGAAGAAATATCAAAATATATTATTTTACTTATAAAAAATAATATATTTTTGAAAACTTTTTAATACAATAGCTTTTTTTATTTGAAATTTATTAAATAAATATTTTATAAATATATTATTTTGTCTTATTAGCTTTATTTTGATCTTTTTTATTTATTTTTTTTGAATAATAAATAACTATAGATAAACAGATAATAAAAACAAAAGAAATAAACAATAATGCGTAGTTTAAAGAAGTATCTGTTATAAAGCCAATTAAAGGATTTATAGGCAATAAAGCTAGACTAATCATCATAGAATTAATAGATAATATAGTTGCTCTATTATCTGTTTTTATATTTTTATTTTGTATATCAATAAATATTGGGATTACAAAACTATGATTAAAGCCAAGAATCATAATTAAGCCTATGACTATATATATATTAGTGTTAGAAGCCAATAATAGTATAGATATTATGGAAAATATCATGATTGATATTATAATTTTATACTGATTTTTTTTAATATGACCACTTATCTTGGCGGCTAATATTCTAAAGAACTGAAGTGATAATGTTAAAAGTCCAAAATATTTCAAATCAATACCTATATTAGTGTATTTTATTTGAGACAAAAATACAGTTAGATACATTATAAGTTCTTTAAATATTCCTATTGCCAAAATTAATAGTATAAATTTTTTAGATACAAAAGCCTCTTTAAAAGTGATTAAAAAAGATAAATTTTCTTTTTCGTAATCAACATCATTTAAGAATAAAGTCAATAAAAAAGCTATAAAATAAGGATAAATAGTAAACAAAGCAGTAGAATCTAATGATATTTTTACTATGAATCCAGAAAGTAAAAATCCTAAAAATACACCTATTTGAGAGGATAGATTATATTTAGTAAATGCTTTATAAGAATTATCTTTTGATACAGATTTATAAAGCATAGAAGTATCACAACCAGAAAGACCAGCAAATGATATTGCAAGAAGTATTCTTTCTATTAAAAATCCATATAAAGAATAACTCTTATAAAATACTATTTTAGATATAAAAAATAAAAAATTAGATATTATAAGTGTTTTTTTATACCCAAACTTATCACTAATATATCCAAATGGTATTTCCATTAGCATAGAAACGGCTAAAAATATAGTTTCTATAATAAATATATCAGACGCAAAAAGACCCCTTGATTGTCTATATACAAAAGCAAAGGGTCCATAAAATACAAATCCTTGTAGGAATACAATTAGACAAAGCAAATAATAATTTCTCTTATTCAATTTAACTACCTCCATTTTGCAAAAACAAAATTGCAATATAAATAATTTTTTTATTAAATTAGATATATTGGGTAATTAAATTGGTCTAATCATAACATCCTCCTTATTAAAATATATTTTAAATAATAATTTTAAATTCCTTTTTATTATAATACTTTTATTATTATTTTGCAATTAAATTTTACAAAATTATTTCATTGAACCTATATTTATTGAAACTAACCAAAGATTATGATATAAATGAATATGCTGTATAAAAAAACTAAAAAATAGGGGGAAGTATGAAAAAAATATTAAAGAATTTAGTTGTAATATTAGTATTTGTAATAGCATTCAAATCAAACTCCAATGCTATTACAAATGAAGTTTTTGATAAAATAAGAATTATAGAAGATGAAAGAAAGGTGTGGACTATTGAATTTAGCAATATTATAAATGAAGATGATATGTCTAAAATAGAAGATTGTTTTGAATTAAATGATGACATAAGTAAAAGAAAATACGATATAGATGTTAGATTAAAGGATGACAAAAAAACTATAGAAGTTATACCTAAATTTGATTATGAAGAAGATGTTAATTATAGTCTTGAGATAGATAAGTTTGAAGATGCTTATGGTAATGAACTTGAAAAAGGTGGAACTTTAAAATTTCGCATGAATAAAGAAGATTCAAATATAGAATTTGAAGATAAAGAAATAGAGAGCATTATAAAAGATGAATTAGATCTTAAAGAAGATGAAGAAGTTACACAAAAAATGCTATTTGAAATAGAAAGATTAATTATAAAGGATAATGCAAATATAAAAACTCTAGTCGATTTAGAAAAATTAAAAGGATTAAGGGAATTAGATTTTAGAAATATTGACTTTTCAAATTTAACAGATTTTCCTAAGTTTAAAAATTTTGAAGAAATAGTAATGGAAAATTGTGATTTGAGAAATGAAGATTTGTATATAGATATTGATAGCCTAGAATATTTAGAATTAAGTGGATGCAAAGTTTTTAATATGAATATACTTTCTAAGATTGTAAATTTAAAAAAATTAGAATTATATTCATGTGAATTTGATGATTTTTATGGTTTGAAAAATACTGATATCAAAAAGATAGTTTATAAAAATATTTCACTAAAAAATGAAGATTCAATAGAAGAATTAGATAAAATAGATAAAGTAGTAAATTTAGATTTGGATGAATCTAAGCCATTTAAAGTATTGGATTTATCTAATATGAATATAGAAAACATAAGTGATATACCAAATTTAGATAATGTATATGATTTAAATATATCACACAATAGTATAAAAGATATTACGTTACTTTCTAAATATAAAAGTATAGAAAGATTAGATATATCATATAATGATATAGAAGATATAAGTCCTTTGTTTGATTTAGATAAATTAGAAATAATACAATTTGATGAAGCACAATTAGATAAATTTGAAGAAGAAATAGAAAAATTAGAAGAAAAAATAGATGATTTATGGATTATGATAGAAGATTAGAATATTAAATATTCTAATCTTAATTTTTTGTAAACATTATATTCAGGTAATTATATTGTAAGAAATATAAATATATAATAAAATTTAATTGGTATAATTACAAAAAATTAAATTAGGGGGTATTATTTTGAAAAATGTTATAAGAAAAATTGGGAGCTTTTTGCTTATGATTACTTTATTTACATCAGGGGCATTTGCAAAAGGAAATAGTGGTTTAAATGGTTTTGCTGATTTTCAAATAAATACAAAAAATATTGAAATTTTATTTGAGGACAATATATTAAATGATCGTGAAAATATAAATAATAATATATATATAGTAGATGAAGAAAATAATAAGATTTCTATGGAGGAATTTTACATTTCTAGTTTTGATAATTTTGTTATAGTTGACCTTGCTAATGTTAAATTAGAACCAAATAAAATATATAAATTATATGTAGATAAAGATTTATCAAAGGAAGATGAGACTAAACTTGGTGTTGAGTTAATATGTCCGTTTAAATTAAGTGATAATTATTCAAATATTATAGAATTAAAAAATAAAGATATTGAAAAGGCGATAAGAGAAGAGTGTGAGTTATTTGAGGGTGATTTAACTCAAGGACATTTAGAAGAATGTGAAAGTGTTAATATTTCAAAATTAACAGATTTTAAAAATTTAGATGAAATAAATTTACTAAAAAATTTATATACATTAAATTTTGAGAATTGTGATTTGAGTGAATTAGAAGATTTTAAATTAGAGCTAGATGAATGTAATGAATTAAAATTTAATCAGTCTTATATAAAGAATTTTAATGGATTTTATAAAAATCCAATTTTAGAACAAATTGAATTTAAGAATGCTAATGTTGAAAGTTTTGATGGAATAGATAATTTTAAAAACATCAATATGCTAGATTTTTGGGATATGAATTTAAATGAAATAGATTTTGAAAAGATTTTTTCTACATGGGATATAAAAAATCTATCAATTTGCAATTGTGAATCTGATGATTTAAATTTTTTAAATGATTCTAAAAATATAACAGATTTAGAATTATCAATGAGAAATGAAATTGATTTGGATGATTTAAAAAATTTAAAATTGCTTATAGATTTAGATTTATCTCATTCGACTCTTAAAAATGTAGTAGCTTTAGAAGATATGAAGGAATTAAAATCTTTATCATTATATGATTGTGAAATTGATGATGATGAATTGAATTATTTGGGAAATATAAACAGTATAGATGAATTAGAATTAGTTAATTGCAATATTTCATCTATTGATTTTTTAACAGATTTAGAGAATTTAGAATGGTTAGAAATAGGTCATAATAATTTAAATGATATATCTGCAATTTCTAATTTGAAAAATTTAAGATTTTTATGCTTAAAAAATAATGAGATAGAAAATATAGATGCTTTAAAAGGTTTAGATAAGTTAGAAC
The DNA here is from genome assembly GCA_025210335.1 of Peptostreptococcaceae bacterium. Taxonomy (GTDB): domain Bacteria; phylum Bacillota; class Clostridia; order Peptostreptococcales; family Peptostreptococcaceae; genus JAOARY01. Next base: position 21,057 of record JAOARY010000031.1, on the reverse strand, counting down.
AATTAAGTATTACAGATAATAATATATCGAATATAGATGTATTAAAGGAATTAAAATCATTAGAAGAGATAATATTATCGGATATACAAGTAGATAAATTTAAAGATGTATTAGATGAGTTAGATGGAGTAAAACTAGATATAATCAATAGATATTAAAAATGAATATTAGTGAAAGGATTGAAAGTTCATGAAAAATAATATAAAAAAATTTGGTTTTATTTTAGTATTTGTTATGTTATTTACATCATCTTCATTTGCAAAATCTTATTTAAAGTATGAAGATTTTTTCTATGTGGATATGGATATGGATTACAAAGAGAATCGATTTAAAATGAGTTTTTATGATGATTTAGATTTATCTAATGATAATGTAAGTAGCAAAAATATTTATATAGTGGATGAAAGTTTTGATAAAGATAAGTACAAAGATTATATAAAGGTGAATGCATATGATAGTAGCAGTGTATCTTTAGAGTTTAATAATTTTCCTTTTGAAAATAATAAAATATATTATCTTTGTGTGGATAAAAATATTTTAAAGGCAGATGGAACTAAATTAGGTGTGGATATACAAAATCCATTTAAATTAAATGAAAAATATTATGAGAAAGTAGAGCTAGAAAATAAAAAAATAGAAGAAGCTATAAGAAAAGAGTTAAATATTTATAATAAAGATTTAACAAAGGGAAATTTAAATGAAGTAAATAGTTTAACATTTGATAATAGTTTTGATTTATCAAATTTAGAGGAATTAGAAGAATTATCGAATTTAGATAAATTAATATTTAAAGATTATGATTTTACGAAAGTAAATGAACTTAATTTTGGTGATATTGATAATTTTTATATTGAATTAGAATTTATAAATTGCAAAATAGATAATTTTGATATATTTGATGATAATAGAACTTTTACTTTGAATAATTGTGAGATTAATAATTTGCAAAGTCTATCAAATAAGCCTTATTTAGAAGAATTAAAATTTCATAATATGGATTTAACAAAATTTGATTTAGATAGTATTTTTAAGAATTTAAAATCAGTAGATGTATTTTATTTAGTTGATTGCAATGTAAAAGATACTAGATTTATATCGAATTTAAAAGAAACAAGAAAATTATATATTAAGGGTAATTTAGAGATTGATTGTTTGAATCTTATGAAATGTAAATCTTTAGAAGATATTGACCTTGAATATACGAAGTTAAAAAATATAGAACAAATAGGATATTTAAAAAATGTGATCTGTTTATCCATAAGTTATAGTGATTTAGATGAAATTAAGCTAAATGAAATGTGCAAAAATAAAAAAAGCTTTGATTATCTTGAGCTTACAAATTGTAATTTAAAGAATATAGATTTTGTTGATAGTTTGGATGAATTGGATATACTAAATATTTCTTATAATCAAATTCAAAATATATCAGATGCAGTATTTCAAAGTGATTTAACTAATTTAAATATATCGAATAATAATTTGAAAGATATATCGAATATAGCTAATTTAAAAGGTGTAGTTTATTTGAATATATCAAATAACAAATTAAATAATATAGATATTTTAAAAGAATTAAAAAGTCTAAGTAGTTTAAATATATCCGATAATGAAATATCAAATATCAATGTAATTGATAGTCTAAAGGAATTAGATACATTAAATATATCAAAAGAACAAAATGAAAAATTTAAAGAAAAATTACAAGATAAAAAAAATATAAAGATAAATGTAAATTAAAAATTAGGATTTGATATATTAAGAAAGGATTGTTTATATGAAAAATATGATAAAAAATCTAGCGTTAGTTTTAGTATTTTCATTATTATTTACATCAAATTCATCTGCTTACTATATGCATAAATTTAATTATTTTGCTCAAATAGAGTATTCTGGATATGGTTTTGAAATATTATTTTTTAATCCTGTTTTAAATACTAAGGAAAATATAAGTACGAATAATATATATATAGTGGATCAAAATTTTAATAAATTAGATGATTTAACAGGTATAAATTTTGATTTTTATAGACAAGAAAGTATTGGTACGATTGATATTGAGTTGGATGATATCAAATTAAAGCCTGATAAAATATATTATATTGTTGTAGATAAAAATATATTGCTTGAAAATGGAGAAAAATTAGGTGTAGATATCAAAAAACCTTTTAAAGTGAATGGATTATATAATGAATTTATAGATATTAAAAATGAAAATTTAAGATATGCAGTTGAGTATGAATTAGATGGGAAAGATAAATTAAGCAAAGGAGATTTGAATGAAATATATAGTATTTCATTATCAGATATACAGAAATTTTCGGATTTAAAAGAATTAATTTATTTCGAAAACTTACAAAATATAGAATTTAAAAATGTTGATTTTAGTAACTGGGACGAGCAGGATTATGCTTTTTTAAATGAACTAAATAATATTTGGGATTATGTGAAATTAACTTTAGTAGATTGTAAGATAAAAGATTTTGATATGATTCAAAAAAATCTTGATTTATATAGGTTGTGTATAGATAATTGTGAAATAAAAAATATAAAAGGTATTTCAAATTTAAAAAATATAGAATATATTGAGTTTATAAATTCTGATTTGACTAAATTTGATTTAGAAGAAGAATTTTCAACTATCAATGACTTACAATCATTTATCTTTAAAAATTGTGAATTTAAAAATCTCAAATTCTTAAAAGCTTTTGAAAAATTGGAGATTTTAGAGCTTACAAATTCAAATTTTGATCTGGATGATTTGGATATTGCATTTGAAAATAAAAATATGTTAACAACACTTATAATAGCAAATTCAAATATAGATAATATTGATTTTCTTAAAGGTTTAAATGATTTGGATTGTTTAGAGATTTATGGGAACGAAATAAAGGATATATCAGCATTGAATAATATGACAGAATTAGGTAGTCTGGATATTTCGGGGAACAAAATAACTAATATAGATGTGTTAAATAATCTAAATAATATATATTTTTTAGATATTGGATACAATGAAATTAAGGATTTTTCAGTTTTAGAAAATATAATAGATTTAGAACAATTAGGTGTATCAAAAGACCAAATAGAAATTATCAAAGCAAATATTAATTTAAATAAAGATATTGATATAGATGTTTATTAATTAAAATATACAGCCCAATAAAGTGAAAAACTTTATTGGGTAATATTTTGATTTAAATCAGTCTATTGTTAAAATGACGATTTTAAATACATTAGATTAAAAAAGCATTTAAAATAAGAAATTATTTTAAATGCTTTTTGTTTGGAAATAGAATTTAAGTGAGTAGATAATCATATAGGTTAATATATTCAATTTTTTTGAATCTAAAAAGATGGATTGATAATTTAATCTATATATTATATATTAATAAGTAATTAAAAATTTGGAGGAAATAAAATATGTACAAATTAATAGCATTAGATATGGATGGAACTTTACTTAATGAAAATAAGGAGATTTCGAAGGCCAATTATAATGCCATACAAGAAGCTAAGAAAAATGGATTTAAAGTTGTTTTGGCAACAGGTAGACCACTTGTTGGAGTTAAGAAATTTTTAGAAGAATTAGAACTTATATCAGATAATGATTATGTAGTTGCATTTAATGGAGCTTTAGTTCAAACGACTAAATCAAAAAGAGTTGTATCACAAACAACACTTACATTGGATGATTATAAAGAATTATATGAAATAAGTAAAGAATACAATGTTAATATTCATGCACTAACGAAAGATGATGTAATAGCACCTAAAAATAGCAAATATACACAAGTTGAAGCAGATCTTAATGGTATTGATATTAGAATAATACCAGTTGAAGAAGTTTCTAAAGATGAAGTTATTGTAAAGGTAATGTTTATAGATGAACCTGAACTTTTAGATAATATAATAGAAAGATTACCACAAAATATAAAAGAAAAATATACAATAGTTAAAAGTGCACCATTCTTCTTAGAATTCTTAGATAAATCGGTAAATAAAGGTGATGGAGTATCTAAGATTGCTAAAGAATTAAATATAAAAAAAGAAGAAATAATATGTGTTGGTGATGCTGGAAATGATGCAGCTATGATTGAATATGCTGGTCTTGGTGTTGCGATGGGTAACGCATTTGAGGAGATAAAGGAAATGGCAGATTATATAACTTTATCAAATGAAGAAGATGGTGTTTGTCATGTTATAAAAAAATTCATGCTAAAAAATGAAGAAATAGCATAGATTTTCAACGATAAATCATATAAGTATTTACTTTGAGATGTATAACTCAAATATTAAGTAGTATATTAATTATTATAAAACAAAAAATATAAGAATATAAAAATATTATGAAAAAACTATGTTAGAAAAATAATTTATTATTTAGCATAGTTTTTTTATTTTTAAAATAAATCAATTAACAATATTGTAATTGATTTATGAATTAATAAGGTTGTATTATGTTTCTTTGTGGTATAAAATTTTTTAGGATATAAATTAAAAAAGGAGATGAAGTCATGAAGAAAATATTATTAATATTAATGTCTTTAATATTGATGTTAGCAGGGTGCAATACTAATGAAACTAAAAAAACAACAATAAAAGATTATAAAAGTATGGAAAGTGCTAGCATTACAACTAAAGATGAGGGTGAAGAGAAAAAAGATATGTATGAAATAAGCGTTAATAGGCCAAATATCAAAATTAAAGACAAAGAAGAATTTAGTAAAATTATAAATGATGAATTAAATGCTGCTATAGATGCGAATTTAGAATCTACAGAGTGGATTAAAGAAACAACAATAGAGGAAAAAGAGCTTCCTGAATATGCTAGATATTCTGCATATAGAAGTGATATAGGAAATGAAGTTTATACCAATGAAAATGGATTATTATCGATGAATTTAAATTTCTATGAATATACTGGTGGTGCTCACGGGTTATATGGTTCGACTCAATATAATTATGATTTAGTAGAGGAAAAACAAATAGAACTTAAGGATTTATTTGAATCTTCATTAAAAGAAAATGGAAGTTATTTAGATATTATTTTCAATGAAATAGAAAAAAAATTAAAAGAAGATGAAAATGAATATGGTATAGATAGTTTAAATGATTACTATAAAAAGGGTGAAGGTATTATACCACAGTTTTTTATTTCTGATAATAAAATAAATATATATTTTGGTGTTTATGAAATAGCATCGTATGCTGATGGTGAACAAATTTTTGAAATTCCATTGGAAGTAGTACAAGATAAACTATCAACATTAGGTAAAGTTATATATAATATTGAGGAATAGATGTATTAGAAAAGAAATAAAATAGTTATACTTTATTAATATTTTTGTAATCAAAATGAAATATTAGTTTGTTATTATTAATTTTGTAAGAAACACAAGGAGGCGTTGTATTATGATGAGTATAACTAGAGCTCTTTGCGAGCTTAAGCTTTTGGACAAAAAAATTAATAGCAAACTAAATAAATCTAATAATGATTTTGTTGAAGTCAAAAAAGAAAGTGATACAAAAATTAGAGATATTTCAGTTGAAAAATTTAATAATAATGCAACATCCAAATATCAAAGTATTATTGATTTGATTGAAAGAAGAAAACAAATTAAATGTGAAATTGTAAAATCAAATGCAATAAATACAGTAAGTATAGCGGATAAAAAATATACAGTAGCAGAAGCTATAGAGAGAAAAAACTCGATAATATATGAAAAAATGTTACTGGATGAACTAAAACATGAATATTATAGTGCTATTGATGATTTAGAAAATAAAAATGAAAGAATGAAATTAAAATTACAAAGTATAGTAGAAGCTATGGTAGGTAAAGAAAATACTAAAAATTTATCTATGGATGTATCAAACTTTATAAAAGATTATGAAAAAAGAGAAGGATATAAATTAGTTGATCCACTTAAGTTAAAAGATAAAATTGATAAATTAGAAAATGATATATTAGAGTTTGAATCAAATGTAGACTTTAGTTTATCAGAATCGAATAGTATCAATCAAATAGCTGTTTAGATAATAGATGCAAATTATATGAAAAACTAAAAACTCATCAATATTATAAATCTATAGAATTTAAATTCAAAGAAGAATTTAATCCAAAATTTGAAGAAAAGTTTAAAACTTAAAATTTAAATTTTAAAGTTTAAAGCTCTTAGATTTTCAAATTTTAAAGTTTTTTTATTAACTTTCGATAAAATCCTAGGTAAAAAGTTTTGGTATGGATGATTGACCATTGGTTTTCTTCTAGGCTGTATCTTTTGCATTAGAACTTATAAATTTCATTAAAATTCCACGAATAAACTAATATTTTCACTGACATTGATATTAGTTTATTTTTTTGCTTAAATTTTTTATAAAATTTTAAAATTCATAAAACTATGTCCATTATATTGCAAATACATATAAATAAGAATAAACATATTATTAATTATGTTTATTTTTTTATACATTACTATAACTTTTTTTATCAAAAAGCCGAATTGTATAAGGATAGTTAAAGGGTTTTCGATATAATATAGTTAGTAATTTTTATTTATAAATTATAAAAAATAGTGAAAGGATATTATTATGAAAAAAATATTAATAGTAGAGGATAATTTTGCAATATCTGATTTGATTAAATTAAATCTAAATATGGTAGGATATTTAACAAATCAGGCTTATGATGGTTTAGAAGCATTAGAGTTGATTGAAAAATATTCTTATGATCTTGTTGTACTAGATATAATGTTGCCAAAATTAGATGGTTATGAAGTATTATCAAGAATAAAAGGAAGTAATATTCCTGTAATATTTTTAACTGCAAAAGATAGTATTCATGATAGAGTATATGGTCTTAAAATTGGAGCAGATGATTATATAACAAAGCCATTTGAAGCGATTGAATTAATTGCTAGAATAGAAGCTGTGTTAAGAAGATATAAGAATCAAGAAGAAGTTTTTGAATTTAAAAATATAAAGATATATGAAGATAAAAAATTAGTAACAGTAGATGATGAGCTGGTTAATATGTCATCAAAAGAATTTGATTTACTACTTTTATTGTTTAAAAACAGAGATATTGCACTTTCAAGAGATAAAATTATAGAAAAGGTATGGGATTTTAAACAATTAAAAGAAAGCAGAGTGGTTGATATTCATATACAAAGACTCAGAAAAAAATTGAATTTATATGATGAGATAAAAACTATTTATAAGATTGGTTATAGATTGGAGATTTAAATGAAGCTATGGCAAAAAATATTTGTTTGTTTTGTACTTTTATTTTTAACTATATTTAATATTGGGATATATTTGGTACTAGAAAATTGCCATAAACTCAGTCTAGAAAGAGAAGTTAGAAGTAGCTTAATCGAAGAATATGCGGTTTTAGAAAGTATAAAGAGTGCAATTGCATCCATTGATATAACTTTGGATAATAATGAATATTTAAGTGGAATTGATAAGAGAATATTTGTAGAGAGTTATATTTACGATATATTAGATAATCATACGAAACTTAGTCACTATAATTATTACTATATAGAATTGCTAGATGAATTTGATAATATAATATTTAGTAATTTTAAATATGATATAGATGGGAAAAGAGAAGAATTAAAAAGAGCAACTTTAAATGAAAGAGCTTATGTTGCCAGAAATATAAACGAAAATTTATATATATTTACAACACATTTACTTAAAATAGATGGTCAGACTTATAAATTTACATATATAAAAGATATAAGTTTTATGAGCGTTCAAAAGAAAAGAATGTTTGATTTTATTATTAAGTTACAGATAATTATATTTATAATAATAGCTATATTAACATTATTCATAAGCAAATATATAACAAAACCATTATATAAATTAATAGAGTCCATAAAAGTTATTAAAGAGGGCGATTATTCCAAGAGAGTGCAAATCAATACTGATGATGAGATTGGAATTCTTGCAAATGATTTTAATGATATGGCAAGTGTTGTAGAAGAAAATATAATGCAATTAAATGATAATTTAGAAAAAAAACAAAGATTTATAGATAATTTTACGCATGAATTAAAAACACCTTTAACATCTATAATTGGATATTCAGACTTTATGCTTAATACAAAATATGATGAACAAAATTATTTGCTAGCTTTAAATTATATTTCAAGCGAGGGGAAGAGATTAAAATTACTATCAGAAAAAATGATGAATTTAGTAAAAGTAAATAAAAGCAATTTTAATTTTAAGCAAATAAATCTAAGTGAGCTTTTATATGAAATAAAAGATATATTAAAAGCGAGGCTTAAACAAAAAAATATAAAATTAAAAATTAATGCAAAAGATTATAAAGCATTTGTAGAAAAAGATTTAATTAAAAATATGATTATAAATTTTATAGATAATGCTATAAAGGCATCAAATTTTGAAGGAATAATAGAATTATTTTTGTACAAAAAAGATGAAGAATTAATTTTAGAAATAAAAGACTATGGAAAAGGAATTGCAAAAGATGAATTACAAAGGATATTTGAACCATTTTATATGGTTGATAAATCAAGAACAAAGAGAAATGACGATTTGGGTCTTGGATTAGGTTTATCGATTTGTAGTGAAATTGCACAATTGCATGATATAAAAATAGATATAGATAGTGAAATTAAAATGGGGACAACGGTAAAAATTATTTTTAATACTTAGATATTTTTAGGTTTTAGTAGTTAGGAGCTTTTATGGATTTTAATAAAAAAAATATAGCTTTATATGGAGTTTTGATGTTAACTATAATTAGTTATACTGTTTATTATATAAAGGAAAATAAAGAAATTGTATATGAAAATGATGAAAAAACAGTAATGCCAATGATTATGATTCAACCATCATATAATCCAGAAATAGTAGAAGATAGAGTGTTTGATAAGATACAAGAGGAATTAAATAAAGATTTTAGTGAATGTAATTTTTTTAAATGTGAATGTGAGAGATCTAATAAGTATAGCAAGTATATTATTGCTGATTTTGATATAGAGAGATTTAATGATCTTAGAGAAAAAATTGTTAAAAAATTTAGAAATAATCATATGAAAAATGAAGAAAATAAAGAGATAGAAGAAAAGGAGCAAGAAGAATTTAAATTATTAAAAAATCAATATGAAAAATCTATTATCTATACTTGTATGGTTGATTATGAAACAAATAGTATTATTTGGCTTTCTATAGAAAATAGAAAGAGACTTGACTATAAGGATGAAGAAGAAAGAATAAATTATGAATTAGATATAAATCATAGAAAACTTGTAATTGAAGAATTAAAAAAATTAGATGAAAAAATAGCTGTAGATCATTATATAGAAAAAATTATAATAAATGATGAAAAAACTATAATAGAATGGTCTGATGATAAAGAACGTACAATTTATAAATTTGAAATAAATAAGAAAGATAATAAAGTTAAAAAACTTTTAGGTCTATGATTTTAATAATTTTTATAAAAATTATTATGGACTAAAAATAGTAAAAAAGAGAATTTATAAATTAAAAAGATATAAGAAAATACTTAAAATCATATTTTGAGTGTTTTTTTATGATTATATTGTTAAAAAAATCAATAATTGAATTTTTATATAAATATTAAATTTTTTTTATAAATATATTTTTAAAATGTAATTAATGTTATATTAATATATAGTTATAATATTTTTAAAGGGGGTTAAAGTTTGAAAAGAATTCAAAACAAATTGATTATTATATTAGTAATGTTGGTTATTTTGACCATATCTATTTTGGGGATATCAAACTATTTATATGGCAAAAAGATTTTAGAAAATGAGATTAAAAGTTCTATAGAAGATTCTAAAAATAGATTAAATAGTTCTATTGAAGAATATCTTAAAAACTTTGAATCAGCTATAAATATGTATAGTAATATGGACATACTTAAAAATATTTATGATGAACCAGAAATTTATTATGATAAAGTGCAAAATACTTTTAAGGCTTTTCAAGATTCATATGATGGGATAGCGTTTACCTATTTTGGGCCAAAGGAAATATTACTTCAAAATAAAAAAGTTGTATCTTGGCCAGATGTTACAAAATCTTTATTTGAAGATGAAGATTGGTCAGTAAACAATAGAGATTGGTATATTCAAGCTAAATCAAATCAAAATCAAATTATATGGTCAAAGCCATATTTTGATGTCAACACAAAGAGACCAATGGTTACAGCTTCAAAATCGGTTAATAATAAAAATGGTGAATTTATAGGTGTTATGGCAATTGATTTTTATTTAGATGATATATCAAATAAGGTAAATGATTATAAGCATATAGAACAAAGTAAGATTAATATAGTATATATGGATGATAAAAAAGCTACTATAATAGCAAGTACTGACGAGAATGAGACAAATAAAAATTTAGAAAACGAAATATTGATAAATAATTTAAAAGAGTTAAAAGGTAGTTATAAGGATGATAAAAATTACATAACTTTTACTACAACAAAGAATAGACATTGGAAAATAATTAGCTTTGTAGAAAATAGATATATATATGATAAATTAAAAGGGCTTCTTATTATGGCTATAATAATAGCATCAGCATGTGTATTTGTAGCTGTTATAATATCTGTATTTGTATCTAGATATTTCACAAAGCCAATACTTGAAATATGCAAAAAGATGAAGCTTGTTGAAAATGGGGATTTGACAGTTAATATTAAAATAAATACAAATGATGAAATGGCTATGCTTGGTAATGGATTCAATAATATGATAAAAAGCTTTTCAAATATATTAGAAGAATCATCCATGGCGGCTAAAAGTATGAAGGATATGTCAAAAGAAGTTGAGAATTTATTTGAAAGTATAAAAACATCATCTGAAGGTATATCTAATTCAATTGAAGAAGTTGCAGATAGTTCTACAAAACAAGCACATGAAACATTTAATATGAAAAAAGAAATAGATGATTTTTCTGTTAAAATAAAAGATGTTTTAGATTATGCAAATTCTATGGAATTACTATCAAAAGAAACTAATTTATCAACCAAAAATGGTAATGAAAATATAGATAATTTAAATGAAAAAACAAATATGATGGTAAATTATTCGCAAAAATCGATGGATGTAATACTCAATTTAAAGGAAAAATCAGAGCTTATAACAGAGATAACAAATGTTATAAATGAAATATCAAGAAGAACAGAAATGCTTGCACTAAACGCTTCAATAGAAGCAGCTAGGGCTGGTGAATCGGGAAGAGGATTTTCTGTTGTTGCAGAGGAGATAAGGAAGCTTTCTAATGAAACTAATGAATCAACAAATAAAATAAGTAATATAATCAATGAAATTGTAGATGATGTTAACATAGTTACAAATACTACAAAAGAGACTAATGAACATATAAAAGAAAATGAAATATCTCTTAAACAAACAAATGATGCTTTTTTAAAGATAAATACAAATATAAATAATATGAATGGAAATATAAATAATATGTATGATCTTATAAAAGGTATTGAAAATGGTAAAAAACTGATAATAGATGGAATTGCTTTTATGTCAAATGTTTCAGAAGAAAATGCATCTGCATCAGAAGAAATAAACTCTTTATCAGCAGTACAAAATGAATCTATCCTTAGAGTATATAGTTTGTTTAAGGAATTAAATACTAAATCAGAACAACTACAAAATTCTATAGATGTGTTTAAATATTAGCATATATAATTTATAACAATTATTGATTTTTGTATCTTAAGTACGCCTCTAATAAACTATTAAGCTTAGTAGAGGCGTATAGAAATATTGCAATTAAAATAAATATGATGTAAGATAATTAAAAACTTATATAAAGAAGTGTGATTTTAATGAAGAATTTAATTTATAAAGCAGGAAAAATTGCAATAGGTGTCATATTATCAATACTTATAGCTGATTTAATAGGATTGAATTTTAGCTCTACAGCAGGAATAGTTTGTATGACTGGTTCATTAGATACCAGAATGCAAACTTATATAGTTAGTTTAAAAAGATTGTTAACTGCTATTATAGCTACAATATTATCAGCTATATTATTTAGTTTATTTGGACATGAACTGATAATATTAGGGTTGTTTTTATTTATTTTTATACCAATTGTTACGGCGTTAAATATAAGTGAAGGCTTAGTTGTATCAACTGTTTTGGTAAGTAGAATATATAATTTAAAAATGCTTAATTTTAATATTGTTTCAAATGAAATAGGGTTATTATTAGTAGGTATGTTAATAGCATGTTTGATGACAATTCATGCACCTAATAGAAAGAGCGAAATAAGAAAAATCCAATTGGAAGTAGAGGATTATATAAAGAGTATATTAAAAAATATGAGTTTACAATTATTAAATCAATGTAGTATTGAGGAAAGTTTGAAAAACTTTGATTTTTTAGATGAAAAAATAAAAAAAGGACTAAATAGATCTATTGAATATAATAATAACATTATATTAAAGGATAATAGTTATTTTATAAAATATTTTCAGATGAGAAGAGCTCAATTTGATATATTATTTCATATGGAAAAACATTTTGAATTTCATTTTATAGATCAAGAAAATGCAAAATTACTAAGCGATTTTACAAAAGAATTAGCAAGAAGTTTAAATGAATGCAATGATTGTGATCAACTTTTTGAAAAGGTGAAAGAATTAAAAGTGCATTATAACAATAAAGCACTTCCAAAGAGTAGACAAGAGTTTGAAAACAGAGCTACACTATATCAATATTTCAATGACTTGGTCTATTTTATAGAAATAAAATCCAAATTTATAAAAGATAATGGAGATTTTAAATATTGTTTAATATAAATATGTGAAATATATAAATTGATAGTGGTGATGTATATTTTATAAATAAATTTTATACTATATAATAGTCTTAGATAAAAAAGTCATATGATAAAAAACTATATGAGTTTTTTTATTATATCAATATTTTTAAATTTTAAGGGGGTTTTTTGATGTTTAGTTTTAATATTTATAATCCAACTAGAATTGTTTTTGGGAAGGATAAAATATCACAAATAGATAAATTAATACCAAAGGATGCCAAGGTTTTAATAACTTATGGTGGTGGTTCAGTTAAGAAATATAAGACTTTAGATAAAGTAAAAGAAGCTTTAGGTGATAGAATTCATTTTGAATTTGGTGGAATAGAACCAAACCCAAAATATGATACTTTGATGAAGGCACTAGATATAGTAAACAAAGAAAATATAAATTGTTTATTAGCTGTTGGAGGTGGTTCTGTAATTGATGGAACTAAATTCATAAAATTAGCAGCTAACTATGATGGTGAGCCTAAAGAGTTACTTACAAAAGGTGGTTCTCATAAAGTTAAAGAAAATAAAAATATAAATATTGCTACAGTATTGACTTTACCAGCAACAGGTTCGGAAATGAATAGTGGTGCAGTTGTTACATGTGATGAAGGGAAATTTGCGGTAAATAATCCTATGTGTTTTCCGATGTTTTCAATACTAGATCCTACATTAACTTATACGCTTCCTGAAACTCAAGTTGCAAATGGTATAGTAGATACTTTTGTTCATGTAAATGAGCAATATTTAACTTATCCAGTTGATGCAAGATTTCAAGATAGAACATCAGAAGGTATACTAAGAACACTTATTGAAATTGGTCAAGATACTATAAAAAATCCTACAAATTATGATTTGAGAGCGAATCTTATGCTATGTGCAACTATGGGTCTTAATGGGCTTATAGGTTCAGGCGTACCACAAGATTGGACTAGCCATATGATAGGTCATGAATTAACAGCCTTATTTGGTTTAGATCATGGTAAAACTTTAGCTATTGTAATGCCTTCATTATTTGAAGTTAAAAAAGATGCTAAAAGAGATAAACTAATTCAATATGGAAAAAGAGTATTTGATATTGAATCAACTGATGATAATGAAATAATTGATTTAGCTATTTCAAAAACTAGAGAATTTTTTGAAAGCCTAGGTATTAAAACTAGACTTTCTGATTATGGAATTAAAAAAGAGCAAATAGATTTAGTTATAGAACAATTAAAAAATCATAACTTTACTTCACTTGGTGAAAATAGAGATATAGATTTGGAAACAAGTAGAAAAATACTTGAAAATGCTTTATAAAAAACTCTAAAAATATTTAGAGTTTAAATAAATGTATGTGATGGATTAAAAATTTATATTGTAAAACTTTAAAGCTATCTTTGATTATTATAAATCGAGGATAGCTTTTTTTTATAAAAAATAAAAGTAAACTTAATTATTAATTTAAAATAAAGTTTTGAAAGAAATAATATGGGAAAAAATATAGTATTAGATATATTTTAAGGAGATGAATTTATGAATATAAAGCTTAAAATAAAAGAAAAATTGGTATTGTCTTTTCTTTTAATTCTTATATCATTTGGAATATTAATTTTGTTAGTTGTTGATTATAATGTAAAGAATTTAGTTACTAAAAATAAATTGGAATCAGATTCTAGTTTAGGTTATGAACTATTGGATCTAACATACAAAGGAGATTGGAGAACTAAAGATGGAAATATGTACAAGGGTGATAAACTCATAAATGAAGACACTTTATTTGTAGATATGGTAAAAAATAAAACAAAATCTTTAGCTACTATATTTCTTGGAGACACTAGAATTTCGACAAATGTAATTAAGGAAAATGGTAGTAGAGCAATAGGGACAAAAGTATCTGATGAAGTTAAAGAAACTGTATTAAATCAAGGTAAAGAATTTGTAGGTAAAGCAGATATATTAGGGTCTATTTATTATACAAAATATATTCCTATAAAAGATGCATCGAATAAAGTAATAGGTATTTGGTTTGTGGGAGTAGATAAAGAATTTATAAATCAAAGAGTGTTTGGTGTAGATATTATAATTGCTATAATAAGTTTATTTTTTGTGATATTTGGAGTAATTGTTGCGATATTTATTGTAAATGGTATATATACACCTATAAAAATTGCAGTTGATAGATCAAGTGATATTGCTAGTTTAGATTTGACTAAGGATATTTCAAGCAATATGTTAAATAGAGAAGATGAAATGGGTATTTTATCAAGAGCTTTACAGACAATAATAGATAATCTAAGAGATATTGTAAGTGGAGTAAAAGATCAATCGATAAAGCTTAAAGATTCATCAGAAAAATTGAATACAAATAGTGAACAATCTTCAATAGCAATTGATGAGATTGCAAAGACTATATCCGATATATCTATGAATGTAAATGAAGAAGCTAAAGATACAGAAAATGCAGTAAAAAGTATAGTGAAGTTGGATGATATTATAAAAGATGAACAAGAAAAATTAGACAATTTAAATAGAGCTATAGAGGATGTTGATAATCTTAAGAATGAAGGTCTTCATAATATAAAAGATTTGGTTGAAAAAACAAATCTAAATAAAAACTCTTCAAAGGGCATAAGAACAGTTATTGAAAATGCAAATGAAAGTGCTGAAAAAATACATCAAGCAAGTCAAATGATTAGAAATATTTCACAACAAACAAATTTACTTGCATTAAATGCAGCTATAGAAGCAGCTAGAGCTGGTGAAGCGGGTAGAGGTTTTGCAGTTGTTGCAGGAGAGATAAGAGCTCTTTCAGAACAATCGCATAATTTTACAGAAGAAATATCTGATATTATTGATGAACTTACGAAGAAGATGGAAGATGCTGTTGAAACGATAATTCAGATGAATGCTATTGTTGATGAACAAAGTGATAGCGTTGATTCAACTAAAGAAAAATTTGAAGGAATTTCACAGGCAATTGAAAATACGAAACAATTTATAGATATATTAAATAAATCAGCTGAAGAAGTTGAAGAAAAGAGAATATTTATTATGGATATTATAAATACTTTATCACAAAAATCTGAAGATAATGCAGCTTCGACAGAGCAAGCTTCAGCGTCAGTAGAAGAAGAAGCTGCTACAATGCTTCAAATAGCAGAAGATAGTAAATTATTATCGAGTTTAGCAAAATCTATGAATGATAGTATAGAAAGATTTAAATATTAAATAAAAAAACTGTATTAAAATTAGAAAATTCTTTTTAATACAGTTTTTATTTTTGAAAAAATCATTTTTTTTGGTATAATTAAAACTTAACTATGTATTAGGAAAATAAATGCGTAGTAAAAATTTAAGGAGTTGATACTATTTTAAATCATTTAGTAGGATTTTTAAGTAAATATTTATGGAATTTATTTTTGCCAATAGTTTTAATTTTGGGTGTTATACTAAGTTTTAAATCTTTTAAACTTATAAAGAATTTGAAATTTGAGGATAATCATGGATTTAAGGATTACAAAAATTCATTTTTTATATCTTTATCATCAAAGGTTGGAACAGGAGCTATAATCGGTGTTTTGGCAGCTATGTATAAAATTTCAAATAAAGATCATATGGGTGAAGGAATATTACTTTGGGTTTTTCTTGGTAGCTTGATATTACTTCCAATAACTTATTTTGAAGTGTTTTTTACCAAATTGACTAATAAGTCACCAAGAGAATTTATAGCATTTAGTTTGAACAAAAACCTTGGGTTTATATATACTTTATCTTTAGTTTTATTATATTGTTTTGGTTTTGTGGGTTTTCAATTTAGCGGTATTTTAACTGTCAGTAAAATTTTTGTGTTTGATAACTTTTCTTTGCAAATGAGCAATTTAAATTTATTTTTCTTCTTAGTAGTTCCAATACTAATCTTAATTTTTTCTGTAATAATAACAAAAAATCACGAATTGTTTGCAAATATTTTAGCATCTACAATATCAATAGTTATATTTTTATATGTAATTATGTTTATGATATTTCTAAGCAAAACTTCTAATTTTATACCTACGTATTTTAATTTAGTAATTAAAGATTTTCTTAATCCAAAATCATTTTTCATTGGATTACCAATTGGATTTTTGGTAGGATTTCAAAGAATTATTCAAACTAGTGAAACTGCACTTGGTACAAGTTCACTGTCTTCATTAGAATCTAAAAACAACCCTAAAAAAGAAGCTTTAATTCAAGTGTTTGCAAGTATATGCACTTTATTTATTGCGGTATTTATAACTTCTTATATTTTCTCTTATGCAAATAATATGTATAATTTAAATATAAGTTCAAATTCTATGCAAAGAATTAATGTATATATAAATTCGATATATAATATATTAGGTCTTGGTGGAGTTATAGTAATGGTATTATTTTTTGTAAGTTCAGGATTTACAACGATTTTGGGTTCTTATCATTTTTTAAAGAATAGTTTTGATATTAAAGAGGAACTAAGTATAATACTTTATATGATATTACTTACTTTGGCTGGATTTTTTAGTATAAGTAATTTTACTATAGTATTTGATATTGCTGATTTGCTTATGTTTGTAGTTAGTGGTATAAATATAGTTTCTATCTATGTATTTGTTTGCAAGTATGCATATAAGTTTATAATCAAAGGGGAAAATCAAAATGGATATGCAAGAACTCATAAAACAAAGGGGAAAACAAGCTAAAAAAATAGATAAAAAACAATTTTTTATTGGTTTAATTTTATTTTTCTTTATTTTTATTTTGAGTATTTTTTTATATTTTAAAAATGAATTTTATGGGATTTCATTATTTATAGGATGTTTAATTGGGTTTACATTAAGAAAATCAAGATTTTGTTTTGCATCAGCATTCAAAGATCCAATATTATTTAAAAATACAAAGATTTTAAGAGGTTTGATTTTAGCACTCATAATAAGTACAATTGGATTTTATTTTATTCAAATAAAATATCTAAACATATCAAATATTGATTATGGTATTATTCCTGGAGAAATTAATGCAGTTGGTATACATACTATGATTGGGGCGTTTTTATTTGGAATAGGAACTGTGCTTTCTGGAGGTTGTGCTTCAGGTGTATTATACAAATTTGGCGAAGGAAATTTGGTGTTTTTAGTTGCTATAATAGGATTTATTATAGGGACTTTAATTGGTGCAAAAAATTATTCTTTTTGGTATATTAATTTTATTAAAAATGCTAAAGTAATTTATTTTATGGAATATTTAAATCCTAATTTGGTATTAATAATTCAATTAATAGTACTAATAATTATTTATGTATTTTTGAAATTATATCAAGATAAAAATTAAATGGAGAGTAAAGATGGCGATAAAAGAGATTGATTGTTTGTATGAGGTGTGTCCGATTCCTCTATTGAAGACGATGAAAGAAATGAAAAATATGAAAGTCGGCGATATTGTAATAATAAAAGCAAATAATAGTTGTGTTTGCGAGAATATAGGTGAGTGGGCGGATAAAAATAATTATGAATATGAAATTGTGGAACTTGATAATTTGGATATAGAAATTTATATCAAAAAAACAAGGTAGTGGGGGCGATTATCATTTTAAAGTTTTTTAAAAAACCTATGCCATATATTGTAGGAGGGTTGATTTTAGGGATATTAAATATAATACTTCTAGCTTTTAGTGGTATGAGTTGGCAAATAACAAGTGGATTTTTGCTTTGGGGTGTTAAATTCTTAAGTTTATTTAATATAGATGCTTTAAATTGGGAATATTTTTCTCATTTCAAATCATATTATGAGCCTATTATAGAGTCAAAATCACTAATTTTTAATAGATATACAATACTTAATATTGGAGTATTATTAGGATCATTGATAGCAACTTTGCTTGCATGTGAATTTAAATTAAAAAGAATAAAAAATAAAAAACAACTTCTAATGGCATTAGTAGGTGGAATTTTGATGGGGTATGGAACTAGGCTTGCTGTTGGTTGTAATATAGGAGCATTCTTTAGTGGAATACCATCATTTTCTTTACATGCATGGGTATTTGGAATATTCACATTCTTAGGGGTTTATATAGGTTTTAAAATACTTATTAAATATTTGATTTAATAAGTATTTTTTTATTATTTTAATGAAGTATGAAAACTTAATTTTCATACTTCATTTTGTTTTTAACAAAAACCTCTTTTACTAGATATAATAAAATCTATAAAATCTTCTTCATAAGAAGAAAACTTATAATTTTTTCTTGAAGCTATGAAGTATTCAAAAGAAATATCTAAATCATTTATACCTATAATACTCACCCAATTTTCTTTAAGTTCTTGCATTATAGATAATTTAGGCAAGAATGCAAAGCCCTTTTTTGATATTATTGAGGATTTTATGGCTTCAATAGAATTTAGCGAATATATGATATTTAATTCATTTATATCTATATTTTTTTCTTTCAAAGCTTTTTGCAATATAATTTTACTGCCTGAATCATCTTCTCTTAGAATTATAGGAATTTGCTTTAATTCTTCTAAATCTATTTTTGTACTATCTTTTTTATAAGAACCTATAAGAACAAGTTCATCTGATACTATTGTTTGAGTCTTTATATCATCATAATCTACTGCATCTATTTGAATTATACCTATATTTATTTCATGATTTTTTAGTTGATTTAAAACTGATATAGAATTACTAACTTGCATATTTATATCAACTTCTTTATGAAGTTTTTTAAAAGTATAGATACTACAAGGTAATGCGTATTCACCGACACTTTTACAAGAACCTATTATAAGTGTTGGGATTTCTTGTTTTAAGTTTATCAAATCCCTTTTGATATTACCTTGTATAGATAATAATGTATTAGCATAATCATAAACAACCTGTCCTTCATCAGTCAAACTAACACCCTTATTACTTCTTATTAGAAGTTTTGCATTTAATTCTTTTTCAAGATTTTTTAGTTGTAAACTAAGTGCGGGTTGAGTTAGATGAAGTTCTTTAGCTGCTTTAGATATACTATTTTGATTTACAGTTTCGTAAAATGATTTTAAGTATTCTAAATTCATAAATTCACATCCTAAGATTTTGATATAAATAACTCTTATATAGTATAAGTGTTGCTTATTATGCAAGTATAAGAGTTTAATTTATAATTGAAATTGAGAGAAAATTAACAAGTTTTACTACAAATATTTTTTATAAAATACATATTAGATTTTAAATAAGATCATTAATTTTTTCAATCTTTAATATTTTTATTATACATAATAATATTAAAAATTAAAATCTATGATTATAAGAGATAAATATAAAGTACAAAAAATAATAGTGTATAAAATTAAGTTATTTATAAAAAAGAGTATTATAGGAGGGCTAAAATGAAAGTATTAATAGTAGGTGGAGTAGCTGGTGGAGCTTCGAGTGCAGCTAGATTAAGAAGATTAAATGAAAATGATGAAATTATAATGTTTGAAAGAGGGCCTCATGTATCTTTTTCTAATTGTTGTTTACCATATCATCTTAGCAAAACTGTTGAAAATTCAGATGATTTAGTGCTTATGACACCAGAAAAATTTAAAAATCAATATAATATTGAAGCGAGAGTTAATAATGAGGTTATGTCTATAGATAGAGATAACAAGCAGATATTAATAAAAAATACATTAACAAATGAAGAATACAAAGAAAGCTATGATAAATTAATTCTTTCTCCAGGGGCAAGTCCTATTCTTCCAAAGATTAAAGGAATCGAAAAAGTAAATACATTCTCAATAAGAAATGTTATAGATATAAAAAAATTAGACGAGTTTGTTAAAATAGCAAAGACTAAAGATATCGCTGTTATTGGTGGTGGATTCATAGGTGTTGAAGCTTGTGAAAATCTTAAGGAAGCTGGATATAATGTTACTTTAATAGAGGCTATGAATCAAATAATGAGACCATTTGATTATGATATGGTTCAAATACTTCATAAAGAATTACATGATAAAGGAATTAATCTTGTAGTTAATGATAAGGTGTTAGAATTTGAAGAAAATAAAGTTGTATTAGAATCTGGAAAGAAAATAGATGCATCAACAGTAGTTATGGCTATTGGTGTTCTTCCTGAAACTAAATTAGCAAAAGAAGCAGGACTTTTAATAGGTCAAACGGGTGCTATTAAGGTTGACCAAAACTATCAAACAATTGATAAAGATATATATGCAGTTGGTG
>JAOARY010000030.1 GCA_025210335.1 Peptostreptococcaceae bacterium | reverse complement strand
TCAATTTGATTCTCTAAGTCATCTTTTTGATTATTAGTAGACACTCTAGTATATATAACTTTTTTCCTTTCTATTTTTTCTTTAACTCCTTTGTAATCTAAATATTGGTCGTAGGTATACTTCGATTAGTTGGAGTACGCTTTGCTTTGAGTATATTTTGTCTATCCCACCTTTGAAGTGTTTTTACTGATACATTCAACAACTCAGCAAAATCTTTTGGTTTGTAATTTACAATGTATTTCATGTGTTCATCAACTCCTTAGTAAAATATAAACACATTAAAACACTTTTGTAAATAAATTTATTAACTACAGGTCATCTCCTTTTTTTAATTATTTCAACTATGGATTTTAAAGCCTTAATTATATTAGAAATATTTGAATTAGATAATCTTTCATAGTAACTTGTAAGTGTTATATTTAATTTTTTTTCTATAGATTTTGATTCCTCATTAGACAAATCTAATTTTATAGCTTCCCATTGTTTATCAGTAATTTTAGATAAATTGACATTTATCAATGAAAGGATATTGTTACAAATTAAATCAGAATAACTGTATTCGCTAATAATCAAGCCATCATAATTTGTGCTTTTCTTTAATTTAGCTATACAATCACTAGCATTCCAAAATATAGGACCATTCATATCCCAAGAATTTTTTTTGAGTTCAGAATCAAAACTACCAACACTTATGGCATATCGAAGTTTATAAGGTCTTAGATGAGCTATAGCAGATATTAATAAGTATATAAAAATATCACTAAAAGGAATTATTATTTGGATTGCATCCCCTTGTGATATGTGAAATTCTCTATTAGTATTATAAATTTTATTAATAAAATTATTTAAATTTTTCACTTTGTCATTTAAGTCCTTGTTAAATTTTTTGTAATCAATTTTTGTAGATTTTATTATATCCATACTGATAACAATATAATTCTGAATTTGTTTATAATTTGAATCTACAAGCATATATTGATCTCTTGCAATAAATTTTATTATATTATTTTGTTGTAATTCATATATAAGTGATTCGACTGAATTTTTTTTTATTGTATTATCAATATTTTTATAAAAATTATAAAAATCAGCTATGCTAATACTGTTATATGATTTGAAATATTCTTTGACTTCATTGATATGAAGATTTTTGGAATTAGTCACTTTAAGCCACTCCCTTCTAAAAAAATAATAGCATAAAATTTCCAAAAGGTCAATGAAATTCAGGGTTTTAACCCGTAAAACATAAGATTCAGGGTTTTAACCCGTAAAATACAATATTCAGGGTTTTAACCCTGAATAGAAAAGAAATAAATAGATATATTGTAAAAAAATTATTTTTGGATTAAAATAAATCAAGGGTGAGAAATATGGAAATAAAAATAAAAAATCTTAAAAAAGAACAAGTAAGGAGTATATTTGATTGGAATTACCAAAGTGAATACAAGGTATATAATATGCCTTCTATGGATTTGGCGATAAGAAATAATATAGGTATAGTAAATGATGACAAAAGAGATAAAGAATTTTTTTCTCTTTATGAAAATAACGATTTCATAGGATACATAAGATTAATTGATTTAGAAGGTATAATAAGCTTTGGGATAGGACTAGAACCTAATTATTGTGGAAAGGGTTATAGTAATAAAGTTATGCCAAAAATTTTGGAGTACATAAATAATAATTATGATGCAAAAGAAATAAGATTAATTGTTAGGAGTTTTAACAAACGAGCTATAAAAGTATATGATAAATATGGATTTGAAGAAATAGGAATAGAATATATTAATAATATAGAGTTTACTGTTATGAGAAAAATTATATAAGAAAGTAGGTAAATTATGACAAAATTAAAGCTTATAGCAATAAATACCGTAATACTTATATTATTTGGGGTAGTAATAATAGTTTTTCATAATAATAAATTAGATCTACATAGTTTAATTACAATGCAATTGATGCAATTATATGTAGCGACATTTATGTGTATAAATATATATAAACAAAAAGGAAAGGTTGCTTATTTAGTTTTTTTATGTTTGTTGATGTTTCAAATGATTATATATTACAAATTCCAATATAAAAATATATGGTTATAAAAATAAGATTAATAGCAAGGAGATTAATATGATTCTTGCTATTTTTATGTATTGATATAGTTGCTAAAATTTTATTTTTTTAATGATAAAAATACTTATTTATAGCTATTTAAGTTTATTGTAAAAAAAATAATATATAATTAAAAATGGTTTATCAAAAAATTAAAAAGTAAATAGTAAATTAGTAATAATTATTGAAATAATAATAATAAATAAGATATAATTCAAAATAAGGAATAATTATTTGTATTTTTGTATAAAAATAAATTTTCAAAATAATTAGAATGAGGATGATAATTTTATGGAGAATAATTGTTTTATAAGTAGTTTAAGAAAATTAAAAGAATCATCAAAGGAAGCTGTTGAAGGAATCAATGAGTTTAGCTATTTTAAAGAATATATGCATGTAGAGACAGAGATACAAAAGGAATTAGAAAATAAAATAGACGAAGCATTAAACTCTAATAATTCTCGACTAATAATGATTTGTGGTAGCGTAGGAGATGGTAAATCACATCTTATATCATATCTAAGAAATAAATATCCAAATAAGTTAAATCAATTTAATATACATAATGATGCAACTGAAAGTGATGATTTTAGAAAAGATTATAAAGAACATTTAAGTGAAAGATTAGAAAATTTTAAAGATAAAAATTTGTCGAATCAATCAAATGAAAAATTTTTATTAGCGATAAATCTTGGTACTTTGAATAATTTTATTGAGTCAAATCATAAAGATGAATTTAGAACTTTGATAAACTTTATAGATAGCAAAAATATATTAGGAAACAAATTAAAGGAAAATAATACAAAAGAAGTTTATGAGAATTTTGATTTTGTTAATTTTAGTGATTATAATATGTTTGAATTATATGAAGATGGTGTTAAGTCTCAATATATAGAAAGATTAATTGATAAGATAATCAATAAAGACAATGTTGAAAATGAATTTTATAAAAGCTATGAAAATACATGTAAATATAATTGTGAGAATAATAAGACTTGTCCAATTAAACTAAACTATGAACTATTGTTTAGTAATAGTTTGAAGCAAGAAATTATAAAAATTTTAATAGAAGGAATGCTAAAGTATAAATTAATAATATCTACAAGAGCATTATTGAATTTTATATATGATTTAATAGTACCTTTAAAATTGGATAAATTAAGTAATAAAAAATTATTAAATGCTATAGAGAAGCTAGATAAGAAGGATTTTGTAACTATGTTAATGCCATATAGCATGTATGAAAGAAAAGACTCTTCAAATATATTAAAAACTATAAACTTATTAGATCCTATAAATTATAGAAAAGAAGAAATAGATAATCTTATATTAGAATTGAACATAAGAAATAACTATAATGAGATAACAGATAAATATATAAGTTTAGATTTTGATGGATTTTTAGAAGAATCATTAGATAGTATTTATGAAGAGAATATGGACTTGTTTTCAAAATTTTTCATAAGAAGTTATAAATTATTACCAAAAAATGATTATTTTAAACTAGAAGATCAGATTTATAATGATTTTGTAAAAAATATATATATATATAATGTTAATGATAAAAATTTAATAAAACTATATAAAAATGTTGAAGAATCTATAGTTAATTGGTATGGAAAAAGTTCTAAAAACAATATGGTTATTAGAATTGGTAAAAATCAATTAAATCACAAGGTTATTCAAAATTTAAGTTTGAGAAAAGGATATGAAAATAGAAGTAATATAGAAAATTATACTCCAAGTAAGTTCGAAAAAAGTATAGAACTAATATTTAAAAATAAAGAGGAAACCCAAGAAGAAAAAATAAAAATAGATTATTTTCTATATAAGTTATTAAAAAGAATAAATGATGGATACAGACCAAATAAAAAAGACAAAAATGATTTTATTAATTTTATTAAATTTATAGAAAAAATAATTAGTTTTGGAGATATGAAAAAGGAATTAATCATAGAGGAAAAAATAAATAATTCAAATAAAAAATACATGCTATTAGATGAAATGGGATTATTTAGTTTTGAGGAGGTTTAAAATTGATAAAATTTAATCCTGATAAATTAGAAGAAGTATATAAATTTCAAGAAAAATCTTTCAAGCACAATGAAAAAAAATATTTAGAAGTATTACCCTTTACAACAAATAATAAAAATATAGATGATATATATGAGAATTTTTCAGATATATTGAGTGTCATATGTAAAAATCTTATTAAAAAAGATATTAAAAATAATTTTGATAAGGAAGTATTTTTCCAAAAAGTTAATGACTTAATGATTGATTCTGATAATATAAATAGATTAAAAATGATAATTCAGGATTTATATTTTGAGGAAGATAATATAATTAATTTTAATCCAAAAATATATTTATACAAAGAAGAGGGAAATTTAAGAATTAAAGATATGGGAAATTTTATTTTTAATATTTTATTTTATAATCTAGAAAATCATATATTTGAAGAGGAAAAATATTTAGATGATATAAATGTATTAGAAAAATTGATATTAAATGCTTTGGAAAGTGCATTTGAATTAAAAGAGATAAATAAAAAAACAAATACTAAATATAAAAGTTTGTTACCATTTGTAAATGAAGTTTTTATGGAAGATATAAAATTTATAATGCAAGATTCTAAATTATTTTTAGAAAATTTTTTAGAATTAATAAAACTTTATTATATGTTTTATTGTACACAGTTGGTAATTAAGTTGGATGCTTTACTTGATACAGATTTAACTAAACCAAGTGAATTATATTTTAATTTGTATGAAGAAAAAATATCTGAAAGTAGACTGGGTTTTAGTAGAGGGTTTAAAACCATAGAATCTAAAGGTCGAAATTTATTTGCACATGTAAATACAATAAATTTTTTAAATTATGCTATAGAAGATGAGAAAATATTTTCTTATACAGATATAAAAAATGCGTTAGAAAATTTAGAATCTGAAGATATTAAAAAAGAATCTCAAAATGTAGATATTATATCTAATAGATATAAAGAAAATCTAAAAAAATCTAATGGTGAAGAATTTTTTGATGATATGATATTTGAGCCTAATGATAATGAATTAATAAATTCAATATATTATTTTAACTCTTTAGTAAAGCATGTTTTTAAAAATGATCAAGGGAAAAGTGGTGTAGCAAATAAATATAAGAATTGGATTGAAAATTTCTTAAGAAAACATTATTCGAGAAAAAGAGGACGATATGGTAGTTGTTTGAGTCTAAAAAGAGAACAGTTAATATTTTTGACAAAAATATGCATAAAAGATAAAGAAAATATTAGGTTAACTAGCTTATTTAAAGAGTTTGAAAGAAGAGGAATATTCTTTGATAAAAAGTCAAAAGAAGAAACAACAAATTTATTTGAAAAATTAAATTTATTAGAGAAAAAAAGTGATAGTGGGGATGCTAAATATGTTAGAAGGATACTGTGATTTAAAAGAGAAGAAATATATAGAAAAGAATTATAGCCAAGATGATTTGTTTTATGATTATATAGCAAAAACTGTAATAGAATATTTATCGGAAATATCGATAAGTGATGGTGAGCGTTTTAGTATACAGTTTGAAACACAAAACCAAGTTGATAATTTATATAGAGTATTAAAATTTAAAGATAGTGAAGATGTTGAAATAAATAATTATAAAACATATATATTAAAAATAAATGATAAAGAGCTTTTAGTTTCAAAGACAGATACAGATATTTCATCTGACTACTTAACCTATTTAAGAAATAATATTGGAAAAGAAGGTACTCAATTTGAATCTAAATCAATATTATTTATACATAATACAGATTTAGATAGTATTGTTAATGGTTCAAAAAGGTTAGAAGCTCAAGGTATGCCTTTGTACTACAAAACTATTATGGATAGTTTGAATAAAGATGTAAAAGAATCAAAGATGAAGAATTTTGAAAAAAAAGTAATGAAATTTGCAGTAAATAATAGGGGTGAAGATATATATGAATCAAATACTTCAGCTTTTGATTATAAGGATTTTTTAATATCTTTAAATAAAGAGGAACTAGAAATTATTGATTATAATAGATTTAATTTATTTTATGATTCAAATTTGGAGTCCATAGATAAATCTGATTCGAATACTATTAATGCTTCATTAGCAGAAAATAATAGATTATTTGGAATTGTTTACGGTGCTCATAAATATCATGATTTGGATACTACTCTTCCAAAGTATTTTGATGAAGATGGTGTAAGGGAGTTAAAAAAAGATAATTGGTATGAAAAAGATTTTGATGATATAAAAAAATATTATCAAAATAGAAATAAAGAAAAAGAAAATAATTTGAAAGATATAAAATTAATTAATGAGAGTGAACAACTAGTATATTGGAACAGAGCGAAATCAGAAGAAACTAAAACTGGTAGACGTGAAAGAAATATTATAATTTTTAATCCATTAAAATTAGAAACTATTAATTTAGATTTTTATTTTGAAGATTATGTTAGTAATAGTAGCGATAGACTGAAAATTAATAAATCTGATTTAAAGTATGTAGAATGTAAAACAAGAGGGAAAAGAATAAATGCAAAAATAACTCATCATAAAAATCAATCGAGTTATTATGAGATAAAATATGAAAAAGTAAAATTAAAAATAATGATAGTTGAATTTAAAGAAGACTTCTTAATAAATTACAAAACGGCATATAGATTACAAAAAAAATCTACATCTAAAGGTATTGTAAAAAATCAAGGAATAGTTATATTTAATGATGATAATGATAGTGTTATATTTGGAGATAAGTATAGTTCTAATATAACAGAGATAGATTATAAAAAAGATAGATATTCAATACAAGAAGAAGATTCCATAAAAATAAAAAACTTAAAAGAATATAGTGATGTAGAAGAATGTTTAATAAAATTCAATATAAATGATTCAGATATAGATTTTGTAATAGATAGTAATTACAATAGACCGATTGTGATAAATGGAGATAAAGTTTTTAAAATAAAAAATGAAAAGAAGTGTAATTTTGACTATGATGTAGATACTCAAAAACTTATAATTCAAAATGCAAACTATTTTACAAGAGAAGAATTTAGAGCAAATTTACGATTAGAAAATATGATTATAGAAAATCAGATTATATATGCAAGTCTAAGTAATAGTCAAGATTTAAAAAAAGAAGAATTAGAAATTGATTATGAATTGGAAAGTGCATATAAAAAGATATTAGAATATTATAAAGAACATTTAATTATTCCAAGTCTAACATATTTAAATGATGAACTAGAAAATTTATATAGTGAATTTCTAGAAATTTATTTAATGAAATTAAATGAGATAGAAGAAGTTAGATTAGGAAGACTAGAAGAAAACTTATTAAAAATAGGAATAATTAAAGAGTTGGATTCAAATCAGAGGATATTATTTACACCACTATCTCCGATTAATATGGCTTATCAAATTATATTGAAAAATAATATAAATGAAGAAGATTTGCCTATTGAAGTTATTAGAAAACTAAAACCTAATAATTTAATTCCATTTATATATTCTGATGGAAATAGCAAAAAGATATATAACCCGATAGATCAAAATCATTCCCAAGAGTGGATTTATTATGTTGATAAAGAAAACAATAAATATAATTCTTCTAAAGATTTCGTTTCAAATTTAGTTAGAGATAAGATAATGGATTTTAAAAAACATTTTGACTATTTATTTATATCACCAAAAACACCTTTTAAAATAAATTTAATAAATTTAGGAGAGTGTAAAGAAGTATTACAAGGTATTTTTAAATATTATCAAAGACAATTAAATAATAAAGTATCTGTTGAAAAGTTAACAAATATTGAAATAAACATATATTCAGATATGGAAGAATATAATGTATTTGAAGAAATATCTTTTTATGAGGATGTTAATTTGATAAAAGAACATTTTGATTTAGATTTAAAATTAAAAAATTATGAAGAAAGTGATTTAATAGATATCTATAGAGAAAAAGTGCATTTTAACAAAAGAAAAATAGATAATGAATTTGAATATTCACATATATCTTTTTATAAAATTCAAGATCAAGGAAAACAAGGATCTTTAGATTTAGAGAAAATACAAACAGGTGTAAGTATATCAGGACTTATATCTGGCGTTAATTCTATATATGATAAAAATGAGTATGTAACTGGTTTTGGGACAAAAAATATGAATATTGATAATATCTTATTAGAGCTAAGTGTAAAATTAAATAATATACACAAATATGCTTATTCTGGGGAACAATTAACAAAAGATAGAGGAATAATTACAACTATAACAGATGATGAAAATAAAAAAATAGATAGATTGTATGACAAGAGTCATTGGATTACGTTTATAGATCCAAAAGTAGATTTAAACTTTTTTAAGAATAATCCTAATTCAAAAGATTTATTAATTATACATTATAGTGATCAATATACTACTACAACTGGATATGATGCTATAACAGTAACAAGAAAATCAAATCAATACAAAATATTATTAGATGAATATTTAAAGAATAAATGTACGATAGATAATATTATTAATTCTGATGAAATAATAAATTTATTTAATTCTACTAATGGTGAATGGTTGTTGAATTTAATTTCTAGAGATAATAAGAAAAAAGAGAAAAATAGAGATTATTTCTCAAAGGAAAAATTAAGTATAATTTCAGCTCTTAAGATGTCATTAGCTTTCTTAGATAATGAAAATATATATTGGATTCCTGTTTCTCTTGAGGAAGTAGTAAGGATATCAGGTGGAATAGGTTTAAAATTAAATGAAAGTCTACTATCTGCAAAAAAATTGGATTCAAAAAATGAATTATGTGATGATTTATTGATGGTTGGTATAGATACAAGTTTAGATAAACTTAAAGTTTATTTATATCCTATTGAAGTTAAAATTGGATTTAATAAAACAAATGTCAAGGAAAAGGGAAAAAATCAAATTCATAATTTGATTGAATTTTTAAATCAAAATTTAGTTGATAAAATGAGAATCAGTTTAAAAAAGAAAGTATATAGAAATTTTATTATACAACTTGCATTAGTGTCTTTGAAAAAATTAATAATATATGATATTTGGAGTGAAAAAAAATATCAAGAATTTTTGGAATCTGAATATATAAAAGATTTATTATCGGATGATTATAAGTTAATGATTTATAATAACGAAACTGAATATGACTATATATTTTCATCTATTAAAAAAGGTGCATTAATATCATTTAAAAAAGAAGAGACAATTAAAGATATTTATGAAGAAGATGAAATTCTATGTATTAAATTACTAGAAGGAGATATGTTCAAATATTTAGGAGAGGATATTAATAAAATCAAAGAATTTTATAACAAAGATAAATTTGATGAATTTTTAATATCGAAAAAGTTTATAGATAAAGAGAATATACTTAAAGAAAATCAAAAATATAAGAACTTTGGTAGAGCGTATAATATCAATTATGATTTGATAAGTGAAGACAAAGATATTTTGATATCTAATAATTATGATGAAGTAAAAACCTATGAAAGAGAAGTTTTAAAAAATGAAGTAGAGAGTGATATAAAAAGAATAGAAGTTCTTTTAGGTCATGATGAATTTAGTGATACTAAGACCTATTGGTATCCAAATGATACATCAAAGAGCGTAAATATGAATACAGGAATAATAGGAGT
The DNA here is from genome assembly GCA_025210335.1 of Peptostreptococcaceae bacterium. Classification (GTDB taxonomy): domain Bacteria; phylum Bacillota; class Clostridia; order Peptostreptococcales; family Peptostreptococcaceae; genus JAOARY01. Next base: position 105,839 of record JAOARY010000030.1, on the reverse strand, counting down.
TAGTGGTACAGGAAAAACTCAATGTACAATGTCTGTAATAGCTCAAATTCATGAACAAATGAAAAATGAAGAAGATTTTGGGATATTAATATTTGACTATAATAAAGATTATTCAGATAAAGATAGTGAGTTTGTTAAAAGATTAAAACCTAAGATATTACAGCCTCATAAATTACCATTTAATCCGTTTAGTTTAAATACAGAAGAAGAAAAACCTCTACTGCCACTTCATACTGCTAATGTAATAAGAGATACAATGCAAAGGGCATATAACTTAAGAGAAGTGCAAAGAAGTATATTAAGAGATTGCATAATTAAATCTTATGAAAGAAGAGGTATTGAAAAAGGGGACTCAAATACTTGGGATAAAATACCACCAACATTCAATGATTTATTTGTAGCTTATACAGATAGAGAAGATGTTAAAGAAGATAGTTTATATTCAATAATAAGTGAGCTTAATGATTTTAAAGTTTTTGAAGAAGATCCACTAGAAACGACAAATATATATGATCTTATAAAAGGTGTTGTAGTAATTGATGTTTCAGGATTTTCTAGAAGTATACAAAATTTAGTTATAGCAATTACTTTAGATCAGCTTTATTCACAAATTGTTTCAAGAAAGCACAGTAGAAAAGAAATAGACTTAATAGAAGTTAGAAAACTTATATTGGTTGATGAAGCAGAAAATTTTTTGAGTCAAAATTTTGATTCTATGAAAAAAATCTTAAAGGAAGGCAGAAAATATGGTGTTGGAACTATATTATCAACACAAAATTTATCTGACTTTGTTACTAGTGAAAATGACTACCAACAATATGTTCTTAATTGGGTAGTTCATAAAATTTCAAATGTAAAAAGTAAAGATATAAGAAGGTTGTTTGAAGCATCTAAATCAGAGGAATTAGAGATATTAAATAAGATAAAGAAATTAGAAAAACATTATAGCATATTAAATTTAGGTAATAATGAACCTAAATGCATAAGAGATAAACCTTTTTATGAGCTTTACCAAGAAATATAAAGAGTACATTAGGGGTCAATAGACCCCTTTTTGTTGTGAAGGGAGATATTTATGAAATTATTGGATGATTTGAAGGAAGTTATTTATGATTTTTTTGGATTTATAATACCTGGTCTGGTGGGGCTGTTTACTATATTTATATATTATTCTAGTTATATTATTAATAAAGGAAATACTAATATATTTTACGATACTATGTATTTTAATAATTTTGAATTTAATAAGGTTTTTGGTTTTATGTTTAATGAAGATTTTAAAATAAGTTTTTATGTGATTTTAGGTTTACTTATAATAGCTTATATTTTAGGTATAACATTGAATGTTATGGCAAGAGGTATTTTTAATTTAATAAAAAATACAGATTTGCATTTTTTAATATCATCAACATATATTAAAGATGATTTATGTAATTATAAAAAATTAACATGTGATAATAAAAAGTTTAATATATTAAAAGATGATTGTGAAATTTTAAGTAGAGAAGAAGGGTTTGAATGTGGTTTAAAAAAGTATATTGGATGTAAATATTTAAATGAAAAATGTAAAGGTTATGTGAAAAATATATTTGAAAAAGATGATAAATTTAAGTTGGATTTTAGATTAGAAAATAGTTCTTTTTATAATGCAATATTAAGAAGAATGGATGGTCAGTCACTAGTTCAAAAATATATAGCTAAATATAATTTATTTATGAATACTAAAATGATAATTTTTATTATAATAATATGTAATTTTATAGCTGGATGTACATTGAATAAAGAAATATTATCAATATCAATTTTTTTTATTTTATTAATTATGTATATCAGATTAGATATAGTTAATAAAATATATGTTTATACAAAAAAAGAAAAAAATTATTTGATTGAATTGGTGAAAACATATAATAGAAAATTTTTGTTTGTTTTATATTATATATTTATTTTATTTTGCATGAGCTTCACAGAAATAAATTTAAAATTTACTATAATCAATTTTATAATATATACAATATATTTAGCACTAGATTATGAACATATAAGACACTATAATCTTTCAGAACAAGAGAGATTTTTAGGTATGGCATATTTGGCACATTTAAAATCAGAGAAAAATTTAATTGATGATATAGAGGAAGCTTATTACAATTTTGATTTAAAGAATAAAAGAAGAGTTTAGAGGGGGAATATAAGTGAATAATACGGATATGGATTTGAATTCAAAAGAATCAATCAAAGAAAATGAAGAAAATAGTAAAACAAACGAGAATATAAGACAAAAGACAATAAAAGAATTAATTAATAAAATAGAGTTTGCCAAAAATAATATAAATTTAAATAGTATAGAAAAGAGAATAACTAAAAAAAATTATAGTAATACTAATAATTATACGGATGGTAATATAATATCTATTTTAGCAGGAAGAGGTTTTGGGAAAACATATACAACTTTAGAAGCTATAAAAAAATTAAAAAAAGATAAAAATTATACTATTTTTGATATTATAGATCCACAAAAATTTAAATCTGAAAATGATTTGATGGGTTGGGTTATAGCTCATTTTGAGAGTGAGTTAAAAAATATAAAAAAGAGTTATGATTATAAAGGTTTTTGCGATGAAGATTTCATAAGCTTAAAAGATTTAGAAAATAAATATGAAGAACTAAAAGATGTTTATGTTTCGAATAATAATTATTCTAGAAAAAGCTTGGGGTTATTTTGTAGAGATAAAAGCGAATTTGATAAATATAATATAAAAGTAAGTTTTTCTAATATGAAATTTGATAAACTTTTTAATGAATTTATAGATAAATATATATATATGAAAGCGATTATAAATAGGAATAAACAAAAAGATAATTTGGAAAATAATATAATTATTATAACTATTGATGATGCAGATTTAAATTCTGAATATGGTTATCAAATTCTAAATTCTATAAATAATTACTTAAGACATGAATGTATTACAGTTATAATTTTGGGGGAATATAAAGAATTTTTTAATAATATATATTTATCATATTTAAGAAATGAAAATTTAAGAATTGGTGATAAGTTGGATTATGTAATAGGAGGACATACTATTAAATCTTCACTAAATCAAAGAACTGACAAATTCTTAGATAAAGTATTAGAAAGAAGAAATAGAATTGAATTAAAAGAGTTGAATACAGATGAAATTTATAGGTTTTCAAGTTCAAGTATTAATAATGATAAAAATGAAATGAAGAATTCGATAGAAGAATTGTTTAGAAGTATAAAAATAAAAGAAGATGAGAATGGAAAAAAAGAAAATCGAGATTTTTTGAATATTTTAGAATATGATTTCAATAAAGATATCAAAAATATTTTGAATAATCTTTATGACAAAGTAGATAAAAATACATATTCAAATTTTGAAATTGATAAAAAGACTTATTTTAATGATATATTTAAAAATGAGAAATATAAACTTGAATATTCTAAAATTATGTATGGAATTCCAAGAAATTTAGTTAGTTTTATAGAGATATTATTCAAAAATATCATAAAGGGTGATGAGCAAAATCAAATATTTCTTAATATGAATATTGATGATAAAGAAAAGCGAGACTATAAAAAAGTAGAAAATATAAATAAAAACTTTAGATTTTTAAAATTATTATTTAATAGTATTAGAAGTACATTATCAAATGCTGATTACAATGGTGAATTATTAGATTTAAAGACTGAATATGGATTAGGTATGGATAATATAATAAGATTTGAAGATAATTTATTGATTTTGGATTTTTCAAATATAGATATTGAAGTTAATTTTGAAGAGACATTGTTAAAAAGACACATAATTCCTATGAATGGTCTTAAATTTAAGTATAAAAAAGATGAAGAAGTATATAAACTAAATGAATTTCAAGCAAGTATAATACAATTATTTTATGATTTGGGTAAAAAATTTCTTATATCATCATATGGAGATAGAGTGAAGATATTGAAAGATAAAGATATTAGTAATGTATGTATATATTCGAGAAATATAGAGGATCTAGATGATATAACTTATATAAATATAAAAATGATTAATTTTGATTATTTTAGAGATTACTATATGTTTATAAAGTTCTACAAATTATATATACCTTTGATAGAATTAAAAAATGAAATACCAAGAAGGAAAGAAAATAGATTAAGAAATTTTATACTTATGATTTTAAGTAATATAAATAATTATAGTTCTTTTAATATTGAAAATTTTAAACTTGAAGATATTAAATCTAAAGAAGATACTAAATCTAAAGAAGATACTAAATCTAAAGAAAAAATATCAAATGATACAATAAATATATATTCTAGGAAATTAAATTGTGATTTTAAATTTAATTACAATACTAAAAATAGACTTGATAAAGAAAATATATACATAGAAGTAGATTTAATATCTTTTTGCTTGCTTATGAATTCATTTACAAATGATAAACAAAGAGTTAATAAAAATAGTATTTACGAAGTCATAAATAAAACAATAACAAAAATAAATATGTTGAAAAATTTAGGGAAAAAAGAAAAAGAACAATTGAATAAAGATCTAAAAAATCAATATATTGAAAAAATACATGGTATGTACAAAAAACACTATAGTGATATAGTTAAAAAATTTAAACAAATTGGTGTAAAGAAAAATTTTTCATACTATCATTTCTTTGAATATATTTCGTTTTCAAAAACTAGATTAAATGAGTATGAAATATTAAATGATAAAAAAATAAATAGGGTACTTGAAATTGAAAAAATGTATAATTCATTAGGTGAGGAAAAAAGACAATTTAAAAATAAAGATGAAGCCAAAGAATTAGAAAATATAATTAGAGAGATGGAAGAAGACTTAAGTAACGATTTTAAAAATATGAAAAATGATAGTGTTCAAGAAAAAAGTGAAAATACTGTTGATAAAGAGATTAACAATGAAGAGCGTACAAGTGAAGAAAATAAAAAAGTAGAGGATTCAAATGAATAATAATATATTAATACAAGATATGAGAACTAAGTATTTTCCTTTTTATAGCTTTTATTCATACAGGAAACCAAAGTTTTTGGATAAAAAAGATTTAGAATATGAAGATTTAATTGATATATATGATGATATAACTCATGGTTTTTATATGACTAGATTTGATAAGTTCAAATTAGATTGTCAAAAAAATTGGAAATATACTATAGAAAATAAAGATACATTAGACACGATGCTAGATTTATTAAATGAATTATCTAGAAACTATATCTATGCAAGAAATGGGAAAATATATATAAATCAAGATAGAAAAGATTGCGAAGATAATATAGTTATAAACGGAGAGTATTCAAAGTTTAATAAATGGCAGATTATAAAAAAATATATTAGCGAAGATTTAATTATAGCGAATTTTTTATCTTACAGAAAACTAGGATCAAAGGATAGAAATTTGAAATTTTTTAATGGGAAGATATCTAGTGCTTCAGGGGATTTAAGTAATATATTAAAAAAAGGCATAGCTGAACTTCATATGCATATGGGTGCTACTAGGAATTTTGATGAAATATGGATTGAATATATGAACACTATGAATATTAAGCTAACTAATGATAAGGTAAGAAAATTATATGATTTAAAAATAAAGACATATGAAGGTAAAAAGAGTATGAAAGCCTATATTGAAAGTATGGCTATATTAAGAATGCTTATGGGTTATTTTTTAGAAAATAATGGTTTGACTAGTGATAATCCATATAATAATGAAACTTTAAATGATGAATATTTTATAGATTTCATTAAAGAAAGATTTAATAATTTATATAACGATGATTCTGAAGAGAATAATAATACAAAAAATATGATATGTAAGATTTTTAAGCATATTTCTAATGGTGAAGAGTTGCAGGAAATTAAGAACTTTCAATATGTAATTATGATATTAAAAAATGTATGTGAGTTAGATGATTATAGTGCAAAAGAAAGAACAGATTCTGATTCTTTTTATTCAAGGTCAGATGATTATAGAGATGTAATAATAAGGAATGATCCATTATCATATATTTTCAAAAAACAGTTTGTGTTTTATAAAAATAGTTTTATGTTTAGCAATAATAGTTGTAGTAATATTGAACTTGATTATTTGCCTGAACATGTATTTTTGGTAAGATCATTAGACTTTATAAGAAGTACTAAAAATTCGCATGGAAATAATAAAAAAATAAAAACTGATTATGAAAGATTGTTTTTCCAATATATAAAGATTAAGAATATGATCTATAAATATCATATTCAATTAGAAACTAGTGGCAAAGGATTAGATATTTTTAGTAAAGATTATTACTCTAAATTAAGACAATATAATGAACAAAAATTATTAAGTAGATTTATAAATAACCATTGTAATACGCAAAATATACAAAAATTAGAGTATAGACAAGCAATAACAATAAGAGATCAAGGTGATGAAATTACTTTAAGAACAAAAATATCAGATGTTTTATTAGAATATTTATCATTTTTGGTAGGTAAAAATATAAGTAAAGAAAAATATTTAGAAAAGTATTATAAACAAAATCGTGAAAAGTTTATGAATGAATTTGAGGACAATATAAATAATAAAAATAGTATTTTAATAGGTATAGTATATTCTTTTTTAAAGAGAAAAAGAATAAAAAATGATAAAACTTTTGAATGTAGATATTTAAGTATAGATGATAAAGTTAATCATTCTGATTATTTTGAGAAAAAGGAAGGCTTTAAAAGAGCTGCTGAAGCTATTAATAAAATTAGATATGAAATACCAAATCTGGATCATTATTTAGTTGGAATTGATGCAGCAAGTCGTGAATTAGATACTGATCCATACTATTTTAAAGAGGCATATAATATATTGAGGTCATATGATAATATAAGTTTGATGGATGATTATTATAACCCTAGAAAAACAATAGGTTTTACTTATCATGTTGGAGAGGAATTTAGAGATATAATAAGTGGTTTAAGACATGTTGATGAAGTTGTAGAAAAGTTAGAGTTTAAATCAGGAGATAGGTTGGGGCATGCTGTTGTTTTAGGAGTAGACATAGATAAGTGGGTTTATGATAATGAGGTTATAACGATAAGTAATAAGGATTATTTATTAAACTTAGTTTGGGAATGGAGTTTATATAATAAAGATTATAAAATGAGAGACTGTGATAATATATCTTATTTAGAAAATCAGATATTGAAAGTAGCCAATAATATTCTTGGTTTTAATGAAGGTCTTAGTGTGGATGACTTAGCTTATTTTTATGATAGATTATTTGATGATGATTTGGAAAATGATGTATATATGTATAAAGATAGTTGTCCTATTAGTTTATTTACGAAAAAGAGATACTATTTAAGAGATAACAATATCAAGGAGTTAGGTCATTCAAGTAAAAAAGAATTGTATGAAGAACTTAAAGATGTTAAGTGGAGTAGAGAGTTAATTAAATGGGCAAATGATTGTGAATATTTTGCAGAAGGATTTGATGGTACTGTTGAAATTAATGTTAATAATTATATAAAAGAAAAATATAAAAGGTTGCAGTTGTATATGCAAGATAAAATACAATCACGTGGGATTATATTGGAGTTAAATCCATCTTCAAATTTAACTATTTGTGATTTTAATCAATTTGAAGATTATCATATACTAAAATTAAATGCTCCAGATAAAGAACATGCAATAGTTACATTGAATACAGATGATCCATCTATTTTTAATACTAGTTTGGAAAATGAGTATTCATTGATGTTTGATTTAGCTATGAAAACAGAAAATTATACTAGAATTGAAGTTTTAAATTGGTTGGATAGATTAAGACAATATTCTATGGATTATAGTTTTATAGAAGACAGGAATATGAGTAAAGAAGATATAATAGAAGAAGTATTAGGCATTTTAGAAAAATTAAATGAATAATAAAAAAAGCTAAGAAGTCAATTGATTTCTTAGCTTTTTTGCTAACTAAATTTAATGATATATTCCTTTAAGTCTTTTGCCAGATTAAATACAGTTTCATCACTAAATTTTGATAAACTAATTCGTAATGTATTAGAGGATATATTTTCTTTGCCAATTGCTTTAAGTACATATGATGGCTTTCCTAAGGTACAAGCAGAACCTGCTGATAAAGAGTACTTATGACTTAAAGCTTTTATCAAAAGTCCATTTTCTATATTTGGTATGGAAATGTTAATAATTCCTGGGACTTTATTTTTCAAATCACCATTAAAAATTATATTATCTATATTATTTTTCAATTGTTTTATTAGTTTATCTTCTAATGTTTTGAGTTTTAGTACATAAGTATCCATATCATTTTGAGCAATTTCACAGGCTTTAGCAAAACCTACGATATTATGCATACTATGAGTACCTGCTCTTAAATTTTCTTCTTGTTCTCCACCATGTAGTAATGGTAAAGGTGTAGTTTCATCATCTTTTAAATCAAGTTCATCATTTTTTATATATGCAAATCCAATTCCTTTTGGTCCATAGATTTTATGAGCAGAAGCAGACATAAAATCTATATTTATATCTTTTGTATTTATTTTTATTTTACCTAAAGCTTGTGTAGCATCAGTATGAAATAATATATTGTGTTCTTTGCATATTGAACTAATTTCTCTTATAGGATTAAGATTTCCTATTTCATTATTTGCCCACATTATAGAAACTAAGATTGTATTTTCTTTTATAGATTGTTCAAATTCTTTTAAATTTATATTTCCGTTAGAATCAACATCTAAATAAGTTATTTCAAAATTATGATACTCATTTAAGTATTTACACACTTCTAATACGGCTTTGTGTTCAATTTTGGTAGTTATTATATGATTACCTTTATGTTTAAGTTTTCGTGCAACACCTTTTATTATAAAGTTGTTACTTTCAGTAGCTCCTGATGTAAATATAATTTCATCTTCTTCACAGTTAATTAGATTTGCTACCCTCATTCTTGAACTTTTTAAGTATTCCTTTGCAGATATGCTTTGAGGATAACTCATACTAGAAGGATTACCATATTCGCTTTTCATAAATTCAATCATTGTATCAAGTACTTGCGGATCTAATTTGGTTGTTGATGCATTATCCAAGTACAACTAAATCACCACCTGTTTTTTTATATTTTGTAATCTAATATTCTTTGTAGAAACTTTTCATCATTACCAGCCATCTGAAATTCAGCATAAAGTTCATCTAATCCACGTTCTAGATGTGCTTTTAAATATTTTGGAAAATATTCATCATCATTTAGCATTTTATTTTCATGTTGAATGATAAGTGATTTGAATAAAGTATCGTATTTTCCAGTTAAGACATGTCTATTAAATTCGATGCCACTTGTGTCATTATCAAATTTTTTTATGGTATCTTTTCTTAATAATGAAAAAGATATTGCATATCTTGATAAAATATTTGGTGTTATATTTGTTTTATCTCTCATTTCAATAAGTTTTTCTTGTGCTTTTTTTGATGTTCTTAATCTAAAATTCATTTTTAATAAAACTCCTTTATATCAACGTTATTAGAATTATTATTAAAATCTATTACATAGTATTTATTTATATAAGGATCTAAAAGTTCTTTGTAATGAGTATCTATTTCTGAATCTGTTGCTAATATAACAACTTGTTCACCACAAGAATGTAAAAAATGTTTTACTATATTGGATTTATGAGATTTATCTAATCGACCCAATAAGGTATCAAAAACTAGAGGAATTTTTCTGTTAGAAACTTTAAGCATACCCCAAAGTAAGGATAATATGTATATTTGTCGTTCTCCTGCTGATAGATTATCTTCTGGCATTTGATTATCCAATTTATCATGAAGATGTACTTTCGAAGTATCTTTATCAATAGTTATATTTTTAATAAAATCATCTTTTCTAATAAGTTTATTAAATATTTTAATTATATTATGTTCTAATAGTTCTAATTTTTCTTTTCTAGTTTCTTTTGTATAAATATTTATTATTTTTTCTATTTTCTTTACTACAGAATATATATTTTCATCTTTTTTTGAGTTTTTGAGTTTATTGAATAATTTATTTTCTTCATCTTTTGTTGTTTTTAATAATTCTTCATTTAATTCTAATTCTTTTTGTTCATATTGTACTATAGTTTCTTTTTCTGAGATTTTTGAGTTCAAATCTTTTATTTTTGATAATGTTTCTAGTAAATCATCTTCTAAAGTATTTTCTAATTTTTTATTTAAGATAGATAATTCTTTATTAATTATTTGATTTCTTTTGATTATATTAAGTAATTCATTATTATCTATTTGATTTATCTCATCTAGTATATTATAAATACTAAATTCATCTTCTTTAGATAGATTAAAAATTTCATTTTGTATATTAGGATTTTCATAGTATTTTTCTATGCTTTTTAATATATTTTCTATATTGATATTTTGATATTCTTTTTCTAGGTTTTGTTTTAATTTTTTATTATTTAACTTATCTTTTATTATTTTATTTTCATTTATACTATTTTGTTTTTGAATATTACTTTTTAAATTACTTAGTTGTTTTTTTAATATTAAGAAAGGTAGATACTCATTTACTATTAATTTTTTTCTATCATTTAATAATGATTTTTCATTAGATAATAAGTTTATCTTTTCTTTGATTTTGTTTTTTTCGTATTCTTCAATACCACCATTTAATTTAAAGATTTTTTCTAGTTTTTTTAGAATTGATTTATTTTCTTTAATCTCTTCATTTAAATTATATAAATCTTCTTTTATTTTATTTATTTTTTTTTCTAACTTTATTTTTTTACTATTAATAAATTCATATTCTTTTTCATGGTCATCTAAATCTTCATATACATTTTTTTGTTTGATATATTTATTAAGATCAAGTTTAAGTAATTTGAATAAATCCAGATTAAATAATATATCAAATAAATTAAATAAATGTTCCTTACCTTCTTTAGAAGTAAATAGTTTATCAATTTTTTCTCCATCAAAAAAGAATATTTCAAATAGAGCTAAAGGCATAAAGTCATGCAAATAATCCATAAATTCAGAAGTTTGTTTAGGTGTTAGAAGTTTATTTTCTTTGTATATTTCTAGTTTTTCATCTAACTTTTTAATTTTTCTATACCAAGATCTTTTAATTTTATAATCTATATTTTTACCTTTTTCTAATATGTTTATATTTATTGAAACATAAAAATCATTAGAATTAGAATTAAGTGCAAATGCATTTAGTTTAGATTCAACATAACTAAAATAATTATCGTTATAAACCTGATAACCTAAAAATAAAGGTCCATATAAAGAAAGTTTTATTGCATTTAATAAAGTTGTTTTACCAGATCCATTTTTACCATTTACAAGTATTATATTTTTATCTTTTTTATTATCTATATTAAAATCATATACATTATAATCTTTGTATATTCCAAAATTATTTATTTCTATTTTTTTTATTATCATATTTGGTCACCTACTTATATTGCTCCATATATTCAACTACTTCTTCATGTACCCAATCTTGCTTTAAGGTAGTATCAATTTTTTTTAATATTCCATTTCGAGCTTTTAGTCCGTAATAGTTGTTTTCAATAGATATTAGTTTTTTTATTATTTCTGGGTCTATATCTTCTTGGCTACATATATTTGATAGCCTTTTTAAATCATCTATTTGCATTAGTGTTCTTTCTTCATATTGGGATGAATGATTATATTCTTTTTTCATAACTTCTTCGTAAATTTTTGGTAGAGAATCTTCCCAGTCTCCATTATCAATCCAATGAGATCTTATATTTTCTAATTCATAAGGTTTTATTAATTCTAGATTTGTATTTTTTCCTAATTTATTAGCTATTTTTTTTGCTTTAACCTGTGTTTCTAAAAGTAATTTTAGCATTTCTTTTCTAGCTTTAAGGTTGAAAGGTCCAAGCCCTTTTCTTTTTTCTCCACTTTCATTAGTAAGATAATATATACTTCCGTTCATTCTTCTTTGCATTCTATAATCTATATTATCTCTCATTTGAACGACTCTATTTCTAAATTCTAAAAGTGGTTTTAACTCTTTATTACCACTTTTTATAAAGCCTGTTAATGATTTATCTTCCTTAACAACAGTACAAACCCAACAACCAAAGCGACTATTTCCACAAGATGGAGCATTTTCAGTGGTTTGTAGAGGACATTCGCTACTATCTTTTGAATCAGCATATAAGTTGAATAATTCTTGATTTTTGCATCCCCAAGGATTATCTCTTTGTAGAAGGTAACCCCATACATCATCTAATGAAAAGTCTTCAATTGGTGCATAAACAAAGGCATTACTTGTTGAGGTATGTTTTTTTAATATTCGACCTTCGATAGTATGAGATTTTATAGAATTAGCTCTTGATTGACTTTCTTGTGAACGAACTCCAAGTACTACTATAACTTCTCCATGTGAGTCTATTTGTTGTTTAATGAATACATCTATAGGGTCGATTTTTAGTCTGCTTGTACACCATCTAAATTTTTGTCTTGGTGATGGGTAGCCTTTACCTATCAATAAAGACCAAAATGTATCAGACCTTTTTGGTTGTGCTATGTGAGAATATATAGGAAGTCCTAATTCTTGTCCTTTTTTTTCTATAGCTTTCATATTTTTTTCTATATAATCTATTATTAGTGGATTTTCGATTAATGTATCAGAAGAAACAATATGAACAGGTTTTTTTAATTTATCATAGCCTTGTTTTTTTGCTAAGTCCATTAAGGCATAAAATATAAGCTGGACAACACTTGTCGAATCTTTTCCACCACTATATCCTACTACCCAAGGTCTATTATCATTAAGATAAACTTTTTGTATTTCTTCATATCTGGATTCTTGTAATTTACTTAGACCTAGTTTGTCGATTAATCCGTTTGACATATTAACACCTTCTTTAAATTTCTTTCTAAGTATGTTTAGAAAGTGATTGATTTTTATAAATTCATTTGATTTAAGAAATTTCGAACATTAGTTCTTAAATATAGCAAAATAAAAACCTAATAATCTAAAAAATATAATGCAGATGTTTAGGTTATGTTATTTTGAATATAGAATTTTTTTTACATATAATACATTGTATAATTAAATGATCCATATGTAAATAGCGTGTTTTGTTATTATAATAATGAAGTAAAAAAATAGTTTATATAAAAAAATCTTTTATATAAACTACTAAAAAATAAAAAGTTTTGATTTTTTATATTTAAACAAATTATATTAAATATTATTAATAACTTTGTGCAATAGTAAGCTTTTGAACGATACAAAAAACTTATGCGAATTATTTAGTATTGATTTTTATTTTATATTCTTTATAATAATATAATGGTCATTTAAAAATTAATTAATACAAATATAATGATATTAAATGATATTAAAAGGAAAAAGATACAATAATACATAAATACTTATATACAAATCATTTTGAATAAATAATTTAGTATAAAAATCAATTTAAGTTAAGTTTTTTTTTATAAGGGTAAAAATATTATAACTATATATAATTTTATCTAAGTAGAGAAAATAAACTTAAAAGGGTGGTTTTTTATATGAAGAATGCTATTACTGGTGAAAGTATACATTTATATGATTATTTAAAAGAAGAGATTCCAAAAGCTACAGAAATAAAGTTTATGGTTGCCTTTTTAAGGGAATCAGGAGTTAAGTTGTTGATAAATGATTTGAAAAAAGTAGCGTCTAATGATGTCCCTATAAAAATTCTTACAGGGACATATCTCAATATAACAGAGCCTTCTGCTCTTTATTATTTAAAAAAGGAATTGAAAAATAAGGTTGATATAAGAATATTTGACGATGAACTTGGTTTTAACCCAAAAGCTTATCTTATAAATCAAGGTAAGGAAGGGGTTATGTTTATTGGTTCTTCAAATGTATCTAAGCCAGGTCTTACTTATGGCTTGGAGTGGAATTTTAGATTGGATAAATCTTTATCTCCTAATGATTATAGAGTTTTCGAAGCTAGATTTGACAAGATGTTTAATGAAAGAGCTATAAAATTAGATGATAGATTTTTAAGACAATATTCACTTGGTTGGAAGAAGCCCATAATATATCCTAAAAAGCCAAAGGTTTATGAAGTTAGAAATGAGACTGTCGCAACGCCTAAGGGATTTCAAATAGAAGCTCTATACGAACTTCAAAAAGCAAGAGAACATGCGCTTAGAACTGGTCTTGTTGTGGTTCCTGCTGGTATGGGAAAGACACATTTGGCTGTGTTTGATTCTATGGAGTTTAAAAGGGTATTATTTGTGGCAAGAAGAAAAGAACATTTGGAACATGCTAGAGAAGTTTTTGCTAAGCTTAGACCTGATGACAATATAAGTTTTTATCATAAAGATAGGAAGGATTTGAGCGGAAATATAGTTGTTGCTGATTCTAAGACTTTGGGAGATGTTAATAATCTTTCTAGTATAGATATAGATCCTTTTTCATTTGACTATATAATTTTTGATGAATTTCATAAGGATATTGGTGAATTTTATGAAAATATTTATGAATATTTTGAACCAAAGTTTTTACTTGGTATAATAAATACACCATTCAAAAGAGATTATAGACAGATGTTTGAGTTTTGTAATGATCATATTATATATGAAATAAGTCTTAAGAATGCAATAAATAGAAATCTTTTAGTTCCATTTAAATATTATGGAATTTATGATGATAGTGATTATTTAAATGTGGATTATAAATATGGTAAATATGATGAGAAAAAACTTCTTAAAGTATTATTAAATGTAGCCAAGGCAAATTTTGTATATGACAAGTATATGAGTTTTAAAGGCAAAAAGACTATAGCTTTTTGTTATAATAAAGAACATGCAATATATATGCGTGATTTTTTTAATGATCATAATATTAGGTCTAAAGCCATATATACAAAGAGTTCAATGTGGGATAGTTTAGAAGATGGATTAGAAGTTGGTAGAGAGTTAGAATCAGGTAAATTAGATGTGATATTTTGGGCAGATTCACTTAGTGATGATGTTTATATACCATGTGCTGATACGGTGATGTTTTTATCTCCAATAGATTCATATAGCTCATATTTACATCAACTTGGAAAATGTTTAGGTAAATATGAAGATAAAAGTTTTTTGAAGATTGTGGATTTTATAGGCAATTATAAAAAGGCTTATTATATACCAAAACTATTGACAGGAAGAAATCCAATTGCAAATTATGATTTTGATTATTTGGATATACATGATAAAGAGTATCCAATGTCTTGTAGTATTCATTTTGATTTTAATCTTATGAATATATTAAAAGGATTAAATAATGAAGATGAAATACAAAAACGTGTTATAGATGAATATTTTAGAATTGCTATAGAGACAAATTCAAGACCTATGCGTTTGGATGTGTTTGAAGGTAGCGATATTGACTTTAAGTATTTTAGACCAAATGGATATTTAGAGTTTTTAAATAATTTAAATCAATTAACACAAATTGAAAAAACATGGCTAAATGAAAGAGCCGCAGCTTTTTTAGCTGAATTAGAAAGAGTATCAATAAGTGAATCATATAAGATTCCTGTATTAATAAGTGTTTTAAATTATGATGATGAAGAAAATTTTGAAACTTCATTTAATCATATTATAAAACTCTTTATAAGATTTTATAGATCATCCAAATTAAGAAGGATGGATCTACCTAATTATATAACACAGGATTTTGAAAAATGGGAGTTAAACGACTTTAAGGAGATTGCATTAAAAGGAATCAAAGAAGTTTGTCGCAGTGAGTTTTTAGAATTTTGTGATGAAAATAGAAGTATAAAAATAGACCCTAGTCTTAAAAAATTTATGAATGAAGAATTTAAGAATCATCTTAGAGATATTATTATGATTAAGGAAATTAAGTATTTTAGATTATCTTTTAAAAATTAATAAAGTATTATTTTTATAAAAAAGACTAAAGGCCTAAAATAGTCATAATAAAGTCTTAGAATTTTAAAAATAAGCTTAATTCCAAAGTAATAATTGACGATAAATTTAGTTGAAGAGAATACTCGAAATTAGGGTTGTTAAATAAGAAGAGGTGGAGAGTTTGAGAAGTATAAAGAACAAAATAATCGCTTATTTTGGAATTGTTTTAATTCTTTCATGTACAGTATTGGGAGTATTATCATATAGGAATGCTCAAAATGTTTTAGTTGACAGTTCAAAGGAAAATATGACTTTAGTAGCAAAGCAAGTTTCAAATACTATAGATGCTAGATTAGAATCTATATTCTACACATTAGATGCTATAGCAGCAAGAAATGTTATATCAGATCCAAATGTTGCTCCTGAAAGAAAAATGGAGGCTTTAAAAGAAAATTTAACTGAAATGGATTTAATGATAGAGTATGTAGATTCAGATTATACAGCTTATGCAACTAATGGAATGGTTTTTGATTTATCAGATAGAGATTATGTTAAAAGAACTTTTGCAGGTGAAGATGTATTATCAAATTTGATGGTTAGCAAAGCTGATGGAGCTGTTATATTTACAGCATCTGTACCAGTAAGAAGTAACGGAAAAATAATTGGTGCGGTTGTTACTGTAAGAGATGCACATGCTCTTACACAATTAGTATCAGATATTAAAATTGAAAAAACAGGATATGCATATTTAATAAATTCTGAGGGTGAGATAATCGCACATCAAAATTATAAATATGTACAAGATGAATATAATTTATTAGATGAGTCAAGAAAAGATTCTAGATATAAAGAGCTTGAAGAGTTGACAACAAAGGCTTTAAATAAGGAATCTGGTAATGGAGAATATTTCTTTAATGATGTTCATAAGATTATGGGGTACGCACCTATTAGAAATGCTGATTGGTCGCTTGTTACAACAGCACCTAGAGATGAAGTTTTGGCTGAAGTTGCAAGTATGCAAATGACTTTTGTATTAACGTTAATACCAATATTAGGTGTTTCGATAGCTGTAATTTATTATATAGGTCAAAGTTTATCTAAGCCTATAAAATATGCAGCAGCATTTGCACTTCAAATGGCAAGAGGTGATTTGACTAGAGCAATGCCAAAGCAGTATCTAGATTCTAAGGATGAAATAGGAACTTTAGCAAGAGCTTTTAATGAGATGAATAGAAGTTTTAATACTTTGGTTAGAGGTATAATGGATTCATCTTCACATGTATTTGATTCTGCTAAGAAACTTCATGAAACATCATCACAAGCAGCATCAGCTTCAGAAGAGGTTGCAAGAGCTATTGAAGAGATTGCAAGAGATGCAACTGACCAAGCTCAAAGTACTAGTGATGGTTCTAGAAGAACTAATGAATTAGGAACATTAATTGAATCAAATGCTAATTATTTAGATAGTGTTAATCTTTCTTCTTCTAAGGTAAATTCTTTAGCTGAAGAAGGTAAAAATATTATTGATGAACTTATAGATAAAACAGCGAAGACGGACAAAGAAGCATTAGCTATAAATGAAATAATAACAAAGACTAGTGAAAGTACAGAAAAGATTGGTCAAGCTAGTAGTTTAATAGCATCTATTGCAGAACAAACGAATTTACTTGCACTTAATGCAGCTATTGAGGCTGCAAGAGCTGGTGAGGCTGGTAGAGGTTTTGCAGTTGTTGCAGAAGAAATAAGAAAGTTAGCAGAGCAATCAACAAATTCAACAGTAGAGATAGATGTTATAATAAAAGAACTTATGGAAAGATCAAATTATGCAGTTAAGAGCATAAAAGATGTAATGGTTGTTTTAGATGAACAAAAGCTTAAGGTTGAAGATACTAAGATTAAATATGATCAGATAACAAATGCAATAAAAGAATCTGAAACAGCGATACTTGATCTTATAAAATCAGGTAGAAATATGGATAATAAGAAATCAGAGATTTTAGATATTATAAATAATCTATCTTCAATAGCAGAGCAAAATGCAGCTTCGACAGAAGAAGCAAATGCTTCGGTTGAAGAACAATCAGCTTCTATGGAAGAGATTGCTTCTGCTTCTGAATCATTATCAATGCTATCAGAAGAATTAAAATCATCAATAGATAAATTCAAAATTTAATTTAATAATTAAAAAGAAAAAAAGGGCAGATTGTATAATCTGTCCTTTTAATATGGGAATTGAAATATTAGTTGAAAATTCATACAAACAAATAAAATTCATTATATGAATTGCTCAACTATGATATCGGCAAATTTTATAAAATATTTAAAAAGATATATTTTTAAATATTTTAAATAATTTTATATTTTATGTTTAAAGTATAAAAATTAAAAGTTATTATTTTTTTAAATTTTACAATTCTATTAAGAAAACCTTAAAAATATAGATTAAATATAAAGAATATATTAAACTAGATATAGAATAAAAATTTTAGGAGGATTATTGTTATGAAAAAGATAATTAGTTTTGTTTTAGTGATGATGTTATCACTATCTATGCTTAGTGTTTCTTTTGCGGATTCTAAAAATGATGATGAAAAAGAAGAGAATTTTAAGGAAATAGATAGAGATTTAGAAAGATATTTAAAAGATAATTATAGATCTTTATATGATGTATATAGAGATGGTGGATTTAATGTTTATGATGAAGAAGTAGATTTAGATGATGATGAAAGTATGGATATTGAAGCTATAGTAGCTGATGAACATTCAATAGTAGTACTGGCTACTTTAAAAGGTGATAAGAGAACGGATTTCTTTGATTTAGTAAGAGATATTGATATTGATGTTAAAAATTCTGAACGTCATGATAGAGATGAAGAAAGAAAAGTATTTTCTAGAAATGACTTTGTATTAGATAAAGGTGAAAAAGTTGGTGTTATATACACATTCTTTAGAGAATTAGAATTAGATAAAGATGAAGATGATAGTGTTATTAAATTAAAAGTTGAATATAAAAATAATGATGTAGAAGAAGATGTAGAATTACCTTTTAAGAGATCAGATATAAAAGAAACATTCTTTGATGAAAAAGTTGATATTGAAATAAAAACTGATGATGTTGATGCAGATGTTAAAGATATGTTTGCTTCTAAATTAGGAGTGTTGATGGTTTTAGATAATGATTTAGATAAAGGTGATGATGAATTAGATTCAGATGAAACTTTCTTTTATAAGCAAGAAGAAGATGATGATAATGAACTGAAGCTTATTGGATATTATAATGTTGATATGGATGATGATGAAGAATCTAGAACTTATTTATTATATGCACCAATAGCGGAAAAAGAAAGTAAAGGTGTTTTTGTAGCAGGAGGAAAAGTTTATTCAATCAACATGAAAGATGGTGAAGTTGAAGAAACTAGAGGAAACTTTGATTTAGATGATGATCATGCTTTAGAAGTTGAATTAAAAGCAGATGTTAGAAATGATGGAATAGAATCTTTAAAAATCTATATTGTAGATGAAAATGGAGAGTCTGTTGAAATGAGAATTAGATATGATGAAGATGATCATGAATTAAGAATTGAACCAAGAGATGAAGAAGATGATGAGGAATACGAAATTTATATTGAAAAGGAATTAGAATAATAAAATATAAATTATAATAGTAAAAGGAGTCAAATTTAGATTTGACTCCTTTTTTATATTTGTTTAGTTATATACTAAATAAGCTTATTTATATTTTTTAGGAAGTATTTCAATCCAATAATTATCTGGGTCATTTATAAAGTATATTCCCATTGCTTTGTTTTCGTAACAGATACAACCCATATTTTTATGATGTTCATAAGCTTTATCAAAATCATCCACTTCTAAAGCAAGGTGGAATTCATTTTCACCTAAATTATAAGGTTCTTTTCTATCTCTTAACCATGTTAATTCTAATGAATGAGTGCCAAATCCATCTCCTAAGTATACTAAGATAAAGCTAGAATCTGAGGCTTCTTTTCTTCTAACTTCCTTTAAATTAAGAGCTTTTTGATAAAATTCAATACTTTTATCCAAATCAAGCACATTAAAATTATTGTGTACAAATCTAAAATTCATATTTAAAACTCCTTTTTATGATATTATTTTGATACTTTTTATTCATATTTATTTTATAAAATATATTTTATATTGACAAACAACCAAAAAAAATATATATTTTATATACATATGTTTAACATTCGTTTAGAATTTTTTAATATATGCTTAGAAAAAATAAAATTATTTTTAATAAATATATATTATTATATCAAAATAAATGAATTTGAATAGAAATATCATTTATTTTTAAATTAATTTTAACAAAATTGAAATATGAAAGATTAATATTAGTTGATTGATATAAAAAATTAAAACTGAATTTTTTATATTTTTACAAATTTCTTTATTATTTTATATGCCTGTGTGTATCTATAATATATAAGGGAATTTTATAATGGGTGATAACACGAATGCAATTCGTCCCTTAGATAATAAATTTATCTAGGGGTTTTTTTATTGAAATTTATTAGGAGGTACTTTTATGAAAATTGCAATTATATCTTTATTTGTTGGACTTGTTACGGGACTTATATTCTCATTTGCTAAATTACCATTACCAGCACCACCAACATTACCAGGAGTAACTGGAATATTTGGTATATATGCTGGATCTATATTAGCAGCTAAAATCATGGAAATGATGAGCAAATAATTTATTTAGATAATAATATTATTAAAGGAACTTATCTTAGAGGTAAGTTCTTTTGCTATATTTTAAGGTAATTTTAAGTATAATATGTTAAAATTAATTTGATTTTAATATGAATATATTTGGGGGAGGATGTTATCATGCTAAAAAGAATAATGTATTTTTTTATTTCTTTGGTAGTGTTTATAACAACAATAGGAGCAAATAGTGTTAGTGGTTTGATACATCAAGAAGAGGATTTTTATTGCAATGAAATCTCGAATTTTTATGACAATATTGAAACTTGTAATAATATCATTAATAGTTTTTTTGAAAAAGATATTAAACAAATTAGTGAGGATGATAATTTATATGTTGATTTTGAAATAAATATAAAGAGGATAAACTTATTTAAAGAGGTATTAACTGAAAATGATATGGAAAGTAAATCGATAAATAAACTTTTAGATTTATTACATTATATAAAAGATAGTTATAAAAAAGATATAAAAGAGGATATATTGATAAGTGAGTATTTAAATTTGAATATTAAGATTAAAGAGAATATAAAAAAGAATATGGTTGTTAACAAAAATAATGAATTAAGAGCGAATAAGTATAAGAATGAAAAGTATGAAACAAATTTAATTGAAGATATATTAAAATCCAAAAATGAAGTGTTATTGAATTTTGTACAAATAATAGATGAAGCTTAGTGTTTGGGGGGGAGAATTTTGTTTAAGGGTATTGGTGCTATTATAAAATCTTTTAATTTTTTTAAAAAGGAAGATGAGAAATTAAGAGATGAGAATTTTGAAGAGGAAGATGATATCAAATGGTATTACTATCCTATAAGTATTATAGTGATATTATTTTTATTGTTTTACTATAATAATATTTCAAATAGAATAGATTTGGTTTATAAAGTTCAAGCTAAACAACTTAATTTAAATATAGATGAAATTATAAATAAGACAGATATGATGTTAGATTATGAACAAGAAGATGAATTTGATTTTGGTCTTAAGTTTAAAGATTCTTATGAGATATATAGAAATATACAAAAATCTGCTTTTTTATTTGAAGATATAGATTTTGATTTTATAGATTATATAAATTCTTCGATTTCTTTTATTAAACAATGTGTAGATAAAAAAGAAGTTAATAATATAGATAAAGATATATTGCTTATGATAAACAAGGATTTAAAAAATGCAAAGGAAATATTTAATAAAAATCAGGATATTGATATATATATTATGTCTAAGGCTAGAAAAGATTTAAAAGAAAGATACAAAGAATTGAATCTTCAATTTGAAAATATTGAATTAGATGATAGGATTGCTCAAATATATATGAATACAAGTGAAGATTTTAAAGGTAAAAAAATATATAATATAATATATAAATTGTTAGAGCGTGAATTTGATTATATTATGATCAATAATTATGAGTCCAAAAAGGAAGATGGTTTGGATGAAGATAGAGTGGTTATTGTTAAATTTGATGATGGAATAAGATTAAGAAAAGTTTGGAATAGAAGAGATATATCAACGAAGGATTCTATTTTTGAATTTAATATTTTACAACAAGAAAAATTGTTAAATTATGATAAAGTGATTCAAAATTATTTAAATGAAAATGAAATATATGATATAAAAGTGGAATATGATACTTCTAAACATTTACTACCACAAGAGTATGAAGAGGAATTACTAAATGATATTGATGTGAATGATGGTGAATATGAGATTTATTCTGAAATTCATTATGAATTTGAGTTTGAAGATATGATTGTTCAATTGGATTTTGATTCTACTGGTTTATTGGATTCTAAAATAGATATCAATAAAAATAAATTAGATTAAATATTCTTATATAAAATTAAATATAAAAATATATATTAAAGGAGATAAAACAAATTGATTTTGATTTATCTCCTTTAATAATTTAATTTATATATTCTAAAATTATATTATTGTTTTTAAATATTTCTAATGTATTATTAAGTGCATTTTTAGCTCTTGTTATAGAACTATCTTTTATAAGGTTATATTCCTTATAATCTTTTAGAGCTTTGTTAAGTGGTAATATTTCATAAACTCTTTTGCCTTCTTTATAATTTAATCTATGAACCCATGTTGGGATAAATGAAGCTTTTTTATTAAGTTTGTCATCAAATACTACTTTAAATATAAGCCCGTCTTCAGGATGTCTTTTCTTTAATATTTCATAACATTGATTAGATAAAATATTTCCCAGTGAATAAGCTACCAATGTTTCTTTTTTTAGTTGATTGTTTGCATCATAAGATTTTATTGTTTTTACTGGTTGGACAACGTGAGGATGAGAGCCTAGGATCAAATCTACGCCGTATTCATTTAATTTTGATGCTATATATTCTTGCTTCTTATCTTCCTTTAAATGATACTCATATCCCCAGTGCATATAAAATACTATGATATCTGCATTTTCTTTCTTCATATTTTCTATATCTTCTTTTATTTTTAACAAATCTTTATCTAATGTATCATAATTAAATGTATTTATTAAATTAGCCATTTTAGGATCAACTGGTATTCCGTTTAATGTTTTTCTACCTTTATTTTCTTTTGTTTCATAAGAATAAGCTGTTAATGCAATTTTTTTATCTTTAATATCTTCTATTATATAGTTCTTTTCATCTTCTTTTAATCTTCCACCTAATATCTTTAGATTATTGTTTTTTAATATTTGGATAGTTCTTTTATAACCTTCATACCCTTTATCATTTGTATGATTATTTATAATGCTAACATGAGTAAATCCAGCGTTTTTTATAGCTGTTGCTAGTGAATCTGGGCTTGTGAATCTTGGGTATGTTGTATAACGTCCTTTATCTTTTCCCGCAAATGTTGTCTCAAGATTACAAATTGATATATCATTTGATTTTACATAATCTCTTATAAAATCATAATTGTTATTAAAATCATATGTATCAGTAGCTTTATTATACTGAGCTTTAAGTTGTGGTGAATGAACCATAGTATCACCTACACCTAATATGGATATGTCTTTATTTGTTTGAGTCTGTGCAAAAGATAAAGTATTTAATTGTAACAATGTAAATACAATTAAAAAGCTAAAAAATTTTTTCATAAAATCACTCCTAAATCCTAAATTAAAATTCTTCCTATATAATATATATTATTGATAAAAAAATCAAATTATAAATAGATTAGAAATTATTTATAATTTGATTTGCACAAAGAAATATGAAAACGATTTTTTACAATCTTGATTAAAAGATAATCTATCATTATTTATATAAGAATAGATAGATATAATTAATTTATTATTATATATTAATGAAGGAAAAATTTAAATCAGAAGAATGAACTATATTTATCGTAAAAATATAAGTATTTGGTAATGAAAAATGTATTAAAAAAAAAATAAAAAAAATTTAGCAATAAGTATTGTAAAGTTTTAAAATTTGTTTTATACTATCATGGTGTGTTAAATAAAAGCAGTTTAGATATGACTTAATTAATTTCGAACAGATGGTTTTGCAAGGCTAAATAAAAAAATAATTTTTTTAAAAAAAGCTCTTGAAAAAACATCTTTAATATTATATAATAGCAAGGTATGTATAGAAGAGGCGATGAATCGAAAGGTAGCCAACGTTATGTTGGGAAATTTTCGTGGAGTATGTCTGTATCGAGGAATCGGGCGACTAAGCAAGGGGAGCTGTCCCTTTATAATTTTGCATAACGCAACACACCCGGGACAGTTTTTCTATGCTGAGTCGTACGTCAATATTATAACGTGCGATGAGGAGGTAAATTTAAAATGGCAAAAGAAAAAATAAGAATAAGACTTAAATCATATGATCACAAAATGTTAGATCAATCAGCAACTCAGATAGTTGCAACAGCTAAGAAGACAGGAGCTGGAGTTTCAGGTCCAGTGCCACTTCCAACTGAAAAACAAATAGTTACTATACTAAGAGCGGTACATAAGTACAAGGACTCTAGAGAGCAGTTCGAAATAAGAACTCACAAAAGACTTATTGATATATCAAAGCCATCACAAAAGACAGTTGATGCTTTAATGAAGCTTGACTTACCAGCTGGTGTTGATATAGAAATAAAACTGTAAGAAACATTAGACAATAAGCATTAAATGCTTTTATAAATGATATGCTTATTAACTAAGATAACAGGTATAGATAATATCCTTTATCTTAGGATGATTGCAAATGCAATCCGCTGTAAGATTATAGGAGGTGTAAGGATGAAAAAGATACTAGGAAGAAAGTTAGGAATGACTCAAGTATTTGATGAAAATTCGGTTGTTGTTCCAGTTACTGTTGTTGAGGCAGGACCTATGATAGTAACTCAAATAAAGACTAAAGAAACAGATGGATACAATGCTATCCAAGTTGGTTTTGAAGATGCTAAAGAAAAGCATTTAAACAAGCCAGAAAGAGGACACTTTGATAAAGCAAACCTTGCTTATAAGAGAAACCTTGCGGAAGTAAGAATGGACGACGTTTCAGCTTACGAAGTAGGACAAGAAATCAAAGCTGATATCTTTGAAGCAGGAGCTATGATAGATGTTACTGCAACTTCAAAAGGTAAGGGATTCCAAGGTGTTATTAAAAGACACGGACAATCAAGAGGACCAGAAACTCACGGTTCTAGATACCACAGAAGACCAGGTTCAATGGGAGCAGCTTCAGATCCTTCGAGAGTATTCAAAGGAAAGAATCTTCCAGGACACATGGGAAGTCAAACAGTTACTGTACAAAACTTACAAGTTGTGTCAGTAGACGTAGAAAAGAACTTAATCTTAGTTAAAGGTGCTATTCCAGGACCTAAAAAAGGTTTAGTTACAATCAAAGAAGCTGTTAAGAAGTAATAACGCTTTAATGGAAAGGAGGATAAATAATGCCTAAAGTAAATGTTCTTAATATTAAAGGTGAAAATGTTGGTGAGATCGAACTTTCAGCAGATATATTTGCTAAGGAAGTTAAGGATCATGTTATATATGAAGTAGTTAAAAATCAATTAGCTAACAAGAGACAAGGTACTCAGTCAGCTAAGACAAGATCAGAAGTAAGAGGTGGCGGTAAGAAGCCATGGAGACAAAAAGGAACTGGTAGAGCAAGAGCTGGTAGTTCAAGACAACCAAACTGGATTGGTGGTGGAGTTGTATTCGCACCAAAGCCAAGAGATTACAGATACTCACTTCCTAAGAAGATGAGAAGATTAGCTCTTAAAGGTGTTCTTACTAATAAGGTAACTGCTAACGATTTTATCGTTTTAGATGAGTTAAACTTAGAAGTACCTAAGACTAAAGAAATGGTTAATGTATTAAAGGCTTTAGAAGCTAAAAAAGCATTAATCGTAACTGCACAAAAGAATGATAATGTAGTAAGAGCTGCAAACAATATTCAAGGTGTAGCTACTGCATTTGTTAATACTATAAATGTATACGACATCTTAAGATATGAAAAGTTAATAATAACTAAAGATGCTGTTAAAAAAGTGGAGGAGGTGTACGCATAATGACTAATCCACATGATATAATCATAAGACCAGTTATAACTGAAACTTCTATGGATGCTATGGCTGACAAGAAGTACACATTCATCGTTACAAAGAAAGCTAACAAGTTTGAAATAAGAAAAGCTGTTGAAGCGGTATTTGGTGTAGAAGTGGACAAAATTAACACTATGAATTATACAGGAAAAACTAAGAGAATGGGAAGAAACATCGGTAAGAGAGCAGACTTTAAAAAGGCTGTTGTAAAACTTACAGAAGCTTCTAAAGAAATAGAATTCTTTGAAGGTGTTTAATTCCTAAGCAAGCATAAAGGAGGGAAATTAAATGGCTATTAAAAAGTTTAAGCCAACATCTGCCGGACGTAGACATATGACTGTACTTAAGTCTGATGAAATAACTAGAGAAGGTTATGAAAAGTCATTAGTTGTTTCTTTAAAGAAGCACTCTGGTAGAAATGCACACGGTAAGATAACTACTCGTCATAAAGGTGGCGGAGCTAGAAAGAAATATAGAATAATAGATTTCAAAAGAGAAAAAGAAAATGTTCCAGCAACAATTGCTGCTGTAGAATATGATCCAAATAGAACTGCTAACATAGCGTTATTACACTATGCTGATGGTGAAAAAAGATACATTCTTTGCCCAGTAGGACTAAATGTTGGAGACGTTGTATTATCTGGTAAAGAAGCGGATATCAAGCCAGGTAACACAAGAAAATTAAAAGATATGCCAGTTGGTACTATGCTTCACAATATCGAGCTTAAAGCTGGAAAAGGAGCACAATTAGTAAGATCTGCTGGAGTATCAGCTCAATTAATGGCTAAGGAAGGAAAATACGCGTTATTAAGACTTCCATCAGGAGAAATGAGATTAGTTCATAATGAGTGTAGAGCAACAGTTGGACAAGTTGGAAATGTTGAGCATTTCAATGTTACTATCGGTAAAGCTGGTAGAAAGAGACATATGGGTGTAAGACCTACAGTAAGAGGTTCTGTAATGAACCCTAATGACCATCCACACGGTGGAGGGGAAGGTAGAGCTCCTATAGGTAGACCAACTCCAGTTACTCCTTGGGGTAAACCAACTCTTGGATACAAAACTAGAAAGAAAAACAAAGCTTCAGATAAGTATATTGTTTCAAGAAGAAAGAAAAAATAAGGTAAGTTAATATATAAATGTTAAATTGGAAGGAGGAAGAATAATGAGTAGATCAACAAAGAAGGGACCTTTTGTACACCCTAGACTTCTTAAGAAGATTGAAAAAATGAACGAAACTGACGAAAAGAGCGTTGTTAAGACTTGGTCAAGATCGTCAACTATATTCCCTCAATTTTTAGGACATACAATTGCTGTTCATGACGGAAGAAAGCATGTTCCTGTATATATTACAGAAGAAATGGTTGGACATAAATTAGGTGAATTCGTTTTAACTAGAACGTTTAAAGGTCACAAAGGTGACGATAGAACTTCAAAGAGAAAATAGTTAGAAATAACTTTTGAATAGTGGAAGGAGGTTTTTGCTGTGGAAGCTAGAGCTATAGCAAAATTCGTACGTGTATCTCCTAGAAAAGCAGGTTTTACTGCTGATCTAGTAAGAGGTAAAAATGTAGACGAAGCATTGGCGATATTAAAGTATACGCCGAACAAAGCAGCTAGAGAATTAAGAAATGTTTTATTATCTGCTGTTGCAAATGCTGAAAATAACCATAATATGGATAGAGATAAATTAGTTGTATCAAAAATGGTTGCTAATCAAGGTCCTACAATGAAGAGATTCAGACCTAGAGCAATGGGACGTGCTACAACAATAAGAAAAAGAACTAGCCACTTAGAGGTAGTTGTAAAAGAAAAGTAATTGATAAGGAGGGAAAATAATGGGTCAAAAAGTTAGTCCTCACGGTTTGAGAGTGGGCGTTATAAAGGACTGGGATTCTAGATGGTTTGCAAACAAAGAGAATTTCGCAGGACTTTTAAAAGAAGACCACGAGATACGTAAATTCTTAAAGAAGAAACTTTACACTGCTGGAATTTCTAAAATAGAAATAGAAAGATCAGGAGAGAAAGTAAAGCTTAATATAAATACTGCAAAGCCTGGAATGGTTATAGGTAGAGGTGGAGCAGGTATTGAAGAAATCAAAAAAGATGTAGCTAAAATGTCTGCTGCTAAGGTTATACTTATTAACATAGTAGAGGTTAAGCGTCCTGAGAAAGATGCTCAATTAGTTGCTGAAAACATTGCATTAGCACTTGAAAGAAGAGTTGCGTTCAGAAGAGCAATGAAACAAGGTATGCAAAGAGCTTTAAGATCTGGAGCTAAAGGTATTAAAGTTGCTACTGCTGGTAGACTTGGTGGAGCTGAAATGGCTAGAACTGAAGGATACAGCGAAGGAAACGTGCCTTTATCAACTTTAAGAGCTGACATAGATTATGGATTTGCTGAAGCAGATACTACTTATGGAAAGCTTGGAGTTAAGGTTTGGATAAACCACGGAGAAGTACTTCCAAGTAAGAAAGAAGAAAGAATCTTAGGATTCAACGAAAGAAAAGAAGTTAAAAAAGGTAATAAAAGACCTAATAACAGAAGAAATAATAACAGAGGGCCAAGAAAGCCTAAAGCTGAATAATAGATATAGCGTTAAGGAAGGAGGAATAGACCATGTTAATGCCTAAAAGAGTAAAACGTCGTAGAGTTCATAGAGGCAAAATGAGAGGTAAAGCTCAAAAAGGTAACACGGTAGATTACGGAAAATATGGTATGGTGGCACAAGAAGCTTCATGGATTACATCTAATCAAATAGAAGCAGCCAGAATAGCAATGAATAGATACATGAAGAGGGGCGGAAAAGTTTTCATAAAGATATTCCCTCACAAGCCTGTAACTAGAAAACCTGCAGAAACTCGTATGGGTGCTGGTAAAGGTTCACCAGAATATTGGGTTGCAGTAGTTAAGCCAGGTAGAGTAATGTTTGAGATTGATGGAGTTTCGGAAGAAATAGCAAGAGAAGCAATGAGACTTGCTATGCACAAACTGCCAATCAAATGTAAGTTTGTAGTAAAGGGTGGTGAATCAAGTGAAAGCTAAAGAAATAAGAGAAATGAGCGGGAACGAGCTTGTTCAAAAGCTTGCAGACCTTAAGGGTGAATTATTTAACCTTAGATTCCAATTAGCTACTGGACAGCTTGATAACCCAATGAGAATCAATTTAGTAAGAAAAGATATCGCGAGAGTTAAGACTGTAATAAGAGCTAACGAGCTTAACGCGTAGGATATATAGTAGTATTGCGTGAAGGGAGGCAACCGCTGTGGAAAGAAATAGAAGAAAAGTTAGAGTTGGACGTGTTGTAAGCAATAAGATGGATAAAACTATAACTGTTGCAGTTGAAGAGTTTATTCGTCATCCACTTTACAGTAAAGCAGTTAAGAGAACTAAAAAGTTAAAAGCACATGATGAAAATAATGTTTGTAATATAGGCGATAGAGTAAGAATAATGGAGACTAGACCATTATCTAAAGATAAAAGATTTAGACTTGTAGAAGTAGTACAAGAAGTAAGAAAGTAATAATATGCTAGAATGCGAGAGGAGGTATTAGCATGATACAACAAGAAACTCGTTTAAAGGTAGCTGATAATTCAGGTGCAAAAGAAATACTTTGCATACGTGTTTTAGGCGGAACAAAGAGAAGATATGCTCGTGTAGGAGACGTTATAGTAGCTACTGTTAAAAGTGCAACACCAGGTGGAGTTGTTAAAAAAGGTAAAGTAGTAAGAGCTGTTGTAGTAAGAACTAAAAAAGAACTAAGAAGAAAAGACGGAAGTTATATTCAATTTGATGAAAATGCTGCTGTTTTAATAAAGGATGACAAGTCTCCAATGGGAACTCGTATATTCGGACCAGTTGCTAGAGAGCTAAGAGACAATAACTTCATGAGAATAGTTTCACTTGCTCCAGAGGTACTTTAATCTAAGGAGGTGTAAGCAAAATGATGCGTATTAAGAAAGATGATACAGTGGTAATAATCGCTGGTAAAGATAAAGGTAAAAAAGGTAAAGTGCTTGAAGTAAATCCTACTAAAGGTAAAGTATTAGTTGAGGGAGTAGCTATGGCTACAAAGCACATGAAGCCATCTGCTAAGGTACAACAAGGCGGAATAATACAACAAGAAGCTTTCATAGATATGTCTAATGTAATGCCATATTGCAAGAAATGTGATAAAGGTGTTAGAGTATCTTTCAACATAGAGAACGGAAGCAAAACTAGAGCTTGTACTAAGTGTAACGAAGCTTTATAGAAAGAAATGAAAGGAGGATATTCACATGGCTATAAGACTTTTAGAAAAGTATAAGAAAGAAGTAGCTCCAGCGTTAATGGAAAAGTTTAACTACAAAAGTGTAATGGAGATACCTAAACTTGAAAAAGTTGTAATAAACATGGGAGTAGGAGAGGCTAGAGAGAATCCAAAATCTTTAGAAGCTGCTCTTAATGAACTTGGAATAATAACAGGACAAAAACCAGTTGTTACTAAAGCTAAGAAATCAGTTGCAAACTTCAAATTAAGAGAAGGTATGCCTGTTGGAGCTAAGGTAACTCTTAGAGCTGAAAAAATGTATAATTTTGTAGATAAATTTGTAAATATATCACTACCTAGAGTTAGAGACTTTAGAGGTGTAAGTGCAAATTCATTTGATGGAAGAGGAAACTACGCTCTTGGGGTTAAAGAACAACTTATATACCCTGAAATAGAATTCGATATGGTAGATCAAACTAGAGGTATGGACGTTATATTCGTAACAACTGCGAAGACGGACGAAGAAGCTAGAGAGCTTTTAAAACTTCTAGGTATGCCGTTTGCAAAATAGATAGGAGGGTTAAAAGATGGCTAGAAAGGCGATGAAAGTTAAACAAGCCAGAAAGCAAAAATATTCTACTAGAGAATATACAAGATGCAACCTTTGTGGAAGACCACATTCTGTATTAAAGAAATTCGGTATCTGCCGTATTTGCTTTAGAGAATTAGCTTACAAAGGCGAGATTCCTGGAGTAAGAAAGGCAAGCTGGTAGAAATAAGTTACTTGGAAGGAGGTTTTTAATATGACAATGACAGATCCAATAGCAGATATGCTGACTCGTGTAAGAAACGCAAACTCTGTTAAGCATGAATCATTAGAAGTACCTGCTTCTAACATCAAGAAAGAATTAGCAAGAATACTTCTAGAAGAAGGATTCATAAAAGGCTATGATGTTATAGAAGATGGTAAGCAAGGTATAATAAAGATTCAACTTAAGTATGGAAGAAATGGCGAGAAAGTAATCAGTGGAATAAAGAGAATATCTAAGCCTGGTATGAGAGTATATGCTGGTAAAGAAGATGTACCTAAAGTATTGAACGGATTAGGAATATCAATAGTATCTACTTCAAAAGGTATAATAACTGATAGAGAAGCTAGAAAACAAAACGTAGGTGGAGAAGTAATCTGTTACGTTTGGTAATAAAAAGTCGTGAAGCAAGGAGGTGCCAGAATGTCAAGAATAGGATTAAAAGAAATAGTTGTTCCTGAAGGTGTAGAAGTTAAAGTTCTAGAAAACAACACTGTTGTTGTAAAAGGACCTAAAGGAGAACTTAATGAAAAATTAGACGAAGCTATGAAAGTAGTTATAGAAGGTAATATTGTTAAAGTTGAAAGACCAACTGAAAACAAAAAGCATAAATCTCTTCATGGATTAAGTAGAACTTTAATCGCTAACATGATTGAAGGAGTTACTAAAGGATATGAAAAGAAATTAGAGCTTGTAGGTGTAGGTTACAGAGCTCAAAAACAAGGTAAGAAACTAGTTATGAACCTTGGATTCTCACATCCAGTTGAAATGGAAGATCCAGAAGGAATAACAGTTGAAGTTCCTAACCAAACTGAACTTATAGTAAAAGGTATCAACAAGCAACAAGTTGGTAACTACTCTGCTAAGATCAGAGATTGGAGAAAGCCTGAGCCTTACAAAGGTAAAGGAATAAAATACGCTGGTGAAATTATCAGAAGAAAAGAAGGTAAAACTGGTAAATAGGAAAGGAGTGAAAAGGGATGTTTAATAAAGTGAGTAAAAATGAAGCAAGAAAAAAAAGACATGCTAGAGTAAGAGGCAAAGTCTTTGGAACTCCTGAAAGACCAAGATTAAATGTATATAGAAGTCTTAATAACATATATGCTCAAGTTATAGATGACGTTAACGGAAAAACTTTAGCTTCAGCTTCTTCTTTAGATAAAGAATTAAAAGCTGAAATCAAGCATGGCGGAAACAAAGAGTCTGCTAAAAAAGTTGGAGAGTTAGTAGCTAAAAGAGCAAAAGAAGCTAATGTTGAAACAGTAGTATTCGACAGAGGTGGATACATTTACCACGGTAGAGTTAAAGAACTAGCAGAAGCTGCTAGAGAAGGTGGTCTTAAGTTTTAATAGAAGGAGGCTAATAAATGTCTAATAAGCTAATAGACGCTAAAGCACTAGACATCACTGAAAAAGTTGTTGACATAAGACGTGTTGTTAAAGTTGTTAAAGGCGGTAGAAACTTTAGATTTGCAGCCCTTGTTGTTGTTGGAGATGAAAACGGACACGTGGGTATGGGTACAGGAAAAGCTATGGAAGTACCAGATGCAATCAAGAAAGCAATAGATAATGCAAAGAAAAACCTTATAAAGGTTCCAATGGTTGGAACTACAGTTCCTCATGAAGTAGTAGGACATTTCGGTGCAGGTAGAGTTCTTATAATGCCAGCTGCAGAAGGTACAGGAGTTATCGCAGGTGGACCAGTACGTGCTATATTAGAACTTGCAGGATTTAAAGATGTTAGAGCTAAGTCTTTAGGATCAAATAATGCAAGAAATATGGTAAACGCAACATTAGAAGGATTAAAGAACCTAAAAAGAGCCGAAGATATCGCTGCACTAAGAGGAAAAAAGGTTGAAGATCTTTTAGGTTAGGAGGTAGCAAGAATGCTTAAAATAAAGCTAACTAGAAGTGTAATCGGAACAAAACCTAAGCAAAGAAAGACTGTTGAAGCTCTTGGGCTTAGAAAAAGAGAACAAGTGGTAGAAAAGCCAGATAATGCTCAAATAAGAGGCATGATAGAGGTTGTTAAACACTTAGTACAAGTAGAAGAAGCATAGAAAAAAATTGCTTTAAAGGAGGTGCTAAAGAATGAAGTTACATGAACTTAAACCAGCAAAAGGTGCTGTTAAGAATAGAAAAAGATTAGGTAGAGGTACTGCTACAGGTCAAGGTAAGACTGCCGGTCGTGGACAAGATGGTCAAAATTCTCGTTCAGGCGGAGGAGTTAGACTTGGTTTTGAAGGTGGACAAATGCCACTATTTAGAAGACTTCCAAAGAGAGGTTTTAGCAATTTCAACTTCAAGAAAGTTTTCACAGAAGTTAATGTTGAATTACTTAATAGATTTGAAGATGGAACAGAAATAACTGCTCAAGTTTTAAAAGAAACTGGTGCTATATCTAAAATAGAAAAAGATGGTATAAAGATACTAGGTAATGGTAACCTAGAAAGAAAACTAACAGTAAAGGCTACAAAGTTTACTAAGTCAGCAGCAGAAAAAATAGAAGCTGCTGGTGGTAAGGTAGAGGTGATTTAATTTGCTATCTACCTTTAGGAACGCATTTAAAATACCTGATTTAAGGAAGAGAATACTATTCACACTATTAATGGTAGTAGTGTTTAGAATAGGAGCATCAATCCCAGTACCGGGAATAGATAGAGAATATATCAAGCAGACTGTTGAGAATGCTGGTATATTATCTTTTTACGATTTGGTTTCTGGAGGTGCATTTAGAAACTTTACTTTATTTGCATTAGGTATTTCTCCTTACATTACAGCTTCCATCATAGTACAATTACTTACAATTGCTATTCCGAGTTTAGAAGAACTTTCTAAATCCGGAGAAGAGGGAAGAAAGAAAATGATCCAGTATACTAGATATGGAACAATTGTGTTAGCATTGATTCAGGCAACTGGTATTAGTGTGGGGTTATTTAGAAATGCATTAGTTTCTAAAGATACATTATCAATTGTTACTGTAGTTCTTACATTAACAGCAGGAACTGCTTTTTTAATGTGGTTAGGAGAACAAATCACACAAAAAGGTATTGGAAATGGAATATCGATACTTATTTTTATAGGTATTATTTCAAGACTTCCAGGTTCAACATTTAGAAGTTATGAGTTATTTAGCAAGGGACAACTTAATGTTATCCAAATTGCTATATTTGCTCTAATGGCTCTAATGGTTATTGTAGGAGTTATTGCAATATTGCAAGGGGTTAGAAAAATTCCAGTGCAATATGCAAAGAGAGTAGTAGGAAGAAAAATGTATGGTGGACAGAGTACACATATACCGATGAAAGTAAATACTGCCGGAGTTATTCCAGTAATATTTGCAATATCGCTTATGTATTTTCCTCAAACAATAGCGTTCTTTGTAAAAGGAGATTTTCAAGCCTTTTTAAGC
This sequence comes from Peptostreptococcaceae bacterium, assembly GCA_025210335.1. Classification (GTDB taxonomy): domain Bacteria; phylum Bacillota; class Clostridia; order Peptostreptococcales; family Peptostreptococcaceae; genus JAOARY01. The sequence goes on along the minus strand of JAOARY010000030.1, from coordinate 71,135 downwards.
AAATGGTTTTCCACTAATGGTAACCCAGGAATATGGATTTATATAGGTGTTGAAGCCTTACTTATTATATTCTTTGCTTACTTCTATACATCAGTTACATTCAATCCTTTTGATGTTGCTGATAATATGAAGAACTCAGGTGGATTTATTCCAGGAATTAGACCTGGTAAAGCTACTGGAGAGTACTTAAGTAGAGTATTAAATAGACTTACTTTTGTAGGATCAATATTCTTAGCTATTATAGCTGTTATGCCAGTACTTATTATTAAGTTTGGTAATATACCATTTAGATTTGGTGGAACATCGCTACTAATTATAGTAGGGGTTGCGCTTGAAACAATGAAGCAAATAGAAGCCCAAATGTTGATGAGACATTATCAAGGGTTTTTGAAATAGAAAATTAAGGGGATTTTATCCCCTTTAGTTTGGTTTTAAAATAATCTACTAGGAGATGAGGAATATGAGACTTATACTACTTGGACCTCCAGGTGCTGGAAAGGGAACACAAGCAAAGAGTATAATTAATGAATATAAGATACCTCATATATCGACAGGAGATATATTTAGAAAGAACATAAAAGAAGGAACTCCACTAGGAAAAAAAGCTAAGGACTTTATAGATAAAGGACTTTTAGTTCCAGATGAGCTAGTTGTTGATCTTGTTAAATCAAGATTAGATGAAGATGACTGTGAAAATGGATTTTTACTAGATGGTTTCCCAAGAACTTTAGTTCAAGCTACGGCTTTAGAAGAAGTTTTAGGAGATTCTATGAAATTAGATTATGTTATCAATATAGAAGTTAAAAAAGAACTTTTAGTTGATAGAATAACTGGTAGACGTATGTGTAAGGATTGCGGAGCTGCATTCCACGTATCGTTTAATCCTCCTAAAAAAGAATCTGTTTGCGATCTATGTGACGGAGAACTTTATCAAAGAAAAGATGATACAGTAGAAACTGTTGCTAGTAGAATCGATGTGTATTTAAATGAAACTATGCCTTTAGTTGATTTTTATACAAAAAAAGATATACTATTAAATGTAGACGGTGAACAAGAAATATCTAAAGTTTTTGAAGACATAAAAAAAGCTCTAGGAAGTGAGGAGTAATGATACAAATAAGATCCTCTAAGGAAATAGAAGCTTTAAAGGATGCTGGAAAAATAGTAGCAGAAACTCATGAACTTCTAAGAGAAGCTCTTAAGATAGGAATAACGACAAAAGAACTTGATGAATTAGCTGAAAAGAATATAAGAAAATATGGTGCTACGCCTTCTTTTAAAGGATATGGTGGTTTTCCAGCTAGCATATGTGCATCGAAGAACGAAGTTGTAGTTCACGGATTTCCTGATAAAAAACCTCTTTTAGAGGGAGAAATAATAAGTTTGGATATTGGAGCTTATTATAATGGTTATCATGGAGATGCAGCTAGAACTTGGGCTGTTGGGAATATATCAGAAATTGATAGAAAACTAATAGATGTAACTCAGCAAAGTTTTTACGAAGGTATAAAGTTTGCTAAGGAAGGATATAGATTATCAGATATTTCTCATGCGATTCAAGCTTATGTAGAAAGTTTTGGTTTTTCTATTGTTAGGGACTTTGTTGGTCATGGTATAGGTAAAGATCTCCACGAAGATCCTCAAATTCCTAATTACGGTCTTCCAAACAGAGGACCAAGATTAACAGAGGGAATGGTACTAGCAATTGAACCAATGGTCAATATAGGAACTTATAAAGTGAAAGTACTTTCAGATGGTTGGACAGCTGTTACAATGGATGGCAAAAAATCATCACATTATGAAAATACTATTGCCATTACTAAAGATGAGCCACTTTTATTGACGGTTCTATAAAGCCAAAGAGGTGAAATTGGTGAATTTAAATGATTTAGAAATTGGACAGGTGGTCTTTTCCAAAGCGGGAAGAGATAGTAAGCGATTTTTTTTTGTAATAGATATAATTGATGATAATTATGTATATATTGCAGATGGAGATTTAAGAAGATTAGATAATCCAAAAAAGAAAAAAATTAAACATCTATCAAAGACTAAAACTGTATCAATAAAATTAAAAGAAAAAATCTTAGCTACCGAAAAGGTGAACAATGCTTACCTAAGAAGAGAGTTAAGAGAATTGGGATTTAATCCTGAGGAAAATAGAAATGGAGGGTTGGTTACTTAATGGCCAAAAAAGATGTTATAGAATTAGAAGGTGTTGTCGTTGAATCTTTACCAAACGCCATGTTCAAGGTAAAACTAGAAAACGACCATGAAATCCTTGCTCACATTTCTGGTAAACTTAGAATGAATTTTATTAGAATTCTTCCAGGAGATAAGGTAACAGTTGAAATGTCACCGTATGACCTATCTAAGGGAAGAATAATATGGCGTAAGAAGTAGTTACTCTAAGGAGGGATATAGATGAAAGTTAGAGCATCTGTAAAACCAATATGCGAAAAATGCAAAGTAATCAGAAGAAAAGGTAAAATAATGGTTATTTGCGAGAATCCAAAGCATAAACAAAAACAAGGTTAATTAGTAGAAAAAAAAACTAGATTTTTTTCTGCAAATGATGTATAATTTTGCATTGGACAGTAAAGAATCATTGAATTGATTAGGAGGTGTAATCAAATGGCAAGAATAGCCGGTGTTGACTTACCAAGAGATAAGAGAGTTGAAATAGGACTTACTTATATATTTGGAATAGGAAGAACAAGATCAAACGCTTTATTAGTAAAAGCAGGTATCAATAAAGATACTAGAATAAAAGATCTTACAGAAGACGAAGTAAATAAGTTAAGAGGATTAATAGATGAAGATTACCTAGTTGAAGGTGATCTTAGAAGAGAGATTACTCTTAATATAAAAAGACTTAAAGATATCAAGTGCTACAGAGGTATCAGACATAGATTCAGTTTACCTTTAAGAGGACAAAAAACTAAAACTAATGCTAGAACAAGAAAAGGACCTAAGAAAACAGTAAGTCGTAAGAAATAGGTTATAATCTAGTGATAAAGGAGGGAAAATAAAATGGCTAAGCCAAAGAAAAAAGCTACACGTGTAAGAAGAAAAGAACGTAAAAACATAGAACGTGGACATGCTCATGTTAAATCTACATTTAACAATACAATAGTTACTCTTACTGATGTACGTGGTAACGCAATAGCTTGGGCAAGTGCAGGACAATTAGGTTTTAAAGGATCAAGAAAATCTACTCCATTCGCTGCTCAAATGGCTGCTGAAACAGCTGCAAAATCAGCTATGGAACACGGACTTAAGGCGGTAGAAGTATTTGTAAAAGGACCAGGTGCAGGTAGAGAAGCTGCTATAAGATCATTACAAGCGGCAGGACTTGATATAAGCATGATTAAAGATGTTACTCCAATACCTCATAATGGTTGTAGACCACCAAAGAGAAGAAGAGTTTAATTGATATAATAGGAGGTGTATTGAAAAAATGGCAAGATATAACGGACCAGAATGTAGACTTTGTCGTAGAGAAGGAATGAAGTTATTCCTTAAAGGAGACAGATGTTATACAGAAAAATGTGCAATGAACAAGAGACCTTATGCTCCAGGTATGCATGGACAAGGTAGAAAGAAAGTTTCGAACTACGGAACTCAATTAAGAGAAAAGCAAAAAGTTAAGAGAATATATGGAGTTTTAGAAACTCAATTTAGAAACACTTATGAAAAAGCTGAAAATATGCAAGGTAAAACAGGTGAAAACTTACTAAGCTTACTAGAAAGAAGACTTGATAATGTAGTTTACAAAATGGGACTAGCTGCATCAAGAAAAGAAGCTAGACAATTAGTAAGACACGGACACTTTACACTAAATGGACACAAAGCTAATATACCATCAATGTTAGTTTCAATTGGAGATGAAATAGTAGTTAAGGAAACTTCTAAAACTTCACCAAAGATGAAATCATTAGTAGAGAACTTCACAAGAGTTGTTCCTAATTGGTTAAATGTAGATATTGAAAAAATGCAGGGTAAAGTGGTAGCTCTTCCTACAAGAGAAGATATAGACCTAGAAATAGAGGAACACTTAATCGTTGAGCTTTACTCTAAGTAGAGGGTAGATTAAAACTCAGCAATAGAATCAGTTGCTCTTATGGAAAAAGTTGCCCTCAAGTTTGGTTAAAAAAACATAAGGAGGGTTTAATAGATGATAGAAATAGAAAAGCCGAAGGTTGAGATTCTGGAATTAAATGAAGACCATAGATATGGAAAATTTGTTTTAGAACCTTTGGAAAGAGGTTATGGTATAACTCTTGGTAATGCACTAAGAAGAGTACTTTTATCTTCATTACCTGGTGTAGCGGTAAAATCAATCAGAATAGATGGAGTTTTACATGAATTCTCTACAGTACCAGGTGTAAAAGAAGACGTAACTCAAATAATGCTTACTTTAAAAGAACTTTCTGCAACTATTGATGGAGAAGGCGATAGAACGGTAAGAATAGAAGCGCAAGGAGATCAAATTGTTACTGCTGGTGACATTATATGTCCTCCTGACGTTGAAATAATAAATAAAGATCTTAAAATAGCAACTTTAGATAAGGGTGCTAAATTCAATATGGAAATGGTTATAAGCAAAGGTAGAGGATATGTGCCATCGGAAGAAAATAAATCTGACGATATGCCAATTGGTGTAATACCAATGGATTCTATTTATACTCCTGTTGAAAAAGTAAACTATAAAGTTGAAAATACTAGAGTTGGACAAAGAACGGATTTTGACAAACTTGTTATAGAAGTTTGGACAAATGGAAGTATAAATCCACAAGAAGGTATTTCTTTAGGATCTAAAATATTAACTGAACATCTTAATCTTTTCATTGACCTTACTGAACATGTTAGTAGTGTTGAGATAATGGTTGAAAAAGAAGAAGATAAAAAAGAAAAAGTTCTAGAGATGACTATTGAAGAACTTGATCTATCAGTAAGATCGTATAACTGCTTAAAAAGAGCTGGTATAAATACGGTTGAAGAACTTACTGAAAAGAATGAAGAAGAAATGATGAAGGTTAGAAACCTAGGAAAGAAATCTTTAGAAGAAGTTGAACAAAAGATAGCTGAATTAGGCCTTAACCTTAAAAAAGAAGACTAGGCGAAGGAGGGAAATTAGATGGCTAAACAACGTAAACTAGGTCGTGTTACTTCACATAGAAACCTAATGCTTAGAAACCTTGTAACTGATCTTTTAAGAAATAAAAGAATGACAACAACTGTTACAAGAGCTAAAGAAACAAGAAGAATAGCAGAAAAAATGATCACTCTTGGTAAAAGAGGAGATTTACATGCAAGAAGACAAGCTCTTGCTTATATATTAGATGAAACTGTAGTTAAAAATCTTTTTGATGAAATAGCACCTTCTTATGCAGAAAGAAATGGTGGATACACAAGAATAATGAAGCTTGGACCAAGAAAAGGTGACGCTGCAGAAATGGCTATTATTGAATTAGTTTAATAATAACTTTTCACTAAAAATAAGGAAGGCTTAGTCCTTCCTTTTTATAAAAATATATATTTTTATATTTATATAATCGAATATGAGTTTAGTGTGTAGCTTTAACAAGCGTAAAGATACTAGACGGAGAAGCTTATTAGATAAACTATACATCTACATAACGGATGCATAGTTTAATTAATAATCTTTACACTTAAGAGGGAAAGTATTTAGCTTTCCCCTTTTGTGTATAAAAAATAAAAGTATTTATCATCCAAAGAGGTGAATTAATTGAAAAAAACTGTAAGTGTAAGTAATGTAATTTTTGAATATCATAGAGATGAAGAAGCTTTTAAAGCTCTAGATGATTTAAATATTGAGATCAACGAGGGTGAGTTTGTTGTAATATTAGGTCATAATGGTTCTGGTAAGTCCACATTAGCTAAACATTTAAATGCTATATTAAAGCCTAAATCAGGCGATGTTTGTATAAATGGGATGAATACAAAAGATAATAATTTACTTTGGGAGATTAGACAAAGTGCTGGTATGGTTTTTCAAAATCCAGATAATCAAATAGTTGCAACTATAGTTGAAGAAGATGTGGCATTTGGGCCAGAAAACTTAGGTATCGAACCAAAAGAAATAAGAATAAGAGTAGATGAAGCTTTAAAGGCAGTAGATATGTATGAGTTTAGAAATAAGGCTCCGCACTATCTTTCTGGAGGGCAAAAACAAAGAGTGGCAATTGCAGGTATAATAGCGATGAAACCAAATTGTATAATTTTTGATGAGCCAACAGCGATGTTAGACCCATCTGGTAGAAAAGAAGTTATGAATACTATAAAGAAATTAAATAAAGAAGAAAAAAAGACAATAATACATATAACACATTTTATGGATGAAGCAGTTGATGCAAATAGAGTTATAGTTATGGAAAAAGGTAAGGTTATAATGGAAGGAAAACCAAGAGAGATATTTAGTCAAGTAGAAAAACTAAAGAATTTAGGACTGGATGTACCTTCGATGACTGAACTTTCATATGAACTTAAAAAACAAAACATAGATATATCTTCTGATATATTAACGGTAGAGGAGATGGTGGAAAGTCTATGCCAATTGAAGTAAAGAATTTAAGTCATATATATTCAAAAGGTACACCTTTTGAGAGTAAAGCATTAGATGATGTAAGCTTCAATATTGAAGATGGAGAATTTACATGTATAATAGGGCATACTGGTTCTGGTAAATCGACTTTGATACAACATCTAAATGGAATACTTAAAAAAACATCTGGAAGCATTATAATTAATAACGAAGATATAACTGATTCAAATATGGATCTTACAAGAATAAGAAAAAAAGTAGGTTTGGTATTTCAATATCCAGAATATCAATTATTTGAAGAAACAATTGAAAAAGATATTGCATATGGACCTAAAAATTTAGAGATTGAAGAAGATAAGATAAAACAAATAGTAAAAGATTCGATGGAAATGGTAGGTCTTGATTATTCTTTAAAGGATAGATCGCCGTTTGAACTTTCTGGAGGGCAAAGAAGAAGAGTTGCTATAGCAGGAGTAATTGCTATGAGACCAGAAGTTTTGATATTAGATGAACCAACAGCAGGATTAGATCCTCATGGTAGAGATGAAATTCTTGATATGATTAAAGGGCTTCACAATAAATATAACACTACAATAATTTTGGTATCCCATAGCATGGAAGATGTTGCAAAGATAGCGGATAAACTTATTGTAATGGCAAAAGGAAAAGTAAAATACTTAGGTACTCCTAGAGAAGTTTTTCAAAATGAAACTGGACTTAAAGAGATAGGTCTTGATATTCCGAAGGTATCTAGTTTAATGAATAGATTAAAAGAAAAAGGTTTTGATATTAGAACTGATATTATAAATATTAAAGAAGCTAAAGAAGAAATACTTAGAGTTTTAAGGGGGGATAATAATGCTTAAAGATATAACAATAGGGCAATTTTATCCTGTGGATTCTTTACTTCACAAAATAGATCCAAGGGTTAAAATAATTGCAACATTTTTATTTATGTTATCATTATTTGTTGTAAATAATTTTTATGGATATTTAATAGTACTTGCTTATTTAGCTACTGTAATAGCTATTTCAAAAGTACCATTAAAATATATGCTAAAAGGTCTAAAACCTATATTTATGATAATTTTGCTTACATTTTCACTTAATATATTTTTAACTCCAGGTGAAATTGTTTTTAAATTTAGTATTTTTAAAATAACCAAAGAAGGTCTTTATCAAGGTACTTTTATGGCCTTAAGATTAATACTTTTAATAATTGGTACATCAATATTAACTTTGGTCACTTCACCAATAAAGCTAACTGATGGAATCGAAAAATTATTGGATCCATTTAAAAAAATTGGAGTACCGTCTCATGAAATAGCTATGATGATGACTATTGCACTTAGATTTATACCAACTCTTTTGGATGAAACAGATAAGATAATGAAAGCGCAAATGGCAAGAGGGGCTGATTTTGAAAAAGGTGGAATTATAAAGAAGGCTAAGAGTATGATACCACTTTTAGTACCACTATTTATAAGTGCTTTTAGAAGAGCTGATGAACTTGCTATGGCTATGGAAGCAAGATGTTATAGAGGTGGAAATAATAGAACAAGAATGAAAGAAATCAAAATAGAATCAAGAGATTATGTTGCACTTCTTTTTATTGCAATATACATGATTATTATAATTATGTTTAGATTTTTATTTTAATATAGATATAAGGATGGTGAGTTTTTGAGAAACATAAAGCTTACTGTGAGTTATGATGGCAGTAATTATTTTGGATTTCAAATACAGCCAGACAAAATCACAATACAAAGTCAAATACAAAAAGCATTGAAATCACTTTTTAAAGAGGATATAAAAATTTTTGGGTCTTCTAGAACTGATGCGAAGGTACATGCACAAAGAACTGTATGTAATTTTCATTTGGATAATAAAATAGATTGCAAAAATATAGTAAGAGCTTTAAATACTAAATTAAATCCTGATATAAGAGTGTTAGAAGCAGTAGATGTAAGAGATGAATTTCACAGTAGAATTCATTCTGTAGGAAAATCTTATAGGTATAGAATATATACAGGTGAAATAATGTCTGTATTCGAAAGAAACTATGCATGGAATTTATGCAGAGATTTAGATATTGAAAAGATGAATGAAGCTTGTAAATATATCATAGGTACACATGAGTTTGATAGTTTTAAGGCAGCAAAAGGTTCAGCTAAGACTTCAAGAAGAACAGTATATGAGCTAAAAGTTAGTAAAGATAAAGATATTGTTTATATAGATATAAGAGGTAATGGTTTTTTATATAATATGGTAAGAATAATTGCAGGTACCCTTGTAGATGTAGGTACAAGCAAATTTAAGCCATCTTATGTAAAGGATATTATAGATGCAAAAGATAGAACAAAAGCATCGAAAACAGCGCCTGCATGTGGGTTATTTTTGATGGAAGTTTATTATTAGATTGTTTAATAATTGTTAAATGCAGATTTAAATTAGTCTTAAAATTTTTATAATAAAAATTAAGGATTTTGATTTGCAAAAAAACATATTAAAATCTAATCAAAAAGCTTGACACACTAGGTTCAATGTATTAAACTATTTAAGTGTGTTAATTATTAATAAGTTATTATGTCCACTTGCCCCGGACTTTAAATATAGTTCCTTTTTATAATGGATAGTTTTTAGTTTCTGATGTGGTAAGGACGTTAAAAATTAGCAAATTATAATAAGGTTATGTCACACTGTTTGTAAAAGTAGTGTAAGGAGGGAAAAGATATGAAATCGTATAGAGCAAAAACTAATGAAGTAAAAAGAGATTGGTTTATAGTAGACGCTAAAGGAAAAACTTTAGGTCGTATGGCAACTGAAATAGCAAAGGTATTAAGAGGAAAGAATAAGGCAATATTTGACCCTAGTGTAGACTGTGGAGATTTCGTAGTAGTTATAAATGCTGCTGACGTTAAATTAACAGGAAAGAAACTAGATCAAAAATTATACAGATACCATACTGGTTATGTAGGACACCTTAGAGAGATCCCTTATAGAAGACTTCTTGCTGAAAAGCCTGAGGAAGTTATAAATCATGCTGTAAAAGGTATGCTTCCAAAGAACAAATTAAGAAGAAGAATGATGACTAGATTAAGAGTTTTCGCTGGCGCAGAGCATACTCATGAAGCTCAAAATCCAGCAACTTTAGAAATATAGGTTTGAAGGGAGGACAATAAAATGGCAAAAGTTCAATATCAAGGAACAGGAAGAAGAAAAAACGCTGTTGCAAGAGTTAGATTAGTAGAAGGAACTGGTAAAGTTACTATAAATAATAGAGACATCGAAGAGTACTTAAATTACGAAACTTTAAGAAAAGACGTAATACAACCATTAGTTATAACTGAAAATGAAGGTAAATTCGATGTTATAATAAGAGTTCACGGTGGTGGATTTACAGGACAAGCTGGAGCTATGAGACATGGTATAGCTAGAGCATTATTACTTGTAGATGCTGAAAACAGACCAGCTTTAAAAGCTGCTGGATACCTTACTAGAGATGCTAGAATGAAAGAAAGAAAGAAATACGGACTTAAAGGTGCAAGAAGAGCTCCTCAGTTCTCAAAGAGATAATATTTTATTTATCAAAAAAAACCTCACATTATTGTGGGGTTTTTTTATTTTTATAATATTTAATATTTAACTAAAGTTTATTTAGCATCTTTTACCTGCCACTCTTTCCATACATTACCCACTAATTCTGGTCCTGGATTAAGTGTTTTTTTGCCAGGTTGCCATCCTGATGGAGTTACTTCAGTCCCTTTTGATTCACGAACTAATTGGAAAGCTTGTAGCTGTCTTTTAGTTTCTGATACATTTCTACCAACTGGTGGTGTTAAGACTTCGTATCCTTGAAGTATTCCGTCTGGGTCTATTATAAAACGACCACGCATTTCAACTCCAGCATCTTTATCATAAACTCCATACATAGAACCAACTACCCCACCTTGATCTGCTAACATTGGAAATGGTATATTATCTTCAGAAATAATTTTGCTAAGTTCATGGTCATTCCACATCTTGTGAACAAATACGCTATCAACACTAACAGAAAGAACTTCTGTATCTAGTTTTTGTAGTTCTTTGTATTCTTCAGCAACTGCTGAAACTTCAGTAGCTCAGACAAATGTGAAATCGCCTGGGTAGAAACAAAGTAAGACCCACTTACCTCTAAATTCTTCTAATGTAAATTGCTTAAATTCACCTTTGTGATAACCTGACAACTCAAAATTTGGAACTTCTTGTCCAACCTTAACCATAGCTTTTTCCTCCTCATTGACTTTTTCTTTTTGTACAGGTTCTACTATCTTATTTTCGATAGTTTTTTGTGGTCTTGCACAACCTGCTTTAAAAGGTTTACCCATTTTAAAACCTCCCGTAGATATAAGTAATATAAGAAATTTTTATAGTAATAACAATTCTCATTACTATTCCCAATATAATTATACCTCTAATTATAAAATAAAATCAATATTAAATTGTAATTATTTTAAATTGAATATTATTATTATTAAAATTTAAAATTTTTTATGTTTAAACACTTAGATTTTTTTATGTAAGATTTTTTATAACAAAAAAAGACTATCTTTCGATAGTCTTAATTTTATTGTCCGTAAAGTTCTGCATAATAAGTATTTATATCATCATTATTAATACTAAACTTCTCTCCAAATTTTTCAACAACTTCTCTTTGCTTATTTAATATTTTTTCGTAAAATTCATAATTAACATCTGGATCAACATATTTATAATCATTAGCTTCAACAACTTCTAATAACTCTTTAATTAAATTCCCTGCAAAAGAATTTCTTTCAATATCTTTTTTATAAGAAGCTAATAAATCTGGTTGTATTTTTCCTGTATTAAAGTCAAATGGAGGTGTATTATTTACTCCTCTTATATAAGATTCAAAATACAGATATTCTTCAATAGCTATTTTTCTTTGAATTTTATTATTCTTATCATAATCTTTAAGGAAATTTTCTCCTAATGCAATTCTATTAGATAATTCTTCATAACTTATTGCAAGACCTGCATCTATAGTAGCTGGCGTATTTGAATCCATAGCCTTGAACTTAAGATAATTTGCCATATCATTTGAAACACTAGTACTATACTCATTAAGAGCTTCATAATCAATTAAGTAACCAATCATACCTTCTGGAGTATATATTATATATCCACCATCTTTAACAAAGTTTAGATAGTCTTTAACCTCGGTATTAGAAAGCTCATTTCTATTAGCCATTAGTTTATTATAATCATATGAGTAAGCTTTAGCTTCTTCATATAGAGCATTTTCTATATTAGCAGCTTTATCATAAAGTGTATTAGTTTCACTATAGGCTAAATTTGTAAGAAGTATTTTTTCTAAATCCAAAATCATTTTATCTGCATTTTTAGTAGACATATTTGGGATATTTTTCTTAACTAAAGAAACTACTTTTCTAGTGTCATTATTTTTACTATCTTTATTATTTTTTGATTTTAATTCATCAAATTCTTTTAATATTTCTTCTTGTTTACTTTGTTCATATTCTTTTGCTACTGTATTATTACTATTATTATTTTGAGTGTTATTAGAACCACATCCAACTAATAATAAAAAACTAAGAACAAAAACAAGTGATATTTTTAAAAATTTCATTGTAATCCTCCTATATATTTATAATTCCTTTCTTCTAAGATTATACAGAGCAGAAATTATTAAATATAGTTTTAATAGTTACAAATTATTAAATTTAATGTAAATTAAATATGGAATCTCATTATAATTATTAGTAAATCCTTAATTGATTTGATTATAAATGATATAATGTAAAGATAGGCAAAAATAAATATTAATCAGAAAATTTTTTTGTATATAATATAGATTTATGATTATCAAAATAAGGATAAGAATAAAAATTTATAATTATAAAAATAGTGATAAATTAATAATAGAAAGTAAAATAAATAAGGAAAGGTAGAATTAGATGTCAGGAAAATTAATAATAATAGAAAGTGGTTCAGATGGTAGTGGAAAAGCTACTCAATCTAAAAAATTATATGATAGATTATTAGAAGAAGGCTATAAGGTAAGAAAGGTTGAATATCCAAACTATGAAAGCAGTTCATCTTCTTTAATAAAGATGTATTTAAAAGGTGAATTTGGAGATAAACCAGACGATGTTGATGCTTATGTTGCTTCGACTTTTTATACAGTTGATAGATATGCATCGTATAAAAGACAATGGGAAGAGTTCTATTTAGATGGGGGTATAATTATAGCAGATAGATATACAACATCTAATATGGTTCATCAAGCTTCTAAAATTGATGATATAAAACAAAGAGATGCATATTTAGATTGGTTATTTGATTATGAATATAATCTATATAAATTACCACAACCAAGTCAAGTTATATTTTTGGATGTAAACCCAGATGTAACTTCTAAACTTATGGAAAATAGAAATAATAAATTTAGTGGAGAATCAAAAAAAGATATTCATGAGAGCAATATGAGTTATCTTAAAAAGACATATGAAAATTCTTTATATATAGCAAATAAATATAATTGGACGAAAATTAATTGTATAGAGAATCAAAATCTTAGAACTATAGACGATATTCATGAAGAAATTTATTCTAAGGTTAAAAATCATATAGATAATAATTAATATAAAGGATGTTTATCGATATGTTTGAAAATATACTAGGTCAAGATATGCCAAAAAAGTTTATTAAAAAGGCTTTAGAGAATAATAAAATATCTCATGCATATATATTTGAAGGACCAAAAGGGATAATGAAAAAAGAATTTGCTATAGAATTTAGTGAAATTTTATTAAAACAAAACCCTTTAAATTCTCCAGATTTTACAATTGTAAGGCCAGACAAAAATAGTTTTAAAATAAGTCAAGTAAGAGAGCTTATAAAGGATATATATATAAAGCCATATAAAGAAAAGAAAATATATATTATTGAAGATGCTCATAAAATGACTGTGCAGGCTCAAAATAGTTTTTTAAAAACATTAGAAGAGCCACCTTCTTATGCAATAATAATATTACTTTGTGAGAATATTAATTTGCTTTTGGATACAATAAAATCAAGATGTGAAAGTATAAAATTTAGACCATTAAAAATAGACATAATAAGAGATTTTTTGATAGATGAAAAAAATATAAATGAAAAAGAAGCTTCTATGTTAGCTTCATTCTCTTCTGGAATTATAAAAAGAGCAATAGATCTTTATGAATCAAAAGATTTTAATAATGTAAGAACTGGTATTGAAAAATTTTTAGATGTTATATTAAGTAAAAAGGTATTAAATATTTTAGTTTTAACAAAGTATTTAGAAAATAATAAAGATGATATTAGTGAAATTTTGGATTTAACTATAAGTTATTTTAGAGATATGATGTTTATGAAAGAAGGCATTTATAAGCAAATAATAAATGTAGATAGAATTGATTTTATAGATGATTGTAGTTATAAATTTTCTAGAAAAGCTTTGATGAAAGCTGTATCAATAATTGAAGATAGTAAGCTTAAATTAAATAGTAATTGTAATTTTAATCTTACTATGGAGACCATGCTATTAAATTTAAAAGAGGTGATAAAATGATTAAGGTTGTAGGCATAAGGTTTAAAAAAGCTGGAAAAATATATTATTTTGATCCAGTAGATATAGATGTAAAAAAAGGTGATAATGTAATAGTTGAAACAATAAGAGGTTTGGAATTTGGAAACATTGTTGTTGGACCAAAAAATATTTTGGAAGAGGATTTAGTTTCCCCATTAAAACCAATAATAAGATTTGCAACGGATGAAGATATTAAGATACACAAAGAAAATAAAGTTATGGCAAAAGAAGCTTATGATGTTTGTGAAGAAAAAGTAAAGCTTCATAAATTAGATATGTATCTTATTGATTCTGAATATACTTTTGATAGAAATAAATTAATATTTTATTTTACTGCTGAAGGCAGAATTGATTTTAGAGAACTTGTAAAAGATTTGGCTGCAATATTTAAAACAAGAATTGAATTAAGACAAATTGGAGTTAGAGATGAAGCAAAATCTATGGGTGGACTTGGTTGTTGTGGAAGATCACTTTGTTGTGCATCTTGGTTAGGAGATTTTCAACCTGTTTCAATAAAGATGGCAAAAGATCAAAATTTATCGCTTAATCCATCTAAAATATCTGGTGTTTGTGGAAGACTATTTTGTTGCTTAAAATATGAGCATGAGACTTATGTGAAGATTTTAAAGAGAATGCCAACTATAAATTCAATTGTATTGACTCCTTATGGAGAAGGTAGAGTAATAGATACAAATACTCTATTGGAATCAGCAAAGGTTATAGTAGATGAACTTGATGATATTAAAATATGTTCTATCCATGAAATTAAAATAATTGAAATGGGTAAGAAATCAAAATATATAAATACAAGTCAAATGGTTGACAAAAGCGAATTTGAAGAGTTAAAGAAATTAGAAGAAGAGGATAAAAAAGAATTGGGCGTATCAAAGCCTAAGAAGAAATATAAAAAAGATAGGAATCAAAGTAATAATAGAAATAAAAAAGATAAAGAAAATACAGAGAAAAGCAAAGATTCGAATAAAGATAAAAAATACGATAAAAAACCATATGTGAAGCAAGATAAAAAACAAGGTGGAAAATTTGAAAAAAAACAAGATAAAAATCAAAGAAGTAATAAAAATAAAAAAGATAAGTATAAGAAAGAAGATAAAAATAAAGATAAAGAAATAAACAAAGAAAATAAATAATAAAAAAAGAGATTATTCAAGCAGAATAATCTCTTTTTTTTATTTATATTAATTATTAGTTTTTGGCACTTTCAGATCTTGAGGCTTTAACAACTAGCATTGTAAATCCACCAAAATAAAATACCATACATCCGATCATAAACATTATTGTTTTAGGCGACATTGTCTTTTTCCTCCCTTTCATCAATTAATTTATTGATTTTATTATTTGAAAGTATCAGTATTAGAAGCAATAGTCCTATTTGAGATATTATTGTTCCTGCTGAATATTTTTCAAATGGAGAATACCATGTATTTGGATACCAAGTGATTGATTGATAAATCCACCATCCAAATAATATTGTAAATAAAACTGGGAATATTTTTATCATATAGCTCCAAGATTTATTTATTTCAATATCAGACCAAGGTCCATTTATAACTTCTGTTCTAGCTTTTTCAAGACCGAATTTGAACATTGCACAAGCACAGAATAAACCAGAAATTAAAAGACCAACACCCCAAACCATATCTTGATTGTTTAGGAAATGTATATTATATGCTGATGGAATTCCAACAACAAGTCCTAGTATACCTGATATCATACTACCTTTATGTCTTTCAATTCCAAAGTCCATAAGAATCTTTACACAAACTTCAAGCATTGCAAGTATTGAAGAAAGTGCAGATAATATCATTGCAAAGAAGAATAATGAAGATAAAATTCTTCCTCCTGCCATAGTTGGGAATAGTTTTGCTAAATAAACAAAAGTAAGCCCCTCATTACCAGCTGTAAGTGCAACATTAGCTCCATCAACACCACCAGTAAGTGCAAATACAGTAGGTACAACAGCCATAGCAGCGATTAAAGATGCACTATTGTTACCAAAACCAGTAAGTAAACAATTTAGACCGATATCTGTATTATCTTTAGTATAAGCCGAATAAGTAATTATAAAGCCCCAACCTGCTCCTGTTGACCATGCTGATTGAGTAAATGCTTCAAGCCAAATTCTTGGATTTTTTAAATCAGCTAAATTTGGTGTAAATAAGTATTTATATCCTTCAACTGCATTTGGTAAAAATGCTGTTCTTACTGTGATTATAACCATTATTATAAATAAACAAGGTATTAAGAATTTACATGTTTTTTCAATTCCGTTAGTAACACCTTTATGAATTATAAATGTTGCTATACCAATAGCTAATATGTGAAAAAATATAGTTTGCATAGGAGTTTGAGTGAATGTCTCCCAGATAGAAGTTGTATCTTCTACAGTCATTCCTGCTTTGAATGTTCCTGATACTGCCATAGTAAAGTATTTCATACACCATCCCATTACAACTGAATAATAAGACATGATAAAGAAACATACCATTGCGATAAATCCACCCATCCATGTGTATTTTTTGCCCATGAATGATTTAAAAGCACTTAATAGTCCTTTTTTAGCTTTTTTACCAATAACCATTTCTGCCATTAATAGTGGAACAGACCATACTAGAGTTGCAATAGTCCATGCAATTATAAAAGATCCACCACCATTTGTTGCTGCTACTCTAGGAAAACGCCAAATATTTCCCGTTCCTATGGCCATTCCGATTGTTGCAGCTATAAAGCCCCACCTACTTGAAAAACTTTCTGTGGTATTTTTACTACTCAAAATATTCACCTTCCTTAATTTTCTTTTAAAGTTTGTCTTTTTATAAACAAACATCTTTATAAAAGAATAATTATAGAATTTTTGAATGAATTCATAATTATTGTTAAGGTTTTATTTAACATAGATAATATACTATTTTTATTTTATTTATACTGTATACAATATATAATAAAACCTATTTAATCAATTTATGTTTTTGTTCTGATTAAATATCATCTTTGAATAAAAAACATGATTTTCCTAGCTTTAAGATTAATTTTTACTAGAAATAGTAATATCAAAGAAAAGATGTTTGTAAAAATTGAAAATATGTTACGAGGATTTGAGGATGTGGTCAAGTAAAATATAAGTATTTTAATTTGCCACCAATTAAATTATATTGGTTTTTTGTCGATTTGTCAAATTAATAGCAATAATTATTATGAATTTTAGAAAAAAAATTTAAAAAAAATTTAAAAATAAAGACTATATACTTATTTTTTTACAAAA
Organism: Peptostreptococcaceae bacterium; assembly: GCA_025210335.1. Taxonomy (GTDB): domain Bacteria; phylum Bacillota; class Clostridia; order Peptostreptococcales; family Peptostreptococcaceae; genus JAOARY01. The sequence continues at coordinate 53,657 of JAOARY010000030.1, read as the reverse complement.
ATATAGTCCAAAAGCCTATAAAATTAATAGTGAAAATTATGTTATAATTAAGCTATATTAAGGGGAGGGGGCATTTTAAATGAAAAAATTAAATTTATTTATAATATGTTTTATAATTGTATCGATGAGTATTATTATAAAGGTGAAATTTGTCGATAATTATATTTATCAAAAGAAAAGTATTGAACTAGACAGATATTATACAAATCTTGAGGATAGTCAAACTATGTATTTGCAAAAAGGAACAAAGGCCCCAAATATTGAACTGAAAAATTATGAAAATGAAACATATAACCTTGAAAGTTTTAAAAATAAAAAAAGTTTCTTTATATTTTTTAATTTTAAAGAAGATTTAGATAAAGAATACGAAAAAATGATTGAATATTGCGAAAAAAATAATTTTAATTTAGTTTTTATAAATTTAACAGAACTTGAAAAACAGGATTTTAACAATATAAAGAAAGAAAAAAAAGATATATTAAAAAATCACTTGGTTTTATTTGATCTTAAAGGAAAAGCATGTTTTGATTATAATATTTATCAAATACCTACAACATATCTTCTTGATGAAAATTTAAATATAGAATATACTTTCTTAGGAAGGATAAATGATGAATTTTTTGATAAGATACAAAAAGGAGATAATAATGGAATTAAAAAAGAATGAACAAATAGATGATTTACAGATAAATGATTTAAAGATCATACAAAATAAAGATGGTTTTTGTTTTGGGATAGATGCTGTACTTCTATCTAATTTTGCTAGAATAAAAAAAGGTCAAACAGCTGTAGACTTAGGAACTGGAACAGGAATTATACCAATACTTATGGCTGGAAAGAGTAATGCTAAAAAAGTAATAGGAATAGAGATACAAGAAGAAGTTGCAAGTATGGCTAAAAGATCAGTTATTCTAAATAATATGGAAGATAAAGTGGAGATATTAAATCAAGATTTAGTAAATATTGATAAAGTTTTAGGTGTCCATAAATATGATGTTGTAACATCTAATCCACCATATATGCATAAAAACGGTTTAATAAATGAAAATGATAAAAAAGCTATATCTAGACATGAAATAAAATGTAATTTAGAAGATGTTATGAAAAGTGCATCAAGACTTTTAAAATATAATGGTAAGTTTTTTATGATAAATAGAGTTATAAGACTTGCTGATATAATAATTTTGGGTAGAAAATATAATTTAGAACCAAAGAGAATCAGATTTGTACATCCTAAAAAAGATAAAGCACCAAATCTTTTATTGATTCAATTTACAAAGGATGCTAAGCCCGAATTAAAAATGGAAGATCCATTATATGTGTACAATGAAGATAATACTTATACACAGCAGATAAATAAAATTTATTCAAGCGAAAAAATCGGAGTGATTTAATTGAAATTATATATATGTCCAACACCTATAGGGAATTTAGAAGATATAACATTAAGAACGATAAATGTATTAAAAGAGGTTGATTTTGTTGCAGCAGAGGATACAAGAAGAACTCTTAGTTTGCTAAATCATCTGGAGATTAAAAAGGGTTTAACAAGCTATTATGAGCATAATAAAGACAAAAAAGGTGTTCAAATAATTGAAAGAATTAAATCTGGTGAAAAATGTGCATTGGTATCTGATGCAGGAATGCCAGGTATATCTGATCCAGGAGAGGATTTAGTAAAGCTTTGTATAAAGGAAAATGTAGAATTTGAAGTTTTGCCAGGGCCAGTGGCATTTATAACTGCTCTTGTTGGATCTGGTTTGGATACTACTAATTTTTATTTTAGAGGTTTTTTATCAAGAGGTAAGAAAGAAAAGAAAAAAGAATTAGAAGAGTTAAAATATCAAAAAGGCACAGTTATATTCTATGAATCCCCTCATAGAATTAAGGAAACATTAAGTCTAATATTAGATATATTAGGAAATAGAAAAGCTTGTATTGCTAGAGAACTTACTAAAAAATATGAAGAATATATAAGAGGAGATATAGATGAGCTTCTTTTATTGATGCAAAACAAAGAAAGTATAAAAGGGGAATTTGTTTTGATGATAGAAGGTTCTAATGAGTCTAAGAATGAAGAAGATGATGAACTTATAGACAAATATACTATAAAAGAGGAAATTATCTTAAAAATGGATGAGGGTCTTTCTAAGAAGGATGCGATAAAAGCAGTATCAAAAAGAAGAAATATAAAAAAGAGCGAAGTATATAAAGAGTCGATAGATATATAAAATTTAAATATTATTATAAATTTTATTGAAATAACTGCAAATATTATAATCCAAATAAATTTTTAAATAAAAAAGAAACCTTTAAGGTTTCTTTTTATATTTAAATTGAGTTTTTCTATTTTTATTATTTAAGTTTTCCTATTTTTTTACTACATTCTGGACAGATGTTCTTTCCTTGGTAGTTGTGGATGTCTTTAGCGTTTCCGCAGAATATACAAGCTGGCTCATATTTCTTTAATATTATTGATTCACCATCAACATATATTTCTAAAGCGTCCTTTTCAGCAATTGTAAGAGTTCTTCTTAACTCTATTGGTATTACAACTCTTCCTAGTTCATCAACTTTTCTTACTATACCTGTAGATTTCAAATTAATTACCTCCTAAATTATTCTTAAAAATTTAAATTCATAATGTTATTACATTAAAAAACTTCACATTAATATTATAGTACTAATTGATAAAAAATACAAATCAAATTTCGACATTTTTTTCTTAATTAAATAATAGCAACATTGTCAATAAAAGTCAACCTTTATTTTAAAAAAAATTTATTTTTTTTTTAGAATTTATTTTTGATTCAAAAAAAACATCTTAAAATACATAAAATACAACTTTTTTGATGGAAAAATAAAATATTATACCAAATAAGATAAATCTTAAAAAAAATAGATTCGCAATAAAAATTATAAATAATTTAAAAAATTTCAGGTTAGAAAATTCACAAAAAAAATAAAATTAAGATTATATTAAATTTATTTATATTTTAATATGATTTATAATTTAAAAATAAATTTATACGAAAAAAATAATAAAAACCTAATATAGTATTTTTTATAAGGTTTTTATTATTTTTATCTATTAAATATTAATTTTTTAATGTTTTAGGTTTAACTTGGTTTAACTTTATCTATTAAATTATTTTTTAACTGCCACAATTCCTTGGATAAATCGACTTTATAAACTTCTGCTGAAGTAAGTCTTTTATATTGAGGCCAAAGTGTTTTTAATTCTCTTTTTGTATGTTCTTGAATTTCTAATATATCTTTTTTGATATGCTTAGATTCCCCGTTTATGAATAAAGGCTGTAATAATTCTTTTACTCTGTACTCTTTGAAAGTTTTCTTTTTCCAAGTGTGTACAGGATGGAAAATAACTAAATCTTTATTAATATCGATAATTTCTTCATCAAGAGCTATTAAATCAGCTTCAGCTTTATTATTTTTATTATAAATTCTAAAAACTTTTTTAAGTCCTGGATTATTTATTTTTTCTGGTGTTTCTGATATTTTTATTTTAGGAATAAATTTATTATTTTCATATGCACCACTTAATTTATAAACGCCTCCTAATGAAGGACAGTCTTTTGATGTTATAAGATGTGTGCCAACACCCCAAGAATCTATTTTTGCATGTGCATTTTTTAATTGCATAATTTTATATTCATCTAAATCATTTGATACGACAATTTTTGCATCTTCAAATCCATTTTCATCTAAGATTTTTCTAGCTTTTTTAGATAAATATTCTAAATCTCCAGAATCAATTCTTATTCCTGCTGGTTTATATCCTTTTTCTTTTAATTCATTAAATACTATAATGGCATTTTTAAGACCGCTATTTAATGTATCATAAGTATCTACTAATAATAATGCATTATTTGGATATACTTTTGCATAAGCTCTAAATGCTTCTAATTCACTTTCGAATTTTTGAATCCAACTATGAGCATGTGTACCTATAACAGGAATATTAAAAAGTTTTCCTGCCATGACATTAGCTGTAGCATTACATCCACCTATTACTGCTGCTCTAGCTCCATAAGTGCCGGCATCTGGTCCTTGAGCTCTTCTTAGACCAAATTCTAAAACAGGATCACCTTTTGCTGAATAACAGACTCTAGAGGCTTTTGTTGCAATAAGTGATTGGAAATTTATTATATTAAGTAAAGCAGTCTCTATAAGTTGAGCTTGATATAAAGGAGCCTTAACTCTTATTATTGGTTCATTTGGAAACATAACACTACCTTCTTCAACAGCATAGATATCTCCTGTAAATTTAAAATCTTTTAAAAGATGTATAAAATCATCTTCAAATAAATTTAAGCTTGTTAGATAATCTAAATCATCTTTTGTAAATTCTATAGTATTTATGTATTCTACTAGTTGTTCTATACCTGCAATTATAGTGTAGCCACCACTGCAAGGATTTTTTCTAAAAAACATATCAAAAACTACTATATCATTATGTATGTTATTTTTAAAATAACCATTCATCATAGTGATTTGATAAAGATCGGTTAATAATGTTAGATTTTTCATATCTACCTTCCTCTTTTGGTTTATATTTTTATTTAACATATAAATTCTATCAATAAATATTAGGTATAACAACTATTTTTAAAATATATTTATTTTTCTTAATATTAAGATATTTATAAAATTAAAAAAGATGGAAGATATAATATAAAAAATAAAAAAAACCTATAAAGTATAATTTTTAATTATGCTCTATAGGCAAAGTTTTATTAAATCTTCAATTTTTAAATATTATTTTTTAGATATTTTATTATGTCATCAAAATTCTGATATTTTATATATTTTGTATGCTCCTCATCTAATTTATGAGCAAGTCTATCTTTAGCAAATATAATACTGCCTTTTTTGCTTGCACAAAAATCTGATGTGGAATCTCCTATATATATTATTTTTTTGTTTTCTTCGTTTAAAATGTCTATAAGTCCTGCCTTACAATTACCGCAATTTTCGCAAGTATAATTATAATTAGGAAAATCAGCTTTAATATTTTTGCCTTCAAATTCTATTTGATTTGCAAATATATGAAGACCATCAATATTGTTATTATGCAGTATAGTCTCAATATTTAAGTCAAAGCCATCGCTTAATATGTAAAATTCAAAAGCTTTTTGCCTTACAAATTCAACAAAGTTTTTAAAGTAAGGATCTATATCTATATTTTTTAGTATAGATATATATTCTTCTTTACTTACATTCATTTTTTCAAAGATTTTTTGTGTCAGTGTTTTTGCGTCGATTTCTTTGTTATTATACAGATCTAAAAATTCGTTATACTTGTCTTTAAGAATTTCTTTACCAATATAATCACAACTATCTTCTTTTGTTATTGTACCGTCAAAATCACAGATTATCATATAAGACATATAAATACCTCTCCCTTGTAGTAAAAAGATTAACTCTTAGTATATAATAATTCCCATATACTTATGATTCTATCAAAAAAAATAAAGTTTTATAATAGTAAATATTAATCAATTGCTATAGGAAGATGTGATTAGCTAATTTTTATTTGGGTATTGACAATTTATGAGGAATAATATATCATCCAATTAAATTAAATTATTATTTTGCTATGAAGAAGTGAGTAGATAAGGTGACTTTTTAGAGAGTGAGGGATAGGTGAAAGCCTCATAAGGTGACTTGTTGAATATGGCTTTGGAGCTTTTTTAGTCGAGATTTTATATATTTAGACTAAAACGATTAAGAACCGTTAAATTCTTTAGAGGATAAAATAAAATCATATGATTTATTTTATTAAACTAGGGTGGTACCACGAAGCTTCGTCCCTTTTGGGAGCGGGGTTTTTTTTATTTTATAAATTATTAAGGAGAGATAGTATGAGTAAAAAGACTTTTTATGTAACAACACCGATTTATTATCCAAGTGGAAGACTTCATATTGGACATACTTATACAACTGTTGCTGCGGATGCAATAGCAAGATTTAAAAGATTTACAGGATATGATGTAAGATTCTTAACTGGAACAGATGAACATGGCCAAAAGATTCAAACTGTTGCAAATGATAAGGGTTTGTCTGAAATAGAATATTTAGATGGTATGATTGCGGATATTAAAGATTTATGGAAAACTATGGACATATCATATGATGATTTTATAAGAACAACACAAAGTAGACACAAGGATGTAGTACAAAAAATATTTAAAACTCTTTTTGATCAAGGTGATATTTATAAAAGTGAATATGAGGGTTGGTATTGTACACCTTGTGAATCATTTTGGACAGAAACTCAATTAAAAGAAGGAGAACTTTGTCCAGATTGTTCTAGAAAAGTAACTAAGGCAAAAGAAGAAGCTTATTTCTTTAAGCTATCAAAATACAAGGATAGACTTATAAAATACTATGAAGAACATAGTGATATTTGTTATCCAAAATCAAGAATGAATGAAATGCTTAATAATTTCTTAAATGATGATTTACAAGATTTATGTGTTTCAAGAACTAGTTTTGATTGGGGAATTAAAGTTCCTTTTGATCCAAAACATGTTATATATGTTTGGATAGATGCACTTTCTAACTATATAACTTCTTTAGGCTATTTAACTGACGATGAGTCTAATTTCAATAAATATTGGCCAGCAGATGTTCATATAGTTGGTAAAGAGATAATGAGATTCCACTCTATTATATGGCCAGCACTTTTAATGGCACTTGATTTACCATTACCTAAAAAAGTATTTGGACATGGATGGATACTATTCTCAGAAGATAAAATGTCAAAATCTAAAGGTAATGTAGTTTATCCAGAACCTTTAATTGAAAGATACGGAATAGATTCACTTAAGTATTTCTTACTTAGAGAATTTACTTTTGGTCAAGATGGTAATTATACTAATAAGAATTTCTTAACAAGACTTAATTCAGATCTTGCAAATGATTTGGGAAATTTAGTTAGTAGAACTGCTAAAATGGTTGAAAAATATAATGATAAAAATTTACCTGCTAATAAGGTTAGTGGATCATTCCATGATGAACTAAAAGAAGTAGCTTTAAATACTCATAAAGATGTTGAAAATTACATGAATGAACTTGATTTTTCTAATGCATTAGAAAGCATATGGAAACTTATAAGAAGATGTAATAAATATATAGATGAAACAACACCTTGGTTACTTATAAAGGATGAAAGCAAAAAAGATGAATTAGACACTGTTTTATATAATTTATGTGAATCAATTAGAATTGCAGCTGTTTTAATAAGTCCTATTATGAATGAAACTGCTAATAAAATATTTGGACATCTTGGAATTACAGATGACAAAGATCTTTTAACTTTTGATTCGACTAAGGAATTTGGTCTGTTAAAAGAAGGAACTATAATAGAAAAAGGACAAAATTTATTTAATAGATTAGATATAGAAAAAGAAATAGAATTCTTAGAAGAATTATTTGCACCAAAGGAAGAAGATAATGGTGAGTATAAAGAAGAAATAGTTCATAAAGAGCAAGTAACTATTGATGATTTTGCTAAATTAGAATTTAGAGTAGGTAAGGTATTAGAGGGTAAAAAGCATCCTAAAGCTGATAAATTACTTGTATTTAAAATCAAAGTGGGTAATGAAGAAAGACAAATAGTTTCAGGAATATCTAAATTCTATGATCCTAAGGAACTTGAAGGAAAAAAAGTAATAGTTGTTTGTAATTTAAAGCCTGTTAAATTAAGAGGTGAATTATCAGAAGGTATGATTTTAGCTGCATTTAGAAGTGATGATTCTAAATTAGAATTACCTTTTGTAACAGATATTGAAGATGGATGTACTGTAGGTTAAGCTAAATATCTATTAAAACCGTCCTAATTTGAATTGTATAAATAAATATTTTAATAGATTTATTATCTGGAGGGATATTATGGATCAAAATATGAAATGGCTTTACAAAACTAAGGTAAATGAGATTATATCCAATCTCGAAAAAAATAATATGCAAGGTTTTTATGTTAATAATAAAGAAGAGCTTATCAATAAGTTAGATGAGTTAGTAAAAGATAATTCTTCTGTTAGTGTTGGTGGTTCTGTAACTTTATTTGAAACAGGAGTTATTGATTATTTAAAAAATAAAGAAGTTAAATTTTATAATAGATATGAAGAAGGACTTAGTAAAGAAGATATAAAAGAGATATATAGAAAAAGTTTTTCTGTTGATTACTATTTTACTAGTACTCAAGCAATTACTTTAGATGGGGAACTTTATAATGTAGATGGTAGAGGTAATAGAGTGGCAGCAATGCTTTATGGACCAGATAATGTAATTGTAATAGCAGGAATTAATAAAATTGTTGATGATTTTGATTCTGCAATAAAAAGAAATAGAAATATTAGTGCTCCTGTAAATGCAAAGAGATTAAATAGAAAAACACCATGTGCAAAAACTGGGTATTGCATGGAATGTAATAGTAGTGATAGAATATGTAATGAATATACTTTGATAAAACGTCAATTTGAAAAGGATAGAATCAAAGTTATTATAGTTGGGGAACATCTTGGCTATTAATTCTTTATAATTAATAAAAGGCTATATCAATTGATATAGCCTTTATTTTGCTTTATATTTAAAACGGGAATTAGAAGGGGGTATGAATTTGGAAAATTTAAAACATTATGATTTTGACTTAGAAAAAAAGTATTTAAAAGAGAGTTTAGAGGTATTGGATTTTGAGATAAAGAGGCTTAAAAAGGATGTTTTGGACTTTGAAAAATCTATGAAAGAGATTAAAAAAATAGGAAGTGAATCGGATGAACTTCAAATAAAAATAAATTTATTTGAGTTAAAAGCTAAAAAGTTAGAGGAGCTTAAAAAATCAAAAGAAAAAGCTTATTTTGGTAGGATTGATTTTAAAGAGGATGATAATGATACAAATACTTATTATATTGGAAAAACAAGTTTGGAAAGAAATGAAGATAAAAAAAGATATATATTAGATTGGAGAGCTCCTATTTGTAGTCTTTATTATAGTGGTGAAATTGGGGAGGCTATGTACACAGCTCCAGATGGTCTTATAAATGGTGAATTAAAATTAAAAAGACAATATGAAATAGATTATGACAATATAATAAATATTTTTGATAAAGGTCTTACTCCTATGGATGAATTTTTACAAAATGCCCTTTCTAAGAAAAAAGATAATAGATTAAAGGATATTGTTTCTACCATACAAAAGGAACAAAATGATATTATAAGAGCTAATAAAGATTCAAATTTAATTGTTCAAGGTGTTGCAGGTAGTGGAAAAACAACGATAATTCTTCATAGAATAGCATATTTATTATATACATATAAGGATGAGTTAAAGCCAAAAAATATTTTGATGTTATTTCCTAACAAATTATTTTTAAATTATATAAAAGATGTGTTACCAGATTTGGGAGTTTCGAATATAAGACAAAATACTTTTATTGAATTGGCATTTTCAATGTTGGATGAAAAGTTAAATATTTTTGAAGAAGAAAAAAATCTTCTTACTTTACTTTATGATGAAGAACAAAGAGAGAAGATTGCTAGAGTTTCAAATTTTAAATCTTCTTTGGAGTTTAAAGAAGCTATAGATAGTTATTTAGATGAAGTGATGAAAACACAAATAGATATAAGGGATATAAAAATCAAGGATTATACTTTATTTAAAGAAGAATTTATAAGAAATCTTTATGAAAATGAGTTTTCGTATTTATGTATTAATAAAAGAATTAAAAGAGTTAAAGATTATATAAAGAAATTAGGATCAAAAAGAGCGCAAATATTGATTGATAGAATAGAAGAAAAATGTATATTAAATATAAATAAAATAGAGAAAAAATACAAAGATCAGTTAGAGTTATTAAAAGAAAAGAAAATTAATTTATATGATAAAAAAAGTGAAATTGTAGAATATATAGATAAGAAAAAAAATACAATTGTCAGTGGATATATGACTTTTTGGAAGGATTTTGATTATAAAAAATTATATAAGGATTTTATAAGTTCAAAGAGTAATTTAAGAAAACATTTAAGAAAAGAAGATTTTTATATTATTGATGATCTTATTGAAGTGTCAAATAAAAATTTTATTGAAGAAAAATTTGATATTGAAGATATATGTGGTCTTTTATATATGCATATGAGTTTAAATGGAATAGAGGAAGATTTTAAATTTTCACATATAGTAATAGATGAAGCACAAGATTATTCAAAATTTCAAATGGAAATATTAAAAAAGCTAAATAGAAAAAATTCATTTACTATAGTAGGTGATTTGTCTCAAGGAATACATTCTTATAGAGGGGTTAAATCTTGGGATGATATGATTGTTGATGTTTTTAAAAAGAAAAGAACAAAATATCTAAAAATAAGAAAATCATATAGATGTACAAAACAGATAATGGATTTTGCAAATGATATATTAAGAAATGTAGGTATAGATGAAGAGAACTTAGCAGAACCTGTATTAAGAGAAGGGGATGAAGTTAAATATTATAATTATGATAATAAAATAAATATTGATGATGTTAAAATAAAAATAAAAGAATTAAAATCAAAAGATTTTAAATCAATTGCAGTAATAACTAGAAGTAAGGAGGAGACAAAATCACTTTATAAAGAATTAAATAAAGAGTTTGATATACAAATTCTTGAGTCAAAAGATGATGAATATAAAAAGGAAATAGTAATATTACCAATACATCTTTGTAAGGGACTTGAGTTTGATTGTGTACTTCTTTACGATTTTAATGAAAATATGTATAAGGAAGATGAATTGTTTTCTAAATTATTCTATGTTGGAATAACTAGAGCTCTTCATAGATTATATATTTATAAAATAAATTAAAATTTAGGGGTTATTGTATTTAAAAATTTAATACAATAACCCTATATATTATTTTACATTGATTAAAAAAAATCAGATAGATTATTTTTTAATTTAACTAAGGAATCGATATAATTTTTAGCTATATTATTATTTAGTTGAGTCAAATCTTTTATAAGGAGATTTATTTTTATATCATATTCATTTATTAAAACATTATGAATTTCATTTTTAGATTTTGAAATATTATTATTAAAAAAACAATTGATATCATTAATTAAATTTTCGCATTTAAAATAAAGTATTATATCTGGATTTGATTTTAGGTCAAATTCTTTTAATAAATTGAAATTATGATCAATAAACTTATGATTAGTTTTATCTTTTTTTATATTTTCTTTTAATGATAAGCTAAGGGTTTTTATTGAATTATTCATACTTATAAATATATAAATTATACTAAGAATGCCAAAGCTTATTACAAGTGATATTATTATAAACATGTCTTTTTTAAACTGTTTTGTCTCTTCTAATATATCATTATAATTAATCATAGAAATCAATTTCCAATTAGTTGAGGGATTTATTTTATATGATATATAGTATTTTTCATCATTAATATAATCATAATAATTATTTTTTCCTTTAAGATTTAGATTTTCTTTTAATTTATAATTAGTGTTTAATTTATTAGAATTTAAATTATTTGATACAATCTCAATAAAATTACCTTCCTTATCTATTAAAAAGATATCAAATTTATTTGGTGTTTTAAATTCTTTGATTTTATTTTTTAAATCTTTTAAAAATATATCTATTGCTAAAACTCCGATGATATTATCATTCTTGTCTTGAACAGTTTTGGAAACTGTTAGAGTTTGTTCCTTTGTAGTAGCATCAGTATAAGGATCTGTCCAAATTATTAGGTTTTTATTCTTTATTGCTAAGTTATACCAAGGTCGAGAGATTGGAAACCAATCTTTAGTGGACAATTCATTAGATGTATCTGGCCAAGTTATTAATTTCTTACCATTATCTAATTTATTTATAGGTGCAAAATATGCATAAGCAGTTGATGAATAAGATTCTTGAAAAGATTTAAATAAATTAATTGTACTATTATAATAGTTAGTATTTGTAGTTACTTTTATCAAATTTTCATTTGAAGAAAGCATATAAATAGCACTTTCAAAATTTAATAAAAATTCATTTAAAGATGTATTTACAAGGTCTAAAGATATTTCAAAATCTTTTATATATTTATTTTGTAAATTTAAATTAGAACTTTTTATATATAAATTTCCTAAAAAGAAGCCTACGAACAAAAAAATTAGAATAATCCAAAATAAAAGTCTGTAGAAAAATTTCTTCAAAATATCACATCCTATATATGTAGTATAATTATATATTATATTTTGGATAATATAATAACAAGCATTTTTGTATATATGTTAAAATTGATTTTAGTATGAATTTAAATTTTACTTAGAAAAAGAGGGGTTTTTTTGAAAAAATCATTTAGAATAAGAGTATTTATACCTTTATTATTATTATTTTTAATACCTATAATCTTACTTAATTTTATGCATTATGGTTTTGATTTAATTAAATTAAAAAATGAACCTTTGTTTTTGATTATTTCTGTAATATTTATAGTATTTGGTTTTGAGGCTATATTATTTGTAACTAATAATATGATAAAGCCTATTAATATATTGTTAGATGCGTATAACAGTATATTAAATGAAGAAGATATAAAAACCAAAGAACATAATATCAATCATCTATCAAAAGCTTTTGATGATATGAAAAAAATAATAGAGATAAGAACAAATAGATTTTTATTTATGAAAAAATTTAATGAAGATATATTAAAAAATATAGATACAGGAATTATAACAGCTGATATAAATGGAGATGTAATAAGCCTAAATGAGTCTGCAAATAATCTTATTACACATTTATTAGACTTAAATTCTAGGGAAGATATTATAAAAATATTTAATAATCAAATATTAAATACTTTAAAAACAAATAAGAATATTAATGAAATTATTGAATTTGAATTAAAGTCAGATATTTTGTATTTTGATATATCAACAATAATAATGAAAAATTCATCAAATCAAAATAGTGGTGTTATATGTAGTTTTAAAGATATTACAAAGAGAAAAAAATTAGAAAATAAAATAGAAAGAATTGATAAATTAGCATCATTAGGAGAATTATCAGCTGCTTTAGCTCATGAAATAAGAAATCCGCTTTCTGGAATAAAAATGAGTGCTCAAGTTCTAAGTAGAAGATTTAAAAAGTATAATCAAGATGAGTCTAATGAAAAATTATTTGAAGGAATAATAAAAGAAATTGATAGATTAGATAATCTGATAAAAGATATATTAAGTTTTTCAAAACATAAAACTATAAAGCAAGAACAAATCGAGTTAAAAAGTTTTATAGAAAACTCTTTGAAATTTTTTATTAATGATTTTGAAAAAAAAGATATAAATATAAAGCTTGATATCAAAGAAGATAAATTTATTTATTTTGACAAGAATCAGTTGACTCAAATATTTTTGAATTTGATATCAAATGCATTAAAGGCAGTAGAATTAAAAGGTAATATATTAATTAGGGTAAGTAATTATAATGATAAATATGTTAAGTGTGAAGTTATAGATGATGGGAGAGGAATAGAAAAAGAAAATATTAAAAAGATATTTAATCCTTTTTTTACTACTAATGAAGATGGAACGGGATTGGGACTTAGTGTTGTTTTTGAACTTTTAAATGCAAATGATGCAAATATAGAGGTTGAAAATAATAATGATAAAGGATGTAATTTTAAATTATTTTTACCTATATATAGGGGGTTGTAAATGGATAAAAAAATACTTATTATAGATGATGAACAAATTATTAGATTTTCTTTGATGGAGGGTCTTAAGGATTATAATTATAATGTAGAGGTTGCTAAAGATTCGAAAGAAGCTTTAGAAAAACTTATAAGTTTTAGACCAGATATAATACTTTTGGATATGAAATTAAAAAATGAAGATGGATTGAGTCTTGCAAAAGAAATAAAAAATATAGATGATTATGTTGAAATAATCATAATGACAGCTTATGCAGATATAAAAACTGCAATAAAGGCTATTAAATTAGGTGCTACAGATTATTTAAAAAAGCCTCTTGATATAGAAGAAATTAATCTTAGTTTATCTAAAGCCATGAAAAATCAAGCTATGAAAAAAAAGCTTATGATGTATAAACAATATAATCAAAATAAGGACAATACTTTTTTGATGAAAGATCCAATAATGAATGATGTAGTAAAAAAAATGAATATACTTGCTAAAAATGATTCTGTAACTGCACTTATAACTGGAGAAACAGGTTGTGGAAAAGAAGTTGTAGCAAATTTTATACATAATAATAGTAGTAGAAAAGATAGTTTGATGCTTAGTATTAATTGTGCTTCTATACCTTCTAATTTGTTAGAATCAGAATTATTTGGATTTGAAAAAAATGCATTTAGCGGAGCTAATAAATCAAAAAAAGGACTTTTAGAATTGGCTCATAAAGGAACATTGTTTTTGGATGAACTTGGTGAAATACCTCTTGATATACAAGCTAAGCTATTAAGATTCTTGGAAAGTAAAAAATTTAAAAGAATTGGAGGGCTTGATTCAATAGAAGTTGATATAAGAATATTAGCAGCAACAAATAAAAATTTGGAAGAAGCTATAAAGAAAAATGAATTTAGATCAGATTTGTTTTATAGACTTAATGTATTAAATATAAAAATACCTTCACTTAGAGATAGAAAAGAAGATATTATTTTTTTAGCAAATCATTTTTTATCGTTGTTTTCGAAAAAATTCAAAAAAAATATATTAGGTTTTGATTTTGAGGTTGAAAATATATTTTTGAATTATAATTGGCCTGGGAATGTTAGAGAATTAAAAAATATGATTGAAAGGCTAGTTATATTAAATGATAAAAAGATAATAACAAAAGATTTAATACCTTTTGAAATGATCAATAATAATATGAATATTGCTGAATGTGAAATTGATAATAGATATAAAGACTTAAAAAATGAAATATCTTTAGAAGAGGAAGTTAAGAATTTAGAGATATATTATATAAAAGAAGCTTTAAGACTATCAAATAATAATTATTCAAATGCTTCTAAAATGCTTAGTATATCAAGGCATGCATTAAAAAGAAGAATGGAAAAATATAATTTGCAATAAAAAAATGCTCGATATTGAACTTAATGTTTAATATCGAGCATTTTTTTGTGCGTTTTCAAACGATAATTGAATAAATAAAAGAATAGAATCATTTGTTTGTATACAAAGATGAAAATATTGCAAAAATTATAATATAAAGTAGTTTTTATTTGGACAAAAGAAAATTATTAATTGAGAATAAAATAGCCAACACAGTCTAAAATATGTTTTTGATGAATTTTTTTAGTAAAAAGCAAAATTATTTTAAATATTTTTAAAATAAAGAAAACGTTTGGCATGTAAATTGCATTTATTATTGATATAGAATTATTAAATAAAATTAATATTGTTTAAAAAATAAATATAAGGGTATCAAAAAAAATTGCCCATAAACAATATTGTCTTAATTTTATCATTGATGGAGGGAAGATAATTGAATAAAAAATTAGAAGAAATAATAAATAATAATAGAAAATATGTACAAGAAGGACTTGTTGCTAGTTATATACCTGAACTTGCAAAAGCAAATAAAGATCATTTGGCAGTACATATATTTGATGTGAATTGTAATGAGAATTATTTTGGTGATGTAGATGTCAAATTTACAATCCAAAGTGTTTCTAAAGTAATAACTTTAATATGTGCATTATTAGATAAAGGTGAAGACCAAGTTTTTGAAAAGGTTGGAACAGAACCATCTTCAGATGCTTTTAATTCAATTGCAAGACTTGAAACAAGAGCTTCTCATATACCACTAAATCCATTTATAAATGCCGGAGCAATAGTTACTACAGCTCTTATAAATGGTGATAATGGTTATGAAAAATTTGAAAGAGTTAGAAATCTAATAAGAAAAATGGCTGATAATGATAGTATCGATGTTAATTATAATGTATATAATTCAGAAAAATTAACAGGTAATACAAATAGAGCACTTGCCTATTATTTAAAAGGTGCAGGAATTATATGTGATGGTGTAGAAGATATACTAGATGCGTATTTTAAATTATGCTCATTAGAAGTAACTGCAAGAGATATTGCAAAAATAGCTTCAGTTCTTGCTAATAAAGGAGTAGCACCTTGGTCTAATGAAAGAATAATAGGTGTAGACCATACAAGAATTGTACTTGCTATAATGACTACTTGTGGTCTTTATGATTCTTCAGGAAATTTTGCAGTTAAAGTAGGAATGCCTTCTAAGAGTGGTGTTGGTGGATGTATAATGTCAGTTGCACCAAAGAAGATGGGAGTTTGTGTATTTGGTCCAGCATTAGATCAAAGTGGAAATAGTATGGCTGGAAAGATGGTGTTGGAAGAAGTATCTAAGGAATTAGACCTTAGTATATTTTAAATAAATGGGGAGGATTGTTTATGGGCGAAGTTTTAAATTTAGTTATTTCAAATGTTAACAATATTTTATGGTCGTATGTACTTATTGGTTTATTATTAATTTTAGGTGTTTATTTTACATTAAGAAGCAATTTTGTTCAGTTTGTATGTTTTCCAGATATGATTAAAATACTTACCAATGGAAAGAAAACAGATTCAAAAGGAGTATCTTCTTTTCAAGCATTTTGTATAAGTGTTGCATCTCATGTTGGTACTGGTAATATGGCTGGTGTTGCAATAGCAATAGCTGTTGGAGGGCCTGGTGCAGTATTTTGGATGTGGCTTATAGCACTTATTGGAGCTGGTTCTAGTTTTGTAGAAAATACATTAGCTCAAGCATATAAAGTAAAAGATGAGGATTCATTTAGAGGTGGACCTGCTTATTATATGGAAAAAGCATTGAATAAAAGATATTTAGGCGTTATTTTTTCAATACTTATAACGATTGCTTTTGGTCTAGTATTTAATTCCGTTCAAGCTAATACAATAAGTTTGGCTTTTTCAAAGGCATTTAATTTAAATAAAATGCATGTTGGTTTTGTAGTTGCTATTATTACTTCTTTTGTTATATTTGGTGGGATAAAAAGAATTGCAAAAGTTGCAGAGTCCATAGTTCCAATAATGGCTATAGCATATGTTATAGTAGCTTCTTTTGTTATAATAAAAAATATATCATTAGTACCATCTATATTAACACTTATTATAGAAGATGCATTTGACTTTAATTCTGCTATTGGTGGAGGAATTGGTGTTACTATAATGCAAGGGATTAAAAGAGGTTTATTTTCAAATGAAGCTGGTATGGGTAGTGCGCCAAATGCAGGAGCTACTGCAAATGTATCTCATCCAGTAAAACAAGGTCTTATTCAAACTTTTGGTGTGTTTATCGATACTATTGTTATTTGTAGTGCAACTGCATTTATAGTTTTATTATCTGGTGCATATGAAAATACAGAACTTAATGGTATAGAGCTTACACAGTCTGCACTTAGTTCCCAAGTTGGCTCTTGGGGTAATATTTTTATAGCAATATGTATACTTATGTTTGCTTTTAGTTCTATTATAGGTAATTACTATTATGGAGAATCTAATATAGAATTTATGACAGAAAATAAATCTGTATTATTATTATATAGACTAGCTGTTGTTGTTATGGTTCTTTGGGGTTCTTACACTAGTTTGGATATTGTTTGGAGTATGGCTGATTTATTCATGGGCTTTATGGCGATATTGAATTTACTTTCAATACTTGCACTTTCAAAATACGCATTTAAATTATTAAATAATTATAAAAGTCAAGTTAAGGAAGGTAAAGATCCAGTATTTGAAGCTTCAATGATACCACAGATGAAGGGTATAGAATGTTGGGATGAAAAAATAAAATTAGAAAAAACTATATAGTAAGTGATAATCAAATAAAAATTATGCAAAGTTTTTTGCACAGTTTAATTACACTAAAAAATATGAAATGTAAATTATGTCGAATATATTATTAATTAATAAAAGAAGAATCCTTTTGGGTTCTTTTTTTATTGATTAAAAAATAAATATAATTAAGAAATAGTTCAAATATCAAAAAACAAATATTTATTTAAATTTTAAAATAAAAAATGCAAAAAAATAAAATATTATTAAAAAAAAGAAAAATAAAAAAAACAAAAAATAATTACACAGAATTCTTGCACTCTAAAATAATCTTTGATATAATTCAACTTAAATTAGACAATGATGTAATATTTAGGAACAAAAAACTATTTTTAGCTTTTATTAAGATTCTGGAAAATATTAAAGAATTAAAAAATCTAATATTTGTTCTATATCAAATCAAAGTCTAAAAAACATTATTAGGAGGGAAGTTAAATGAAGAGATTATTATCTTTAGTAATGTCAGTATTTCTTATGATTAGTGCGTTCTTTGCAGGTAGTATGAATTTTACTACAGTAAATGCAATGGAAGCAAATAGCTCTACTAAAGAAGTTGTTGTGTATTTTCCAAACTGGGGTACATACAGTGACACACATCAAAGAGTAACTGTAAGCGATATTCCTTGGGAGAAGATAACTGTTGTAAATCACGCATTTTTTACAGTTTCAAAAGATTTTAAATTAGTAACAACTGATCCTTTTGCAGATTACCAAAAAGCTTATGAACATTCACCTGCAAAATGGGATGAACTAAGAGGTCATCTTGGTGAATATAAGTATTTTAAATCTATTTATCCACAAAAGAAAGTTTTAATTTCAGTTGGAGGATGGACTAGATCTGAAAACTTCCATGACATGGCTAAAACTACTGCAAGTAGAAAAGTATTTATAGATAGTTGTATTGATTTTATGACAAAGTATCCATTTATAGATGGTATTGATATAGACTGGGAATATCCTGGTGTAGATAGACCAAGAGATACAAATGATCAATATGATAAAGGTTCTCCAGGTGGACCTGAAGATAAAGAAAACTTTACTTTATTATTAAAAGAATTAAGAGAAAATTTTGATTCTAATTCTATGAGTGAAAAATATTTAACTATAGCTGCACCAGCTGGTTATGATAAAGTTGAAAAACAAGAACCTAATGTTTATCATCAATATCTAAATTTCATAAATGTTATGACTTATGATATGCATGGAGCATGGGAAAATGTAACTCATCATCATTCTCCAATATACAAAAACCCTAATGATCCATCTCCAACACAGCCAACAAATATAAGAGATATGTATAATACAAGTGCTGCAATGGAGTTATACACTAATACGTATAATGTTCCAGCAGATAAATTAAATGTAGGTTCTCCATTTTACTCAAGAGGATGGTCGAATGTAGATGATAGTACTGGTGAAAATGGATTATTTGCAAATGCAACTGGTTATATTCATGGGGAGTGGGATGACAAAATGAATCCAACACCAGGTGGACAAGAACCTTGGTTTAAAATCAAAACAATGGAAAATACTAATGGTTGGGTTAAATACACAGATGAATATGCAAAAACTCCTTACCTTTACAATAAAGAAAAGAAAATGATGTTAACTTATGAAGATGAAGAATCATTAAAAGAAAGATGTAAATTTATAAATAATAATAATTATGGGGGATTAATTATTTGGGAAATTTCTGGTGATGATTTTGGTGCTGGATATCCAATGACTTCTATAGCTCATGATTATATGGTTAAACAAGTACAAGATAAATTACCATTAGATGCTCAAATTACAGTAGATAAAGAAATTACTGCTGATGGTATAGTTAAAGTAAGTGCAAATATACCACAAAATTCAAAAGCAGATATAGTTAAACTTTTAGTAAACAATGTTGAAAAAGAAGCTAAGAGTGTATCTAATCAAGTTGTATTTGATTTGAATTTAGAAACTGAAGGGGAATATATTGTAAAGCTAAGACTTGAAAATGCACATGGTCATACAGATAGTAATAGTATTGTTATTAAATTTGAAAAACCAGTATTAAAAACACCTAAATTATCAGTAGATAAAGCTGTTAATTTTGGAGATTACACAGTTAAGGTAGATCTTGAAGCTAATACTACTGCTAATAAAGTTGAATTTTACGAAGATAATAATTTAATAAACACTTATGATGTAGTAGATAATAAAGTTTCTAATACTTTTGAATTTAAAGTACTAGAAAAAGCAAAAGGAAATTACACTTATAAAGCAATTGCTTTAGATAAGGAATTGAATAAGAAGGAAAGTGAAGTATTAAATATAGAAGTAAGACAAGGTAGTAACTCAATTGAAGATTTCGAAATAACTTTTGATTGTGGTTCTTCTTGGGAAACAGGACATAATTTTAAATTTACAATGAAAAATATAAGTGATAAAACTTATAAGAGTTATGTATTAAATTTTGATTACGATGGTGAAATAGCAAGTATATGGTCTGGTGGTGTATTAGTTTCAAAAGATGGAAAAACTTATACAGTTAAGAATCCTTCTTATATAAATGAAATAAAACCAGGTGATGTAATAAGTTTTGGTGGACAAGGAAAAGGGGCTTATCCAGGAGTTAAACCTTATAATTATATATTAACATTGGAAGATAAAAATATGACTAATTTAATATCGAAAGAGGCAATTACAAATGACATAATGGCGAAAGAAGTAGCAGATCCAAATGAATTTAAAACTAGAGTATTTGCTCCATATGTAGATACTTGTAATTATCCACTTTTTAATAAGGAAAAGATGGATGAAGCAAATGTTTATAACTATGTATTAGCATTTTTAGTTGCTAAAAATTCAATGGACGATACTCCAAGATGGGGTGGATTTGAACCATATGATTTAGATTACTTTAAAGATGAGGTAAATCATATAAGAGCTAATGGTGGAGAAGTTATGGTTTCATTTGGTGGAGCTAATGGAACTCCTTTGGCAGCGGCTTGCAAAGATGTACAAAAATTAAAAGATATTTATGCAAATGTTATAGACTCTTATAAATTAAATTATATTGATTTTGATATAGAAGGTATATGGGTTACAAAACCAGAATCAATAGAAAGAAGATCTAAGGCAATCAAATTATTACAAGATGATCCAAAGTATTCTCATGTAAAAGTATGGTATACATTACCAACATTGCCTTCAGGCCCTGATGTTAATGGTAAAAAAGTATTAGACTGCGCATATAAGCATGGTGTAAGATTGGATGGAGTTAATTTAATGACTATGGATTATGGTAGTTGGGGAGCTCCTAACCCAGAAGGTAATATGGGCAATTATGCAATAGATGCTGGAACAAATTTATTTGATGTACTAAAAGGATTAAATGAAAAATATAATGTGGATAAAACAGATGCAGAAGTTTGGAAAATGGTTGGACTTACTCCAATGATTGGACAAAATGATGTAAGAGCTGAAAGATTCTATCAAGCAGATGCTCAAAAACTTGTTGAATTTGCATTGCAAAAAGATATTGGATTATTGTCTATGTGGTCAATAAACAGAGATAAACAAGATCCAAATAATCCAAATAATCCTCAAGCTAGTGCTGATTATAGTGGTGTAGCACAAGAACCATTTGAATTTAGTTCAATATTTAAAGCTTTCGAAGGTGACCAAATTGACCCTAATGAACCATCTATTTTAAAAGCAGCTGAAATTTCAGTAAATAGCGAACAAAATACTGGAGAATATACTTTAAGTATAAAAGTGCCAGCTAAAAACTTAGCGACTACAGTTTCATTATATGAAAATAATGAAGTTGTTAAGATTTTTGATGTACAAGCAGAGTCTGATTCAGTAGTGAGATTAGCTTTTGATATTACAAATAAAGCATTAGGCGAATATAATTACAAGGTTATTACAAGTGATGGAACAAAGAAATTAGATTCTAATGAAGTATTAGTAACAGTTATGGATGAAGTTATAGTTCCTGAAGATAAACCAGGAAAACCATCAATAGATGCAGCGTTTGTAGATTGGGATACTAAAAGAGATTTTGATTTAAAAATGAGCTTATGGTGGGGTATCAATGGAACTAGTTGGAAATTATATGAAAATGATGTAGTTATAGAGGAAAGAGAATTGGAATACAAGGATGACAAAACAGCTCAATTTGATGTTGTTAAGTTTACAAATAAGGAAAGTGGAACTTATGTTTATAAGGCAGAACTTATAAACCCACTTGGTTCAACATTTTCAAGAGAATTAACTATAGTAGTTAAATAATGAGATTATATATTTAAATTGATAGAATTTAATTATATAAGGATATATGTAGTAGATTTTTAGATTAAAGTTTTTTTATATTGTAAAACCCTAATATTTATTTTTATAAAGAGGATGAGAGATGAAAAAAGATACTTCATTTCTCATCCTTATTTTTATTAAAAAAGCAGTTAAATTTTAATTACTTTTGTTTTTTATTTAATCTATAATATTAATTTATATTAAAAAATGTTTTTGCATTTTCTAAAGTTGCCTTACAAACTTCTTCATAAGAAATTTCTTTTTCATCAGCTATCTTTTGAGCTACCAAGCAAACATAAGATGGATCATTTCTCTTACCTCTATAAGGATGAGGTGTTAGATAAGGAGAGTCAGTTTCGATCATAAGATGTTTAAGTGGAATTTCCTTTACTACCTTTGGTGTTTTTTTGTTATTTTTGAAAGTAACAGGACCACTTATAGAAAGCATACAACCTAATTTTATATATTCCTTTGCAAGTTCCACACTTCCCGAAAAAGAATGTAAGACACAGCCGATTTCATCTGACTTATATTCTTTTATAATATTAAAACAATCTTCATGTGCATCTCTATCATGTATTATTATTGGTAATTTTAATTCATTAGCAAGTTTAATTTGTTCAATAAACCACTTTTTTTGATCTTCTCTTTTTGAATTATCATAATAATAATCAAGTCCGATTTCTCCAATAGCAACAACTTTTTTATCTTTTGCAAGTTCTTTTAATTTAGTTATATCATCATTTGTCATATCTTTTACATCATGAGGATGAACTCCTACCGCAGCATATATAAAATCATGTTTATTAGCTAGTTCTATACTAGATATAGAAGATTTCATATCTGCACCTGGGTTTACCACAAAAGATATATTATCTTTTTTTATTTTTGCTATAATATCATCTCTATCAAGATCAAATTTTTCATCATTTAAATGTGCATGTGTATCAAATAACATTTTTATTCCTCCATCTATTAATTTTATTCTTTCATTGTAACATAGCTTTAAGTTTTTTTATAATAATAATCAAAACTCTTTAGATTAAAGCTATATATATAGTAAAATAGATAATAAGGATAAAAAGCAAGTTATAAAGGAGGAAATCGATTTATTTATAAATAAATTGACTATTTTGTATGAAGATTAGTTCGAGAAATTTAGCGATTATAATAGATTTATTAAAATCATATGACTATATTTCATATGATTATTTTATAAAAAAATATGATATTAGTGAAAGAACATTAAGAAACGATCTTTCTAAGATTGATAAATGGCTTACAGATAAGGAATTGCCTATACTTATTAGAAATAAGTTTGAAGGAATTTATTTAGACCTTACCAATATAATAAAAAATGAGCTTTTAAATGAGTTACTGGATTTACCACTTAAGGACTATGCAAAGGATTCTAAGCAAAGATGTATACTTATGATGCTTATGTTTTTAAATAAGGATGATATAAAGATTGCAAATATAAAAGATAAATTAAATGTAAGTAGAAATACAATTCTTAAGGATTTGGAGTTTATAGAAGAATATCTAAAGGATTTTTCATGCAGTTTAAAAAGAATACAAAAGAAAGGTATTGTACTTACTGGAAGCGAATTTAATATTAGAAATATGTATATAGATTTTTTTATGAATATATGTCTTTTTAAAGATTTTGATTTTATTTCAATGAAGATAATAGGAAAAGAAAAAGATATTTTTTATGATATTTTGATAAGAGAAGTTTTTAAAAAGGAAAATGTAAATAGGTATTTAGCTATTATTGAAAGTTTGGAAGAAAAATTAGAATTAAAATATGCGGATGAATCAAAAAATATTATAATTATATCAATTTTAATAACGATTAAAAGAATCAAAAAAGAAAATAATATTAATTTTAATAAGATATTGCTTTATGAAACTTTAAAATTATCAAATGAATATAAGATTTTAAAAGAAGTTTTTAAAAATCATGAAATAATTGTATATGATTATGAAAAAGAAGTAGCATATATAAGTTTATATTTATTAACAAAAAGAGTGCTTGATGGGAATATATATAATAGTTCTTTGGATGATTTGAAGGATATTGTTATTAAGATGATTGATATAATGCAAGAATATACAAGACTTGAAGTTAAGGATAAAGATAGACTTATAAAGGGTCTTGTACTTCATTTGGAGCCTGCTATATATAGAATCCGATATAATATCAAAATAGAAAATGACTTTTTGGATGAGATAAAGTCAAAATACTTATTATCTTATAATGCTTCTAAATTGGCTTGTAGTTATTTATCTCAAAAATTAAATATAGAAATTCCAAAAGAAGAAATTGGTTATATAGCAATACATTTTGGTAGTGCTTTAAATATTGAAAAATTAAAGATTAAAAAGAATATTGCACTTATT
Organism: Peptostreptococcaceae bacterium; assembly: GCA_025210335.1. Lineage (GTDB taxonomy): Bacteria > Bacillota > Clostridia > Peptostreptococcales > Peptostreptococcaceae > JAOARY01. The sequence goes on along the minus strand of JAOARY010000030.1, from coordinate 29,072 downwards.
TGTAATTCAGGGATGAGTACGGTAAGAATTTTGGAAAAGTCATTAAAAGAAAATTTTTATGATTTTAATATATCTAAGATTTTAAGCTATTTTGAGTATAAAAAATTAAAAAAAGAAAAATATGATCTTTTTATATCGACAATTAAATTAAATGAAAAAAAAGATAATATAATAAATGTCAGTCCTTTTTTACAAAAGGAAGATATAGATAAATTATCAGTGTATCTAAAAAGAAAGACTATTGTAGAGGAAAATATTAAATTTGATATTCAAAAAATATTAAATATTGTAAAGAAACATGCAAATATAGAAGATGAAAAGAGGTTAAAAGACGAACTTCTTCTGTTTATGAAAAATAGTGATAAAAAATCACTTTTGGATTTGATTGATAAAAATTATTTTAATATTGTAGATAAGGTTGATTCTTGGAAAGAAGCGATTGATTTGGCTTCAAAACCACTTTTAAGCCAAAATATAATAAATCAAAATTATATAAAAAAAATGAAAGAAAATATAATAAAATATAATGCTTATGTTGTTATAAAGAAAAATGTTGCAATTCCACATTCTAAAATTGAAGATGGTGCATTAAATTTAGGATTTTCTCTTCTTATAATAAAGGAGGGCATTAATTTCAATCATGAAAAAAATGATCCTGTTAATATAGTTTTGGTGACTTCTCAAATAGACAAAACAAGTCATTTAAGAGCATTAGAAGAATTTTTTAAATTTATAAAAGATGATAAGAATATAAAAAAATTAAAGATGTTAAAAACTTATGAAGATTTTTTGGATATTTTTAAAAAACATCAAAAAAGGTTGGTGCAAAAATGAAAATATTAGTTTTATGTGGTATGGGTCTTGGTAGCAGTCATTTTATATCTTTGAGCTTAAATGATAAATTAAAAAAAAATGACTTAGATGAGATAGAAGGTGAAAATTCCGATATATAAAGTGCTAGCTATACGGATGCAGACATATATATTGGTGCTGATTATTTGCTTTCATCTTTGGAGAAAGAGTATATGATCAAATTGGAAGATATATTGGATGAAATTGAACTTGAAACAAAATTTCTTAATATGTTGGAGCAGATAAATGGAAATAATTAATAGTCTGGCAAGAAATATATTTAACAACATGTATATAATAATTATTTTTTATATTGTTTTAGGTTCATTTTTTGAAAAAAAATCATTAACAAATATAATAAATTCTATATTAAAAACATTGATGGCTGTTTTTATAATGGAAATTGGAATAAGTGTGCTTAATTCTTCAATGGCTAATTTAAATTATATAATACCAAGAGCTTTTAGAGTTATTGGTATTATACCTCAAAATGAGGGAGCAGCAGCTTTGGGAGAATTTAGGTATAAGGAAGTTATTAATAATATAATATTTTTAGGAATGATTGTAAATTTATTTATGGCCAAATTTAGTAGATTTAAATATATATTTTTAACAGGACAACAAATAATATTTATGGGTTCAATGCTTGGAATTATATTAGTTCCTCTTAATTTTAGTTATATAAATTCAGTACTTATTGGTGGAATAATTTTAGGTGTGCTTATGAGTGTTATACCTGCACTTATAAAGGATGAGAGTCAAGAAATTATAAAGAATAAAAAGATAACAGTAGGTCATTTTAGTACTTTATTTTTCTTTTTGAGTATAAGATTATCTTCTTTTATTGTTAAGTTAAATGAGGAGAATAAGTTTAAATTCAATAAAAAAAATAAAATAAAAACCAAGGAATTATACAATAAAAAAATAGATAAGAATTTTTCAATGTTTTTAGATGCTAGTATTATGAGTGCTTTATTCATGATAATAATATTTATCTTAAGTGCAGTATTTGCAAAAAAGGAATATGTTGAAGAAATAAGTGGCGATAGTAATTATTTGATTTTTGCATTTAAACAAGGATTTTTATTTGCTTGTGGGATACATATTGTATTAAATGGAGTTAGAATGTTTATACAAGAGATAATTCCTGCTTTTAAAGGAATTGCTAAAAAATTTGTACCTGATGCTATTTTAGCATTAGATGTTTCTGTACTTTTTCCAAGGAATGAAAGTATATTAATTAGTAGTTTTATAATGAGTTTTCTTGGTGGAATTTTGGCTATGATACTTACTTCCTTTTATAATTTTATGGTTGTACTACCAGCTGCTATGATTCACTTTTTTACAGGTGGTGGTTGTGGAATATATGCAAATAGCAAAGGTAATAAAAAAATATCTTTATTTGTATCATTTGTCATGGGATTTTTAATCAATTTGTTTCCACTAATACTTATTAATCATTATAAGGAAATTCATTTTAGCAGAATGGTATTTGCAGAAAGTGATATAACTTTTGTTGGATTTATACTAAGGTTTATAATAAAATTATTTAATTAATGATTTAGGGGTGTTTTTTAACACCCCTAAAATATTATTTATTTTGATTTAAAAATTTAACAGCTAAGTCTGGGTAATCTGTAAATACTCCATCAACATCGGCTTTATTATAAAAAGCATCTAATAAACCATTAAAATCATCACAATAAGTAGGAATTCTACCCTCATCATTTCTAAATGTATAAGGATGAACTTCTAATTTATTTTTATGTGCATCTTTAACTAGATTAGTGATTATTAAATTATCTTTAGTAGAATCATCTTTAATTATCATTGGTTTCCAAGGGCCAACACCATCAGCATAATTAGCTACTTTATCCATCCCATCTTCTTTAAACATCCAATCATAATCATATGGTTTAGCTTCATCATTTTCATAAACCATAGTTTCATTCCAGCTAGTTTCTGCCATTAGTTGAACCAATTTAACATCCATATCATATTCTTTTAATAATTCATCATTTATTCTAATAAGTTCATTTGGATCAAAACATTGTAAATAAGCTTTTGAGTCTTTTGTTGTATATCCATATTTTTTAAATACTTCTAAAGTTTTTTTACTTATATCTTTATTTTCATGTCTGTGAAACCATGGAGCTTTTATTTCTACATAAATTCCAACGTTCTTATTCATACTTTTATTAAGACCTTGAATCATTTCGATTTCTTCTTCTAATGTATGAGCTTTAAAATCTGATTGCCAAATAGGAAATCTTTTTTTGTAATTAGCAACAGTTTTACCATCTTCAACTACAAATCCTTCTGTCATTTCTAATGATTTTATTTCATCTAAAGTAAAGTCTATAGCGTAGTATCTTCCGTCTTCTCTTTTTCTATCAGGAAAAATCGAAGCAACATTTGTAACTCTATCAAGATAATGATCATGAAGTACAACTAATTGATCATCCTTTGTCATAACAACATCTTGTTCAATATAATCTACACCCATAGCATAAGCCATTGATTTACAAGCCATAGAATGTTCTGGCAAATATCCACTTGCACCTCTGTGTGCAATAACTATTTTTTCATTAGCAAACGAAACACTAAACAAAGATAGTGATAATGCACCAATTAAAGCTAATGATGTTAATTTTTTTATAAATTTCATAACAATACCCCCTAATGTTAGTTTATTTAATTATAATACATATTAAATAAAATTTAAATTAATTTACAAAAAACTTACTTTTTTAATAATATCTTAATTTTATATTTGCTTTTGTAAAGATTGATTTTATAAAAAGAACCGATGAAGATAAGACTTCATCGGAATTATTAAGTATCTGAGGTGAAGTCATCTACTTAATTTATGAAAAAATGAATAATAAATTTTATATTAATATCAACTATTAAGCTGATTTTTTAGAGTTTCTAACACTATCAGTATCTGAGTTCCAAGTAAATGATAGGAAGAATATTGCAAGTACTGAAGCAACCATCATAAAGTTAAGAGCAGCACCCCATCCGTAAACATCTACTATTTTACCTATTGCAAAACTTGAAAGAACAGATCCACCTAAGTATCCAAATAATCCAGTAAATCCAGCTGAAGTACCAGCGGCTTTTTTTGGTACAAAATCTATAGCAGCAACACCTATAAGCATTACAGGTCCATATATTAAAGCACCTATTAAGGATACAGATACATTTATAAGTAAAGTACTATCACTTGTTGAATAAACAAATAATGCACCAACAACACCAATCATACAAATAATTCCTACTGGAGCTCTTCTACCTTTAAATACTTTATCACTTAACCAACCGATAAATATTGTTCCAGGTATAGCAGCAGTTTCAAATAAGAAGAATGGTAATCTTGCACTTTCATGTGAATAACCTTTAACTTCTTGTAAATAAAGTGGAATCCAGTCCATAACACCATATCTAACTAAATAAACAAATATATTAGCTAAGGCTATAAACCATACATATTTATTATTTAATACATGATTAAATAATATTTCTTTTGCTGATAATTCTCTTTCATTATTTTCAGCTTGAGATTTATCAAAATCTTCTGGGTAATCATTTTTATACTCTTCAATTGGTGGTAAACCTACTGATTGAGGAGTATCTCTTGCAAATAATAATATCATAGCAGCCATCGAAACACATAGGAACGCTGGTGCATAGAATATTCCTAACTTCCAACATGAAAATGAATTTATAAGTACTGTTGCAATTGGAACGATTAAAGCAGCACCTACATTGTGAGCTGTATTCCAAACTGCCATTACAGATCCTCTTTCTTTATTTGAATACCAGTGAGCCATTATTCTACCACATGGTGGCCATCCCATACCTTGGAACCAACCATTTAAAAGCATAAGAACAAATAGCATACCAACACTTTGTGTCAAACCAAACATTACGTTTACTATTGCAGAAAGAACTAACCCTGTTGCTAAGAAGTATCTAGCATTAGATCTATCTGAGAAGTTACCCATTATAAATTTACTAAGACCATAAGCGATGCCTAGTCCTGAACCGATAAATCCAATATCAGCAGTTGTAAATCCATATTCTGATTTGAAGTATGGGTACGCAAGTGACATATTTTTTCTAACTAAGTAATAAGCTGCATAACCAGCATATATACTTATAAATTGTTTAAGTCTAAATTTTTTATAAGTACCATCAATATCTTTTTTAGGTAGTCTTGATATTGGTGGTGGCGGTGCGAACATTTTTAACATATAAACCTCTCCTTTTAAAATTTTTTAATAAATATTAAAAATTTCGAATAATATTTTTTTTGCCGAATATTATTCATAAGTTAATAAATTATTATGAAAATGATTTCCTGATTAAATTATATGCATTAGATTGCTTAAAATCAACAATTATATACTTGAAATATTTAAAGCTTGTTTTTTTGATTAAAAGATAAATGCTTTAAAATCATTAATATAAAAAGAGAAGATGGTAGGAAAACATTTTTTTAATACTTTTTTTTCCGAAGTTTTTTGAAATATTGAGCATTTAAAATAAGAAGGAATTATAGTATATTGGAAAAGAAGGATTTATATTTGAACGGGGATGATTATATGAGAATTAATAAATACTATATTCTATTTTTTATCGTTATTATATTAGGATTTAGTTTTTTTAATATATTTAATAAAGAAGAAGAGCTTATAATATATACAAGTGTTATGGAGGAACAGGCTATTGCAGTTTTAGATGAATTCCAAAGAGAGTATGGAATAAAAACAAAATTTATAAGAATGAGTAGTGGAGAGATTTTAGAAAAGTTAAAAGAAGAAAAAGATGATATGAAAGCTTCTGTGTGGTATGGAGGAACAGCAGATACATTTATAGCTGCTAAAAATTATAATCTTATAAAAAAGTATAAATCTAAAAATTGGGATGATATACCTTTACAATTTAAAGATGAAGATGGATATTGGACTGGAGTGTATATTGGTTATTTAGGTTTTATAGCAAATAGAGATTGGCTTAATAAAAATAGTTTAGATATGCCCCTTTCGTGGTTTGATCTTTTAAATCCTGAATATGAAGGAAATATAATACTTTCAAATCCAAATACTTCTGGTACTGCGTATACTACAATTTTTACTTTGATACAGCTTTTAGGTGAGGAAGAAGGTTTAAATTATCTAAAAAAATTAGATAAACAAGTAAAGAAATATACAAAATCAGGATTAACACCAGGTATGATTGTTGGTCTTAATGAACAAGGTATTGCAGTTACTTTTTTAAATAATGTGGTTAGATATGAAAGGGAAGGATATAAAAATCTTGTTATGGCGGTACCAAAGGAAGGAACTGGTTATGAAATTGGTTGTGTAGCACTTTTAAATAATTGCAAAAATGAAGAAAATGCAAAGGCTTTTATTGATTTTGCACTTACTAAAAAAGCACAGGAAGTTGGAGTTAAGGTAGGCTCATATCAATTTCCAACCAATATAGATGCAAAACAAACAAAGGCTTTAAAGAATTTAGACAATATAAATTTAATTGATTATGATTTTTATGAAGGTGGTCAAAAAAGAGAGTATTATTTAAATAAATTTAAAGAATTAAAAAAATAATTAATTTATGATTACTCATAAATTAATTATTTTAAATATTTTTACAAAAATATGAATTTAAATGATATAATGGTAATAATTTTGTTAGTAAACTTTTAGTTTAGAAGGACTATATGTTTTTATTTTTTCTACAATATCTTCTTTACTATCACCAGGTGATTCTACTATTAATATAAGATTTTTTCTTTCAGGATGACTTACATAGTTTCTAGCATTTTTGCCACTATAAAGTAAAACTATAAAGCCTATTGAACTTCCAGCAGCACCACAAGCTAGCAAAACTAATAAAATCATAACTGTATGTGATAAACTCCTAAATATATTTTGAGCCATACTAAAAGATATGAACACTCCAAGTAATACTCCAAGAAGTCCACCTATATTTGTTGCAATTTTTAATTTATTTGGTTCATATTCAGATATAGACTTTTCTTCTTCTACATATTCTTGTCTAGCTACAGTGTAGGCTTTAGCTTCATGTGGAATTATTTTTCTTATATCTGTAAGACAGTTATAAGCAGTTTTTGGTTCTTCAAAAAAAGCTAAAATACTAGGCATTCTAAGCACCTCCATTATTGAATTTTGTAAAAACTTATGAATAATATTACTACATATTTGTTTTATACCCATAAAATTATTAATAAAATTAAATTAGTAAAAATAATTATATAAAGGATGTGAATTTATTGAAAAGGGACAGGTTGTATTTTTTTATAATTTCTTTTTTAGCTTTGGGTCTTATTTTTTCATATGATTATTGTAAAAAAGATATAAAAATAAATGATTCAAATAATGAAAAGATAATAATAAAAAGAAGTTTTAAAAAAAATATCAAAGAATTTTTAGAAGAGAATGAAATAAAAATATCAAAATCTGATTATATAAATTATTCAAAAGATGATAATTTAAAAGATGGAATGGAGATAATAGTAAAAAGAGCAAGAGATATAAAAATTATTGATTTAAAAAATGAAATTATAATAAAGACGTATCATACTAAAGTATTTGATATAATTAAAGAATCAAATATAAAGTTAAATGAAAATGATATAGTAAAACCAAAATTGAATGATGAAATAGCATTAAATAAAAGTATTGATATTGAAATAAAAAGAGTTGAAATAAAAACTGCAAAAAAATACAAAGATATTGATTTTGATACCGTAGTTAAAGAAGATAATAATTTAGAAGTTGGCAAGAGTGTGATATTAAAGAATGGTATTAAAGGTAAAAAAGAATATGTATATGAAAATTATTATTTGAATTCAAAATTAATTGATACAAAGCTGATTAAAACCAATATTATAAAGGAACCTGTTTCTAAGGAGATAAAAAAAGGAACAAAAGATTATTTTATAACTGAAAGTGGGAAAAAACTTAAATTTAAAAAAGCATTAAGAGTATCAGCAACGGCATATCATGCTGGTTTTGAAAGTACAGGAAAAAGACCTGGTGATAAATATTATGGAATGACAAGATTGGGAACTCAAGTTAGACCAGGTGTTATAGCTGTAGATCCTAAGGTAATACCTTTAGGTTCTAAAGTATATATAAAAGAATATAAAAAGATTTATAGTGCAGAGGATACTGGTGGTGCTATAAAGGGTAATAAAATAGATATATACTATGAAGATAAAGATTATGTAGATAAATTTGGACGAAAAACCTTAAATATATATGTATTAAAATAAAAAAAAAGGAGTGTATGCTCCTTTTTTTATTTTAAACTTTTTTGTTTTAAACAATGAAGTATTTGGGTAAAAAATAAGTTAAATTGACTATAATTTTATAGAAAATTTAACTTATTTGTTTATTTTATTATTCAGTTACTGAAAATTGGTCTTTTCCAACACCACATAATGGGCAAACCCAATCATCTGGAATATCTTCAAATGCAGTTCCTGGTGCTATACCTGAATCTGGATCTCCTGCCTCTGGATCGTAAACATAACCACATACATCGCATACATATTTTTTCATAATAGTCCTCCTTGAATTCTTATTTATTTTAAAATAATATTTTTTTAAATAAGTAATTAAAACAATTTTGTTTTGATTACAATTTTATTTTAAAGCTTTTTTTGTTCTTTGTCAACAATAAAAATAAAAAGGAATGATTTATATGAGATATAAAGTTTTAATAGCTGATGATGAGAAGAATATAAGAAATTTATTAAAAGATTATTTAAGTAAGAAATATGAAGTATATGAAGCTAAGGATGGAAAAGAAGCTTTGAATTTATTAAAAACAAAGGACGTAGATTTGGCAATACTTGATGTTTTAATGCCTTATTATGATGGTTTTTCCGTTGTTAAGGAAATACGAAAGGAAAAACAAATTCCGATAATAATGCTTACTGCAAAAACACAGGATTATGATGAAATAAAGGGTTTTGATGTAGGTGCAGATGAATATATAAAAAAACCTTTTAATATGAATATATTATTAAAAAGGGTAGAGGCTATATTGAAGAGAATTTATAAAAAAGAAAATATAAATATACTAAATATAAACAATATGAAATTAAATTTAGATTCTAAAGAATTATATATAGATGATAATAAAGTGGAAATAACTCATAAAGAATATGAGCTTTTATTTTATTTTATGAATAATAAAAATAAAGCACTGAGTAGAGATCAAATACTGGATAATATTTGGGGAATAGACTATTTTGGAGGTCTTAGAACTGTGGATACACATATAAAAAGATTAAGAAAAAAATTAAATGAAAAAAGCAAGTATTTAAAGACCATAAGAAATGTGGGTTATATGTTGGAGGCTGATGATGAAATCAATAAAATCTAAATTATTTTTCATATTTTTGATAATAATATTTTTAAATACGATGATAATATTTATGGGAAATAGATTTTATTTAAAGGATTATTATATAGAAAGAAAAAAAGAAGATCTTAAAAATATTGTACTGGATATAAATGAAAATAAAGATGATGTAAATATAAATGATAAGTATATAAATTTTGATGGAAATATTGTTTTAATAGGCAATGAAAAGATTTATAATATTGTATCAAATTACAGTTTTACTGGAATGAGAATGAATAAAAATATGGGAGTAAATCATAAAAATACTTCTAATAGCTATAATTTAAATGAATTTGAAAATCTAAATGAAAATGAATATGTATTTTTATATTCGACTAAAACAAAATTTAATATAGAATTTTTGACTTTATATTATAAATTGAAAAATTATAAATGTATAATAGAGATTCCTCTTGAAAATATGGATAAAAGTATAGATATTTCTTCAGATTTTATTTTAATAAATTCAATAATAGCTTTATTTATAAGTTTATTAATAGCAATAGGTTTTTCTTTAAAGATAAGTAAACCAATTATACAGATTTCTAAAATAACTGGAAATATTTCGAATTTAGATTTTAGTGAGAAATTGAAAGTGGATGGAGAGGATGAAATATCTGTTTTGGCAATGAGTATAAATAAGATGTCATATTCATTAGAAAATTTTATAAAAAATTTAAAAAAGGATTTAAATAAAAGAAAAGAATTAGATGAACTTAGAAAAACTTTTGTTTCAAATGTATCACATGAATTAAAAACACCATTAACTATAATAGGTGGCTATGTACAAGCGTTAAAAGATAAGGATGTTGAAAAAATAAAAAAAGAAAATTATATAAATATAGTTGAAGAAGAAGTCAAAAATATGACTAATATGGTTGAGGAATTACTTTTATTATCTAAATTCGAAGATATAGATTTTAAAATTAAAAGGGATAAATTTGATTTGTCCGAACTTATTGATCAGATATTAGAAAAATATAATATTATATTTAAAAATGAAAATATAAATGTAAAGCTAATCAAAGATGACATAGTAGAAGTTAATGCTAATAAAAATGATATCAAGCATGTTATAAGAAATTATTTAGATAATGCAATAAATCATTTGGATGATAATAAATATCTAAAAATAGAATTGAAGAAGGTAGATAATTATTATAAATTTAGTGTATTTAATAGTGGTAAATTTATAGAAAATCAAAATAGTAGATTTATATGGGATAATTTTTACAAAATTGATGAATCAAGAACTAAAAAAGGTAGTGGCAGTGGTCTTGGTCTTAGTATAGTGAAGAAAATATTGCAATTACATGGTTTTGATTTTGGATTTGAAAATATTTCATTAGATATAAAAGGTGTTGAATTTTATTTTTTTATAAATTAGAAAATGTCACATGAATGACATATTTAAATTCTATACTTAGATTATAGAAAATAAATTCTATAAAAATTTAAGGAGGAATTAAAATGAAAAAGAGATTATTATCAATAATTTTAAGTGTAGGAATGATTGTATCTATGTTTAGTTTTTCTTTTGCACAAGAAGTGAGAAGTCAGGCTCAGATTTTGGCAGATATTTTGGGGATAGAAGTTGAAGAAGTGTATGAACTTAGAGATTCAAATAAAACTATACATGAAATAGCAAAAGATAAAGATGTTTTAGATAAATTTTTAGAGCAATCTTTAGAAAATAAAGGGCTTGTATTAGATAAGATGGTTGAACAAGGCAAACTTACTAAGGAAGAAGCAAAAGACATATTAGAAAAAATAAAAACTAATTATGAAAATGGTGAATTTAATATGGGCAAAGGATTTGGATATGGTTTTAATATGCATCATAATGGTAAAAAAGATGGAACAGGTAATGGTAGAGGAGTTTTTAATAATTCTAAACAAAGAGGACAAAATAATAATGAATGTCCTTATGGGAATGAAAATCAAAGACAAAGAAGAAATCAAAGTAATTAGTAATATTTATAATTAGAATTAAAATTTTTTATTTGAATTGTAGAATTTATAAGTGAAAATAAGAATAAAAAGCTGTTTTTTAAGAAAATAATTTATAGTATATTGTGATATTTTTAAATTTATACAATATATATAGATAAATATCTTAAAAATAGCTTTTTTTTTATTCAAATAAAATTTTGTTTTTGTTGATTAAATTTTACTTTTGTTTTATCATTTAATAATGGTTAAATAATTAGGTATGAATGTAAGGAGAGTTTTATGAGCGTGGTTTTAAAAACTGAAAATAAAAATAGTTATTTAAAAGGTGTAATAAGTATTTGTATGGCAGCTCTTTGTTGGGGGAGTATTGCACTTTTTTCAAGAACTATAACATCTTATGGTGCAAGTCCTGAATTTAGTGGATTATTAAGACTTTTATCAGCATCTTTATTTATGTTTGTTTATATTTTTACAAATAATAAAGAACTTTTTAAAATAGATAAGAAAGGCATGATTATATCTTTAATTATAGGATTTATAACCCAAACATTATTTAATCTTTCTTATCAAAATGCGATAAACAAAACAACTGTTTCAACAGCAGTAATACTTCTATATACATCTCCAATATTTGTTAGCATATCCTCTTTTGTATTTTATAAAGAAAAGATTTCTAAAAAGAAATTATGCTCATTGATATTATGTATGGTTGGGGCATTTATAACTGTTACTGGTTTTGATTTAAGTACTTTAAAGGGTGATGTATTAGGAATATTATTTGGTTTAGGTGCTGGAATTACATATTCGATGGTTCCTGTTTTAGGGAAATTAACACTTTCAAAATATAATAGTTTTTCTATTGTATTTTATAGTTTCCTATCTGGATTTATTTTTACAATACCTTTTTCTAATATAGGCCAAATTAAAACTATTGATTTTGATTTTAAATTTCTTTTAGCATTTTTAGGTTTTGGCTTAATAGGTACAGTATTTCCATATTTGTTTTATTATAAGGGAATGGATTTAGGTGTTTTACCATCAACAGCTAGTATAATAGCTACATTAGAAATTGTTATATCAATTATAGTTTCTATTATATTTTTTAAAGAAGCTGTAGGAATGATTAATTTATTTGGAATATTAATAGTTTTTGGTTCGATTATTCTTGTAAAAGATGAATAGATGAAAGGATAGATTATTTTGATAAAAGAAGTTATTGTGGTTGAAGGAAAAGATGATATAGATGCAGTTAAAAAAGCTATTGATGCAGATTTAATAGCTACTGGTGGTTTTGGATTTCCAAAAGGAGTGGAAGAAAGAATTATAGAAGCCTCTAAAAAAAGAGGAATAATAATTTTTACAGATCCAGATCATGCTGGTGAAAAAATTAGACTTAGAGTCTCAAAATTAGTTGAAAATGCAAAACATGCATTTTTGCCAAGAGAAGAGGCAATGAATAAAAAAGGAGATAATATAGGTATTGAAAATGCTTCTAAAGAAAGTATTTTAAATGCTTTATCTAAAGTAAGATATGAAAAAATAACAGTTAAAAAAGAATTTTCAAAAACTGATTTAATAAAGAACAAACTTATAATGTTTGATGAATCTTCAAATAGACGAGATTTACTGGGAAATATTTTGGGAATTGGTTATGGAAATGCTAAGCAGTTTCTAATAAGATTAAATAATTATGGAGTTACAAGAGTAGAGTTTGAAGAAGGTATAATAGAAATGAAGAAAAGGCTAGGTGAATAGTATGGATATTTTATCTAATCCTAAAGTTACAAAGGATATAGTGAGTAAGCATGGGTTTAAATTTTCAAAATCATTAGGACAGAACTTTTTAATAGATAATAATATATTAAATAAAATTGTGGATTCAGCACTTATTGAAGAAGATGATTATGTTATAGAAGTAGGACCGGGAATAGGTACATTAACAAGAGAAATTGCAAAAAGAGCTAAAAAAGTTATAGCTGTAGAAATAGACAAAACCCTAATACCGATATTAGAAGAAACTTTAGCTGATTTAGACAATGCATCTGTTGTGAACGAAGATATATTAAAATTAGATATCAAAAAACTTATAGATGAAGAGTTTGAAGGAAAAAGAGTTAAATTAGTTGCTAACTTGCCTTATTATGTTACAACTCCTATAATAATGAGATTTTTAGAAGAAGAAATTCCGCTTAAAAATATGGTTGTTATGATTCAAAAGGAAGTTGGAGAAAGAATAGAATCACAGCCTAATAAAAAGACTTATGGTGCTCTTTCGGTAGGAGTACAATTTTACAGTAGTGTTGATATTATTGGTATAGTTCCAAAAACGGTATTTATACCACAACCAAAAGTTGATTCTATAGTTATTAGATTAAATATTTATGAGGAGTTACCATATAAGGTATCTGATAGAAAGAAATTCTTTAAAATTGTAAGAGGTGCATTTGCACAAAGAAGAAAGACTTTATTAAATACATTATCATCTTCATTGTCTATTTCAAAAGAAGAGATTAAACAACTTGTAGATGATGAAATAGATTTAAAAAGAAGAGGAGAAACTTTAAGTATTTCAGAGTTTGTAAAATTATATGAACTTATATATGAAAGTAAATAAATATATTAAGGAAAATAAAAAAGTGCTATAAGCACTTTTTTTATTATCTATTTTGCAGTTGTTTTTATTATTTCTAATACCATTCTTGCAGAATCTTGTAGATCTTTTATTTTAATAAATTCTTCTAATGTATGAACCTTTTGCATACCAACACCTAAGTTAACTGCTTTTATTCCATTAGCATTGTAGATATTAGTATCACTACCACCACCTGTTGAACAAGTATAAACTCTTTCGAATTTACAGTTTTCACAAGCTTCTTTTGCTAATTTTACTATAGCTTCATCATCAGATAATGCAAATGCACCATAAGCTCTTGATGTTTTTATTTCTACTTTAGCACCAAATTCTTCAGCTGAGTTTTTAAAAGTATCAACCATATGTTTTGTTTGTGCATCTAATTTTTCATTTGATAAACTTCTTGATTCTGCTTTTATTTCTAATTCAGGCATAACTATATTAGTAGCAATACCACCATTGATATTACCAATATTAGCAGTAGTATCTTCATCTATTCTTAATAATTTCATATTTGAAATAGCGTTTGCTGCAACCATTACAGCAGAAATACCATTTTCAGGAGCTAAACCTGCATGTGCTGGTTTTCCTATTATTTTAACATCTATTTTATCTTGAGCTGGTGCTTTTGTTATTATTTGTCCAGGAGCTCCACCACTATCTAATATAAATGCCATTTTAGAATCTAATTTAGAATAATCAAGGTTTTTAGCTCCGTTTAAGCCACCTTCTTCCCAGATACTAAATACAACTTCAACGTCTCCAGTTTCTATATTATTTTCTTTTATAGTTCTTAAAGCTTCTAAAATTGCTGCAATACCAGCTTTATCATCTGAACCTAGTACTGTTGTTTTATCACTTTCTATTATACCTTTTTCTTTATCAATTATAGGTTTAACGTTTATTCCAGGGCTTACAGTATCCATATGTGAACTAAATAATATACATGGTGCATCTTTTTTACCTTTTAATTTAGCTATAACATTACCTGTCTCACCATTTACTTTTTTACCTGCATCGTCAATACAAACTTCTAAGCCTAATTCTTTTAATTTGCTTTCTAATACTTTTGCTATTTTACCTTCTTTTGATGTTGGACTATCAATTTGAACTAATTCTAAAAATTCATTTAAAATTCTTTCTTCATTAATCATAATGATCCTCCTTTTATTATGTATAATTAATATCTTCTTAATATTATTTTGTTATAAATAAGATAAATTAATATATTAAGAAGCATTAATAAAAAATTTTTTATATATTATTTTTTATATACTAAAAGATTAACATATAAGAAATAAAAATGCACTAAAATTATCTTTAAATTTACATATTATATTATTAAAATTTAGTTTATTTAAATTATAAAAGTGTTATATAAGATAAAAAACGGTATATATAATATATAAAAATATCTATTTGCAAAGGTAATTTTAGGATTTGAAAATATATATGAAAAGGATTGGTATTATGTTTGTCAAAATAATGATTGTGCTTATTATAGTGATGCTTATAATGGTTATAATGATTAGAAGAGCGATGGAACCTAAAGAATACATATTAGTTATAGAAGATTACAAATCTATTGGTAAAGCATTATCTATATATAAGGAACAAAAACACTCTTTGCCGCTTGATTTAAAGAGTTTAGAGGATTATATAAAGAAATTAAACTACTGTGAAAATTCTTGTGATAAATATGAGTTTACAGAGGATAAAAAGGGACTTATTATAAAGGAACTAACAGATGAAAGTATAAAGCAGTTAAAAGAAATATTTAAATCAAAAGCTTATTATGATAAAGATGTAAATAAGAATTCAATAATTCTTTATTATGGAGATGCTAAAAGGTCAAGTATACAACCAAAGGCTGTTATAAAAATATCTCCTATGGAGATTTATACAACTTCAAATATAAATTATTCATCTAAGGAATCTATTACAGAAGGAAGAGAAATTGCAAAGGAAGAATGGAAAAATAAAGAAGTTAGATTTAGAGATCCTGGAAAATATCAAATAAAATTAAGAGTTCAAGATAAATATGGGTCTTGGTCTCCTTATGCAGTTACGGAAATAGAAGTATTAGAAAAAAAGGGTATAAAAGCTATATATAGAACAGAAGAAGATTTAATACTTCTTAAAAATAATGGGAAAGTTTATAAAGCTACAAAGCATCTATCTGAGGATGAAGATGGTTTTGAGTATGCATTTGAACAATTTGAAGATTTGGATAATGTAAGAGAATTTGCTTTTTCTGAAGAACATTTTTATTATCTTAAATATGATGGGCATGTATATAGTAGAGGAAATAACGAATCGGGACAACTTGGAATAGATTCAATATTAAATAGTGATGAAGAAAATATGGTAAGAAGACTTGTTAAAATAAAAAAAATATCAACTGGATTGGATTTTGGAGGTTCAGTAGCAGTAGATGGTAAGCTAAGAACATGGGGAAATAATAAATTTGGACAATTAGGTGATGCTACTAATGCAAATAGATTAAAACCAGTAGATATTGATAATTTGATGAATGTAAGAGATATTGATTTTGGAGAAAAACATTGTTCAGCAATAGATCTTAGAAATACTGCTTATACATGGGGAAGTAATAAATTTGGACAATTAGGTGATGGTTCAAGAACGGATAAAAGAATACCTCAAACTTTATCCATTGAAAACACAAAATCTATTGCGTGTGGAAAAGATTTTACATTGTTTTTAAATTTAGAAGGTTTTGTTTTGGCAACTGGAAATAATGAATTTGGACAATTAGGTGTTGGTGGTGGAAACTATAATAAGCCAGTTCAAGTTGAAGGTGTTGGTCATATAGAACAAATTTTTGCAAATAATAGAATTTCAGTAGCTATTGATAATAGAGGTGATTTATATTATTGGGGGAGTTTTGAAGACCAAAGTCAGCCTATTAGAAAGCCAAAAAAAATGTCTTGTCCTAAGTCTATAAAATTTGTTACAATAGGGAAATATGATGCTTATGCTCTTTCTTCTGATAATACAATTTGGGCTTTTAATAAAAATACAGATAACTTGGAGTATTTTGCACATGTAAATGTTTAACAAGGAGACAGATATATGGATAAAAGGTATGAAGAAGCTAATAAAATAACTAATATAGGTATAATAATAAATATTATATTATCTATAGCTAAGATTTTGGCTGGGGTAATAGGAAAGTCATCTGCAATCATAGCAGATGGAATACATTCTATTTCGGATGTATTTTCTTCGATTGGAGTTTTGATTGGGATAGTAATATCAAAAAAGCCAAATGATGATGGACATAATTATGGTCACGAAAAAGCAGAGACATTGGCAGGATTTTGCTTGGCTATAACATTAATAGTTATAGCTTTTAAAATAGGCTATGAAGGAATAATATCTTTAATAAATCTAAATGAAATACAAACACCCTCTATATTACCGCTTATAGTTGCATTTTTATCGATACTTGTAAAAGAATATCAATATAGAATAACTATAAAGGTAGGAAAATCTATAAATTCTAAAGCTTTAATTGCGGATGCGTGGCATCATAGGTCGGATGCTTTATCTTCTATTGCCGCATTTTTAGGAATTTTAGGTGCTAGATTTGGTTATAAGATATTAGATCCACTAGCCAGTTTAATTGTTTGTATATGTGTTTTTAAAGTAGGTATAGATGTGCTTAAAGATACATCAAATGAACTTTTGGATGCATCAATAGAAAAAGAAAAGGAAAGTGTATTGATAGATATAGTCAAAAATACAGATGGTGTAGATTATATAAGCAGTTTAAAAACAAGAAAACATGGACCTACAATTTATGTGGATATTGCTGTTGCTGTTGATCCAGAACTTACTGTTGAAAAAGGACATGATATTGCAACTTTTGTTGAGAATAATATAAAAAGTAATATTGAGCATGTAAAAAAAGTATATGTTCATATAGACCCATCTATAAAAATTCATCCTGAGGATAATAAATATATATAGATAGCAAAAAATAAAAGGTTGCAATATATTAATTGCAACCTTCTACATTAAAATTTATAGTATCATCATCATCGTTCTCCTTAAAATATATAAAATGATATTGAGCAAAGGAATGTATAAAACCTTCAACTCTAAAATTTACACTTTGGTTATCAAATTTGTATTTATTTTTTATAATATTACATATTTTAAATACAGAATTCTGACCATTAATCAATTTCCAAATATCAGAGCTAACAGCATCCAAATCAATCGAAGTTTTTTGTGGAGTGTTAAATAAAATTTTCTTAATAGAATTAAAAAAATCATTTCGTTCTATTAATATGCTAACACCACCGTCTAATCTTTCTATGGTCTTAAATTCGCCTTCTTTTACTGGTATAGAGTTTTTATCGAATTTATATTTTCTTAACATCATGATCACTCCTTAAAAAACTAATAAAAGAATGAAAAACATCCTATATTGTTTTAATACCCAAAAGCGAAGCGTGTAATAACTATTCTAATATTAAATCTGATATTTTATAAACATCTCCTGCACCGATAGTCATAAATATATCATTTTCTTTTAATAATGGTTTTATATATTCTGATATCTCCTTAAATGTATCAAATGATAATGATTTGGTATTATTTTTATTTATTTGTTCACTAAGCATTTTAGAACTAATGCCTAAATTATCTTTTTCTCTTGCAGCATATATTTTCGCTATTATAGCTAAATCAACCTTGGAAAATGAATTTGCAAATTCATCAAATAATGATTTTGTTCTTGTATAGGTATGAGGTTGAAATACACAATATAAATTACCTTTACAAATTTTTCTTGCAGATTCTAAAGTTGTTTTTATCTCAGATGGATGATGAGCGTAGTCATCTATTATAACAGCACCATTATACTCACCTTTTACTTGAAATCTTCTATCAACACCTTGGTATTTTTTTATTGATTCTTTTAATTTGTTTTCATCTAAATCATTACAAATAGCTATAACCAATGATGCACAGGCATTATAAATATTATGTTTACCTGGTATTTTTATTTCAAATGGTCCATAAATTTTGTTTTTAGTTTTAAGCTTAAATATACTACCTTTCGCATCTAAATTTATTATATCTACAATTTGATAGTCATTATTAGAATTAAATCCATAAGTTATTGTGTTTCTATGAGTTTTAAAAAACACATCTAATACATTAATATCATCACCATTTCCTATTATAAATCCATCTTCTTTAGTTTGGTTTATAAATTGTAAAAAAGAAGATTTTATATGATCTAAATCTTTGAAATAGTCTAGATGATCTGCTTCTATATTGCTAACAAGAGAAATTTTAGGATAGAATTTCAAAAAACTATCAACATATTCACATGCTTCAGTTATAAAATATTTTGAATTTCCTATTTTTAAATTCCCACCAATATGAGATAAATCTCCTCCAACTAATATTGTAGGATCTGTATTTAATAAATCATATAAGACTGCTGTCATTGAAGTTGTGCTTGTTTTTCCATGTGTTCCTGCTATTGCTATTGAATTTGTATAGTGACTCATAAGTTCGCCTAAATAAGAAGCTCTTTCTAATGTTTTTATATTTTTATTTTTGGCTTCCATAAGTTCTTCGTTATCATTTTTTATAGCAGCTGTATATATTACTAGATCTATATCATCTTTAATATTTGTTTTTACTTGTTTCAAATTAATATCTGCACCAAGATTTATTAATCTTTTTACATGTTCGTTTAAATTAATATCTGAACCAGATACATTATATCCTTTTGATAAAGCTATTTCGGCAAGTGCACTCATATTAATACCACCAACACCGATGAAATGTATATTCATTGTGAAATACCTCCTATAAAAATCTGAACGTTTAGCTCTTGAATTAGTCTTAATTTTCGTATATAATGGAAAAGCTAAACATAAAGTTATTATAACATAAGATAAAGTCGCAAATTTACATAATTGTTTTATAAAAATTAAGGTGGGGGATTTTATGAAGTTTAAAAGAAATGAAAGAATTGGAGCAATAGTAAAAATTTTATCAGATAATCCCAATAAAATTTTTACTCTAAGTTATTTCACTGAGAAATTTAATGCTGCAAAATCCACTATAAGTGAAGATATATTAGTTGTAAAAAATGTTTTTGAGAAACTTTCGCTTGGAAAGGTTATAACAATATCTGGTGCTGCTGGTGGAGTTAAATATATACCACAAATATCAAAAGTTGAAAATAAAGAATTTTTGGTAGAATTATGTGAGAATTTAAAAGATACAAAGAGAATATTGCCTGGTGGATTTTTATATTTAGTAGACATATTATACAATCCACAAATTGCATTTAAAGTTGGTAAAGTCTTTGCATCATGCTTGAATTATGAAAAAGCTGATTATGTAGTAACCATGGAAACAAAAGGTATACCAATAGCATTAGCAACTGCAAAAGCTATGAATTTACCTCTTGTTATAATTAGAAAAAATGCGAGGATTTCAGAAGGATCTTCAATGAGTATAACTTATGTATCAGGATCAAAGAATTTGGTTCAAACGATGACTCTTCCTAGAAGGGCATTAGAAGAAGGCTCTAAAGTTGTTTTAATAGATGATTTTATGAGAGGTGGAGGTACACTAAGAGGTATGGAAGCTCTTATGAAAGAATTTAAAGCAGAGGTTATAGCTAAAGGTATTTTGATATCAACAATGGAACCAAGTAGAAAATTAATAGACGATTACATTTCCTTATTAGAACTTGCAAATGTCGATGAAGAGACTGGAAAGATAAATGTATTTCCAAATAAAAAGGTAATAGATTTATTTTCTTAATAAAAAGTAAAAAAATTTAATAAAGAACTCCTTTTGTTCATAAAAATTGTTTAAAAGCTTCAGCTAATAGGTATATATCTATTTGAGGACTGATGTTACTAAATGAAAGAAATGCTTAAAAGGAGTGAAGACTTTGGAAGTTACAGACGTTAGAATTAGAAAAATCACGGATGATGGGAAGATGAGAGGCATAGTTTCAGTTACATTTGACAATGCTTTTGTAGTGCATGATATTAAAATTATAGATGGCCAAAATGGACTTTTTATTGCAATGCCAAGTAGAAAAGTTGCAGAAGGTGAATTTAGAGATATTGCACATCCTATTAATTCGGATACGAGAAAGTTAATTCAAGATCAGGTTCTAGATGCTTATAAAGAAGAATTAGAAAATGGAAATAATGAACCTTCAAATGAAACAGTAGAAGAACAAATTTAGACCCGTCTGATTTAGACGGGTTTTTTTATTGCAATTATTTAATATATCATATAATTTATATATGAGTATTATTTAAGCTTTTTCTTCTTTATATGTATACAATTTATAAAAAAAATGATATAGTATTTAATGAAAATTATAAAAGAGGTGAAAACTATGAGTTTTAAAACTATAATTCTTGCAGCTGGAAAAGGAACAAGAATGAAATCAAAAAAGGCTAAAGTATTACATGAAGTTTGCGGAAAGCCAATGGTGAATCATATAATTGATGTTTCTAAATTAGCAGGTTCAAAAGAAACTATTGTAATAACAGGTCATATGAAAGATGAGGTTTTAAAAGCTTTAGATAATGATATAAAGATTGCAGAACAAAAAGAAAGATTAGGAACTGGTCACGCCGTTATGATGTGTAAAGATTTTATTAATGATGATGATAAAATAATGATTCTTTGTGGTGATACACCTCTTTTAAACGAAGAAACATTAAAAAATCTTTTAGATTATCATAATAAAAACTCATATAAAGCAACAGTTCTTACATGTATAGTGGAAAATTCTAATGGTTATGGTAGAATTATAAGAGATGATAAAAATAATCTACTAAAAATAGTAGAACAAAAAGATGCATCAATGGAAGAACTATTAGTAAAAGAAATAAATTCAGGAATATATATTTTTGATGGACTGGATTTAAAAATAGCATTAGATAAAATAGACAATAATAATGCTCAAGGAGAGTATTATTTAACTGATACATTAGAATTAATAAAAAATGATGGTAAATCAGTAGGAGCTTTTAGTGGGGCTTTAATAGAAGAAATTATGGGTGTCAATTCAAAATTGGATTTATCAAAAGCAAATGAGATTATGAGAAGAAAAATAAATGAAAATCATATGCTTGAAGGTGTTATTATAGTTGATACTACTTCGACTTATATAGATTTAGATGTTAAAATAGGTATGGATACAATAATAGAACCAAATGTAATATTAAAGGGAAACACAGTTATTGGTGATGATTGTATTATAGGAGCAAATTCTAAGATAATTGATTCAAGAATATCAGATGATGTAAAAATTGAAAATTCAACAGTTTTAGAATCTAATATAGATTCAAATACTACAGTAGGTCCTTATGCATATATAAGACCAAATTGTAATATTGGAAAGAATGTCAAAATTGGTGATTTTGTAGAAGTTAAGAACTCTAATATAGATGATAATACAAAAGCATCGCATTTAACTTATATAGGCGATGCAAATTTAGGTAAAGGCATAAACTTAGGTTGTGGAGTTGTATTTGTAAACTATGATGGTAAAAATAAATTTAGAACTACTGTTGAAGATAATAGCTTTATTGGTTGTAATACAAATTTAATAGCGCCAGTTAAAGTAGAAGAAAATTCTTATATTGCAGCAGGTTCTACAATAACAGATGATGTGCCAAAAAATAATTTAGCAATTGCAAGAGCTAGACAGGTTAATAAGGATAATTGGAAAAAAAATTAGTTTGTTCATGAAATTTATTGAAATTTCATTTGTATATTTTATTAAAATCAAATTTAGGAGGATTCATAATAATGAATTACATAGGCAAAGAAATGAAAATTTTTGCTGGAAATTCTCATCCGCAATTAGCACAAAAAATAGCAGAAAACCTAAGACATAAGGTTGGAAATGCTTTGGTTACAACATTCAGTGATGGTGAAATATCAGTAAATATCAATGAAACAGTAAGAGGTAGAGACGTATTTATAATACAATCTACTTGTAATCCAGTTAATGAAAATTTAATGGAATTACTAATAATGATTGATGCTTTAAAAAGAGCTTCAGCTGGTAGAATAATAACTGTTATACCATACTACGGTTATGCTAGACAAGATAGAAAAGCTAAGGCAAGAGATCCAATTACAGCTAAATTAGTTGCAGATTTACTTACTGCCGCTGGTGCTTCTAGAGTATTAACTATGGATTTACATGCAGCACAAATACAAGGATATTTTAATATCCCAGTAGATCATTTACTTGGAGTACCTATACTTGCAAAATACTATAAGAAATTAGCACTTGAAGATTTAGTTGTTGTATCACCTGATTTAGGTAGTGTTACAAGAGCTAGAAACTTTGCTAATCACTTAGATGCACCAATAGCAATAATTGATAAGAGAAGACCTAAGGCTAATGTTTCTGAAGTTATGAATATAATTGGAGATATCGAAGGTAAGAATGTTATCTTAATAGATGATATGATTGATACAGCAGGAACTATAACAAATGCTGCTAATGCGTTAAAAGAAAGAGGAGCAAAAGAAGTTTATGCTTGTTGTACTCATCCAGTTTTATCTGGTCCAGCGATAGAAAGAATTCAAAACTCTCAAATTAAAGAATTATTAGTGTTAGATACTATAAACTTAGAAGAGGATAAAAAGATTGATAAGATCAAAGTAGAATCAGTTGCACCAATTTTAGCTGATGCTATTGAAAAAATATTCTCAAATGGTTCTGTTAGTGAATTATTCTAATAAAAGATAAATAAAATTAAAAAAGAAGGGGTTGCCCTTCTTTTTTAATTTTATTTTTTTTAAAACTCTTGTATAATAGATTAAGTATTTTAATTAGTTTTTGTAAAGAAGAAAGGAAGATATAGATGTATATAGTAGTGGGACTGGGTAATCCAGGAAAGAAATATGATAATACAAGACATAATGTAGGATTTGATTTTATAGATTATGTAGCCAGTGAATATGGTATTACAATGAATAAGTTAAAGTTTAAAGCTGTAATAGGGGAAAAAAATATAAATGGTCAAAAAGTGATGCTTGTAAAACCTCAAACTTATATGAATTTAAGTGGAGAAAGTGTAAGAGAGATACTTAATTTTTATAAAGATGTAGATAGCACCAATTTAATAGTTGTTTATGACGATATAGATTTTGAAGTTGGAAAAACTAAGATTAGAAAAAAAGGTAGTGCAGGAACGCATAATGGGATGAAATCTATAATATATCAAATTCAAACAGATAATTTCCCTAGAGTTAGAATAGGTATAGGAAAACCACCTTTTAAAGATTATGATTTAGCTGATTATGTTTTAGGTAAATTTACTACTGATGAAAGAAAATTAGTAAATGAAAATATAAAAGATTTTAAAGATGCATTAGATATGATAATTAGTGACGGAATAGATAAAGCGATGAATAAATATAATAGATAGGGATGATTAAGATGGATAAAGGTATAGTTAAATATCTTAAAAATACCAATTTGTTCAAAGAAATAATTAATAATATAAATAAAAAAGACTACCCACTTAATATAAGTGGGTTAGAAGATTCTATAAAGCCTTTTTTAACAAAGATTTTATATAAAGAGTCCAAAAAACAAATTTTGTATGTATGTGCAAGTGATTATGAGGCAAAAAAAAGATATGAGGAATTAAAACCTCATATCGAAGATGATATTATTTATTTTTTACCTAGTGAAGATATATTCTTTTATTTTTTAGAAGCTAGAGATAGAAAAGAAGATGCAAATATTTTAGATATATTATATAGGCTTTATAAAAAGGAAAATATAATACTTATAGTGAGTATAGAGAGTTTGTTAAGAAAATACATGCCTATGGATATATTTAAGGATAGTATAATAGATATCAAAATTGGACAACAATTAGATTTAGTTGGATTAACAAAAGAATTGATAGCTTTTGGCTACGAAAGAGAAGAAATAGTAGAAGGTATAGGTCAATTTAGTATAAGAGGAGGGATAATTGATTTTTATCCTCCATGTTCGCAACCTGTAAGAATAGAATTGTTTGATGATGAAGTAGATTCTATTCGCTATTTTGATGCACAAAATCAAAAATCTATAGAAAAGATAAAATCATGTTCAATAATGCCAACTAGGCAAGTTATTTATCCAAATGAGTATGATAAAGATAAAATATTGGAAGAAGCAAAAGAAATGAAAAATGAAGATTTTTATTTGATATTGGATAAATTAAAAAATAATTCATATATAGAGAATCTTGAAAATTACATAGATTATTTATATAAAGATATGGATAAAAGTTTATTTTCTTATTTTGAAGAAGATTTTTTAATAATATTAAATGATTTTGAAAAAGTAAAAGAACGACTAAATTTAGCATTGGATGAATTCCATCAAAACTTTTTGGATTCAAGAGAAAAAGGTTGGGCTTTAAAATCTCAGGGTGATTTGCTATATAAAGAAGCTGATTTTTATGAATTTTTGGAAAATAAAAATGTGATTTTATATGAAAATTTATTTAAAAATAAGAAATTAATAAATGAAGCCAATTTGGTTAATTTAGAGATAAAAGAAAGTTCAAATTATAATTCGAAATTAAGTTTTTTAAAAGATGAGCTTTTATATTATAAAAAGAGAAATTATAAAATTGTACTATCCTTCGCAAAAGACGAATTAGCAAAGAATATGCAGGAGTTTTTAAAGGATGAAAGTATAACTTATTCATCAGTTAAAGATATTTATAAATCTAAAAATAATATAAATGTCATAACAGCAGATATTTCTGAAGGTTTTGAATACAAGGAAGGTAAATTTTTGCTTATAACCGATAAAGAGATATTTGGAAATCATAAAAAAAAGAAAAAAAGAATAAAAAGAAAAAATGCTAAAAAAATAGATTCATTTTTAGAATTGGAAGTAAATGATTATGTTGTTCATGAAAATCATGGTTTAGGTAAATATTTAGGTATAGATGAACTTAAACTTGATGGAATAAAAAAAGATTATATGAAATTAAAGTATAATGGTGACGATGTACTATATGTGCCAATTGATCAAATTGATAAGGTTCAAAAATATATTGGAGCAAAACATTCAAGAGTTAAATTAAATAAGATGGGCTCAAATGAATGGCAAAAGACTAAAGCTAAGACAAAAAAATCTATTGAAGATATGGCAAAAGATTTAATTGAATTATATTCTAAACGTGAAAAAGTTAAAGGCTATGCTTTTTCCAAAGATACTTCTTGGCAAAGAGAATTTGAAAATTTATTTCCATTTGAAGAAACAAATGATCAGATAAAAGCGATAGAAGAAGTAAAATCGGATATGGAAAAAGAAGAGGTTATGGATAGATTAATTTGTGGTGATGTAGGTTATGGGAAAACAGAAGTTGCAATAAGAGCTATTTTTAAAGCATGTATGGATAGTAAACAAGTAGCTGTTTTAGTTCCAACAACTATATTAGCGCAACAACATTATGAAAATTTTAAAGATAGATTTGAAAAATTTCCTATTAGAGTGGAGGTTTTAAGCCGTTTTAAAACTCTAAAAGAACAAAGACAAATAATCGAAGATTTAAATTTAGGTCTTGTGGATGTTATAATAGGAACGCATAAAATATTATCAAAAGATATAAAATATAAAAATTTGGGTCTTTTGGTGGTTGATGAAGAACAAAGATTTGGTGTTAAGCATAAGGAGAGTTTAAAGAAATTTAAAACTTCTGTAGATGTACTTACTTTATCAGCTACACCAATACCTAGAACATTGCATATGTCTCTATCAGGAATAAGGGATTTATCCACAATAGAAGAACCTCCAGAAGAACGTCATCCAGTTTTAACATATGTTGTGGAATCTAAAGATGATATTATAGCTGATGCAATAGAACGAGAGTTATACAGAAAAGGTCAAGTATTTTTTGTTTATAATAGAGTCGAAAATATTGAGAAAATGGCTGTAAAAATAAAATCATTGGTAAAAGATGCTAGAGTTGCGTTGGCTCATGGACAAATGACTTCTAGGAATTTAGAAAAAATAATGGTTGATTTTTTAAATAAAGAGTATGATGTTTTAGTATGTACAACAATAATTGAAACTGGTATGGATATATCAAATGCAAATACTATTATAATTTATGATGCTGATAAAATGGGATTATCTCAACTATATCAATTAAGAGGTCGTGTTGGAAGATCTAAAAGACAAGGTTATTCTTATTTGATGTATGAAAAAGATAAGGTGTTAAATGAAGTATCTCAAAAAAGATTAAAAGCGATAAAGGAATTTACCGAGTTTGGTTCTGGTTTTAAAATTGCTATGAGAGATTTAGAAATTCGTGGTGCAGGAAATGTTTTAGGTTCTAATCAACATGGGCATATGTCAACCATAGGTTATGATTTATATGTAAAGATGCTTAGCGAGTCAATAAAGAAATTAAAAGGCGAAGAAATAATAGAAGATGTTGATACAGAAATAGATTTAAAGCTAAATGCTTATATACCTAAAAATTATATAAAAGATGAAAAAATGAAAATAGATATATATAAAAGGATTGCACTTATAAAAGATAAAAATGATATGTATGAACTTGAGGAAGAAATTGAAGATAGATTCTCGACTCTACCATTACCTGTTATTAATTTATTAAGAGTAGGATATATAAAATCTATGGCTAAAAAATTAAATATAAAGAGTATTAAACATTTAGATAATAAAATATTATTTGAACCTTATTATAGATTTGTTCCAAAGTTTGATAAAGGCTATGAATTGGTTGAAAATATTGTTAATGAGATGGAAAAATTCACATTGAGTATAATTGAAAAATAATTACAAAAAGGTTACATGAATTGATATATAGAAATAAAAACTATATAATTAACGTATTGAATAAATAAGTGAGGTGTAATAAGTGAAGAAGATTTTAAATATATTTTTAATTTTTGCGATACTTTTATCATCATCAGCATGTGGTTTAGTCTCTAAAAGTGATGCACCGAATAATGTTGTTGCAAAGATTACAAAAGTAGTTGAAAATGAAGAAGACAAACAAGAAACAATAGTAATAACTAAAAATGAATTTAATAAAAAAGTTAATATGTATAAGCCTAGTATTGAATTATCACAAGGTAGTGATATTTGGACTAAGGATGTTGGAGAAGGTAAGACATATTTATCGTATTTAAAAGATATAGTTTTGGATGAAATGATTTTAAGTGAGATTATATATTCGAATTATGCAAATAAGGAAGAGTATAAGGTTAAAGAAGAAGTCTTAAATAAAAAATTAGAAGATTTAAATAAAGGTTTAGAAGCAAATAAAGAGATAAAATCTTTTTATACAGATAATAATATAGATCAAGATTTTTTAAAGAAACAATTAGAAAAAGATACGTTATTTGAAAATTATAAGAATGTGTTTGAAAAAGATGTTAATATAACAGAATCAAAAATAATGGCTTTCTTTGAAGAAAATAAGGAAAGATTTAAATATGAACAAGTTCATGCTGCTCATATATTACTTCCAAAGTTAAATTTAGAGGCTGATGAATTAGAGCCATTAGAACCAGATGCTGTAGAAAAAAATAGAGTATTAGCAAATGATTTACTGACTAAGATTGAAAATGGAGAAGATTTTGCTAAATTAGCAAAAGAATATTCTAAAGATCCAGGAAGTAAGCAAAAAGGTGGAGATTTGGGTTGGTTCCCAAGAGGTAAAATGTTACCTAGCTTTGAAAAAGCTGCATTTGCTATGAATAAAAAAGGAGAAATATCACAGGTTGTCGAAAGTCAATTTGGTTTTCATATAATTAAGCTTTTAGATGATAAAAAAGAAGATTATGCTACATTGGATGAAGTAAAACCAATGATAAATGCTAAATTAAAAGAGCAAGAATTTATGAATAATCTAGAAGAATTAAAAAAGAATTATCAGATTGTAAAAGTTGAAGAAAATATGAAAGAAGAATAGTCTAAGACTATTCTTTTTTTAAGAAAAGTGATTAGGAGGAAATGATGGGAAAGTCTTTATTCAAAGGTGCTATGATACTTGGAATAGCAGGTCTTATAGTAAAAGTTATGGGAGCCTTTTTTAGAATACCTTTAGGAAATATTATAGAATCGGAAGGTATGGGTTACTATTCTACTTCATAT
>JAOARY010000029.1 GCA_025210335.1 Peptostreptococcaceae bacterium | reverse complement strand
ACCGCCCTTATCCTGCATTCTTCTTCAACACAACCGATAATATCCAAATATAGCACTATTTTAGCTCTGCCGCCCAATAAAATAAAAATAAAATAACACCTATTTAAGATTGGTTTTTAATCTTAGATAGGTGTTATTTTTATTCCTTGCTTTATTTCTTTTTCCCCCAACGATAAATGAAATACAATCAAAATAGTATATATTTAAGATTGGGGTTTAATCTTGAATATATGCTATTTAAAACTTTTTTAGATCTATGATCTCTTAATACCTGGATTCAATTATATAGTTTATGATGAAACTATAGGGAATCTATTATTATATTGCAGCAAAAAGAAATAAAGAGGTTATCTTTTATAAATGTATTTAGACCTCTAAAAACTTATTGAATAATTCTCAAAACCATTGAAAATTCTAGATTACACCTTATTGAATATGAGTGAAAATCAAATATTTTATTGATTTTAAACAACATTTTAAAAACTTATTGAAAAACTTATTGAAGAAATCCGAAATACATTGATATAACTAGCTTATATGTTATTGAAAAACTTATTGAATTAGCATTTTTCAAACATCTATTCTATATTTTTTATAAAATCATTGAAAACTTATTGAAAAATTTATTGAACAAATCTCAAAACCATTGTAAATACTAGCTTAAAGCTTATTGAAAAGTTTATTGAGTTCATTATAAAATGAATTTAATTTCCTTTTCCTTTCATTGTAAAGCTCAAAAATATATAAAAAATCATATTTTGCTCATTTTATTTAAGAAAAAACCTTAAATTATATAAGCAACAGATCTTAAATTAAATAATATTAAATAGATCAAACGAATAATAAATGTATTTATGATGAATACTATATTTATACAAATTGATATTTATAGTTTTAAAATAAAATTATCTGTATGGATACTGCTTTTATGAAAATGGACACCAATTATAATATTTTGGATAATACATAGGCCAAAATGGATAATGTGATTACTTCCAAATATTCAAATGATATTATTTAAAGAGCTACAATAATAGTCTATAGAGCTAAATATAGCCCCATAGATCAATTTATAGAGCTAATTAACCTTATTGTATATTTGTAATGTGCAAAATACTTATAATCGTCTTATAATGCCTCTATATTCTTTCTTAGTAATAAAATAGTTATTAACATTAAATGTTATACTCTTGGATCTAAACTATCTTATTACGGTGAAAGATATAGTTGTTAAACTGCAATAGATGCTTTTTTAATTGAAATAGAAATTTGTTATATGGGCCTTGTTGAGTAATAAAGATATTAAATAAAAAAATAAAAGAATATAAAGATAGAGTAAATATGTGGTTTTAGAACATAGATATTTACTACAGCTCAATTACATAGCATTATAATATCCAAAAAAATTATTAGAATATACACAGAATGAATACTGTATACAATCATGAAGAGGTATAATAGTTTGAAAATATTCACAAGTTATCAACAAAATAATCAACAGATAAATATAAAAATTAATAATAAAAATATTAAATAGCATCAGAAAAAGACATCTGCTATATTGTATTTTGAAAATACAAATATCACATGCCTAAATAAAATTAAAATTTTTGATACTATAGATTATTAAAAATTGCTAATCTGAATATTTCTTCTAAATCAGTATCAAAGTAATCATATTCATCTTTACCGTATTCCGCTATATTCTTTATAATATCCTCCTTAGATGTAGGTTTATTTGTTTTACATACATTCCTAATCATAGCAGGAATCAATCTTTTCATTTCTATGCATATATCAAGTGCCTTCATGATCCTAGAAAGATACTTATTTGAGGTTTTGTTTTTCTCATTTTTACTATAATAATAAGCATATACTTCTAAAGTGTCCTGGAACTCTTTTTTATTGAACTTTATTCCAAACTTATTACACATAGCCTTTAACTTATGGCCAAGATATGTATTCAATTCAAACTTATCTTTTGTTGTTAATTCTGAAATAACTCTAAAATAAAATTTATTATTATATTCCTTAACGGACAAAAACATTTTCAGTTCTTCTATTCGGTGTAATACGTTATACTCTTTCAGCTTGTCCGGTGTAAAGTCTAGCTGCTCCTTTGCATCTTTCAAACTAAATACTCTCAATAAGAACTTTTTCATAGATGCATCAAGGCTCATGAATTTTCCAGTATGTAAAAATCTATAATTCAAGTTTAGATACTTTTCTTTCTTTTGGCCAAAAGGGAAATTATTATTAAGTATTCTAACTGTATAAAACTTAGAGTTAGAATTAGAGTAATCTACTATAATAAAGCCTTTCTTCTCTAAAGAGCGTAAACAGTTGTAAAAATGGGATTGTGATATAAAGGTACACTCAACAACGTCTTTATAGTAAATATCTTTTATAATGCCTGTACTTTCTTCCTGACGTTGTGCTAAATAGATAAGTAAGTTAATCTCTTTGCTATTAAGATCAGATATTAATCTGTTTAGAATATGTATTTTCAACTTCACTGTAAACCCTCCCCTCTTAATCAAAATAAAAAAAGTCCATTGTGAAGTAACTAACACAACAGACTTGAATACTTTGATTTAAGGAGATTAACATTTTTTTCCAAAACAATATAATTTTGTACTGCTCTATATTGCAATTATACGATAATAATGATATACTATTATTGTATATTACGAATCGGAAAGTTCTGTTAAACTTCTCAATTCAAAGTGAATGTGTGTGCTAGACACTTCATTTTGAAGATTATAGAGTATTGGTCGTACTTTATAACCTCGGAAGATTAATGGAGCTTTTTTAGTTTTTGTTGTTTTTTTATAAAAAAGTTTGATTAAAACTATATATTTTTAAATAAAAATACAAGCTAATTTATTTAAAAGTTTGAACGTTCTTAATATATAACATTGAAATCGCAACACTTCAATGAATTAAACTTATATATTTAGATCAAATTTTTTTATAAATTATCAATCTTTTTTACAAATTATCAGACTTTATTTTAAAACCACATTTGTTTACAATTTAATTAAACTAATAATATTATATACCATACTTTGAATCCGTGTAAATAGTGGATTTATTTACAATAGATTACAAAATAACCAAAAATGTTATTGAATTTATTATTGAAGTCTTTATTGAATTACTTATTGAAAAAAGCTGAAACAACTTGATATTACTAGCTTGTAGGCTATTTAAAAAGTTATTGAATATGTTATTGGATTTTTTATTGAATATACAACAAACTATTCAATAAGCATTAAAAATTACTTATTAAATAGTTTGTTGAAACAGGCCTTATACCAGGGCTGCTGATTTTCTCTCCAAGATGTTAATTTCTGATCTATTTTATTATAATGATTTTCACTCTGACGTTGGAGATTACGTATCTCCTCATGTAACAATTCGTTTTCTTTGCTTAGATCATCTAGTTTATTATTTGTTTCCTGGTAATGATGCTTAAGCTCCTGAACTATAGTTGATTTAATTTCGCTGATTAAAAAGTCTTTAATATCTAATGATTTTTCATCAACAACAACTACATTATTTTCATTTGGTTTTAAGATCCCTTTCTCTTTTAACAACTCTTTAATAGCATCTAATTTCAAACCTTTAGTTTTTAGATCAACTATCTTTTCTAATAATTCAACATCATATTCAGAATAATTACGGTTTCCTGATCCATCACGATTGATTTCTAATTCAAATTTTTGTTCGTAATAATGAAGGGTCCTATATGATACTCCCAAACGTTCTGAAACTTCTTTGATTGTATAAAATAATTCTTCCATAATACAAACACCTTTCTTTATCAGTTGACGTAAGAATCATAACGTAAGCGTATGTAATACCTAACGTAAGAATAACCTGTTACGTTAGACCAAAACACTATTTAATATTGATAGTCTGCAAGTGCCTTTTTTCTTACGATCTTATTATGTGCCTCCATATCTTCTAAGTTCTTCAAGCCTTCCGCAATACCTTCTTCTACTTTTTGGTTTTGCATTTCTAGCACTTCATCTATGGAAGGGTATGGATACTCAGCAGCAGGAAAATTTGAATAGTCAAAGTCAGGGGAAGGAAATAATTTTTCAACCCCTTTAATAACTGTATTAGCTGCACTTTTACCTAGCTGTGAACTTTGAGAAGATATATTTTGTTCAAACTTTTCTATTTTTTGAGGATCAATATCTTTTCTAAATAGATCTTTAGCAGTAATGCCAGTATCTTTTAATGAAGGAGCTACTAACGTAAAGCCTAACCAACCGATAAAAGTAAAACCTAAAACAAAATTTATAGTTACCATGATCGATAATATTTTAAATATTCTCTTCATATCCAAACCCCCTTTAATAATGAAATATTGAATTTATTAATTAAATGTATGTAACAGGTATATAATCTAAGTTTAACTCTTTAGATGCTGTATAAGTAGTATATCCATCTTTTAATGTCAATGTTTCTTTATCAACTTCAATAGGTTTAATAAATTTATTATTTTCTTTATAGTAATCAACCTTTTGTTTAATCTTTAATGGATTAGATGGTGTTAGATGTTCAGGTATATTTATTTTAGATAATAAAATTACATCATCTGTTTTATCAGGATAATCTTTAACTGAAAAAGGTTGATATTTTACTAATACTTTATCTAGTCCTAATTTTTGAGCTGCTAGGTAGTCTCCATATCTACTAGTAAGTACTGCTCTACCATTTTTTACAGTGATAATTAAAGGTTGTTTCATTTTCCCATGTTCTTCAATATATGTTTCTAATGTTTTTTGCTTTTTAGGATTAGGTACTTGCTCCTTCGCTTTTTCAAGAATAATTACTCTATCTATATGAATATGTTCTTCTAAAACAGGTTCTTGATTTTTGGTATCATTAGAAACTGCTGCTTTAGTTTCGGCATTTTCTTTAGGAGCTGTTGGTTGTTGTATAGGTGATATCTGAAAAGTAGTGACTCCTATTTCTCCTGGGCAAAGATTTAAAGGTACATCTAATACAGGCTCTCCTTGTATTAAAAACTTTGTTTTAAAAAACTGTTCTCTTGCTAACCCTAGTTTTTGTAATTGTTTTTTATTTATAAATACAGTATATAAAATTTTTGAGCTTGTATATAACCCTTTTGGTGCAGCAGCAGATCCTGCCTCCTCCATATCAAAAGCATAGATTCCTCCTTTGATATCTCTTAATTTACTAACTGGTTTACCAGTTAATTTTATCGTGTGCATTTGAATACCCCCATATAAAATTTAAAATTATATTTATTGAACTTCTTATTGAAAAAGTTATTGAACAAATTGTGTAAACACTGATATTGCTTACTTATAATCTATTGAAAAAGTTATTGAATTACTTATTGAAAATAATAAACAATTCAATAATACCCTCTCATAGTATTGGTTTTTTAATTGCTTTTACCACTAGAATTTGCTTGTGGTGATAGATCTGTAGGTAATCCTTTTATAATGGATTTATTCTCTTTTATTTCTTTTAATAAGCTTTTAAATGAATCAGAATCTAAACTTGTATAAACATCTTCAATTTCAACTTCTTGTGTTTCTTTATCTTCATTGAATACTACATGAATAGGTTTATTTATTTCAAATAAATAATAATCATCATTATAAATTCTTTGTGTATATTGTTTATTTTCAATACTAAAAACTATTATTTTATTTTTTCCAAGTAATTTACCTTCGGTAATTTTTTTATTTACAACACCTTGTTTGTAATGAAAATTATGCTTTTGGTAATAAGAATCAATAAGATCATTACCTGATTTTTTCATTAGGTTAAAGGTTACGTTAAATAGAAGAGGGATAACAACAAAAATAACGATTCCGATTAATATAGTTTTATTCATTCTAGCTTTAAATATTTTTTGGTATATTTCATCATCATTCATTTGAATACCTCCTGATATAATTTTGAATCATTTTAAGAATACAGAATATAAAAAAACAAGCAATACCAGTAGCAATAAAAGCTGATAAATCATCTGTTTTTTCAATGATTTCATCATATGTAAGACCGATAATAAAGCATAAAGCCCAAACAAAATACCATACTTTTTTGACCTGTATCATTTTTATTAGTTTCATCTTGTTCACTCCTTAGTAAAAAACTTACTCAAATTCACTTATTTTCTTTATAATACCAAGTGAATTTATCACCTATCATATTCCAAACCCATTCTTCATAATCTTTTTGTATCTCTTCTTCTGTTGCATCACTTTCATATTCAAATTCTTCTTCTTTTACGGTATGATCTCCCCAACCTTCTTTATATTTGAAAACAACTGTTTTTTTCATTGCTCACACCTCTATGATTTTATTTAATAAAATTTAATACTGATAATATTAAATTAATAAAACATAAAATAACAATAATATGATTTTTACTATCTAGCTTATCTTTTAAATAATTGTATTCTTTAGATAAATTCAACTTATTATAAAGTAACTCCCTATTGCTTTCAAACTGATTTGGAAGATATTTATCTAGCTCTATTTTATAAATTAGATCTTTAATTGTTTCAGTATAAGCATCTTCATTATGATGCCTATTATCTATATATCTATCAAATAAAGAAAAAGCTAGAATTTGTTTTTCGCCTTCACTTAATTCTTCAATATTATCTTTTATTTCCATATTAATCGCTCACTTTCTCATTTAAGAAAATTATTTCAGATTCAAATACCATATCATGGCTTTCATAAAGATATGATCCAAATACATTCATTAATCTCCATAATTCAATTGTGAAATATCCTTGTTCATCTATGAGTTCATCTACTTTATACAACTGACTTTCTATTAGTGATCTATCAAAGTTTTTTAAATCTGCTAACTCACATAATTCTTCATCTCTTTTGTTTAATTCTTTAATACCATATTGAGTTAATTTTACTTTTACTAAATTAGTAACATGAAATTTAAAGTCTATATTTACTAAATCTTTTATTTCTTCTCTTAAATCATCACATTCAATTTTAAGTTGATCTAAACAATATTGAATGTCATTAGATGTTTCTTCGATAACTGTAGTTCCATATTCTTCATATTGTTCAATCAGATTATTAGCCCATTCTAAAATTTTTAATTTGTTCAAGATATATCCCTCCTGTTTTAAATTTAAAGATTAACTCTTTTTACCAATAACAAAACCGCTAATAAATATAACCATAGAACCTAAAATATAGATCAGGTGACTAGTAGGCTCTAAATTCGATAAAAGCCATTTTAAAATCATTTTAACCTCCTTAGAACATGATCTAACAACACATTTCTAACTTTTGATGCTCATTTAATGCTTGTAGTTCTATTCTGCTTTTAGCAAGAATTATGAATAATCTTGTTAATTCATCATGATCTTTTCCATGTTCCCAAATGCTCATGTGTGCAAATTCATGGCAAATAGTTTCAATCAATATATCAATATCTTCTTTATCCCACCATTCAGATCTTCCACAATCTAAATTCCATTTACTTAAAGCTATTGATTCAAATTCACCGTTTTTTATATAGATTCTTCCATAATAAGTCTTGGCATTTGTTAATTTCAACTTTGGGATACAAGGTAAATATTCTTTTAAATAGTCTGCACATGCATAGTAGTAAGCTGTTATAATATGCATTTAAATACCCCCAATTAACATTAGTTTCATTTAATTTTCAGATTCGTTTTCACTTGGTTGTATTGAAAAATCAATTTTAACATGTAAACAAACCATTCTCATATAATTGGATATAGTTAATCCTAATGATTTTGCTTTTTTTTCTATAACATCATATTCCTCTTCTGTCACTCTCATTTGTAATGTCTTTGGTCTAGCCATATACTTAATTCCTCCTTTAAACTAAAATTCAGTTATATTATATACTAAGTTTTTATATAAATGCTTAATGATGATTTTGAAAGTAGTATTTTAAGGATCTAATCAATTATTTTTATTTCACATCTAATACACAAACTTTAAAACCCTTTTTTGCAGTACCTCCTTACTTTAATCCAACGAGGGGGAAATCCCCCACTAGATTAATAATTATTAACTATATAGCCCTTAGCAAGATGTTCTAAGAAATGATTTACATCTCCATTCTTAAAATCTATTTTAACTATTATACTTTTAATTTGTTCTTGCTCTTGTGATGGAGCTTGTTTTATTAAGCTAATCACTTTTTTACTATCAATGAAATGAGTAAATCCTTTGTGTTCAATAGCAAAATTTTTAATCGGTAGTTCCTTTTCCTCTATAAAAGTATCAAGCCATTTTCCAAAATTCATCATCAACAACCACTCCTTAACTAAATTAATTGATCTTATAAATATTATAACATTTTGTACTGCAAATTGCAATACAAACAACAAAAAAACAGGGATTTTTTTATATTTTTTTACAAAATAAAAAAGCCTCAAAATTGAGGCTTTTCAAGTGTTTAATAAGATAGGTCCGGAATTATAGGTATAGATTTAAATAGTTTATTTATTTCATTTTCATTTAAACTATTAATTTTTTCAATAGCATTTTTTGCAATCGTTATAAGTTCAGGATCTGCGGTATTAGATATTGCATTTTCTATTCGTTGTATAATGGTATCTTTAGAAGGTATTCCACTAGCTACATCTTCTAAAAAATTATTTAAAAGCTCTGATTCTTCAAAATTAAATTTAATTGACATATAAATATCCCCTTTCTAATCAACCATTTCAATAGCTTGTGTTTTCATTGTTTGCTCTTGTGCATTCTCATGAGCTAATTCCTTTTTCATTTTTAATTGTGATTGTTTCAAATCATCAATTACATCTTTAACAACTTTAAACTCTTCCATATCAGATTTATTGTTACTCTGCTCCAATCTCTTACCAAGTTCTTTATACGTTTGCTTTATTTCTTTTATAGTAAGATTTTCACCATTTTGCTTATTTAGATTATCTATTATATTAGCTGTTTTTTCAGATATGTACTTTATAGCAGTAAATTCTTTTTTGTATAGATCCTTAATTTTGTCTAATACATTAATATTTTTTTCGTTTTCAACAGGACCTAGCTGTTTAGCTTTATGTTCTTTAATATACTTATTTACATCAATATAACATTCTTTCTTAATACATTCAGCTAGATCTTTATAAATTCCATCTCCAAAATCAAATCTTCCTTCAAAGGATCTACCATCTATTAGATGTACTTTAAATTTAGTTTTTTCGTATGAAACATATTCTTTGCTTTCATTTCTAGTTTTGAAAAGCTCTGATTCATGTTTAGTAAATAAATCATTAGCCTCTTTAAATCCAAGAACCTGACCTTCTTTTAAAATACTGCTTTCACTCCAAACTATTTCTAGTCTAACTGGTGTTTG
Source organism: Peptostreptococcaceae bacterium (assembly GCA_025210335.1). Classification (GTDB taxonomy): domain Bacteria; phylum Bacillota; class Clostridia; order Peptostreptococcales; family Peptostreptococcaceae; genus JAOARY01. The sequence continues at coordinate 53,198 of JAOARY010000029.1, read as the reverse complement.
CTGTAGCTCTAGCTCTTTAGTTAGTACATTTTCGATTTTTTCGATCATTTTATTAGCTGTTTTTTGGATCAGGCTAAATGAATCTTTTAACTCTTTAAGATCTTTTCCACTGCTCCAACTTGCCAGGTACTCAAATGAGTATTGAGATGTATCTACTCCAAAACGATCTGATACAACATAAGCAACACTTTCAGCCTCAACTTCTTTTGTAGCTCTATCAAGTAGTTTTGCTGACTCGGTATTATGTAGCTGCGAATGTGCATATTCATGTATTAGAGTTTTAGCTGTTTGGTCCAGGCTCATGCCTTCTTGAACTGCTATTACGTTCTCTAATCTACTGTAATAGCCTTTAGCTCCATTGTCTATGTTCTTTTCAATGACAGGTACTTCTGATACTTGCTTGATAGCTTTTATAATATTTTCGGCATTAGAACTATTTCCTTGCAGCTCATTGCATAATGAAGGTAATTCTTTTCCTTCTGTTTGCTTTACATCAAATACAGACACTTTTTTAAATTTTATACCTTCAAGTGTTATCTTTTCTTTTTTAACTTCACCAGTTGCAGGATCTTTTATTGGTGCTTTTGTTTTTGGATCTAGTTTATCAATCCATTTGTCATATTTATACGGAGAAGGGGCAAGAATACCAATTCCTTTCTCTCCTTTCATAACTTGACGTTTAAAATTCTTCTTCCAGGCTTGATAACCTGCTACTCTCGTTGCATCAGGACGTTGCAAGTAAATAAGCATGGCATTATTAAAGCTATAATTATGAAATTGTGATTGTACTTTTAAGAAAGCTTTATATTTTTCACTGTCCATTGTTTCTTTTATTCCATTTTCTAATTTTTCCAGGATCTCTTTAGTTTTATCCTCGGCCATGTTAATCCTCCTTTGTTGTTTTGAATTTATGATTGTAGCAGCAACTTCTTCTTGGATCTGATTCGGGTTATATACATATAGCACATTTTGTTTTTTAGAATCAATTATTTTTAATTCTTTTACTTTTAATATTTTTTGATTCTTAATGTAATAATCATCATCTCTAACTAAAAAGGTTTCAGGATAATAAATCATTGGATTTTTTAAATTTAAATTATCTTGTGCTAAACATAAATGAAGATAATAATTTCCTTTATCCTGAAATAATATGATATTTGAATTTAGTTTTGTAGAAGGTACTTTTGAGCTATCGAAATTTACAATTATCTTTTCAAACAACATACTATTAATAGAATTAAAGTTATCTACTCGATCTTTCATCAAATCAAAATGTTTACTTGAACTTATATCGTTATACTTTATATATCCTTTTAAAATATAATTATATACATTAGTTGCAGTATTTGTTTTAGATAATGTAACTTTTCTTACATCTTCAAGCTTATGTAAACCTATAAGATGATGAAAATGTTTTTTTGCAAAATATGTTTTAAGAGTAGTGTTGTTTTCTAAGGTAATATGAAAATCTCTGTTAAAAAGCTTTTTATATTCCAAAGCACATTGTTTTAGTTTATCCATTAGCAGCTCCCCCGGCAAAAAATCCTGATAACAAAAAAACGCTTTGGAAGAATCCAAAGCGTTTATGTCTTGTTAAAGGTGCATTTTTTACGTTTCAGACTGTTTTAGTCCTAGTAGAGCAATGGCTTAATGCACAAACCGAAAATGAACCTACTCGCTTACTAGCCCTACCAAGTAATAACGTATCAACGGTTGATAATATTATAACTCATAATGGGGGAAAATACAATGACAAATAGTAAAATTTTACTTATTTTTCGAATCCTTATTTCTATTAGTATTTAATTTTAATTATTAATCTTGAGTTTGGATTATGTGTTCCAACTCACCCATTTGATAATCAATTTCTGATTCTACTCTATCTAATTCTAAATTTATTTTCTTTTTAAATTCTTCTAGTGAGATAGAACCTTTTTCTAACTCGGTAAATAAGGAACTTATTAACATTCTATTAATCACTTTTAAACCTCCTAGACTTTATGTTTCATACTTCCTCTTAAAATCACACATTAATATCTTGTTTAATCTATCTTCCCTGAAATACGAACATGTTCAAGAAAAACATATATAAGCACAAAACCTACTACAATTTTAATTGGCCCTGGAAAAAGAATATCAAATATATTTTTGATATTCTCAATAAACATATCTAAAGCACTCATAACAACACTCCTAAAATCTTATTTAACGGTTTTTATTAAAACCCCAAGCTGCTAAAAAACTACTTATAGCAAAACCTATTAATAACCAAAAGAATACACCTTTCTTTATAAGCAAATCATAACAAGGTGCAGGTAACTGTTCCATAAGCAACTGTAGTTTTATAAAAAAGATGAACCGTTTATAAAAAAGATTGATCTTTTTAAAAAAAGTTTGATCAAAATATAAGGAATGAATTAACTAGAATGTTGAAATTCCAATAATATATATCAAAAACGGTCAAACTTTTTTATAAAATTCACTCATGATTTCACTTGAAAATAAATAGTTTTGATCAAACTTTTTTATAAAAAACTTGAATACTCATTACAAATTTCCAATGGTTTGAGAGATTGTTTTAATCAAACTTTTTTATAAAATCACAGCAACCCTCCTTAACATCTTGCTTTTAAAATATGTCTATTCGATAATGTAAAAATTCCAAAAATTTATTAACTTTATTAATTTCTGATTCGCTTAAATTTCCGTTTTCAACTTTTTCTATTATAAGATCCACATCAGTTATATTAGAGTAATTATTATCATGCCATAACATTTCTTTATATTTTACTAACTGTCTAAGAACATAATTTTTTTGTTCTTTATCCATATTATTATTTTTTATAGGTAAATATTTTTTACTATTTCTTTTTTCTGTGGATATAAACCCCACTATACAAACAATAACAGATATTACTATTACATTTACTAACAATTCAACTCACTCTCCATGATATCTTAATATAGATAACTTCTATTTTTTTTGTTTTAGTTTTGACATATCTCGTTCGTATTCTAAATCTGTTCGGAATATCCCAATAAATGAATTTATCATTACACCTAACAATATCACTATCATTGTCATACAAACCATTATTACGAATTTATCAATAAATTCCATTTTTACTCTCCTCCGTTATCTACCAAATAGAATTTTTCCTAAAGGGTATCCTATGATTATAATTCCTATAGTAAGAATAATGTTATAAGGATATCCAACGCCATTATGAAAAAAATCATATAAACTCATTATCTTCTCCTTTCAATAACATAATTTAACTTGAATACTTATTCATTTAATGAATTTAAAAGTTCATTTATTTTCTTACGGAGATCTTTGGTTATAACTTTATCATCTTTTTTAATTTCATAAAGAGATACTTCGGATATAAGTAATTTTAGAGTATTTTTAAGATCATCATAATTATTAACTGCTTTAATAATAAAATCAGAAGGTTCTTCATTATTTTCTTCTACAAACAACTCAATTATAGGCCAACCTTTATCATCATTAATATTTCTACTATCCTTTTTATATAAAGGAAGTTCTAAGTTTTTCATTATCTAACACTCCTTTTTATATTTGAATCTTTAGTCTAATTATATACTATATTTTTACATGTTAAGGTAAAAATATAGTATATATTAATCAATTTTATATTTCTCGGCCATACTTTCTAACCAAACCATATCAACCTCTGCATGATCCGATAACTCTCGTATACATTCTATAAGTGATTGTATATCTTCTTTCATAGTTTCTTCCATATGTTCACCTACTTACTATATCTTGTGTATGCACCAACACAAAACTAATATATGCAAGGGATTTAAACCCTTGCATATATTACTAATTATGTGATAAAATTATATTATTAAATATTTGATTGCGAATATGAAAAACTGTTTGTGTATGCAACCTTTGAGCGGGATTGAACATAAGCAGTTTTTCTTTTTTTTCTACGAACTCTCTTATCTCTGCTAAAAATCAACTTAGCAAATTCCTTAATATCTTTTCTAATTTGAGGTACTGATGAAAACATAAATAAAAGTGTACCTGGAATAATAATTACTCTAAATAAAAAATCTAAAACATTAAATATAAACATTTCTTTAGCCCACATATTAATTATTCTCCTTTCATTTTTAAAATTTAAAATGTTAATAGACTTGATCCTGTATTCGGATTTATCACCCCCTTTAATTTATTAGCTTTTCTAAACTAGAGAAACTATATAATTTTTTATTTCATTTTTAATACCTTGAGCTTTATATGCAACCTCTCTTATTTCAAACTGTTCATCTATTAGTGTTTTACGTTCTAATAATGTTAAACTTTCAAGTAATTGAATTATTTTATGTAAGATGTTTTTGTCTTTGCATTGTTCAAAATTAGCTTTATGATTATTAAATTGGTTAATAAAATAATCTAGTGTCTCATAATATGTAGTCTTTAAATCTTCTAATCTATTTGACATTTTTCAAAACCCCTTCCCTAACTGACTATAATTTATTATACCACATTGTATTGCAAAATGCAATACAAATAATGCAATTTGCAATACATATTTATAAAAAATAAAATTGTTTAGGGTAATAAAAAATAGGGATTTTCCTTTCACCGTAAAAAAATAAGCATTTAAGTACTAATATTTAATTAATACCTAAATACTTATATCTAGCAGCATTTATTTCAAAGGAGAAGGTAATTTACTTATAAACTTTGAATATTGATTACCATGATTGATAATGTTCAAAGAGTGAAAAGGTTTTAAATTAAGACCTTGCTCAATGGAAAATGGCCTTATTGAATTTTCTAGGATCTTCATATTTTCTTCTTCTGTTCCGGCAAGTAAAATATAAGATACATTCGCTGATTTGATAGAATCCAATAATTTACCAAATTGCTTGAGAAAATGACACGTGCAATAAAGCCCTAACCTATGTCTCCTAAATTCCGTTACATGATTGTCAAGAAAACTTAATAACGTAGGGACAATACGAACTTCATCTAAAATTAAATGACATAAGTTATTATCTTCTTGATTTCGTAACTCTAAGCACAACCACAACCTGGTTACGAAAAATGTTGCAATAGTATCTCGAATAGAAGGATCAGGAAATACAGTTTGTGGTATGCGAATATGAATTGTCCTGCCTTGCTCTATAAGCTTAATAAAATCTACATTGGATTTAGAATCTATTGGAGCTTTAAGCATGGCCTTAATGTATATATTTTTTGAAAGTGATATTAAACGATTTAAAATTCCTGAAATTAAGTGTTCTTTTGTACCAACTATTTTACCGCTGCTATCCCTTTCGTGTAATTCTTCTAGGTCCTGGAATATTTCATCATCTTCATCAAAACACTTTGAATACTTAGCAAGTCGAATATATTCATTCCTTGTTTTCCAGTTTCTTAGGACCTTAAAAACAGTGTCTATTACAGAATCTCTATGGATAAAAACAACCATAGATGCAGCATACAGGAATCTAAGCATACGGTGACTTAAATCATCTTTATTAGATACATTTACACTATTGATTAAGTACTCTGTTTGATTAGCAAGTAAACTGGATATCTTAAGACGTTGCCAAGATGTTGATTTCTCTGTAATAAAATTACTGGCCTCGCTGTAACATAATGGAAAAATTACTTTTTCATCTGATATATCAATAATCACCTGGTCCTCTTTAGGAATCTGTTTTTCAATCTTCTTAGATAGAGGACAATTTTGGATATAATCTACAATGAAATTAGCATCTTTAGATTTATAAGTACCTACTGCAAAATTACTTGTATAGGTTGTTTTTCCTGCATTTTGGCCTCCTACAATGATTTTAGGAAGAGATCTTATGTTTTTATCTTTGGACCAGGTAGCCATTGTTTTAAGTCCATTATTAGTAACTACTCCAATAGGTACGATTCCATCAGTTAAAGTACCAGGTACTTTTACTTCTTGTATATCAATTTTTTTCATTTTAAAATCTTGCTGTAAAGCTTTAGTTGGAAAATATAAAAGTTTTGATACTTCTTCACTTGAAAGAATATTTTTAATTAAACTAACGGAAGGTTGTCTTGTATAAATAAGATCCATGTAATCTATAAGAGTATTATTTGGATTAATTCTTTTAGGTATTAAGCAGTTATCCCCTTGTAACCCATTAAAGCTGCTTTCTAATGCTCTTAATATTTGCTCTTGTCTATTTATATCTAAACTACTAGATAAAAGCCTTATAGTAGTTTTAAATGCATTGTATTTACTTTTACTTAGTGTTGCATCTGATAAGCTGCCATCTTTTAAAACTTCGGCAATATCTTCATCTTCAAGAGTTAGTTTTTCAAAGTGTTTTTCTCCTGCAATGAGATACTGAATACCATTTAAAATACCTAATCCGGTAGCTGCTCCAAGTTTAGCTCCTTTCTTGGCCACGATTGGCAAATTAAGCCTTAATTGTTTAGGCATCTTACCATTTTTAAACTCTTTGTAAGCTTTAATACAATCCTCATGCCAATCAAAGCTTTCAGGGGCAAATACATATTGGATCAAAGCAAAATCATCTTCCTTTAAAACTCTTTGAACCTCTAATAATGATCCTATAGGTTGTAATTTTCTCTTGTCTGTAGAAAGAGATAAAAAGTAATGATGTAAAAGCTCCATTTCAGAAATTTTTATTCGGTCCTGGAACATATAAAGATTATGATTTTCTTCTTTGAGTGTTGCTTTTGGAACGTACTTTCTTAATGCATGAAGCTCCGATTCATCATTAAAGTGAAAATAAAACTTTATATCATCTTTTGTGATTTTTATTTCAATGCATTTATGTAATTCTTTAAATTCTAAGTACTCCTGGTTATCTTCTTTGTTTATATTAATCCTTTTATAAAAAGGTTTATAATTATATAGCTCCCTTGCAAAGCTATTAGCATTTTTATTGTCTACGGTAAAATCAGGTATAATCCTATAACTCTTCATAATATATCATTCCTTAATTTGAAGTATTAGCAATATTTCTTAAAAATTCCATAAACATTGGAAGAAATTGAAAAGCTAAATAACCAACTCCGGACCATTTAATCATTCGTAAACCTCTTTTGGGATTACCACAAACCATTAATAGTATTCCAGTTCCCATTGCTATATAACATACTGGATCGGAAACAGCTCTCATGATCTCCTTAACAGGATCAAAGAAGGCTATTATTTGCTCTCCTATTAATCTAGCAGTCTCTGACATTTTACAATTCCTCCTTTTTAATATTACTTTTAAAATGTATAAATTAAATTTATTTGGTAAAACTATAAATATAATATTATTGCACTAAAGATAATAAGGTGGTGAAAAAAATGTTTTGGGTTGGATTCGGACTTTTTGTATTTGGTGCTAGTGCTTTTTTATCAAACCATTTATTATAAATATTTTTCATGAAATTTAGTATAAATGGAATATTTCAAAGCTCACTTGCATATGCTTAAGCAAAGCGTTGCTAAAAGCATCTTTAACATATCTATGTCCTTAAGAAATTAAGGGCTTTTTTATTTTTTTTGCTCTTTTTCTTTATTTTCTTGAATCATTTCTTCCTTTTTTTTAGCCTCATGAATCAACATTTTTATATATGCACTCTCTCCTATTATCTGTGATTTTTCCTTGAAGAAATTATATAAAGAAATTTCCTCTACGTTCTCTTTAAAGCTAATTGTAGTTCTTATGGCCATTAATTTTATGCCTCCTTATGTTCCTTTTATACATCTTATGAAAAAAGTCATAACTTAATGACTAAAATGTAAATAAAATTAGTTAAAAGGTAAAACAAAAAAAGCAGCTATTAATTTAGCTGCTCCTGAATTATTATTTCTTTTTACTTTTATTTGCCTCTTTAAGCTTATCTAATAAATCTTTTTCTTTTATGTTAAATTCACCCTGGAGCTTTTGTATTTCTTCCTGGTGTTTTTTATTTTGCTCTAGCAAAGCTTTCTCATTTTCTTTTTTGGTAGATTCAATTTCATCTAGTAAATTATTTTCTTTTACTTTAAATTCACCCTGGATCTTTTCTACTTCTTCTTGATGTTTGTTATCTTTATCTAGTAAAGCTTTCTCATGTTCTTTGTTATTAAATTCAATTTTATCTAATAAAGATTTTTCTTTTATATTAAATTCACCTTGGATTTTCTCTATCTTTTCTTGATGATTATTATCTTTGTCTAGTAAAGCTTTTTCATGCTCTTTTCTTGTTTTTTCAATATCATCTAGTAATACTTTTACTTTATTATTAAATTCGACCTGGATCTCTTGTATTTTTTCCTGGTGTTTTTTATCCTGATCCAATAGAGCTTTATCTTTTTCAAAATACAATTTTTCCTTTAAAGAATTAATAGATTCAGTATGCCTATTATTAGTATCTTCTAACTCTGTACTAAACTTTTCTTTCATATCATCTATAGTAGATTTAAGTTCATTAATTAAATTATGTAAACGAATATTTTCATTACTAAAAACATCTTTTTCTTTTGTAGCAGCATCTAATTCTTTTTTTACGGTATGTATTTCTTCTTTATATCCTTTATATTCCTCTACGATTCCAGTTAAGGTATCTATTTTACCTTTGTATTCCTCTATCAAAGCTTTATTACTGTTATTTATCTCTGTAAGCTTGTTTACCTGTTCTGATAGCTCATTTTTAATGTTTGTATTTTTTTTCTTCAAATCATCAACTGTATCTTCTAATTTACTGATATCTGTATTTATTATGCTATTTAATTCTTCTAATGTGTTTATTTTCCCCTGTAAAGTTTCTATAAGCTTTTCTTTTTTTTCTATTAACATTTTATATTCAAGATCTTTATCTTTTAATGTAGTGTCTACTCTTTCACCCATGTTTATGAATATACTAGATATTCTTTTAGTAATTGATTGGAGTTCATTTAGATCTTCCTCTATAAGCGGAACTAATTCTTTGGATTTATTGATTTCATATGTTTGTACCATTTCAGATATAAAATCTTTAGCAGGTAAATCAGATTGCTTTATAAGATCTGTTAATTTTTCTTTAAGATCCTCCGGCATTCTCACACTATAAGTAGTATCTTTCATTCCTTTCACCCCTTCATAATAAATATGTAAACATTAAAATGTAGTATTTACAATATGTTTACAATGTTTATTTATGTTTACATATTCATTATACCACTTTTCTGAAAATTAATACAGAAAAAGCAGCTAAAATTTTTAGCTGCTCTTACTCTTGAATTTGATTTTAGTTTTCTTTTTATTTGAACCTTTAGGCTTTTTATTATCAAAACTCATTTCATATTTCCAATAACCGGATTCAGGATCTTTCTTTATAGAAATTATCGCATCAAATTTCACATCTTCTTTTTTGGTACTCTTAAGTCCTTTTACTTTGGCCTGTTTTTTATTAACTAAATTTTTCGCTATAGTTTCTGTCATTTTCTTACCAAAATGCTTAAAGAATTTATCATCTTTCCATAGCGTAAATTTACACTTATCATCTCTTGTTCCTTCGCATGAGTAAGCTTTACTAGTTTCAATTACATTTTTACCACAATCAGGACACTTACCTATTATATTTTGCTGTTTTTTAATAACTCCGATTTCACTATTTTTCATTTCTTCAACATTTTTCACAATGAAAGAAGTCATTTTTTCCATGAATGTATTACTGTCATATTCTCCATTTTCTATATCTTTTAATGTCTTTTCTATTTTACCAGTAAAATCAACTTTAAGAAGTCTTTTAACAGGGAAAAAGTGAATTACTTTAGCTCCTTTGTCCGTGATAAGAAGGTTTTTTCCTTTTTGAATAATATAATCAGTATCTATAAGCTTTTTAATAGTATCTGCCCTTGTTGCAGGAGTGCCGATAGTGAATCCTGTTAGTACATCTTCCTCATTCTCTACTTGCTTACCACAATTCTCCATAGCTGATAATAAAGTTTTTTCAGTATAATGTGCCGGGGGAGTTGTTTTCCCTTCTTTAAGTTCCGAGCTATCTAATTCAACTGCATCTCCTTCATTTAAATTTTTAGCTGATATTTTATCCTCTTGGTCCTGATCTTTGTTTTCTTCATCTTCTGAATCATCTTTAGATCGATAGAGTTCTTTCCAACCTTCCTGAATAAGAACTTTACCCCTAGTAATAAATTCATATTCTTCAACTTTTGTAATAATCTCAACCGTGTCATATACTGCTGATTGCATAAATTGAGCTACGAAACGTTTTACAACTTCCATATATACTATTTTTTCATCTTCGCTTAATTTGTCTATGTCAGGAACTATATAAGTAGGAATAATGGCCGGGTGGCTGTCTACTTTAGAGCTGTCAAATACTCTTTTCTCTGTATGAAATTCTATTGCAGCTTGATCCTTAATTAGTCCTGGAATATTAATAACTGCATTAAGACTTTCTTCTGCATCTTTGATTTGACTATCATCAAGGTATCTACTAGCTGTACGAGGATATGTAAGATATTTTTTCTCATACAAGCTCTGCATTACTTTAAGTACCTTATCAGAGGAGAAACCTTTGAATTTACTAGTAATATGACCTTGTAGATCAGTAAGTGAAAATAACTTTGGAGCATTTTGTTTTGACTTCTTACCTTCTTTTTTTATAACTGTACCAGGCTTATTTTTTATGGCCTCTTGAATAGATAATATATCTTCTTTTGAAGAAAATTTATTATCTCCTTCTTTATTATAATAAGTACCTATATAGCTTTCATCACCTGATTTAAAGCTGCTCTTTAGCATATAAAAAGGTTTTGATTTGAATTGGGCTATTTCCACCTCTCTATCATATATAAGCTTTAGAGTAGGAAGTAATACTCTACCAACTTTAAGAACTTGTCCATCACCTGATTTTAAAGTATAAACTACAGTTAAATTTATTCCTATTAACCAATCTATTTGTTGTCTACAATAACCGGCATTTTCAAGGTTTTGCATATGTCCTTTAAGATTATTCATACCTTTTTCAATGTCTTTTGGTGTGTGTGATGTGATCCACAATCTTTTTATAGGCTTATTTATATTTAAATCGTTCTTTATTTCTGCGAATATAAGCTCTCCCTCTCTATCTCCATCACAAGCATTTATAAGAAGATCTGATTTACTAGCAAGTTGCTTAAGGGTTTTGATTTGCTTTTTTATTCCTGGATCATTTGTTGCTTTATATTTAAAACTTCCAGGAACAAAAGGATAATCCTTAAGATCCCATTTTTGCATATCAGGATTATAGTCTTTTGTATCTGCTAATGTATAAAGGTGTCCAAAAGCATAAGACACATAATATCCATTACCTTCAAAATATCCATCTTGTTTTTTGTTAGCCTTTAGAGCAGTAGCAATACTTTTCGCAACTGACGGTTTCTCGGCTATAATTAATATTTGTTCCATAATAAATCCCCCTTTTTAATTTATGGAGAAGGAGCTAAATTAGCTCCTTCCTATTTTTTTAATCCTGGCTTTATTAGATCTAGTACACTTCTTCTTACATCTAACGTCAACTCTTTCTCTCTTACCGTAGTACCTTTGTAAGCTCTTACAGTAAATCTATATGGTTCTCTCAATCTTTTGTTTTTAGGAGTTAAAGTTTTGTCTACCATAACACTTGTAATGTAATTAAATTTATCTGTTTTATGATTTTTGTTTTTATTTACTTTGAAAGATAATGGATAAGTATATTTTCCTGATCTATTCCATTTACCTGAAATATTATCTTTACTTTTCATATCATCAGGAACAACTATTTCAATTTTTTCTGCATATCCTTGTGTTTCTATAGTAAATATCAGTTCATCTCCTGCAAGTGCAGGATCAGGAACTAGAGATGCTGAAATTATTTTTAAAGCGTTCATTTTAATTGGTACTATTTTTGTTTCTGAATTTCCGTTAGGCGTTGTTGCAGTAAACTCTATTTTATAATTGCCTTCCGGAATATCCTTTGGTACATAATATTCTTTTAACCAGGATTTATTTTTATTGTCATTTATATAACTTGAATTTAAATGTATTACACTTTGATAAGCTGTACCTTTAAACATAGTGACTTTTAAAGCTGTTGGATATTTAGTTGTTTCTGCTATTACAGCTAACTTAGAATCAATTACTAAATCAGTTGGTATTTTAGGTTCTAAGTTAATTGGAGTATTGATCCAGGACCTATGAGCATTTTCTTTATAAGAACCATTAACTGCTGTTGCTCTTATATTGAAACTATAAAAGTCTTTATCTATTTTAGTATCTCTAATGTCTGCTATTCCCTCCCATTTCTTACTTGTTGAATTATAAGTTAAAAATATGCTGCCTTCTCCTTCTAAATAAGCCTCAACTTGAAGTATTGGGATTGGGCAATTTACTTCTGCTACAACCTTTATTTTTTCTCCTGCTGCAACTTTAATCTTATTATTATTCTTAGTATTATCTTCTATTGAACTATATTCATTAGGAGCTATTGGAGTTATTGTTGAATTAAGTTCTATAGGTGTTTCTACTGTTAAAGTTTTTGTATCTTCTAATTGGATCAAATATGGATATTTTGCTATAAATCTAAAATCATAATTATCATCTTTTGTTTTTTGAGGAATAATTATCTTCTTTTCAAATGTATTAGAATTTACTTTTTCTAATGTTATATATTCTTCCATACTGGAATCAAATTGTTTAAGAGGATTAGTAACTACAACCACTTTACAATCTGTACCTACATTAGCTCGTAAAATTATTTCTCCTCCTGCATGTTGAGGATTAGGAATTATTTCTCCTTCTAGCTTGGCATCTACAACATTAATAGTTTTAGTTACTTGAGCTGTTGCTCCTTCCACATCTTCAACCACTTGTTTAATAGTTAATTGATCTGTTGTATCTAAAACATAATTTTCATCTATTTCTTTGTATCTATTATCATTTTCTATGGCTCTTTTCACATAATATTTAGTTTCTACTATCCCCTTATTTGCCATGCTCTTATGATCTAAATCATAAGCGGTAGACACTATACCTAATGTTGTTCCTTTTTTAAATACATTGTCCTTTATAAAGCCATGTGGAAGGTTAAATCCCGCAATTGGTGGTCTATGTGCTATTACTTCTTCTATGTTACTCCAATCGGATACCTTTCCTTTTTCAGTGGTATAACGATATTTAAATTTGTATTTTCCTGCATAGTTTAATTTTTCTACTTTATACTTGTAAATTGTATTATGTTTTTCATGTAATTTAGAGTTTTCAAAATAGTTGTTATCATGATACATGTAATATTCAATATCTTTAATCACGTCTCCATCACTATCCAGTTCCGCTACATTATGACTTTGAATATAACTTAATGGTGTTCCAATAGTCATAAACTTAGGATTTACTTCTAACTTAGGGTTGTCTACTACATCTTTTATTGTTGTTATTTTACTACACGTAGCTTTCAAATAATCATCTTCTGTAATAAATTCAGGAATAGTTTCTTCTTTGAATCCTTCTGTAACTTTTTGGATTACATTAAAATTAGTATCAACTAGATCCAAGTATCCTGTTTCAATTTCTCCATTTTCATTTAGAATTACTTCTTCATCATCTTGTCCGATGCTGTCATTGTTGTAATCTATATAATATGTTGTTTCTTCTATATAATCATCAGGAGAAGAAGAATAATCCTCTATTTTTATTTTTGCTATTCCGTTTTCATCTCTTATAAATTCTTTTTCAATTGTAAAGCTTGATATAGGATACAAGTCTTTTTTTATGGTAGAAGATGTTTCTGCCCAATCCGACCAATTTCCTTTAACATCTTTGATTCTAGCCTTTACATTAACTTCTGTATCTTCTATATTTTTAAATAGATAATTATACTCTAAATTAGATACTTTTTTATTGAATATTTCACAATCAGTATCTCCATTTGTAGGTATGACTTGCAGTTCTACACTTGAATAATCTAAATCGTACTTTCCTTTGATTGGTAATAATTGTATATCTACTTTCCTATTAGCCTTTAATGCTCCTCCTATATTTACAGTAATCTCGGGCTTTACTATCTCTGATCCACTACCTACGATTATTTCTAATTCATGTCGTATTGCATTTTTTCTATATGGTATAAACCTATCATCAGTATTTGAAGGTGGTGGATTATCAATAGTTGTCCATGATGCATAGTAAGTACCATCTTTGTCAAAAGAAGTTATTGGATCATCTAACCATTTATCTGCAAAATCAGCTTTTCCATCAATTTTAGGAATGTGTCTATAGTACCATTTTATCTCCGATTCAAGGTATTCATCATTTTCAATATCGAGATAAACTTTATCGTAAGTTATTTTTTCACCTTTTTTTATTATTTTAGTATAATTTGTATTTGTTGGTGGAACCTTTGATTTTATATAATTTTCAAGTTTTGCTATATCATCATCATAATTTGAATGTGTAAAAAATGTACCATTTGTGGCATTTGCAAGTCTTTGACCTACGTACTGATTACTTGAATTACCAAACCATATACAACTTAAATTTTTTAATTTCATAGCAGCAGCTATTTCATTAATATCTTGACTTGTTAAATTTACAGATTTGTCTGCGATTATCATTAAATATCTTTGTGAATCTGTTTTTGAAGGAACATACTCTTTAACTTTTTGTAAAATATTTACTCCATCAAACAATTGATATACCTGTAATACATTTGCGTCCCAATTCTTAAATGAATTTATAAAATCTCCTTTTTCATCTTCAAAATTGAATCTCCATGCTTCATTTTTATAATCTTTATATTCTTTAGTACTAGTATCAAAATAACCTATATATAGTTCTGCAAATAAAAATATTTTATTTCCTTTTACTTGTATTGCTAAATTACCTTCTCTCATATTAGCTCCATAAAATTTACAATCATATATGGCATTATTCGTTGTATCAATCATTTTTACTTTTTGAATATAATCTTCTTGATTTGGAGAGTATCCACTAACTCGATATTCTATAAGTACAATCCAATCCTTTCCTTTTACATTTACTCTTTCATACCTAATATCTTGATCTCTTTTTGTCATATGCAAAGTTGTATCATTTCCGTTTTTATCTATATATTTTAGATAATCTCTATGTTTATAGTGATATTCAGCATAATCATTTATATAATGTATATATCTAGGAATTTCTTTATTGTAATTATAATAATATGCAAACTGCTCTGATGGAGTTATATCTTCATAATTTCTACGATACTCTGTTTCATTATGAACTTGACCTTCACAATCATCTTTTGAATAATATTTATATAAACTCGAACTAAAGATATATGCTTTTGTGTTCTCGAACCAATTATCATCTGTCTCAGTGACTATAGATAACTTATTGTTAACTATAGAAACATCTATTAATTCTAGAGGATCTATTCTTTCATATCCATCATTAGTACTATATCCACAATAATAATCTTGGCGAATATTTCTTGATGTAATATAAGTTGAACTAGAAGAAAGTTTTGCTCCTTTTGTTACCATATATGCTTTTCTATATCTGTTCTTATGACCGAATCTATATTCATATTTTTGGTCAAATAAAAAGTATACGTATTTATCATTTTTATTATAAACAGCTTTTACATTTCCAAAGTTTTGAAATGTTCCAGTTTTCCCTTTTATATCCATTGTATTATTTATTGTAATATTAAAATAAGTAGTAAAATTATTATAGTCAGGATTATACATTGCAATTTTTACATATCCATTTATTTTATCATAGGAATCATATCTAGCTTGTTTCATTTGGAAAGCAACATATATATCTTTATCTGTATTTGGAGAACGATTAAATTTCCCACTTGCAAGTTCTATGGAATTACTTGCTTTAATTAACTTTACATCAGAATAATCTTCTCTATCAAAAGTAACTTTTTTTCTTAAACTCAAATCCCCTCTATATGTATTTAAGTCCATTAATTTCCATTCATATTTTTTTGTGTAAGAATTATATTTTACATCTGTTAAAAAAGAAACTGTTTCATCACTTGAATTTTTTACTATTCTATCTATATTTTCTGAAAATAATTCTATATCATCTTTATCATTAATTAATCTAATTTGGTTATTTTTTTTATGATAAATACCTTCATATCTGTTGGTCGAATCATTCTCAAGTAACATCAAATCTAGTTTTTCATTGTAGTCTAATCTTAGAGCTTTCCCATTTAGTGTCTGTTTTCGGTTTTTATCTAAATCTATTATTACAGTTTTAGGATTTCTGTAATCACTACATGCAAACAAAGTATTTCCTACAAATTTAAAATTATTATATCTAAAGGATTCATCAAAAGATGCAACTTGCATACCATCTGAAAATCGTCTTACATAATATCGTCTATCAGTTGCTCTATACAAATAATATTTATCGGTTTGTATCTTAAAATAATCTATCAAACCATCATCAAGTTTGCCATCTTTTGTAGGTGATGGATAAATAGGAAACTCTCTCATTAATTTTATTATTTGTCCATCAAGGATAACTTCTTTTGCTTGATCTATTATACTTATTATTGTATTATTTGCTTTATTTAAATTAGTTTTCATATCAGCTATTTTATTTTGTATAGTATCAATACCTTCTTTTTTTATTAAAGTAAGAATTTCAACAGTTTGACTCTTTATAGCTTTTAAACTTGTGTGTGGTGCTAAATTATCAACTTCTACAATCCTTTCTATACTACTTTTCAAATAATCATCTTCCGTTACAAATTCAGGTATTGTTTCGGGTGTTAGATCTTCTTGTGCCTCAATTTTAAATTTGAATTTTCCCACTTTATCTGTTTCAAACTCATATTCTTTTTGTTCTAAATTTATATCTAATTCTTTAAAATCTTCATCTGAAAAGTTATTATTATTATTTGTGTCAACTGCATAAGTTAAAGATTTCGACTTTATAATATCTCCATCTAATGAATCACATATGATTTTAAGCTTTATTTTAGCTTTTTTACTATCATCTCTATAGTTTATTTTTTTTCCTTGTATATCAACAATTGGGGGCTTATCTTTATATACATATATTTTCCCCTTGAATGTATCATTTTTCCCTCTAGTATCTTCTTTATAAACTTCTACTTCATAATTACCTTCTTTCTTAAATAGAAGTTCTGCTTTGCCTTCATTATCTAATCTTTTAGCTTTTATATTTCTAGTTTTATGAACATTAGATTGAGTTATAGTTGCTCTTTCTCCAGTTGCAAGGTCTTTTATATTAATTTCTGTTTCACTTTCATTGAATGGATAATCTTTATGATGAATAGATGCAGATGTGTCTATCGTTAATTTTCTATTTTCTTTTACAACTCCTAAAACTTTGTATTTTGCAACAGGTGTAGGTAAAACTTTAAAATAGTCTGTTGCTTTATCTTCTGCATCTTTACTTTGCAACGTATATGTAATATTTTGACTTCCTAATGTTTCTACACTTATTTTTCCACCATCAGCTTTTAAAGAACCTTCTTTATCACAAGATAGATCATAGTCATAACTTGCAATACCTTTCTCAACCGCTTTTTTGGCACTTAACGATTCCTCACCATAATATACTCTACTTCCACGAGTTGTTACTGAAAAAGGAACGCCCTCATAAACTATAGGTGGTGCGTCAACACGAGCCTCAACTGCTGTTGGTGTTAAATCCTCAATTATTACTGGCTTTTCATCTGTGTCAGATAAATTTTTGTTGTCTGTTATTTGAACTTTTATATTAACTGTCTGTTCCGTTGGAAAGGATAACTCAATTTTATCTTTTCCATTATATTCAGGCTTATTTACTCCATTTATATACCATTTTGTTTTAGCCCAATCTATTACGTTACCTTCACTCGCAACAGATTTTGTGGCATCTGCTATAAAATTTTTATTTATACCTACTCTTTCAGGAACTGTTAAATTTGCTATAGGTGGACCACTTGGTTTTGGAACTTCTTTTTCATAGTAAACTACCAAGTCTCCGTTATAAGTGTATCCGTTTACTTCATATAAATAGTCCACCTTAACCCCATACTCCCAACGGTCTAACGTAAGTTCAGCTCCAAAGTCTACAGGACTACTTGCTTTAAAATCTATGAATTTTCTATCTCTAGTCATTTTTGCATTTGAGCCACCGTTAAAGCTTACAGGTTTTTCCCACCCACTTGAACCAAAAAAATAATTTGTTGAAGATACATCAATAAATCTGTATGGAGAAGAATAACTCTCTGTTCCTTTAACCTCAACAATACCTCTTTTTCTTCCATCTTTCAACGAGTGTGTAGGTGTATAAAAGTTATCTCCTTCATACAATCTATAATCGTACACATAGTATGTTTGTGTATATGGTATTCTCCATCTATAGTAACCATTTCTTAATTTACTTACATTTGATTCAGTAAATCCAAATCGTTTCCAGTAGTGAGGTATATGGTGACCTCTCATATCTACTTTTACATTATTTCCTGTAAAAGAATAATTTTTTATAGTTAATTTTGTTCCATCAAATTCAGGTAATTTATCAATTGAGATTATCTTTTTTATTGGAAATCTTGTATTAAATGTTTTACTCATATTCTCACTGGTCAGGTCTGTTCCTACAAACCAATCTGTAGTTTGAGCCTCAATTTTTTGTGTAGTTCCTGTTCCACTGAATGTTATTATTGCATTATCTCCTTCAAGTTTTGCACTTGCACTATAGTTTTCATTTATGATATCAACATTTTTAACCTTTGACATATCATAACCTTTATCTTTTAAATTAACTTTATATGTATAAGGGTTTTGATCTACAGAGACACTATTTAATTTAATAACATCTTTTACAATAATAGTGTCATTAGATTGTGCAAAACTTAAATGTAATATATTAAAATCTATATTTGTAAAAATAATAGCCATAATAAGTATGATGGCTATACATCTTTTTTTCATGTAATCCCCCCCTTAGTAGTCTCTTGGTTCATAATATAATGGATAATCGTCTACATAGTTGCTGTTATCTAATGGTTTTATTTGCGGAATATCTATTCCAAGCTGCGGATTTCCAGTATCCATGAAAGTAGTTAATCTATTTTTTTTGCAAATAATATCGTATCCAACAAGATTAAAGATTTGTTTTCCTCTAATACTTGATTTTGGTGGGATAGGTCTATTTAAAGCATTTACTTCGGGTGAATTATTTTCTGTTTGATGCTCCTGATATTCTACAAATATGTCATTTGCTAAATATTTTGTTCCAAAATCACTTTTTGTTGTTTTAAAATGACTGCTAAATCTAAAAGCAGGTATATATCCTAATTTTTGTCTTTTCTCATAGTTAGGCATTTCATATTTTTTGTCAGTATTATTTATAACTTCAATATCCAATATTAGACCATACTGTGGTACATTTTTTCCTGGGAGCATAGCTCTATTTAACTTTCTCCATTCATATCCATGTATTTTAAATTGGAGTTCATCAGTATCAACTCTATCTCCACCTAACTGACCATCTAAATCTTTTGAACCACCTTCGCAGAATACAGGAGTATCAAAAACAATTTTTGTAGCTGGAAACTCTTGAGCACTCGCATTTATAATATCTTTTGGCTTTATATTATTTTTTTTAACATCAAGCATAGTAGATATTACCTTAGCTGTTTCAGCTCTTGTCAGTGTTTTATCTGCTCTAAACTCTAATACCTTCACAGGCACTTTAGGATTATTGAAATATCTATCTACTGAATATCCATTTAAAATACCTGTACGACTTGCATAGTCTATATATCCTTTTAGTTCTTGTGGTATATTGCTATCATCTTCAAATATCGTTATTACATCTTTGTTTATTTCATTTTCCTTGCCAAGAGCTTTTCCTATCATTTCAGCCATTTTACCACGGTTTATGTTTTCATCTTCTTTATTAGTAAAATCGCTTTTATTTAAAATACCTAATTCCTCTGCTTTCTCAATATATGGTCTAACCCAATTATTTTCATCTTTTAGATTCATATATCCTAGAGAAGAAATTAATATTTTTGTAAACTCTGCTTTAGAAATTTCTTTATTAGGTTTAAAGGTATTATCCTTATAACCATTTACAATACCTTTATTTATTAAATTTTCAATATAGGTTTTGGCCCAATGATTTTGTATATCTTTTAAATTTAATTCTTCTGCGTGTGATCCAAAACCCACAATAGAAAATATAAGTGTAAATACAATTAAAATAATGAATATTTTTTTCATTATAAAACCTCCTTATTTTTAATAATTTTCTTAAAAAGACTATATATTTCTAAATCATAAAACTTTTTTTCGGAATCCATTATAGATAAAGCTTTTTTAATAGATAATTTTTTTCTATATACTCTATCTACAGTTAAAGCTGCGAATGTATCCGCAATTCTTAAGATTCTAGCTCCTAGCGGGATTTTAGAACCTTTTAATCCAACTGGATAGCCTGTACCATCATAATTTTCATGATGGTACAAAACATACTTAACAGTATCTATATCTGTTTTTTTTGAATTTAAATATGAAACTGATAATAAAACATGGTTTTTTATATATTCATATTCCTTTTTGTTTAATTTTCTAGGCTTGTTTAATACTTCTTGATTTAAAAATATTTTTCCTAAATCATGTTCAAGTGCTGCTGCATAGATTTTATTACATACATTGTTATCTAGCTGCATTTCTTTAGATATTAAAAAAGATAATTCTGCTACTTTTTCATGATGTTGCTGCAATTCTTCGTCAACTAGCTTATTAAGCTTAATAGCCTCCAAAATAATCCTCCCCTTTGGTTTATATTATTTAATAGATCCCAAAATAAAAAGTGTATATATAGGTATTCATAATATAAACCTACACATACACAATTCACCAACTTGACTTAATTAGAATATAAACCTATAATGGAAGATAGGTTGTATTGGGGGAATTATCCCTTTGTGTAGGTAGTACCAGTACCTATTCAAGTTTTTAAGTGGTCCCACACTTAAAAACCTTTACAATTTTTTAATTTTTTGAATACTAATTTACAATTTAAAATTTTTATATGCCTCATCTATCATATCTTGATTTATTCCTATATATCTTAGTGTTACACTTGGAGCTGAATGCCCAAAGAGTTCTTGAAGTAAGGCAACATCTTTATATTTTTTATAAAAATGATAACCAAAAGTTTTTCTTAAGGTATGTGTTCCAATTTCACTAAGTCCAACTTTTTTAGCAGCCTTATTTAATATATTATAAGATTGTACTCTTCCTATAGGCTTGTTACTTCCTTCCCTGGATTGAAATAAATATTCATCACCTTTCATACTTTCAATGTAAAAATTAATTTCCTCCGTTATATTGTATATAGGAAATTTTTTTGTTTTACCTGTTTTTTGTTCCTTTAAAGTTATATGTGATTTATTTCTTACATCACCTACCTTCAATTTCAATAGATCAGAAATTCTAAGACCTGAATTTATTCCTAATAGAAATAAAAGATAATTCCTATAAGATTGTTTTAAAAAAATATTTTTTATTTCTTCAATCTTATTCAGATCCCGGATCGGTTGCACAAAATTCATAAACTTCACCTATTTCTTTTTTAAATCATTTAATCTAATACACTTACTCAAAACAATTTGATTTTTTTAAACTTCTTAAAGTGTTATATGGGGTATGGCCACGATTTATGTGAAAAGTGCAATAGGGAGTAAATATATGTAAAATACAGTTCTATAAATCCTATTTTAACAATTATGGAACTTATAAATATATGGAACTACTTATGGTACCTGTTTTTATTGTTTTTCAACTCAAAATCACATGTTATTTGAAAGTACCATATACCAAGGGTTGTGGAACTTACTTACATATTTTAACTCTCTATTGCACTTTTTACACGAATCGTGGCCGTATGCCTATATGCTATAACTGTTTGAGTTTTTGATGGTAATTGATTAAATTCATTAAGATCTAATTCCATTTGGGTATTATCATCTAAATTTCTAATCACACTTAAAAACTGTTCTCCTGTTTCACACATAGCAAGTTTTTTGTAAACCTCTTTATTTGTTATATGTTTAGAAATAACATCTTGAAAACTATTTTCTTTTTCTTTCCAAAATTTATCTTCCATAAAAACCCTCCTCAACATTATTATGTTTAACTTAATTATATTTTATCATACAATATGTTAAATTGCAATATTTTCCATTAAATTAAAATAAAAAAATCCCTTGAAATTTCAACATTCAAAGGATTTTTGCGAATTTAACAAAATATATCTTGTGTTAAATTCATACTATATTTTAATGTTTTTTAATTTAATTTTATGTTATGTTCTTTATATTTAAAAAGGTTATTTATAAACGTTAGACTATAAGTGAATTTATATTTTTTATTAGTACAATCACAATGAATAAACCTAGATTTTGATTCTTCTTTGTAAATCAATTCATATAAATAACTATTATATTCTACATTTATTAAATCTTCTTTATTCATAAATTCAAGTATTAACTTATATATATATGCTAATGGATAAAGCTCATTTTCTTTAACGTTGTGTTCTTTAAAAAAAATACTAAGTTGTAAATAATAGGGTGATAAATATTTTAATAGTTTTTTCCATCTATATTCATTGTATATGTATCTAAAAACACAAACGATCAAACAGATTTGTAAAGTTATTAATGAGCATTGTATGTAAATACTCATTATTCACCTTGATTAAAGTCTATTTCATATTTTCTACGTTCTTTGAGTTCCAATTCTTCTCTTTCCATCAGCTCTTTACAATATTCTTTAATGCCTGTTCTGAAAAATATATTGCCTTCTTTAAAACGCTCTAAAAACTCTATATTCCCACAATGCTTTTCACGATTCCAATGAAGATCTATTTCTATTATTTCATATGGATCTTCATTGGATACATTCTCTATAATTTCCGCTTTATAAAATTTTTCAAGCATCTTTGCAAACTCAATATTTAAAGGTTGTATATCATCAATAAAATCTTCACATGTAAAGTTTAAATATGCTAATATATCACCTACATCTTTAGTATTAATATCAAACTTTATATAAACTACATCATCTCCCCATTCATGAACCAATCTATATATAGGAATTTTTTTAATCTCAACTCTATGATGAAAGTTATCATTCCATATATACTCATAATTTTTAAGAACTTCTAAAAGTGTATTAATGTCTTTTATTTGAATTTCATAACATTCATGATCTTTAAAAATAGCACCAATACTATTTTTATTTGGGTTGAATTTTTTCATATCATATTGTATTATCTTATCTTCAAGAACTTTCATTCCTTTTTTTCTATAAATTTTATAAGTTATTATAAAATTCTCAAACAAAGGATCTAACGATAACGGATTCTTGAAAATCTCCTCCTGATATTTCATATATGATTCATATTCAAATTCTTTGCTGTCATATTGTTCAGGAGAAAGTCCTTGTCTGATATATCCAGTTTCAATATTTACCTTATTCAATTTCATTCTTTCTACATAATCCTTTTTTGAATTTGCATAAACAATATTATAATGTATTTTTTCAAGATCTAATTCTAAATCAAATTCTCCACTATCGGAATATTTAGTTACAATGATTTTTCCTGATTCACCAGGTATATCAAATACTTTTTTCTCAAACTCCTTTATATAACTCATACATTTCCCCCTATCTAATTATCTTAAAATGGATAATTAACTTATTTATATGGATACTATGTTTGTAGAAATGGATAGTAATTATAGTTATTTGGATAATAAATACTTGATAATGGATAATCCCATTCCATTTACTCTCCCAATACCCATGAAATATTTTAAACGTATCGTTCATGAGCGATACGTTTAAAATATTTTGTGATTTTTCAACTGTTCCTGGTGTAGTATTATTTTTTGAATTTTTGTTGACATTTATAACATAGAATTTTATTTTGAAATTTTTCGGAATGATCTTCACAATATTTTTTTACTTTTTCACTTATTTTATTAGTGCACTCCTCGCATTTTAAATCATTTTCATTGTCTTTTTGAACAATAACATTACTTTCTGAAAGTTCTTTCTTAGAATTATTCTTAACAAGTTTTTCAATTAAATCATTTCTATTCCACAACTCAACATCATTAGCTCTTGCTAGATTTATTGCCTGTTTTGTATAAAAACTATTAGTTATAACCATAGCTCTATCACATTCATAATATCGAATAGAAGGTACTACTTCTTGAACTGCTTTAATGCCAACTTTACTTTTATATCTTTTAGCTTGAACTATTGTTTTTATTCCCTCTTTTTCTATTATAAGATCTGCTCCATAGTCTCCGGCATATTGAGTTCTTACAACTCTATAACCTTCTTTCTTAAATATAACTTCCAGGTATTTTTCAAAGGTCAATCCGGACATTTTATCAATATCTAGTATCCCGCAACTTCGTAATTTTTTAGCTTTAAGTACTTTCGATATTAATTTTATAATCATTACCATTAATCCTGCTGCAAAAAATGGCCAAGCTATTTTAATTCCTAAAAGAACACCTTCAAGCAAACTATTTAAAATGACTTCTCGTAAATTCATTATGCTTATTCCCCTTTACTTTTATTGATAATCTCTAAAGCTTTATCAAGCTGCTGCTTTTCTTCCATTTTTTTATTATCATTTTTAACGGTAATATTAGGTGTAATCCCTTTGTTTAATATACTCTTCCCACTAGGTCCTTCCCATGTCATAGTTGTATATATTAGAGCTGATCCATCATCAAATTCATGATAATACTGACCTATTCCTTTGCCAAAAGTCACATCTCCAATTATTGTTACATTACTTAAATTTTCTTTCATTGATAAAGCAAATAATTCTGAACTACTTGCAGTACCTTCATTAGTTAAAATAATTATATTATCAAAATCCAATTTTTTATTTTTCTTAGATTTGAACTTCTTAACTTTATCTACTCGACTTTCTTGATATATTATTTTGCCTTTATCAATCAAATTATCAAGTATTAATCTAGTTTCTCTTAAGTTGCCTCCTCCATTTTCTCTTAAATCAAAAATGATATTTTTATAATTTTTCATACTCTCCATATGCTCTTTAAATTTATTTGAGGTTATTCCGGTTGTAAACTGTCCAAATTTAACATAGTAAGTATTATCGTTTAATGCTTTATACTCTGCTGCTCCTGCTATTTTTTTACTATCCTCGGTTATTTTTTCATAGTTTTCTTTTGGTACAAAACCTGTGTATTTTGTCCATTTCTCATTATCAAGTTGTCTTATATCATTTGTAGTCTTTACTAATACATAATTGTCGAAATCTGTTTTAAAATCACCAACATAATATTTTCCTAGAGTCTCTTTGATTTTTTTATTTAGATCATCTTGTCTATAATATTTTCTTGCAAACTGTTCTCTTAAAAAGATGAGTTTATCACTTTCATATTCAATAGAATTGTATATTGTAAAAATATAAGTAATTAAAAAAAGTGATATAAATATATAAAAATAAAACCTTGTATACCTTAAGGACATTTTTATTTTATCTATACTTTCATCTTCTTCTCTTTCCTCTTTTTCTAAAAGAATTTTGTCTAGTTTTAAAATAAGCTTGTCTGTTTTTATTTTACTTTTTGTTTTGATTTTTTCTAATCCCATTAGATCCCCCTTATTTAATAATTTATATGATTTATCATATCCATTGAAGTCATAAAGGCATACGGCCACGATTCGTGTAAAAAGTGCAATAGAGAGTTAAAATATGTAAGTAAGTTCCACAACCCTTGGTATATGGTACTTTAGAGCAATGGACTATTTTGAGTTATAAAACCCATTAAAACCTGTTCCATAAATAGTTCCATAATACAATGAGTACCATAACTTTGAAAATAGGCTTTATGGAACTGAATTTTACATATATTTACTCCCTATTGCAGTTTTTACACAAATCGTGGGCATACCCCATAAATGTTTGAAGTAGTATGTATATAACACATAATACAGGTATTCCAAAAATAGTTGATACTGCTAAAACATAATTTTCACATTTGAAATATATAAACCCTATAATTAAATCAATTACTCCCAAAATAATAAATATGGTTTTAATACTCAACATAATAAATCTCCTCCCAATTTTTTATATAATTAAAGTGTGCTGATTTGAGTTTAAAATCACCACACTATTTAATCATTAATTAATTTCATTGTTTTCTTTATTTTCCCCATTAATTTCTTTCCATCTATCTTCTGAAAAACTAACTAAATCAAATGATCCTTGCTTTTTCTTCTCTGCTATTTCATACATATCATCAATGCTATCTACTGCTATATTAATTTCTGCTACTGTAGATTCTCCATTTTCCACTACTATTTTACCTGTACTATCAACAATACTTACAACCTTTGCTTTATATATACCATTTCTATAACCTTCCTCACTCAATGCTATTAAACCATAATATTTTCCTAATTTTATTTGAGTTCCTAAAAAATTAGCTATATTATCTACTGGTATACCTATTTGATACATATTATCTATATCAACTTTTGTTTCTCCTCTTTCTATTATATCTGATTCAAGTATAAAATCATCAGTAGATCCATCTATAAGTAATGTTTTTTCTTTTAATGCATTAAGATTTTTAATAGCATTTTTAGGCACTAATGAAACTGGTGTGTTTTTTAATTTAAAGTATGTGTCTACATCTTCATTTTTTATTAGAGTTCCTTTTTCTACGTTTTCTTTAAAATAAACAATTCTTGTTTCAGGTTCAGGCTGAACAGATTTCTTAATAGTAACATATAAATATGCAACAATAAAACTCGCTATTACCAAACTGAATATTGCTATTATTAAAAGTCTTTTATTTATTTTCAATGTAACCTCTCCTATTTTTTATTTTTGAAATTGAGAATAAAAACTTTTAGTATCTACAACTAATGTTATTTTTTTATAAACAGGCCCTACAAATTTAATTTTCAAAGGGAATCTTAGCTCTATATATACAGCTGTATTATTTAAAGCTTTACCATTTGGTGCAAAGATAGGGATTTGATTAGGATTGTAGATTTCTAATCTATCTATTTTTACAGGATAATCTTTTAATAAAAAACTACTTTCTAACGGATAATAAGAACTATTTAAAATCAAATTTTCTTTGATAGTATCTTTTATTACCTTTTCAGCAGAAGTTTTTTTTATATAAATATCTCTGTTTTCTTCATTTGAAATCAAATGTCTATGAGCTAAAACATCTAAATCAACTACAGTGAAAGCAGCCCAACAAGCAGATTTTGTTTTATATTCAACTTTATCGGTTGTAGAATATAACTTAAGAACTTCTATTAACATTACAAAACCAACTAAAATTGATATAATAATCACTGTTCCCATAAAAATTTTAAAAAACTTCATTTTTTATTGTCTCCTTGTTTAGATCAGAGAATGGAGAATGAATCCACGCTCTAACCTAATTTTCTATACCAAAAATTCTACCTGTATTTGTATATGTAATTTCTTTTTCTTCTTTTTCTTTAGTTAAACTAGAAATATTAGTTGAATCATAAATATACTTACCTGTTATTTCTAATTTAACTTCATCTCCCCATTCTGCATTTTGAGGAGCATTTATCTTTATACTTTCAAGTCCTAAACCTTCCAATTTACCTTTCAATTCATCTTTTTTACTGTCACTTAAACCTCCATCTGCAATTAATACAGAAAAATAGGAATCACAAGTGTTATCAAATTCATTTTTAGCAAAAGCCGGAATAGTATTCTCTGTTCCAACTACAAAAATAAGTAAAATCCCTATTATTATTATCCCTGATATTATTAGTTTTCCAGGTATATCCATTGTTTTTTCTACACCTCTTTTAACTCATTATCTCTGTGGTTTTTGTTTTAATCCAAGCTTTAAATGTTGATGCAGTTTCTGTAAAAACAGACATTATATCTGTTTTCATAGCAATAACTCCCAATATAATTATTGCTGCAAATATAAGACCTGCAATTAAGTTTCCTCCTCGATCATTGTCAACTGCATTTTTTGCTTTTTTTATAAACTTATTTTTAGCCATACAAAACCCATTACTTAAAAATATTATTGTTCTATTCATTTTACCCTCTCCTATCTAAATATTTGCTCTACTCCCTGGAATGTTTCTTTTAACATTGGAACCGCTAACATGAATACATAACACATGAAAAGCAATATAGCTGATACTATCAACTTATTTCGTTTAATTTCCCTTGCCATTCTCTTTTTAAGACGTTTATTTCTTTTCATCATTACTGATTGTGCCTTATGATTCTCTTCTGAAAATCCATTTTTTTCTTTTTGTTTTAAAGTAAAAGCGAAAGCTTGAATTTCCATAAGTGAACTAGATTCTAGCAATTCATCTAATGCCCTATTTAAGTTTCTAGTTATTTTATAATAACTAGAAACTTTCTCAAATATAAGCTTTAAAGGTTCTTTAGAAAACTTTGCAGCATTTGCTAATATAACAGATGTTTCAGTTCCTATTTTGTCTTGAAAATAAATTATGTCTTGTATGTCGCATAAAGCTATTTGTATAGTATTTTTTTTGAAAATATATCTGTTATATAAATACACATGAAATGGTATATAATATATACTTGCTAAAAAAATCATTTTTCTTATCCCCATATCTAAGCCTACATATATTAATGCGATTAAAGATAATAATATATTTACTATGTAAAATTCTATAGTTATACCAAAGGGATTTCCTGCCTCTTTAAGAACTTTAGACATCATTTTGAAAAAATTAAAACTAATTAACTTATTAAAGAAAAGATCTCTCTTATTCTTAAAATATATATTGCTCTTATCTTCTTTTTTTGGTTTATCCCCTCCTTTCCCCTTAATTTTTAGCAGAAAATATATACTAAATATTAAAGAAGTAATAAATAAACTTAAACTTATAATAAGAAAATAATTTATAATAGTCACTCCTTTCATTAGTCAACCCTTTGAAGTGTTAAATATAATATGTAGAAAGAAATAAAGATATCTGCTATAAATACTACTTGTCCTGATATTGTATTAGTTATTTCAAGTCTATAACTACTATTTAGCACAATTTTAACTATTGTAAAATTTAAAAATAACAAAGCGTATAAACCAATATTTAATATTTTATCTTCTGCATCTTCTTTGTCTGAATCATCATTTAGATTTCCTATTTCATTTATAAATTCATCTATTAATAAATTAATATCTGAACCATGAATATAAGCAATCTTAAGATTTTCCATAAAAAGTTTTAATTCTTTATATCCTATTTTTTTTATAAAATTGTCCATACATCTTTCAGGATCTATTTTATACTTAAACTCAAACACCATTATTTCTATATAGGTTTTTATTGGTTCAATACAAAAATCTTGGGTTTTTTCAAATGCTATGAATATATCTCCTGTAGATGCGAAAAAGTTTTTTAATATTATTAACAAATCTACAGAATATTTTTTTATTTTATATGTCATAAAGTCTGATACAAGTTGTAATATCGAATATGGTAAAATAAATCCTATCATAGAAAATAGAAAAGATATAACAAAATTCAAGCTACTACTTACCCAAACAAACGTAATTGTTCCACCTACAATACATATTAAAAAATGTATCAACACATTATAAGGTATAAATAAATTTATGTTTGAATTTAAAATCATTTCATCTGTGAACTTTATCAATCTACCTACCCTGGATCTTTTACCTTCTGCAATTAACTTGTCTATAGTTATTGCAGTAAATCCAATCCCTTTTTTAAAACCTGTAAAAACATATTTTATATCTGTACATAAAAAGGTAATTATAAGAGTTACAGTAAAAAAGAATATTATTAAAATCCATAGAAAAATCAATTACTATCCTCTTCCTTTCTTAAATTTAAATCATTAATTTTCCCCAATAACGATTTAGATTTTATTTCATTTACCTTTTTATGTTCCCCTTCAATAAAAGTTACTTCTTTGTTTTTTATATCAAACTTCCAAAGATCATTAAACTTATCTTCATCTTCTTTTACAATTTCTACCACTTCCATAACTGTAAAGCTATCCATAAATATTATTATATTAATTGAATTGAAAAGTATTTCTTTAAGAACATCACTACTTATATCAGTTCCTGACATTTTCATATTTATCATAAGCATATCTATTAAATCTCTTGAACTACATGCATGAGTAGTTGTCATTGTTGTGTTTCCCGATAAAGCTCCTTTGAAAAATGGCATAGCCTCTGCCCCTCTGATCTCTCCAAATATGTATCTATCTATTGTCATTAAAAGACCATAATCGGTAAGTTCAGCAAGATTTGTAACATGACCTCTTTCATTTCTTTTAACTAAATACTGCAAAGCTCCTTTATGTTTTAAAAACCATTCAGGGTGTTCTTCCATTAGCAGTATTCTAGTATCTTTTGGCAGTTCTTCTGTTAAAGCTCTAGCAAGTGTAGTTTTACCTGATCCACCCTTACCACAAATTACAATATTAGCTCCTACTTCATTATAAGCTTTTAAATCATTCGCTAATTTATGTGTAAGCATTTCTAAATCTATTAATTCATTTAAGGTAAAATTTTCATCTCTATGTTTTCTAAATACTAGTGTTGGGCTTAAATGAGATACTGGATTCAAACAAGCAACTATTCTTAGCTTATTGTATGTATCAAAAAATCTAGTAAGTGGTTTGTTTTCATTTATTTCTCCACCTAATTTTGCTGCTATACTTCTTATATAAGAAACTAGGTTTTTATTGTTACCAAAATTTTCTTCTATAACTGTTCTCTTATTGCCTATTTGTTTCCAACAATTATTAGGTCCATTTATAAATATCCCATTACAACCTTCTTTTTCTAAATATTTTTGTAAATTTCCATATCCAAAGATATTATCTAATGTATCTTTTATAATATCTTTTCTTGTATTTCCTATAACCTTATAATTATGTCTATTTATAATCTTAATTATTTTATTCTCTAAAGCTGTTTCAGGAATATTACCTAAAGTTATTTCATTTACTAACTCTTTATTTTCCTTTACTACTTCATTAGTTATTTCTTCTATTACCTCATATGTTGATATGTATATATTTTCAACATCATCTTTTCTTATATTTGCTCTGCTTGAAATCCTATCTACATACAAGTTATCACCTTCTAAGTATCTTATTTAATATATTTAATAAACTTTTATTTTTATTTACCCTTATACCAATTTTATTTAAAATAGGTGTATATTGAGCCATAAGTTTATTATTTTTAAACCCATTAGATTTATCATAATCTTTAAAATCAGAAATATAACCTAGTATTTCAGTTTTCAATTTAGATTCAATTTCTATAAAAGTTAAATCGTTTGCTGAATACTTGTTTATTATTGTTTTAAATTTCCTTATATCAAAATCATTGTATCTTCCAAACATATCTAAATACCTATTTAATGTATCAATAGAACTACCTTTACCTCGAACTGGTATCAATACTTCATCAGCTAACCTTAACGCTGCATCAGTAGAATAAATATCGTAAAAGGAATGTGTATCAATAACTACATAATCATAAGAAAACTTAGCTTTTTCAATTATCTCTTCATAGATTTCTATATCTTTTGTGTCATAAAAATCATTTATATCATAAGTGCCTGATAAAATAGATAAATTTTTGTTATACTTACTTTCTTTTGTATAACTTTCTAAAGCTACATTACTTAAAGTTCTTCTAATAGAAGATTCTATAGCATCTTTTAAAGTATAATCTACCTTCATGTTGAAGATTTCTCTTTGACAAGGTTTTAAAGGATTATAGTCTATAAGTAAAACCTTGCATTTTTTATTTGATGCTATTGCATGAGCTAAATGAGCTGCAATACAGCTTGAACCTTCCCCTGTTGGTGAATATACAGTTATTACCTTTTTGAATACACTTTCAACTACATCTACATACTCTTTTTGTATTCTTATTTTCTCTACGGTTTTTTCTGTACCCTCATCATCTTCTTTTTTAGTCATAGCTCCAATATCCCATTTTACAGCTCTAGCATATTGTGTAGGATTATCTAAAACATTTAATAGTAGAGGAGATATATTTAATTCTTCTTCCTGGTCTTTTTCAGGAGCTATTATGTCATATACCCCCATTGTTACTAATAATGATAATGTTTCATTACCAGGTTTATAGTTTGGAGCTATAATAATAATTTGAGTATTTGCTTTTTTTATTCGATAGCGTCTTATAGCTTGTACCAATTTCCCTTCATTTTCTAAAGATGTAATATCAATTATAAGATGTTTTACAGCTATTCTACTTACTCTTTCTATTTCTTCATTAATATCAATATCTACGTCTATTTTTTTTAGTAATATTTCTTCACCTTTTGAAGAAACAACTTGTTCAATTTCTTTAAAAAATTCAGGACTTGTAATTACTGCATACAATTAATATCCTCCCCCTCTGCAAATTATATTTAGTCCATTAGGAAGGCTTTGGGATCTCCTTTTTTCCTAACTTTGTTTAATCTTTCATATACCAACATACGAATCATAGCTGATAATGTTATTCCTCCTAAATTATCAGCTATTTTTTGTAATTCTCTGTAATCATCTTCCGGAAGTTTAACATTCATATTCATATTTTTTATTTTCTTTTTAACATCATTTTTTGGCATACCCCATAACCCTCCATTTGTTTAATATTATATCATTTCTGTAAACTATTGTAAATAAAAACGTATCAAACGTTTTACATTTTTGTAATTATTTTTTTGTTTACAAATCATGTAATATAGTGATATCAATTATTTTATTGTCAGAATCTTTTTTAACTTCTACACTAAAACTCTTCACTTTCTCCATAATTAAAGAAAACGATATTATATTATCATTTTCTTTAATACTTCCTGGTACAACAGAGCAATCTAAAATAGATTGATCTATGTTTTCATGAACATAAAACTCAACTTTTTGCTTAATATCTTCAACTTGACCGAATAAAAAATATTGATAAAGACTATCAATATTTTCAAAATACATTTGATTTTTATTATAAAGCTCTGTTTGTAATTCATCAGAAGAAAGTTCTGCTTTTTCAATAGTGTCTACGTCTGAACCTATTTCTTTCATTAGTTTCTGTTGGTTTTCCTTTTGTATTTGCATCTGATTCACCTCCTTTCTATGTTTATAATCTGATAGGAAGTGAGGCAAACATATTCCTAAACTCCCTAAAAAGAATATACATATCAAAATTAATACATTTTTTTTCAATTTAAAAACCTCCTCATATTAAGGTCTATATATCCAAAACGGACTCCCATTTACTCCCCCATTTGTACTGCTTTCATTCATAATTATAGATAGATTCCATTCCTGATTACTTCTTTTTACACTAGCAGGATCATTTACAAGTATTTTACCATCTTTTGTAATTCCTCGTAAAACCATAAAATGCCCACTTTTTGTAAAATGACCTCTTCCCATAGATACAATGACCGGATATCCTTTACTTAAAGCATCTACGATTTTTTTAGGATTTTTTCTACTTACAGCCTCAACTTTAAGTCCGTAATGTTTACCCCCTTCTGTCATTAAGCTCCAATAACTTCCTGCTCCTTCTGCTCTATGTCCATTTCTTACACTCCAATCAGCAACAACTTTAGGATTTATGTCTGTTCTTCCAGTTAATCCTGCTACAACTATAGCAAGTGATGTAGGACCGCAGCCACCTGATCTTATTGTACTGCTCCCATAACTTAAATTACCCCAACGTTTGTCAGCCTGATTAAAATATGGTAGAGTTGCATTTCCTGGTGGATATTCTTTAAGATCTCCCAAGTCAACATCATCATAAATATTTAAATTTCCTTCAATATCTGTTTGTAAAATAGTTTTGTAAATATTTTCAGCAACTTCTTTTTCAAAGTTATTAAAACCTAAATCATTTATTACTTCCTCAAAAGATTTTGTACTAACCTTGATGATTGCTCTAGTTCGAGTAACCCATCTAGTTTTTCTCCTTGTTTTACCATCTTTACCAGTTACCGTTCTAGTTTTTTTAACTTTATATTTTTCAATATAATCTTCTTGTATAACAAATTTTTCTCCCAAATCTAATACTTTTCTTTTTCTAGCTTTTTTAAAGTCTTGATTTAATAAAACTGCATCTATTGCCATTAAATCTTGCCAAGTAAGATTAAAATTATATGTAACCCTTATATCATCAGCATAAGAATATTTTTCTTTCTTTTTTTCAACCCATTCTAAACATTGTTTATTAATTACAATCGGTGCATCTTGATAAATACCAACTACCTTTAATTGTTCTTCCGTTAGCCCTCCTGTACTGTCTCCTTCTAGTAGAACAGCAGGAATACTAACAATCATATTAATTGGTATTGCAAAAAGTAATAGAATTAACAAAATCGGAAAAATAATAAAATACAAAATAGCTTTTACTATCTTTTCCGGATCTGTAAAAAGATCTATTACTAGTTTTTTACCAAATGCTACAAGCATATTTCCCATCATCAATCACCCCCTAGATTAATAACTACTAAAAAAGGAGAAGGAATTACTTCCCTCCCCCTTTTCCAAATAATTTCGCCTCATGGTCTGCAAGTTCAACTTTTGCATGTATTCTCTTAGATCCGGCAATTAAAAGTCCATGTCCTCTTTTTTTCTTTTCTAACATCTCTTGTTCTGCCTCTGTTAAATTCATTAGTTTTGTTAATTCCTCTAAGTTCTTACCATCTGATCCCATAAAGAACTTAAAACATGGATTATCTAGTAATGCCTGTCCGTGTCTTTTTACCGATTCATCTAAGAAATCCACCACAGAGTGTGTTATTACTGCAAGTCCACCCATATATTTACGAATCCTTTTAGATACATTTCTAGCAAATTGTAAAGCTTGTGGTACTTCCGGATCTACTATTAAGTAAGCCTCGTCTATACCTAATAAGACTTTTTCATCTCTATTATTAGACAACTGCTGCCAAGCCCATGTAAGTATATTGAAATATTGTGTTCTTTTTGTTGATTCATCAGCGTCCTGTAAATTATATGTATCAAGAACAATAAAATCGGATTTAGCTTTAATTGTTGTATGTCCATTCCATAAAGCCGAATCGGCCCCAATCGCAATACTTCTTAATAATAAAGATAAATCATCATATTGATCTCTTCTTTTTTCGCTTAAAGTTTCATCTTTAGCTTTTTCTACTAAATAATTATATAGGTCCTCCATTAAAGGATATTGCTCATTCGGAATAGTTGAAATATCTGTGTCATAGTCAATATTTTTTTCTTTATATACTTCTTCCAATGACATTTCTAATAAAGCTCTATCTATATCTTTAAGATTTTTAAGGTATAATCTGAAAAATGTACGAATTGTTTGCATATGTAAAGCTAACGGACCTATACCCTTACCTTCATCTTTGTATAGCTTATCATCTTCATTATCATCTTCATCATCACTTGGAACTTCTTTTACTTGAAGGGGATTTATTTTACCACCACGGCCACCACCGCAATTTATCCATTGACCTCCTAAGTTTTCACATAATTCTTTATATTCTCGTTCAGGATCTATTATAATTATTTTTGTTCCCTGGCTGTATTCATTAAGAAACATATGCTTAACTGCTGTTGATTTACCTACACCTGGTAATCCTAAAATCGTCCAGTTAGAATTTGTACGATCTCCTCCTCTTAACCAGGGATCTATAAGTATTATCCCACCTGAATTATCTTTACCATATATATACCCTCTACCATCATTAAGTCCTGAAGAGTTGAAAGGGTAACTTCCTGCGACCGTACTAATTGGCATATTACGTTTTGCAATTTCTTGTATGCTTTCAGGACAAATACCATACGGTGAAACAGCATTAAGTGCATCTTCCTGTTTAAACATAGCTGTTCTACCTTTCATTTTAGATCCTGCTAATGCACTTTGTACTTTCTTGGTTCTACGTTCTAGTTTCTCTTTATTTTTTGCTGTAATCATTATTGCTATTGTAACGTAACGTACATTTTCTTGTTCCTGGTCTATCTTTTGAAGTAATTTTTTAGCATCATTATATTGTTGTTCGGTCCTTTGCATCATAAGAGCCGAACCCCCATTATTAAGCTTACCTGCTAACTCACCTATGCTTTTAGAAATTTTATTTACCAATTCATCAGTTGAATCCGTAGGCGTTAAATGTATTGAACAAGTAACCCCCTCCATATTTGCTATTTTTGAAAGCCAACCAATTTTTACTCGTGGTGGATAATTAGTAACTAAAAGTACTCTTGCAAGATTTTCACCAAACCAAAAGTCTGATTGATGAAATTCTATAGCCATTGGTGTTATTACATCTACAATATGATTATTTACTTGTCTTGAATATTCTTCTTTTTTAGCCATATTATAAGCCCCCTATCTCAATATTGAAGGTAAATCCATTCTTATTTCTGTTTTCTCAAAACTAGCTTGAATCGGATTAGCAAACAAACAGAATAAGTCCATCAATTCATCATCTTTACATATATTAGTTGTTAATTCAGCAGTTGACAGTTTTGTTTGAAGTTCATTTAATCTATTCATAAGTTCTTCTTCTGCCCTTTTTTCATATTTTTTTGTTATCATAATATAAAAACGTCTCTCTGTTATTTCTCCACTTGCTGCCATTTGAGATGCTTGTTGTATGTATCCTTTTAATACTTGTTTCCTTGTGAAGTCTTGCTCCATTTTAGCTTTTTCTTGTAACCATTCTAGGTAATTATTTAGATCTACTGGTCTACCTATACAAAATATCTGTAAACTTTCTCTTTCGCCATTTAATTCCTCTGCAAGAGACTCAACTTTACGTCTTTTTTCTCTATCTGAAAGTAAATTAAGATTTTCAGGTTGTACCCTTAAAGCTCCAACTAAAATATTATCTTTTCTATAAACAATGTTTCCTTCAATATCAGCTATAGGTATCCATTGTTGAGCTGTTTTTTCTCTACGCTGTTGCTCTAACTTTTCCTCTGAAACTTCATTTTCTTTTTTCTTTTTTGATTTTAAAAATTTCATATTGGCCCCCCTTACTATTTATCTGATCCTGAATTATATATATAAAGATACAGTTTTTGTTTTAATTTAAATTCTTTAGTATTCTTTATCATAGAAAGTAAGCTCATTCCATTCAAAGGATCTCTTTTAACTAAGAAAAAAGCTCCTATTCCTGGAATAATAATAAAAAATAATCTTATTGGGGTTGGTATAAAGGGTACTTTTTTTTCTATTAATCCCTCACTATTTCTTTTTACATCTTCTTTATCACCTATTGTATATTCAATAGGAAGATTATCATCTTTCATAGTAATAGTTTTAGTAATCAACCCCGTGCCAAAGAAAAATATAGTTCCTATTAGTAATGCAATTGCAACTATTTTCAGTTCATGCCAACCAAATCCATCAAAAAATTCAAATTTAGTTGTAACATTTGCAGGAATAAGATACTCCGTAACATTTTTTTCTTGCTGTTCCATATATCTTCAATCCTCCTTTTAAGTATAAAATGTTTTTATTATAGTAACTAATCCACTTATAGTCATTCCAATAGCTGAACCATAAAGAGTATTCTTTATTTTTTTATTACAATCAATAATAGTATCATCATCAAGAGAAAATGATTTTTGAGTTGATAAGTATGTGATTCTACACGCTGCTCCAACTGGAATTATTAGAAGTAACCATTTCGTCCAACCCGAAATGAAATCAATAGCCTCCATAAAATTTCTCCTTTCTATTTAACCATCATTTTTCTCATTACATACATTGATCCTGTTTGTTTAGCTGTTCCTCCTATAGCACCAGTAAAACCTGTACTGTATGCAAATTGTTGAATGTATTTTGGAGATTTTATCGTTACCCATAGCCACCCAAATACTAGTAAAAGACCATTTGAGCTAACTGATCCACTTGTTATTAATCCCAATGCTCCTTGTAATAAAAATATTTGTATTGCTTGTGCGGTACAAACAATAATAACTTGCTTAAACCATGCACTCCATACACTACGATTTGTAGATGTTATATTTAATGCCATTATAGGTCCTAAAACTGCCATTAAAGCAAGTTCTGCTCCCCTAATAGTAGCCTGTATAGCCACAATTAAAAGCATTATTGCTAATGCTATACAGAATAACGCTATAACCGATCCTCCTGTATCTAAAATTACAGTTGTAAGAAAAGCCCAATCAGCTATTCCAGTTTTTCCAGTACCTAAACCCGCAACATCAAGAGCTAATTTTGTTCCAAAAGTGAATATTTGCATTACTATCCAGGGAAGTGTAGCAATAATTGCTGTTGCTTGTGCTGTTCTAACTAAAAGACCTCCTGGATCTGCATCAGGATCTCCATTTTCATATAGAATATATGTTTGAAATGCCTCATTCGTGGCCTTAAGAACTAATATTGTAAATGCTAATGCTTGTGCATATTTAATTCCATTTTCCACAAGTGGTATTTGAAGTACATTTAATGAGGAACTCATTATATTTGCTAATGTAGTAGCAAAGAGTGTTATAAGTTCCTCGAAGAAATTTGCTAGAAATTTTGCAATTCCATTAGTTACTATATCAACTAAATTAAAAATATTACTCACTTAAATCCTCCTCCCTATACAAAATAAGACGCTTTGCAGCGTCTTATTTTTAACTATAAAAACTTAATACAACAGTTACTAATCCACTTGCCGTTTCAGCAACAGCCGCACTAATTAGTACATTTTTCATTTTTTTGTTTTTGTCAGCAATAACAGCATCATCTTCTGTCATTGTTTTTTGTAAAGCATGATATCCTAAAATTGCTCCTGCTCCTGCCGGAATTATTAAAAGTAACCAACCTGAAATAGCTTTAAATAATTCAATTGTACCAGTTACTAATTTTGGTGTTTCTGCGTAAGCATTATTTGTTAATACCATAACTAGCATAGCTGCAAGTATAGTAATTTCATAAGGCTTTTCACACTTATGTAGTACTTTTTCTAAAATTTTCTTACTTTTTCTTAACACTTTTTTTACCTCCTATAATATACAATAAATTTTAAAAATATATATTTATTGAAATTTATTACAAAGGTAAATAAAAAAATATAATTTTATTTACCTTTATGACTAAATTTTACCATTATTAACTCAAATAATCAAGTTTGTAAATCTATAGATATATCTTGCTCCTGCACTTTTTCTACATTTTGTTTTGCAATTTCATTTTTATGAGCTAGATTAGCTCCTTTAATCCCTTCCATTACCACATTGAACGTTCTAAAAGCATTTTGAATTTTATTCATATCTTTTACTAATCTACTTATCTGTACTTGATCCCCTTGCTGTAATGCCTTATTACAATCACATTCAAACTTTTCTATCATATTACCTAAATTTTTATATCCTTCTTTAATACACTGTATAGATAAAAATTTATTATTATCTTTTGTAACAGATCTATTTATATCATATAAAGCTTTAGCTTGTTCAACATTAAAATATTCTATTTGGTTGAAATTATATAGCTTTTTATATACCTTTACTATTCTCTCTCTAATTTTTTCATCTTCTGTTAGTTCTTTAGGTTGTTTTTGATTTTTTATTACTTTAAAATCTTTTTCATGATTTACTAAAAGATGTTTGAAATTAGTTTTAACACTAGTTACAGCCTTTTGCAAAAGATCTATCTTTCTATTAATTTCTACTGCATCATCTTTGGCCATAGTTTTTAAAAATTGCTTATCCAGTTTACTTAAGCTAGGATCTTGACACATTTTTAACCTTGAATAGTAAGCATCTCTAAGTGTATTAATGTTTTCCATTCCTATTTTTGTAACCATTTGATTATATACTTTAGGATATTTAGCAGCTAAATCTTTTACAGGCATACCATATTTTTTACTCCATCTTTCCAACTGTTCTTCTGTATGTTTATCAAGATCAAATTTAAAGTTCATTGTAGCTCTTTCGGGTTGTATTCCTAACTCTTTATACTGACTATTTGTTAAAGGCCTCCACCCCGAAGATTTTTCTTTTTTAAACCCATATTCTTCCGCTAGTTGATTAATAGCATCTTTTGGTGATATACCTTCAAGTTCTACTACTAAATCAATAACACTTCCGCCTTTTGCAGCTCCAAAATCATACCAAAAATTTTTTTCTATATTTATAGAAAAAGAGGCTGTCCTTTCACCTTCTCGTAATTTTCCCCATAACCTTCCATGCTTTTCATTTAAATCTATTCCATATTTTTTGGCTACATCAACACAAGAAATAGATTTTATTTCCTTCAAATCATACATATAATTGTTCCCCCTTTGATTTGACTAATCTAAGTATATCTTATGTTTCTTTAGCTGTGTAATTTGCATATTGTATGTTGTATTCTCTATTTGCATAAAACGAGCTATGAATTTACTTTCATGATGTTCTTGTATGAAAGTTACTTCCCAAGTAAGATCTGCCTTATTATTAATTATTTCAATAATATTTTCATCTTTTTCATTAGGATCAAGCGGTGTAAAATTCAACTCATATCTTTCTTCTAAGTACTCTTGAACTTTATTTATATTATCCTCAAATTTATTACTAATGTTTTTTATAATAACCTTTTCCTCTTCTGTTTCAGTTATTAATAATATTTCACTTACAATATTATCTTTTTCTTTTTCCAAACCATATCCGGCTGATATCTTACGTCCATTTAATAAAAATATAACTCCAAAACAAAATTCTTTTTCTTGAACTTTAATGTCTATAATTTTAGGATCTTCTTTTTCAAAGTCCAAACCAAATACATCTTTTAAAAGTTCTTTTGTTTTTGCCACTCCATTACTATATAATTTTTGCCTTATATCTGTATTTTTTAATAAACTATAGCTGAATTTCATGTTTATCCCTCCCACTAATATTATTTACATAGGTTTACACTGTAAACCTATGTAAACTTATTTATTTATAGAAAATCTTCATCTTC
Organism: Peptostreptococcaceae bacterium; assembly: GCA_025210335.1. Taxonomy (GTDB): domain Bacteria; phylum Bacillota; class Clostridia; order Peptostreptococcales; family Peptostreptococcaceae; genus JAOARY01. Next base: position 12,157 of record JAOARY010000029.1, on the reverse strand, counting down.
TTCATCATCTTCCTTATCTTGTGATTGTAATATGTTATTAAAATTAAACTCTTCAATTTCAACTGATTGTACTTCTTCAATGTCTTTATTTTTTATTTCTTCATTCTTTTCTACCTCTTCATCTTTAGATGATGCAACTTCTTCATTAGTTTCATCTTCTTCATCTTCTATTTCAATTTCAGGTAGCCATATTGAAGCCTCTTCTAATTCTCTTTCTTTTACTTCTTCCCATCTTTTTTTTATTGTCTGTTTATTTAATTCTTTATCAGTATCAATATCACCAGTTGCAGCAAATCCATAGTCCTTATTAGCTCTCCAAAGCGAAAGATCAGGTAATGGATATCTTGCAGGAAATTGTCTTGCTCTTAATACTAATCCTTCATTACTAGGCCACCTTAAAACTTCATCAGGCATCAATAAAGGCCTTCCAGTGGTACTTATACCCATTCCAAAACTATGTCCTTTGGATTGAATTGAGCTATTTGCACTTTCTGTTTCAACTGTATATTTACCTGTTTTTTCACTTATCAATTTAGCTGTTTCTACATCTGCTGTTAAAATATATATCCAGTTATGACAGTTACCAGTTATAGTCTGTGCATTTTTATCATAAAGTTTTTTAAGCTGTGTAATATCTTGAACCGAGATTATGAATTTCATACCTCTACCACAACATACAGTAAGTTTTTTATCAAATTCAGGAATAGCGGGTAAGTTACCAAATTCATCTAAAAGGAAATTAACCCTTCTTGGTATCCTTCCACCATTTTTATTAGCAAGATCTACTAGTGCTTGATATAATTGATCTATGTATAATGTTGCTAATACATTTCTAGTTGCCTTTTCGTCCGGAATAACTAAAAATACTGCTGTTTTATCTATTCCTATTTTTTCAAGCTCATGATCTTGCTTACTTGTCATATCTGCTATATTAGGATCTGAAAATAATCGTAAATCAGAAGATGCTTGTGTGAAAAAAGATGCTCTAGTCTTATGAGGAGCTAAACTAGCTGTAGCAAATGCCGATTTTGCAGGGTGCTTAACATCTAAAGCTTTCATATAATCACTTAATGGTACTGTTCCATCTTCAAGCGGCTGTCCATATTCTGCCAAAAGATAATAAACAGTTGACATATGCCTTTGAAATTTAAATTCACTTTCCATTACACTTGCTAAGATTAATGCTGCTATTGTACTTTCTTCACCATTTTCCCATATTGGCTCACTACTTGTTGAAGGTTTTTGTTTTGTAATTGTATTTGCTATATCCCACGCTAATTCCGTTGCTTTTGATATATTCCCTTCATCTACAGCCTTATTAACCATATCAAGCATATTCCACTGATTACCCTTTAAAGGTTCTCTTAAGTTCAATACAATAACATTGTATCCTTCTTTTTCTAAATACTCTTTAGTAGTTATGTAAAGTTCTCCTTTTGGATCTCCTATTACCATGCTCTCCCCTGATTTTGCTAAGGTCCATATCGAAGGTAAGTTTTCTTTTCTTGATTTACCTGAACGAGTTGCACCTATAATCAGAGTATTAGTATCATCATCATCTAACCAAACTTTCTCTTTTCCATTTTGGGATTTTTCCATACCCAAAACAATTCCACCGGCTTTTAAATGTTCATCTGTATCCCAAATCTTAGCATTTTTATCCATCTCTTTTTCATTCTGCCAACGACTTGTACCATGTTGTCCATTCCCTGCCGGTTCCGGTCCACCTACACCATCTTGTATTTTATTTTTTTTCTTAAACTTATTTACATTCCATGATATTCCTAATATCAAAGCTCCTACCGGAAGTTGCATTATTAAAACTAATTTTCTAAAAAGAGGATCTATGAAAATATCTTTCATAGATCTCAATATTCCGTACTCAATCCATAAAGAAGGTGCGGCTGCTATATCTTTTGCAAGAAAGAATGGGAATTTTAATACCCAGGGAAGAAAAATTATATCAACAAACAGAATGATGCAAACCAAAATAATTCTAACTTTAGTTGGTTTATCCATTTTTTTATTAAAACTAGACATTTAAATCCCCTTCTTTAATTATTTTGAGTTTCAACATCTTTATTTTCTATATTATTAGATGCTTGATGTTTTTCTTTTAGCATTTTAAATAGCTTACTATTAGTAAATTCATGCATACCCCATGCCTCAAGAGTAACTGCGAATTTTTCAGGAACATAGAATATTTTAATTCTAGTCTCTTTTCCAAAATTATAAAGTTCATCAGCTAAATAATCTTTCATTAAAATGCTACCCCCGCCATGCACACAAATAATATCTATGTCATTATTTGCCTTTTCAACTTCATCTTTAGCATACCATAAGATATCTTCTGCCTCATTTTCAAGATGTGTTTCAACATATTCCATAGCCTCCGCATGAAACTTTTCATTAGGATCTCTAAGTTGATTAGAATAATCTTGTCTAGTGAATGTTCTAAACTTAAATTCTTTTTTAAATGGAGTTAAAGCCTCTTTAATCGCATGACCTACTCCATTGTTACTTCCTTCTATAAATTCAGGATCAAATACTATATCATTAGTTTTTGGATACTCTGTAGTTCCCTCACCAACTGAAATATGTAATATCTTTTTCTTTTTAAAATAAGATCCATCAATAAAATCATCTTTCACTATGTTTTTTACTTTATCTCCTTCTTTTTCTTCTACTGAATTATATCTTTCATTAAATTCTTTAAACATTTCTTCAATAAGTTTTGCAAAGTTTTCTCTTTCTTTTTCATCTTCAATTTTTTCTAATCTTTTTTTATTTAGCTTTTGAAGTCTAAAAACAAGTGGTACAGATTCAGGAAGAACCTTAACAAATTCAAACAAAACATTTACATTAACTCTTTTAGTTCCAACATGAACCGTTACTTGATGCTTATTATCTTTCATAAACTTTTCAGCAAATTTTTTAGCATTTTCATTAGAATATTGTGTAACTGGTAATTCAGTTGACATATCAACTTTAACCTCAATTTCAATTTCTAAATTTGGATTATCTTTATAAGCTTTTTGAACTGCATAACCTGCAATTTGACCTAACGTATTAACCACTGGAACATCACTATCAACTTTGGAATTTTCAGCCCCAACTTTTATATCATGTGTTCTATGTCTTGATTTTCTAGCATAATCTCCAACGTAATATAAACCAGGATTAACAGAAGGAGAATTGATTGTAACAATTAAGTTACTATCAATATTTTTAACAACATATTCAGGATTAACTTCATCAAGATTAGGTAATTCTTTAACCTTTGCAAATACATTTGGTTGACAAATAAGTTCTCCATCAATAACTAAATCATGTTCTGAATTACCATTATCATTACCAACACTTAAATACATTTCAATTTTTTTCATTTTAAAAAGCCCCCTTATTTATGATTAAATTTTAATTATAATCCATAACATTTCATAGTTTCCGGATCATATTCTTCATCTTCTTCACCATCAATGATAATTTTTTCATCAATTTTTTCAATAACTTCTTCATTAATCTTTTTGTCAGTTTTCTCAACAATATTTTCATTAATTTCAATATTTGTATCTTTATCAACTGCACTCTCGAAATTAATAGATTTTGATGAAAGTTGAAGTAACATATCCTTTATTTCCTTTATATCTTCCTTCATTTCAGGATCTGAACTTGAATTTAAATCTGTTTGCTGATCTCTTTTAACATAAAATTCTATAGCATCTCTTAGAAATTGACTTTTATTCTTTGAGTTATTTAATGCTTTTTTTGCTTGTGGCGATAATTTATGTTCACTTATTTGAATTGCCAACTTCCCCACCTTCGCTTTCTTCCTTTTCAAGAAGTTCACTTATTAGTTTTTCTAATACTTCATTTTGATTTAAGTCTTTTACAGCACAATAAATTCTAAATTTCTTTATTAGCTCCACATCAATACTTGTTGTGTATGTTTTTCTATTTGTTCCTTTTTTAGCCATCTTATTTCCTCCTTTTTGCGATATTCTTGTTTCTTTTTAATAATATCACAAAATATGAAAACAATATTTATTTATTTAAATATTTATTTGTTTATATTTATTTTACCATACACAGGTAAATATTTCAATAAATATTTAAATATTTATTTATTTAAATATTTATTAGGTAAAATAAAAGAGCCTATAGGCCCTTTCGTAATAAAACTTTATTTCAATCCAACCATAAAACACAAGATAGTTGATATGGTTATAAATGGTGCAAACGGTAATATTGAGACTAGTTTTTTTCTTCTCATAATTAACAGCGAAATACCTACTATAGCTCCTATAATATAAGAGGAACACATTATAAATATAATAGAGTTATATCCAACAATTAGCCCTATGGCAGCTATTAATTTTACATCTCCTCCTCCTAATCCAGTAACTATTGCTAGTATCCAAAATGCTGCTCCTGCTATTATAAAAGCTCCTATATAATTTATAATATTTTCATAATTAATCAAAGCATTGATTGCTCCTATTATTAATAATGCTTTATTCAGCTCTATAGGTATATATGTGAACTTTAAATCAATAATTGTTATATTGATTGTAATGATTATTGTCACAAAATATACAATGAAAGATATAGGATCTATTTTTAAACATGAAATATAAATAAGTGTTAATCCTGTTATTAAAGATGTTATGTTTATATTTTTTTTAGTTAGCTTATAGCCTCTATTTACCATTAATTCACATAGATACATCTGCATTAAATATCCAATAATGAATATCCCTATATATTTTAATTGCATTAACTATCCCCCATTTAGAATAAATTATTTTACCTTTCCAATTCTTCCTCTTTATACATACTTTGTGCTTTATTCTTTCTGACTTCCTCTTTCCATGCTGCTTTACTTTGAGATAATGCTTGTTGTTTAATTTGATTTTTCTTAATCATTTCTGCCTGTGCCTCTGTCTGCATACGTTGACGTTCTAACTCTCTCCAAGCACTTTTCCAAATATCATTTATTATATGCCCTAAACTCAAAGACTTCCAATTTTCTCCCTTATAGATCCACTTAGGAGTCTCCTTTTCTTTAAGTCCAAAACTTTCAAACATTTCTTTCCATTCTTTAGTTGATATTATAGTTGTTTTTCCCCAAAGATTATTCTCATTAACTTTTTCATATGTTTTTTCTATAATTTCATCTATTTTTTCAGGATCTATATTTGAATTACTTTTTACATTCCAACTATTCAATATATCTTTAGTCTCTTCCAAGCCTATGCCTGATACTAGTAAAGTAGTTGATAGATTTTTTAATACCTTAGCTGTAGTATCCCCAATATTACAATAAGATCTTACACTTTGATAATCTGTATTTATTTCTTCATATTCATTATTATAATATTTACCTCTAGCAATTCTTTCATTTGTTCTTTCAATTTTTCCAACATCAATTTTATCCTGGGTTTTATCTATAATATCATAAATATCTTTACTTATTATTTCACTAGTTCTATTTAATCCTTGTTCCTTTGCTGCTGCTATACCTTTCATATATTTATAGTATTTTTCTGTTGCTTTATATCCTTCTTCTGTTTGCTCTACAAGTCCAAGTCTTAAGAGGTATTTTAATTTATTTTTAAGTAATTCTCTTTCAGGTATTAATAAATCTTCTCTTTTTTCAATACCTTTTTCAGTTAAAGTATATTCTTTTTCATTTCCTGCTAAGTATCCCTCTTTCTTAAGATTTTCTAGTCTTTTAATTAGATACTTATATTGACTTTCTGCCTCTCTATTAGGAATATTTTTTTCCAAGACTTCTTTTAAATTATCTTTTTGAAGTGATCCACCTTCTTTATATATTTGGTGTAAAAGATTTTTCACATCTTTTGTTGCTGCATCTATTTTATAAGCTCCTGTTTTTTCATCTTTAACAATATCTCCTTTATTAACTTGTTTTTGGATCTGCTTTAAAATTTTTTGATATTCCTGGTCCGCATTTTCTCCAAGTTCTTTAACACAAATATTTTTAAGCTTTTCTTCTGTTAAAGATCCTTTAGCCTGATAAAAATATTTATTTAGCTTATTTAGATTAATACTTAACCATTTACCTTCTTCTGTACTTGTAATCCTTCCAACATCATCTATAGAAATATATTTATTAACCTGGTCGCTTTCAAGTAGCTGTGTAAATCTAGCATAATACTGTTTAGCGGTTTGATTTACTACCTCTTTATGTAAAGTTTCATGTAATTCATTTGCTGCTAAAACATTATTTTCAGCTTTATCCATATAATTTAATGTTACAGTTGCATCATATCTTGTGAACTCCATTTTTTCTGATATATTCGCTAACTCTTCTAATCCTTCTTTGGTAAATGAATAAATACCACTTTCCTTATTAAGCTCTATATATCCATTTATACATAACTTTTCAATTCTTTTACTTATAAAATCAAATTCTTTTTCAGCTTTTTCAACATTAGTTTCAAGTTCATCATTAGTATATTTATCATAAATTCTTTTTTCTAGCTCATTAAAAGTTAATTCATTTTGTTCTCCAAATTCTTCTTTAACTTTTAAATCAAATTTTCCAACTTTAAATTCTTCCGGATCTTTATTGTAGAGATTATTAAATACTTCTTTATTATCAAGTATCTGCTTAAATGTTGCTTTTATTTCTTCCTCTCCGTTACTCTCTAGCATAGTTAAAAGTGCTTTTTCAGATTTATCTAATGTTTTAATTTTCAAAAGTTCATCTATACCTTTATTAGTAAGCTTATACTGACCATGTTCTTTCTTCAACATTCCATCTTCTCTTAATTCTTTTAATCGTTCTTCAAGATCCTGGCTATCATCTTTTATTGTTTCCTTTAATATCTTACTAAAAGCCTCCCCTTCACTATATCCTGCAAGTTTCAAAGAAGATAAATAAAAATCCATTTTCTTAGATGAATAAAGTGGACTAATTTCTTTTTCTAAAGCTCCACTCTCTCGGATCTGACTTATAATCTCCTGGATAGATTCTTTTGGATATTCTATATTTTCTTTTTTTGTAAAATCAGATAAATGGTTAAGTACTTCTTCATCAGTGTGTCCAGTTCTTATTAAACCAACTGCCATTTGATTAAGTACCTTAGTTTGCTCCGGTACTAAATTAATTTGATTATTAATACTTTTAATTACATTAACAGCCTTTCTTGAAAGGTCCTGGTCAACATAAAACAAATTATCCTTTTGGCTTTCAACAGCTCCTTTAAGTATAATCTGACATATTCTATCTCTAATATCTTTATAAGCATTTTCTCTAGCTTTTTCTATTGGATCTATCGCATCTTTAAGCTTTAATATTTTTTTTATATTTTCATGATTAGTTTCCAATTCTTCAAACTTTTTAATTATATCATCAATATATTTTTTATTTCCTTCTTCAATTTGCGAAAGTGAAATTTCATTATTTCTAATATTATTTATCAAGTCATTTTTCATGAAATATCTAAACTGATTATTTATACAGAATTGTCCATCTTTTCCGGTGATAAATCCTTTTTTTATAAGTAAATCTAATTCTTTTTTAAGAGTATAAGATTCAGGATTCATGATTTCTTCTCTTTTATCTATTCCTTTATCTGTAAGCTCAAACCCTGTTTCATCTCCAATTTGTATTTCTTTTAAATACTCACTATCAACATTCTTTTTCAATCTATTGATTAAATAATTATATTGACTTTTTATTTCATTTGAATCTTTATATTCTTCTTTTAAGAAACTTAATAATTTTTCTTTAGTTAAGAACCCATCAGATTTATCTATATAGTTACATATAACATTAGCATCATAACTCGTAAATTCAAATTCCGTATTTATGTTTTCTATTCTTTGCAAACCTTCATCAGTGAATGAATAGTTTTCTCCTTCTTTTTTTACAATATTGTTTTCTAAGAGCTTATTAACCCTTTTTGTAATCATTTCATACTCTTTATTTTGTTTTTCCTCTAATTTATATTTTTGAGATAATATATCTTTTAATTCTTTGAAATTCAAATGATTATTTTCTCCAAAATAACCTTTAATAATTGTTGCATCATATTTTTTTAATTCAAACCCAGGATCGTTTTCTTTTTTAGTAAAAAGTAAAGATTTGATTTTTGAATTATTTAAAACCTCATCAAAAGAATTAAAAGAATTATTAGAAAACACATCTAATATTTTTTTATAATATTCATCAAGATTTTCATATTCAGAAAAAGTCTTAAGCAAAGTTTCAGATAAGCTATAAGTATTATCATTATTTAATTTTATTAGATCTTTTTCTAGTAGATCATTAAACTCGGCATTAAGTTCTTTATTTATATTCTGAATAAAATTTTCTTTTATTACATCAAAGTTGTTATTTTTCTCTAATAATTTCAAACTAATTACATTTAAATCTGCTTTTATATTTTCATCTATATTATCTATTTTTTTATAATCTATCTCATTTAAAGTTTTATTTATTATATTGCTATCTAAATTTATTTTTTCCTCTAATGTCCAATTTTTAAGTGTTTTCATTATTTCATTTTCACTTAAGCCATTATCTTTTAATCCTTTTGCTAAAATATTTACTATTTTTTTATAGTTTTCTTGATTCCTGGTTACAGCTTTTTCATTAGAAGTATATAACCTAGTTAATTCCTCTACAGCATTTAGATTCTTAACCAGTGATGCAGAGAACTCCGGCTTTTCTAATAAATAATCAGCTATGGACCTTACCTCTTCCTTTACGTCCTCCGGCATAAATTTAAGGTTTGCCCTTCCTTTACCTGGCATTTTTTCACCTAAGTTTTTGATTCTTTCAACAAAGTCCAATTCATCTTCATTGTAAAGTCTTGGAGCAATCCCTTCTTTATTTTCATCTTTTATTAAAGATCTGATTTCTTCTCCTGTAGCTCTTACTTCTCTTACAAGTTTAGCAGCTTGACTTACATCATTTTTGGCTAAATCCTTTAATAAATCTCTCATTGCATTTTTTTCATTTAAAATCAAAAATCTTTCTTCTTCAAAAACTTCATCAGTAAACATTTTTCTTATATTATTTATTTTCTTATTATTAATAACTCCGATTGTTTTTTTAGGTTCTTTCTCCCATAACATTACATGTGCATGAGGGTGTCCTTTTTCCATATGAACAGCTCCAACCCATCTTAAGTTAGTAATAGGTATTCCCATTTCATTAGCCATATCAGGTATTTTCTTACGTAACATATCTTGCCATTGGTCCTTTGATAGATAACCTAATCTCTTAGCATCATCTTCTTTAAGGGATACAATCGATCTCCATACAAAACTTTTTACGTTAGATATTTCTTCCTGGACTTCTTTTGGATCTTCCATTCCATCTTGACCAAACAAACCATGAGATCTAGGCCTTTCATCTATATACTTTAAATAAGTTTCATCATCTGACGTTATATGTTCAATTCCTTTTTCAAGCTCTTTCTTAAGATCTGTTTCCGTAAGTGTCTTATCAACTCCTGATCTTGTAGCAATATAATTTATATGACTTACGTTTTTACTTACGGTATCTTTTAGGTTTGGGTGTTTGAAAGTCATTTTAAAAATCACTTTACTCATATTCTATCAATCCTTTAATCTTACTTATTTTCATTTTTTATTATTTCTAAACATAGCGTACAATCACTATTTTATTGAGTAAATAATTATCTTATCCATGCTACTCCTAATGTTAAATATTTTAAAATATCATCTAAATTATCTTGTTCATGAAGATTGTTGATCTTTTGACCTTTCTCATTTAAATATTCTATACAGCAACCAATTAAAAAAGCTTTATTTTCAAAGCATACTTCTTTAGTTAGAATCTTTTCGTACCCTTTACTTTTATACCAATCCCAAAAATAATCCGGCATTTACTTACCTCCTAATAATATCTTAATACTCATAGCTTGATAATGTCGTGCATGAGCGACACTATCATTATTTATACATATATATATTTCAAAGAATAAATATAAGCTATAGTAATTACTACACTAATAATAGTTATTAATATGAAAATCTTTTTTCGTTCCTCAACAGGTATTTGTTCTGTTCTATTCCTCATTGTAAAAAAGGAACTGGAAGAAAAACCTATAGAGAATATAAATGTATTTCTTAAAAAAGTATCTTGATAAAAAACTATTATCCCTAAAATGGAAAACACAAAAGTTAATATTAAATAAGCTTTTAGCATTTTAAAGTTTATTATTTTGTATGAATTCAATTTCATCTACTCCACCCCTTTTCAGTTACGTGTGAATCTTAATCTATTTCAAATTTCTTTTTGATTTTGTAACTAAATCCATTTCCTGTTCTTCCCATTACAATCATATTAATGTTTTCATTGTGATCAAAAGAATCAAATATTACAGGGATCTCCTTTTTAAAATCAGTACCAATAAACACACCTTTTTCTTTTTTCATTCTTTTTTCCTCCTTTAATTAGACTAATATATTATAATTATAAATCTTTTATAGGCTTTACAACATTTTTGTATAAGTCTACTGGTGAATATTTTGTTTCTCCATTAGCTTTTTTATCTTCCATGAACTTTTTAATTTCCAAAGCTACTTTTAATGTTTTAACAATCCCTATATGTTCTAAATTTATCTTTTCAAAATCTGTATCCGCAATCATGAAGTTGATTGCAGAATAGAGATGATCCAAGTCACTAAATGCCCCAAAATTATTTTTAAACTCTTCCATAGTTTCTTGTGTGAATTTTTTTCTATTAAGTCTTTGTTTTTTTGGTGGTAATAAACCTTCCTCCCTCATTTCTTGCCTAATTTGTTTTCTAAGTTCTTTTTCTTTGTTAGTTAGTTTTTTATACTTTTTATTAGTAGCCATAGCATATCCCCCTTCTGATTTATTTTATAGTTCTTCTCTTTCGTTCCAATCTTCCGCTTTTGTTCTCATATATTCAACTGCTTTCTTTCTTGCTTTGTCATAAAGAGATCTTACATCTTTCTTTTTCTCTGTTGGTACTAGATCCATAAATGCCTGAACATTTAAGAAAGTTGCTGTTGATGCCATATGTCCAGTTTTAGATGAAAGAGCTGCTAAACGTTCAACATGTGGTTTCATTACTATCTCCATTTGTTGTCTTACAATTTTTGCTACTAAATCTGTATTTTCATCTACCCACTCACTAGCAAGTCCTTTTTCGATTAAAGTCCTGCTTACTTCTGCTATGCTTTGTCCTGTTGTTTCTGAAATAGTTTTTATTGCTGAATAAGTTTTATCATCAACACTTAAACTATACCTTTTGAATTTATTTGCCATAGAGTATGCTCCTTTTAATTTAATGTAAAGCCCTCATTAATAGAGCATGAGGGCTTTATATATTTATATCATTTCAATATCTTTAGATTTAATCATTTCATTTTGAATGGATTTTTCATGAGCCATTTCTTGTTTCATTTTTAATTGAGATTGCTTTAAATCATCAATTATATCTTTAAAAACTTTAAAGTCTTGCATATCAGACTTACCGTTTTCTTGCTCCAGTCTTTTACCAAGTTCTTTATAAGTTTGCTTTATTTCTTTTATAGTAAGATTATTACCATTTTGTTTATTTAAATTATCTAGTGTATTTACTGTTTTTTCTGAAATGTGTTTTATTGATGGAAATTCTTTTTTATATGTATTTATTATCTGTTCTTTTTTTACATAATTGTTGTATTCATTTGTTAAATGTTTCTTGATATAATCTTCTAACCTTCCTTTAAATTTGCTTGGTAACATATCTTCATCTATTCTTTCTCTTAAGTATTCTTCCCTATTTTGGGACGGTTGTTTATCATACCATTCATTGAAATTTAATATTTTTTTCATAATAATACTTAAACCTCCTTTTGATGATTTACACCACTTAAACTATAGTTATTTACTGAATTATAACCTTTTATGCACCAAAAGTCAACTTATTTAACCTTTTTACACCACTACTATAATCCGCATTGTTACAGGCTTTGCCTGTAATCTGTACCCGGTGTTTACACCGCCCTTATCCTGCATTCTTCTTCAACACAACCGATAATATCCAAATATAGCACTATTTTAGCTCTGCCGCCCAATAAAATAAAAATAAAATAACACCTATTTAAGATTGGTTTTTAATCTTAGATAGGTGTTATTTTT
>JAOARY010000028.1 GCA_025210335.1 Peptostreptococcaceae bacterium | reverse complement strand
TCCTGAGCCAGGATCAAACTCTTAATAAAAGTTGATGCTCAAGATAATACTAACGTTTATCTTTTACTTGGTTTAAAACGAATAATTCGTTTAAATATATAAAAAGTAACTTATGCTGTTTAGTTTTCAAAGTTCAAATTATAAATTAAATGTTTTTCAATTTAATTTTATTTAATCGCTTGTTGCGACTCTTATATTATATTTCTTTTAATTTCTTTTGTCAATATCTTTTTTGAGATATCTTTTAGAAATAAAGAATATCTATTGAAAGCGAACCATATGATTTGTGGCTGTCTTCAAAGGACATATATAAATATACCATCTTAAGTTTTTTGTGTCAACAAATATTTAAGGTTTTTTTTCAAAAAATAAGCTATAAATTTTTTCTACTATTATATATAATTTTTTTTAATATATCAAACTCCACCTTATATATTTTTAAGATGGAGACTTTTAATATTATTCCATTGCAATTAAATCTATTTTTTCCACGCCATCCATAAGTGAAATTGTATCAACAATGTCATTTACATTTCCTTCAACATCCGAAATATCAAAAGTTATCGATACATTCGCAATTGCATTTATAGGAATATCTTGACTTATAGTAAGTATATTTCCTTTGTTCTTTGCTATTGTATCTAATATTTTAGATAAAATCCCAGGATTATGACTAAGAAGCATCGAAATAGTAACTTTTCTACCTAGGCTTTCTTCAGATAATCTAAATACATAATCTTTGTATTTGTAAAATGTACTTCTACTTATTCCAACTTCTTTAACTGCCTGTGTTACTCCTTCAACTCTTCCTCTTCTTAAAAGTTCTTTGGCCTCTATAACTTTTCCAAATATATCAGGTAATATTTCTTCATTTATGACTAAAAACTTTTTTTTGCTCAATTAAATCACCCCTATACATTCTTAAAAATCTACGAATAATATATAATACCTATTATTAATATATATTGAAAGTATAGCACAAGCCCTCATAATTAAACAATATTAGAAAAAACCTTTTCCACGCAAGAACCTTTTTCATCATAGGACACAAGATTGATATTCCAATGATTATCTAAATTTTTTAAATATTTCTTCATATTTTTTATAAACTCATAATTATTCTTAGGTATTATACTAATTAAAGTAGAACCCGATCCACTTATAAAATCTGCATATGAATTTAATTCTTTTGCTTTATCAAAAATATCAACCGCATTATTTATTAGTTTTATTCTATATGGTTCATGTATTTTATCATTAAATGCCAATCTTAAATTGCTAACATCCTCATTGTTAAATAAGTTTATCAACATCGCAACATTGTATATATTTATAACACAAGATTTTGCATCATAATATTTTGGAAGAACCTTTCTAGCTTCATTTGTTGATGTTTTAAAATCAGGATACATAACAGCAAAATCAATAGAACTTGGTATTTTTACAGCTGATGAATTAAGACCTCTTTCATCCAATGATGATATTTGCATTCCACCAAATACACATGGAACTACATTATCAGGATGCCCCTCTATATTTGATGCAATTTGAGCTATTTTTGACTTATCCAAATTCAAATTCATAACTTCATTAGCAATCAAAACACCAGCAACTATTGCACTAGCAGAACTTCCCAGCCCTCTTGAAAGAGGAATATTTATTTTTGATTGAGTTATTATTAGTTTTTTATTTAATTTGTAATTATATGATTTAAATACTTCTAATAATGATTTATATAGTAAATTATCTTCTCTTTCAAGCTCAACCCCATTAAATTTAAAATTTTTAAGCTCAATTAAATTATCATTGTAACTCTCCACGCTTTGAAATTCTTTATTTTTATTTAATTTATCGATTTCTTTAATCTTAGGTTTTTGTTCAAAACCTAAGATTTTTCTATCAGTCTTTGCTTCTAATGAATTCGACTTTAAATCAAAACTTAAATCCCTTAGTTCAAATACAAATTCATTATATATTTTAAGTGCCATTCCAAGGCAATCAAAACCACTTCCCATATTAGCAGTTGTTGCAGGCACTACAACTCTATACATAAAATCACCTCTACTTAATTATAAATCCTTTAATATTTCCTCTTTTATAAGAGCATAGTCATCATCTAAATTCTTTATATCAAAATCCATATTATTCATACATACATCAATATCTTTAAGACCATTTCCAGTAAGTAAACATACTACTTTAGAATTTTTCTTTATCTTTCCTTCATTGTACGATTTTATAAGTCCAGCAACACTTATACATGATGCAGGTTCGGCAAATACCCCTTCTTCTTTTGCAAGTAAATTATACGCATTTAATATTTCTTCATCAGTTATCGCATCTATTTGTCCATCACTTTCATCAATTGCATTTAAGGCTTTATCCCAACTTGCTGGATTTCCTATATTTATTGCAGTTGCTATTGTTTTAGGATTTTTAAATACTTTATTTTCAACTATAGGACTTGCTCCTTTTGCTTGGAAACCAAAGAGTCTAGGTAATTTTTTTAATTTATCATCTTTTAAATACTCCTTAAACCCCTTATGATATGCTGTTATATTTCCTGCATTTCCAACAGGCAACATAAAATAATCCAATTCTTTTAAATCATCTATAAGCTCAAATGCTGCTGTTTTTTGTCCTTCTATTCTATATTTATTTAATGAATTTACCATCTGTATATCACTTTCTTGTGATATTTTCTTTACACTTTCTAATGCATCATCAAAATTTCCTTTTATAGCTATGATTTTTGCTCCATATGCAATAGCTTGAGCAAGTTTTCCTTTTGCTATTTTTTCATCTGGAACTATTACTATTACTTTTAGTTTTGCTCTTGCTCCATATGCAGCAGCCGCAGCTGAAGTATTTCCTGTTGATGCACAAATTATCGCCTTTTTATTTTCTTCCAAAGCTTTACTAACAGCCATAGTCATTCCTCTATCTTTAAATGATCCCGTTGGATTTAAACCATCATATTTTAAATATATTTCTACACCATCTAATATTTTTTCTAAATTCTTAGCTCTTATTAAAGGTGTATTACCTTCATTTAAACTAACTATATATTTTTCATCTACATCTAAGTATTTTTTATATCTTTTTATAAGTCCTTCATACATTTTTTTCACACTCCATGTCTTTTTATTAAATACACTTGTTCTTCATATAAAAACTTTTGATAATTATAACATCATTTATTTTTTTATTCAAGGGGGGAAGTATTTTTTAATTTTTAAATCTAGGAATATCGATAAGAAATTCTAAAAAAAATAAAATCAATCCTTTGCTAAAATCTAAAACTCGCTTTGCTTCAAACAATTAGATTTTTTTACGCAAATTCTTTATTTTATTTTTTTGAATTTCAATCTCCATTCCCTATAGATTTAAAAATTAAAAAATACTGCCCTTCACAATAGATAATTCTAAAAAAATATAATTAATCCT
>JAOARY010000027.1 GCA_025210335.1 Peptostreptococcaceae bacterium | reverse complement strand
TGATATAGTTATAGGTATATCTATGCTAGCTTTGTTTGTGGGGATGAATATGAGACTTGGTTTTTTTACTCTTTTGATATCTCATATAACATTTAACACTCCATATGTTGTTTTAGCTGTTTTGCCGAAATTAAAACAATTAGATTCGAATTTAGCAGAAGCAGCAATGGATTTAGGTGCAACACCATTACAAGCCTTTTTTAAAGTTGTTTTACCAGAAATTATGCCTGGGATATTAACAGGTGCGTTATTGTCGTTTACATTGTCTTTAGATGATTTTATGGTAAGTTTTTTTACAACAGGATCAGGTGTAAATACTTTATCTATAAAAATATATTCAATGACCAAAAGAGGAATTACTCCAAAGATAAATGCTCTATCTACAGTTATGTTTTTAGGTGTTTTAATTTTACTTTTAATTCTTCAAAAGAGAGATTCGAAAAGTTTAAGATAAATCTATTTTTTATTTAATAAAAGGAGGAGTTTTTATGAAAAAAATATTGTCAATGCTTATGGTTGCTTTGATTTTGATGTCATTTATTGGTTGTTCAAAGGAAGAAGCCAAGACAAAAGATGGATATTCTAAAAATTTATATGTTTACAATTGGGGAGATTATATAGATGAGTCTGTATTAGATGATTTTAAGAAAGAGTACGGAATAAAAGTTATCTATGAAACATTTACAACTAATGAAGAAATGCTTGCTAAGATAAAAATGGGTGGAACAGATTATGATGTTATATTTCCTTCAGAATATATGATAGAAGCGATGATAAGAGAAGATTTGCTTTTAGAATTAGATCATTCGAAATTAGATCAATTTAAAAATATTGGTGATGAATTTAAAAATTTAGAATATGATCCTAATAACAAATATTCAATTCCTTATTTTTGGGGAACTATGGGAATAATTTATAATAAGACTAAAGTTGATACAAAAATAGATTCTTGGGAAGATCTTTGGGATGAAAAATACAAAGATGATATAATTATGATAGATAGCCCAAGAGATACTATAGGAATCACTTTAAAGAAATTAGGGTACTCACTTAATACAAGAGATAAAAAAGAGCTAGAAGAAGCTAAAAATGCACTTATAGAACAAAAACCTTTGGTTAAAGCATATGAGGTTGATAATTACAAAAAAATGATGATTGCTAATGAAGCTGCGATGAGTCTAGCTTGGTCTGGAGATGCAATGCTTTTAATTGAAAATAATCCAGATTTGGAATATATAATACCTAAGGAAGGTACTAATTTGTGGTTTGATTCTATGGCTATACCAAAAACTAGCAAAAGAAAAAAAGAAGCAGAGTTATTTATAAATTATATGTTAAGACCAGATGTAGCTAAAAAATGTAGTGAATATGTTATGTATTCAACTCCTAATGTTGAAGCAATAAAATTATTACCAGAAGAAATTAGAGAAAATAATATAGCCTATCCAAAAGGAAATATCATGGAAAAAGGTGAAGTTTTCATAGATTTAGGAGAATTTACAAGGGAATATGATAGAATATGGACTGAAATTAAATCTAAATAAAAATAAAATATCAAGAAAAAATTAATGAAAAAATAAATATAGGATAAATGGATTAATAGAAATCGTGATAATAGTCTTATTAAGGTTTCTATTTTTTTATGGTATATTATTAAGTATAATATAAAATTATGAAAAAATATTATTGTATAATATATTATTAGGGTACTATATAATTAAAAGTTAATAGTGCTATGGTACTATAAAAAGATGAAAAGTTAACAAAATAGGCTTTATTTTAACCAAATTTTAAAGAAATCTTTGATAAACTAGGTATATATTATTATTTTGCTAAATAGCCTAATTGTATCATTTAAATGTGTGAAAAATTTTGGTATACTTTTAATTAGGTTCAAGAAAGAAATTAATATTTTTCGACAAAATATTTACAAAATATTAAATAAAAATTAAAAAAAATTTATAAATGATAAAAAGATTTTGAAAGGAGGGACAGGCTTAGCCTGAAATTTATGATTAATATGAATAAAGTTAATATGCTAAAAGGTTCATTAGATGCTTACTGGGAAAGACAAAAAGTTATAAGTAATAATATAGCAAATGCAGATACACCAAACTACAAAAGAAAGGTTTATGTATTTGAAGAAAAATTAAAAGAGAAGTTAAATTCAAATTCCTTAGAAGGCTATAATACTAATCAAAAGCATATAGATATAGGAAAAAAGAGTAGTTTAGATATAAATGATATAAAAGGGAATGTAAAAGTTTTAGGAAATACAAGAAGTAGATTAGATGAAAATAATGTTGATGTTGATGTTGAAATGGCACATTTATCAAAGAATGTTATAAACTATAATACAACAGCTCAACAAACTCTTTTGTATATGAATAGATTAAAAAGTGTTATAAGAGGAGGCAAATAGTAGTGAGTATATTTAGTTCGATAAATACGGGTGCATCAGGTCTTACAGCTCAAAGATTTAGAATGGATATAATATCAAAAAATATTGCTAATGCAAATACAACAAGAACAGCTAATGGTATGCCATATAGAAGACAATCTGTAGTTTTTAAAGAAGTTAATGGTCCGAGTTTTTCAGATGTTCTTAGTGGAAAATCAAAATCTAGTTCAAATAATGGTGTAGAGATATCTGCTGTAAAAGAAGATATGACAAACCCTTTTAAAGAAGTGTATGATCCAGGTCATCCAGATGCAAATGAAAAAGGGTATGTTTTGATGCCAAATGTAAATGTTGTTACTGAAATGGTTAATATGATATCAGCGACACGTTCTTATGAGGCAAATGTAACAATGATAAATGCTTCTAAAGCCATGCTTAACAAAGCTTTAGAAATAAAATAAAGTAGTATGTGGGAGGGTTAATATTGAATATTCAAAGAATTGATAATAATATTAACAGTAATATTAATATATTAAATAATAAAAATAGTGTACAAAATATTAATAATGAAAAAGTTGATTTTTTCAGTTTTTTAAACGATGCGATACATTCTGTAAGTAATTTGGAATTTAAACAAGAAGAACTTGAAAAAAAGTTTGCTTTAGGAGAATTAGATAATTTACATGAACTTACAGTAGCAACGCAAGAGGCTGAAATAGGTATTCAAGCTTTAATGCAGGTTAGAAATAAAGTTATGGATGCTTACAATGAAATAATGAGAATTCAAGTTTAATATACATAGTAGTGTACACAGCTTGAAATGAGGTGTATGGATGTCGGAATTATTGGAAAATATTAAGAAAAATTTAAATGATTTTATGTCAAAATACAGTAAAAAGCAAAGAATTGGGCTTGCTGTAGGTGTAATACTTTTATTAGTTATAACAACAGGTTCTATTATATATATGACAAGACCAGAATACGTAGTCTTATATAAGGATTTAAATCTTGAGGAATCTGGTAAAGCCATAGGTTCATTAGATGAACTTGGCATTAGTTACAAATTAGAAAACGAAGGCACTACTATATTGGTAAAAAAAGAAGAAGCAAGCAAAACTAGAATAAATCTTTCTATGAAGGGTCTTCCAACATCTAAATTTGATTACGAAGATTATAGAAATAGTAGCAGTATGTTTATGAGTAAAGAAGAAAAAGAAAATATGTATAAAATGGCTTTGGAAAATGTTCTTACTGGTGATGTAGAAGCAATGGCTGGAATCAAAGAAGCTAGAGTAAGGTTAACAATACCAAAAGAAGATCCTTTTATATTATCTGATGATATCAAAGTCTCTAAGGCTTCTGTTTGGGTTAGCTTTGATGAAGAAATTTTATCAGAAGATAAGAAAGTAAAAAATGAAATGGTAAAAGGTATAGCATCTTATATAGCAAATGCGACAGAAAGATTAGAAGAATCGAATGTAAAGGTATTTAATGAAAATGGAATATTATTAACTTCTTTAGAAGATGAATCCGATGCTTTTATGTCTTCAAATCAATTAGATCTTCAAAATGAAGTTAAAGATAAATTGCAAGATAATTTAGTTAAGTTCTTGGGACCTGTGTATGGTTATGAGAATATATCGGTTATGGCAACTGTAAAATTAAATTTTGATACAAATTATACAGAAAGTAAGATTTATGATACTCCTATAGAAGGAGAAGAAAATGGTCTTATTAGGTCATCTGATGAAACAGCGACTAAAAATAGTACGAATGCTAATGGTGGAATACCAGGAACTGATACTAATACAGAAGAAATACAACAGTATTTAGAAGAAGATTCAAGCAACTCAGTTTCAGCATCTCAAAGAAAAATAGTTAATTATGAACTTAATGAAACTTTTAAAAAGTTAGAAAAAGCAAAAGGTCAAATAGAAGATATCAGTGTAGCTGTAATAGTTAATAGAGATTCTTTAGAAGGTCAAGAACTTAGTGATGACCAAAAAAGTCAAATAAAAAAGATTGTAGCTACAGCTTCAGGATTTAATACAAGCGTTGAAGTTTATGCACAAACATTTAATAGTGTATCATTAGATGAAGTTCAAACTACAACTATCAAAGAAGGATTACCTCTTTGGATTTGGATTGTTATAGGAGTATTATTTGTTCTTCCATTAGTTCTGTTTGGAATATATATGTTCTTAAACAGAAAGAAAGAAGAAGAAGAAGAATTAGAAATCGAAGAAGAAGAACTAGAAGATTTAGAATTAGAAATGAAAGAATCTGGATATAAGAAGAGTATTGAAAATCTAATAGAAAAGAATCCAGAGATAACATCGCAACTATTAAAAAGTTGGTTAGATGAAGAGTAGGGTGATTGTATGTCGAAGAATAGTTTAACAGGAAAACAAAAAGCAGCTATATTGCTTATAACTTTAGGTCCAGAGTATTCTGCTATGATATTTAAACATTTAGCGGAAGATGAAATAGAAGAAATTACATTAGAAATAGCAAATATGAAAAAAGTTAATCCAGATGTTAAGGAACAAGTTTTAGAGGAATTTTATGAAGTTTGTTTAGCACAAGAGTATATATCAGAGGGTGGTATAGGCTATGCTAGAGAAATATTAGAAAAAGCATTAGGAAATGATAAAGCTGTTGATGTTATAAATAGACTTACAGCATCATTACAAGTAAGACCTTTTGATTTTGCTAGAAAAGCAGATCCAGCACAATTGGTTAACTTTATACAAAATGAACATCCACAAACGATAGCTTTAATACTTTCATACTTGGATCCACAAAAATCAGCACAGGTAGTTTCATCATTAAATCCTGAAAAGCAATCAGAGGTAGCTAAGAGGATTGCAACAATGGATAGAACCTATCCTGAGGTTATAAAAGAGGTGGAATTAGTTTTGGAAAAGAAACTATCAAATCTTGTTACACAAGATTACACAAAAGCTGGTGGAGTTCAGTCTGTTGTTGAAATATTAAATGCTGTAGATAGAGGAACAGAAAAGCATATCATGGAAAATCTTGAAATGTCAGATCCAGAATTGGCAGAAGAAATCAAGAAGAGAATGTTCGTATTTGAAGATATTATTTCTCTTGATAGTACAGCTATACAAAGATTTATACGTGATATTGAAAATAATGATCTTGCAATTGCGCTTAAGGGTTCTACTGATGAAGTTAAGGAAGTTATACTTTCAAACATGTCAAAACGTATGGCTGAGATGATTTCGGAAGATATGGAATTTATGGGACCAGTTAGATTAAGAGATGTTGAAGAAGCGCAACAAAAAGTTGTTAATGTTATAAGAAAACTAGAAGAAGCAGGAGAAATTATAATCTCTAGAGGTGGAGGAGATGAACTTATTGTCTAGAGTGATAAAGTCCAGTAGAGTCAATCTTGATGAAGAAAAATATCAAGTGGATATAAATTTTGATTTGTTTAAAGAGGAATTGAATATAAAAAATAAATCAAAAGAAAAAAATAGTAGTATAATAAAATCTAATTCAGAGGATAAATCTTCTGAATTGGATTTAGAAGATGATGCTATAGTAAAAAAAGAAGAAGAAAAAAGAACTTTAGAAGAATATTATGATTTAATTAGGAAAAAAGAAAATCTTGAAAAAGAATTAGAAAAAACAAAAGAAATTATAAAATTCGAACTTCAAAATAAAGAAGTAGAAGCAAAGAAAATAATAGAAAATGCTTATAAAGAAGTAGAAGAAATAAAAATAACGGAAAAAGAAAATGCTTATAAAGAAGCTTATTCTCAAGCATATAATGATACTCTTAAAGAGTATAATTATATAATTAATGAAGCATTAGAAACTAAAAATGAAGTTGTAGCTTGGAAAAAAGAGCAAATTTCTTCATTGGAGAAAAATTTAGTTGATTTACTTATAAATAGTATAGAAAAAATAATAGGGATTAAATTAGAAGAAGATGATAATTTAGTCTTAAATTTATTAAAAGAAGGATTACAGAAATTTGCGTTTACTGAAAAATTAATAATAAGAGTAAACGAACAAGATTATGAAATTTTAGAAATGAATAAAAATAGAATATTAGCTCTATCTGATCACATAGATGAATTAGAACTTAAAGTAGATAAATCTTTAAAGAAAAATGAGCTTCTTATAGATACAAATTCAGGAACTATAAATCCTAGTTTAACTGTGCAGTTAGAAATATTAAAAGAAGAATTCTATAAACTACTTCAAAGTGAGTGATTATATGGATAGAATAAACATAGAAAAATATATAAGAAAATTAGAAGATATAAATTTAATAAAATACATAGGAAGAGTTTCTCAAGTTATAGGTCTTACAATAGAATCAAAAGGACCTGGTGTAAAATTAGGAGAAACTTGCCTTATATATCCTCTAAAATCAAATACTCCTATATTAGCAGAAGTAGTAGGTTTTAAAGGAGAAAAAGTTCTTTTGATGCCACTTGGTGAAATGGAAGGTGTAGGGCCTGGAAGTAAGGTTGTCGCAACTGGAAATTCGCTAGAAGTAAAAGTTGGAGAAGAACTGTTGGGAAGAGTTTTAGATGGACTTGGTAATCCAATAGATAGCCTAGATGATATTGAATTGAAAAAGGCATATCCAGTAAATAATACTCCTCCAAATCCACTAGATAGAGATAGAATTGATGAGGTTTTACCTTTAGGGGTTAAAGCTATTGATGGAATTCTTACATGTGGAAGAGGACAAAGGGTTGGTATATTTGCTGGATCTGGTGTTGGAAAATCGACTTTGTTAGGTATGATAGCTAGAAATACAAAAGCTGATATAAATGTAATAGCACTTGTTGGTGAAAGAGGTAGAGAGGTTAAAGAATTTATTGAAAATGATCTAAAAGAAGAAGGATTAAAAAGATCAGTTGTTGTTGTTGCAACATCAGATCAACCACCTCTTGTTAGAATGAAAGGTGCATTACTTGCAACGTCTATTGCAGAATATTTTAGAGATTCCGGAAAAAATGTAATGCTTATGATGGATTCACTAACTAGATTCTCAATGGCACAAAGAGAAGTTGGATTAGCTGTAGGGGAACCTCCTGTTACAAAGGGTTATACACCTTCAGTATTTGCTGTTTTACCTAGACTTTTAGAAAGAGCAGGAAATTCTGATAAGGGTTCAATAACAGGTCTTTACACAGTACTTGTTGATGGAGATGATATGAATGAACCTATTGCAGATGCTGTTAGAGGTATACTTGATGGACATATAGTTTTATCTCGTAATATAGCAAATAAAAATCATTATCCAGCTATTGATATATTAGCAAGTATATCAAGGGTTATGAATTCTATAGTGGATTCAAATCATACTGAGTTAGCAAATAAATTAAAAGATGTTGTTGCAACATATAGAGAAGCAGAAGACCTTATAAATATAGGTGTATATGTTAAGGGGTCTAATAAAAAAATTGACTATTCTATTGAAAAAATAGAAAGTATAAATGAGTTTTTAACTCAGGGAATATATGAAAAATTTGAATATGAAGATGTTATACAAATACTAAATGATATATTTAAAGATTAGGTGATTGCATTGAAATTTAAGTTTAAATTCCAAAAAATATTAGAAGCCAAGGAAAGAATGGAAGATGCAAAAAAGAACGAATTTGCAAAAAAAATACAAGAAATAGAAGCGATTAAAGAAAGTGTATTACTATTAGATCAAGAAAAAGAAGAACTTAAAATAAAATACCAAAGAGAACTTGAAACTGGTATGGATATAAACAGTGCAAAGAGAATGAATTCTTATTTTAAAATTATGGATGATAAAAAAACATATTATTTAAAATTAATTGAGATTAAAAATAATGAATTAGAAATAATAAAAAATGAATATCTTTCTTTGATGAAAGATAGGAAATCTTTTGAGAATTTAAAAGAAAAAGATTTTAATGAATTTAGAGAACAAGAAAAAATTGAAGAGGCTAAAACGATAGATGAATTAGTTAGTTTTAAAGCCACTAAAAAATAGCTTAGGAGGATGTTATGTCGGAAACAACAAAAAATGAGAATAAGAAAAAAAGTAATAAAATTGCAATTATTTTATCATTAATCCTTGCTATTTTACTTTTTGTAGGTATTATGTATTTTGCTAATAAAAATGTACGAAATACGGTTGATAAAGTTCTTTTAAAAACACCGTTTATAGGAGAACAAATAAAGTCTAAGCCGACAGATAGAGAAGTTGAAAAGCAAAAAGAAAAAGTTGCGAATTATTATTTGGATTTAAGTAAAGAACGTGCTTTAGATAAGTTATTATTACTTAAAAGCGAAGATTCAAAAATTTATTCTGAAATACTTAGAAAAATGAGAAGTTTTGATTATAATAAAACTTCTAAATTAGAAGAAGAAATAAGACAATATGAGTTAGCAAGAGACTTTTTACAAAGAGAAGTTGATGCTATTGAAAAAGAAAATGAAGAAATAATATCACAAGATGCTAAATATTATTCAAAATTAAGCCTTTCACAGACGATAAATAGAATGAGGGATGAAATAAAATTAAAAGGATTAGATAAAATAGGAGGGGAAGGTGAAGAAGAAATTTCATTTTATCTAGATACATTAGAAGATGATGATATTGAGTATTTAGATAGATTTAGAAAAACTTTGGATGGCATAAAGATTGATAAGGTATCACAAATATTATATTATTTAAGCCAGGAAGATAATAGTTTGACTGAAGTTTCGAATTTGAATAATTTTTATTTAATATTAATGGATGGTTTTGGTAAAGAAAAGAGACTTCAAATTGAAAAAGCAATAAATGATTACAAAAATCAGTTACTAGAACTAAATCAAAAGGGTTATTTATATTCTAATATGGAAGCTAAGAAGGCAACTTCACTTTTGGAAAACCAAGAAAGCTTTAAGTTAGAAGATTTAGTTTTTATACTTCAAGAAATGCCATATTATAAGGCTGGGGAAATTTTAGCAGGATTTAAGGATGATGAATATAAAAATCAAGTGCTAAACCTTATGGCTGATTACGAAAATATAAAAACAAATAGACCTATGAACAAAAATAAAAATAATATAATAGAAGCTATAAATTACTATGAAGATTACAACAAAAATCTTTTAGATTTAGTTTCTATATATCAAAAAATGTCAGCCCAAGAGATTGGTAAGGTTTTAGAAGAAGTAATTGATTCTGCGATTTTAGAAAACAATGAGTCTGTCTATAAGAAAAGTCAAGAAGAACAAATGTTGGATGTTTTAAGAGGTTTAAAACCTAAATTTGTATCTGAGATTTTAAATACTATGCAATTAGAAATGAAAACAGAACTTTCTAAAAAATTAGGATTACCAATAGAAGATGAATTGTAAGGGAGGTTTATGATGAATACAGGTTTTTCACTACTAGGATCTATTTCTGAGATATTTTCATCTAGAAGTTCAAATCAAAAGCCTAGAGTTGATAATAAAGATACTAAAGATGTATTTAAGAATAATTTTGAGGATAAATTATCTTCTTCAAAAAAAAGAGTTGAAAAAGATAAAAATGTAGATAAAAAAGATATTGAAAGATTTGAATCTAAAGAAGATAAGAAAATAGATAAAAAAGATCTAAAAGCTAACAAAAAAGAGATTAAAGATGATAATAAATATGTTTCTAAAAAAGATATTGAAGATAACAAAAAAGATATTGAAGATGTAGATTCTTTAGAAAATATGCAAGTTGCTATAGAGAGTGACAAAGAATTAAATGATATAGTGCAAGCTTTAGAAGGTTTGAATTTAAATCAAGAAGATATAAAACAAGTAAATGCAATTATAGATCAAATACTAGATTCCAATGAAGGAATAGAAAAATCAGAATTAATGGTATTAGTAGATTCGTTAAAAGAATTTGGTATAGATTTAAAATCTTTAGATATTGGTGTTGATTTAACTAATAAGATTGAAAATATATTAAATACTGATATGAATATGGCTGTTAATTCTTTAAACAAATCTGATGAATTAGATTTAGAAATAGAAGATTTAAAGAGTTTAGATGATGCTAAAAATCTAGATGATTTAAAGACAGTTGTTAAAAATATAAAAGAGCAATTAAATAAAGAAACAAATAATTTAGAGGGTAAAGAAGTTGTAGCTCAAGAAAATCTTAAAGAGGTTGCAAATATTACAAATAAAGATATGAATATTACTAATAATATTAGCAATTTAGTTAAAGATGGAATTGAAAATAGCATGGCCGAATTTGAAGATTTAGATTTTGAACAAGGTGATTCAAAAGAAGATTCAACTACTAATTTATCATCTTCTATAAAGTTTAGCTCTAATGTTTCAAAAATGGGAAATGCAAAAGTTAATTCTAATTTTGAAAATATGCTTTTAAAACAAGTAACTGATGAAATAAAGCTTAATGTAAAAAAGGATATTTCAACATTAGAAATGAAATTAGAGCCAGAAACTTTAGGAAAAGTGACTTTAAGAATTGCATTAGAAAAGGGAGCTTTAAATATAAAAGTTTTAGCTGAAGATGATAAGGTTAAAGAAACTTTAGAAAACAATATAGAAGAATTAAAATCAGTTTTAGAAGAACAAGGTTTAAGTGTTGAAAATCTTGAAGTTTCTGTTAATGATGATAATGAATTTAGAAGACATAGAGATATATTAAGAGCGATGTCTTTAAATAAAAGAAATGTTAAAAATGATTTTACTTTATTTGATGAAGAAGAATTATCAATTGAAGATATTAAAAATCCTTATTTAACTGATGATAAATTTAATGAATTTGCTTAATAGGGAGTGAGATTATGAATAGTATAAATGCAGGGTTTTCAAGTACTAGAAATACAAATGTAGAATATAATTATGGTATGGATAAGAATGGTAAAGAAAAAACTATGAACCTTTCATCTGCTGAAACTAAAGATGCAAAAGGAAAATCGATTTATTCTGATAATGAAATGTTAGGAAAAGATCAATTTTTAAACCTTCTTATGACTCAATTGAAATATCAAGATCCATTAAATCCTATGGATGATAAACAATTTATATCTCAAATGGCACAATTTAGTTCTTTGGAGCAAATGCAAAATATGAATACTGGTATGGAAGACCTAATTGCATCAGTTCAACTTACAAATAACAATTTAAATGCTAAAATAGAAGATATAGTGGATGAATTAAAAGAATTAAAAAATATATTGGCTGAAGGAACAGATAGTTCGAGTGAAACTGACGAGACTGGTGAATCTGAGGAAACTAGCGAAACACAAGAAACTAACGAAAATAGCGAAGCTTAGGAATTTAAGTTTAGGAATTTATAGGAGGAATGCTTTATGATGAGATCTATGAATGCGGCAGTAGCAAGTTTAAGTGCCCATCAAACTAAAATGGATGTTATAGGTAATAATATAGCAAATGTAAATACTGTTGGATTTAAAAAATCAAATGTAACTTTTAAAGAGTCATTTAGTCAAGTTATACAAGGTGCTAGTGGCCCTGGAGATGGTAGAGGTGGTACTAATCCAGTTCAAATTGGTTTTGGTGCAGATGTTGGAAGTATAGGAACTGTTATGACTAATGGAGCTCCAGAAGCAACAGGAAATCCTAGTGATGTTTTGATAAATGGAGATGGATTCTTTGTAGTAACAAATGATCCCAATA
This sequence comes from Peptostreptococcaceae bacterium, assembly GCA_025210335.1. Lineage (GTDB taxonomy): Bacteria > Bacillota > Clostridia > Peptostreptococcales > Peptostreptococcaceae > JAOARY01. The sequence goes on along the minus strand of JAOARY010000027.1, from coordinate 8,204 downwards.
ATAGAAATAAGTTTTATACAAGAGCTGGTAATATGGCTTTGGATGCAGCAGGAAACTTAGTTACTAGAGAAGGTATGAGACTTATGGGATACCAAGCTGATGAAAATGGGAATGTAGGTTCTACATTAGGCGGTATAGTTATAGATAAGTCAATAGTATATCCACCACAAGCAACAAAACCAGCAGATGATAATCCTCAAGAAATAGTTGCTTCTTGGGCAGGAAATCTAGATGCAACAACAACACCTAGAAAAGAAAATGTAGATGCAACTGGAAATCCTATAGCTGACGGATTTATAGGAAATAATGGTGGGCAAACTTATATTTATAAAAAGCAATCAACTACAAGTGTTAATGATAAATTAACTTATGTACCAAATGAGCAAAGTGATGCAAATTCTTGTGTTTCACAATCTAAAGATTTTAAAATATATGATGATTTTGGTAATGAACACACAATAAAAATGGTATTTTATAAAGATTCAGTAGATGAAACTATACCAGAAAGTGTTTGGAAAGTACATGCATTTTATATGGATGATGATGGAAACATGCTTCCTAATGGATCTGAAGGAGTAGATAGAACTGGTGCTGCTCCAGAACCTAGTTACAGTGGTAATGGATTTGGATACGAAGTTGAAGGTGGAGGTATCCCAGGAGATATAAATGGAGATAATGGTTTTCAGTTAGTATTTGATGAAGATGGACAAATAGATAGTGCTAAATCTACAAATGGTGGAGTTATGAAATTAAGACTTGGAACAGCTATGACTAATGGTGCATCAGCTCTTGAAAATGTAAATATATCATTTAAAGATTTAAATCAATTTGCAGAAAAATCGAATGTAAATGCAGATGAAGTAAAAGGTTACCCACAAGGATCGTTAAAGGGATACTCTATAAGTGAAAATGGTGAAGTTGTTGGAGAATTTGATAATGATCAAAAGAGAGTTTTAGGTCAAATTGCATTAGCTAAATTCTCAAATCCTGAAGGTTTACAAAAGTCAAATGGGAATCTATATGATGAGACTAGAAACTCAGGTATTCCTCAAATTGCAGCTCCAGGAACTAATGGTTATGGTTCTTTAAAAACAGGATTCTTAGAAAGATCAAATGTTGATATAGCACAAGAATTTACAAGTATGATAACTACTCAAAGAGGTTTCCAAGCTAATTCAAGAGTTATAACTACAACAGATCAAATGCTTGAGGAATTAGTTAACTTAAAGAGATAATAAGGTGATTATATGATAATGGTCAAAAGACTTAATGGAGAATCTTTTGCTATAAATGAAAATTTGATAGAAACTATAGAAGAAAGACCAGATACGGTTATAACTCTTACAAATGGGAATAAATATATAGTAAAGGAAAAGATTGTTGATATAATACAAAAAATAAAAGAATTTAAAGAAGATATACTAAAAAAATTATAGCTTTAGGAAAAGAGGTGTAGTATTTGGACTTAAGTACTATTATTGGTATTGTTGGAGGTATAGTTCTAATAGTTATAGGGATATTATTGGGTGGAAGTATTACAACTTTTATTGATATACCATCTGTTTTTATAGTAGGAGGAGGGACAGTGGCAGCAACTCTTGTTGCCTACCCTCTTGCTAGATTCAAGGAAATCACAAAAGTTACTCAAAAAGCAATCAAAGAAAAAGATAATAACCCAAATGATGTAATATCTGATATTATAGAACTAGCCAATAAAGCCAGAAAAGAAGGTTTATTAGCATTAGAAGAAAGTAGTTCCAATATGGATGATCAATTCTTAAAAAAAGGTATAATGTTGGTTGTTGATGGTACAGATCCTGAACTTGTAAGGACTTTACTAGAAACAGAACTTGCGTTTATTGATGAAAGACATAAATTGGGGCAAGGATTATTTGAAACGATGGGTGCATATGCACCAGCATTTGGTATGATAGGAACACTTATAGGACTTGTTAATATGCTTAAGAACTTAGATGACCCATCTAGTATAGGACCATCCATGGCAGTTGCATTACTTACTACGATGTATGGAAGTTTTTTGGCAAATCTGATATTCTTACCGATTGCAAACAAGTTAAAAATAAAGAGTAGAGAAGAAACTTTAGAAAAAGAAATAATGGTTGAAGGTTTACTTTCAATACAAGCTGGAGAAAACCCAAGAATTATAGAAGAAAAATTAAAAGCATTTTTACCACCTTCTATGAGAAGAGATGAACAGACTAGAGAAGGAGGAGAATAGAGTGAGAAAAAAAGAAGAAGAAGCAAAGCAAGGCGCTCCAGATTGGATGGTTACATATGGAGATATGGTTACTTTACTTTTATGCTTTTTCGTTTTACTATTTTCCATGTCTACTGTAGATGCTAAAAAGTTTAAATCAGTTATAGAGGCTTTTCAAGGTTCATTAGGAGTTTTAACAGCAGGAAAAACAATAGATGATTCAGAGCTTATGAGTAAAGGTTTGAATGATGATGATATAAAAAAACAATTACAAGAAGCAGAAGATTTTCAAGAGCTTCAGGAACAAATAGAAGATTATTTGGAAGAAGAAGGTATTATAGATGATGTTGAGGTTACAAATAATAATTCCGGTTTACTTTTAAGATTTAGCGATAATGCTTTATTTGATTCTGGAAGAGCAATTATAAAAGAACCTTCAAGAAAAACTCTAAGTTATATAGCAGAGCTTTTAAAGAAAGAAGAGTTTTCAGATAAGAATATAAGAGTTGAAGGTCATACTGATAATGATCAAATTGTAAGAGGTTCTAAATATGAAACAAACTGGGAACTTTCGGTTTCTAGAGCTAGTAATGTAGTTAGATTTTTTATAGAACAAAATGGTCTTAAACCAACAAGATTCTCAGCAGCAGGATATAGTGAATATCACCCAGTTGCGCCAAATGATTCTGTTGAAAATAAGGCTAAAAATAGAAGAGTAGATATTCTAATTGTTAAAAAGACATTAGAAAATGAAAGTATTGATTTAGAAGATTAAGATATAAAAACAGTACTATACTGGAGGTAAAAACATGGATGTTAAAAAAGTTATGATGGTTTCCGTTGTAGGACTTTTAATAGCAATATTAATATTTGGCGGAACGCTTTATTTTTCAGTCTTCAAAGGTAATGATAATGATTCAGCTAAGAAGAATATAAAAACATATACATATGAAGCTGGAGAATTCGCTACAAATATTGGCGGAACGAGAAACTTTTTCAAAGGAAAAATTACAATAGAAACAACAGATAAGAAAATGCCAGAAAAATTAACTGAAGAAAATGTTTTAGTTAGAGATTCTATAATTGGTATTTTGATTGGTCAAAATCCAAAAGAAATTGTTTCAAAAGAAGGTATGGATAAATTAAAAAAGGATATAGTTAATAAGTTAAATGAAAAATTTGAAACTGATAGTATTTTACAAATATATTTTTCGGATTATGTAATACAATAAAAGTGAGGTGATTTAATTGTCAGAAACTTTATCTCAAGATGAAATAGACTCTCTTTTAGATAGCTTAAAGAAAAATTAATAATACAAGAATAATATTTATGTAGTGCAATGAAATGAGGTGGCAAAATTTGTCCGAAATATTATCGCAAAATGAGATAGACTCCCTTTTGGATGCTCTTACAACTGGGGAAGTAGACGTATCAGACATAAAAGATGAGTCAAAAGAGAAGAAAATAAAAAAATATGATTTTAAAAGCCCTAAAAAATTAGCAAAAGATCAGCTAAGAACACTTCATATGATGCATGAAAATTTTGCAAGAGTTCTAAATACTTTCTTTTCAGGGTATTTAAGAACCTTTGTTCAAATAGATGTACTTTCTGTAGAGGAATTATCTTATTATGAATTTAGCAACTCGATTTCCAATCCAGCTATGCTATCTATAATAAATTTCATGCCTCTTCCTGGAGATATTATTTTCGATATATCTACAAGACTTTGCTATTCTATGATTGATAGAATATTAGGTGGAGATGGAAAATATGATGGGGAAATTAGAGCATTTACAGAAATTGAAATAACTATTTTAAAGAAGATTGTATCACAAGTGGCGAATTTATTTATAGATCCATGGGAAAATGTTATAGAATTATCCCCTGTTTTGGATAAAATAGAGACAAATTCTCAATTTGCTCAGATAGTTTCTCCAAATGAAACAGTAGCATTAATTACTTTGAAAGTAAAAGTAGGAGATGCTGAAGGTCTTATGAATATATGTATACCACATATTGTTTTAGAACCTATTTTAACTAAATTAAGCACTAAATTTTGGTTTTCTACTAATATTACAAAGAAAATTAGTGAAGAAGATAAGATAAATTTAAAGAATAGAGTTAAAAAGGCAAATCTTGACATAGCATGTGTTATTGGGGAAACAAATATAACTGTAGAAGAATTTTTGATGTTACAACGTGGAGATGTAGTGACGTTAAATAGTACAATTGAAAATGACTTTGAAATAAGGGTTAATAATAAAAATAAGTTTTATGGTAAACCTGGTAGCATAAAGAATAATTTAGCTGTGAAAATAACAAAAGTTATCGAAGAAGGTGATTTAGAATATGATGAATGATATGCTTTCACAAGAAGAGATAGATGCCTTATTAACAGGTGATTCAAGCTCTGATGAATCAGAAGAAACAAAAGAAATGTTAAATGATATGGAGAAAGATGCCCTTGGAGAAATAGGAAATATAAATATGGGGACATCAGCAACAACATTATCCACTTTATTAGGAAAAAAGGTTAATATAACAACACCTGTAGTGGATTCAGTTACTTTAAATGAGCTAGCTGATCAATATCCAATTCCATTTGTTGCTGTACAAGTAGGTTACAGCGAAGGATTAACGGGTACTAATGTATTAATACTAAAAGAAGATGATGTAAAAGTAATTACTTCTTTGATGATGGGTGGAGATGGTAGAGAAAATTTACCAGGAGAATTAGAAGAAATTCACTTAAGTGCAATTAGTGAAGCTATGAACCAAATGGTGGGTAGTTCTTCTACATCTTTATCAGAAATGCTTACTAAAAAAATAGATATATCTCCTCCAGAAGTTTTTAAAATGAACTTATCTGGTTCTAATGTAGATTTATCTGGTATAGAACCAGATGACAGGCTTATAAGGATTTCATTTAAAATGACAATCGAAGATTTGATAGATAGTAATATTATGCAATTACTGCCTATTGACTTTGCGAAGTCTTTAGTTGATAATATGTTATATGGAGGTTCAGAAAGTTCTTCATCTGATGTTGCTGATGAGATTGTTGAAGCCAAAGTTGAACCACAACCAGCAGCACAAAAGGAGGTAGAACCGCAGATGCCACCACAACCGCAAATGCAACAACCACAACAAATGCAACAACCGCAAATGCAACCACAAATGCAGATGCAACAGCCACAACAAAATTACTATCAACAGCCACAAATGCAACAGCCTGTTAATGTTCAACCTGTTGAGTTCCAAAGTTTTGATCCGACAGCTAATATAATGGCAAATATGTCGGAAAATATAGAACTTATAAGGGATGTAAATTTAAAAGTAACAGTACAGTTAGGTAGAACTAGAAGAAGTATTGATGAAATTCTTGACTTTGCACCAGGAACAATAATAGAATTAGATAAGCTAGTAGGTGAACCTTTAGATATTTTAGTAAATGGAAAAAATATAGCAAAAGGTGAAGTTGTTGTTATTGATGAAAGTTATGGTGTTAGAATAACTGATATAGTTAAACCAGAAAAGAGATTAAAATCAATATAATTTTTATAATAGAGGAGGATTTGATTAAAGATGGGAAAAGGAATATTATTAGTTGATGATGCAGCTTTTATGAGAATGATGATAAAGGATATTTTATCTAAGAATGGATATGATATTTTAGGTGAAGCTGAAAATGGCGCAAAAGCTATTGAAAAGTACAAAGAGGTTAGTCCTGATTTAGTAATAATGGATATTACTATGCCTGAAGTTGATGGAATACAAGCTGTAAAGGAAATTAGAGGAATTGATCCAAATGCTAAAATCATAATGTGTTCAGCTATGGGACAACAAAGTATGGTTATAGAAGCTATTCAATCTGGAGCTAAGGATTTTATAGTTAAGCCTTTCCAAGCGGATAGAATTTTAGAAGCAGTTAAAAAAATAATAGGTTAGTAAATGGCTTATGAAATAAGTTTTTCTAAAGTTATTTATTATATATTTTCTATTATTTTAGTTTGTTCTTTAGCTTATTTTGTCTGCAAATATTTATATAAAGATAGAAAAGTATTAGATAAAAACATATTGAAAAGGAATTTTTTTAATAATAATTTTGAGAGAAAATTAGAGATAAAAGAAAGATTATTTGTCGGAAGAAATAGAGAAATAATCTTATTGAAAGCAGATAAAAAAGAATATATACTTGGAATAAATGGTGATAATTTTTATAAAATTGACACCATTTTAGATGAGGATGATAATAATGAGTAAGATTAAAAATTTAAAAAAGATTATGTTTGTATCATTACTTTTTTCTTTATTCTTTTTTAGGCTTTCTTTTGCTGAAAATGCGTTTCCAAATATATCAATAGATATAAATGGTGACGGAAATCCTAGTAATTTGAGTAATACTATTGAAATGGTATTGCTCTTTACTATTTTATCTTTACTACCAACAATACTTATAATGATGACTTCTTTTACAAGAGTCCTTATTATACTTTCATTTTTAAAGCAGGCAATGGGTGCACAGCAAGCTTTATCTGGAAGAGTTCTTATTGGACTTTCTTTATTTTTAACATTTTTTATAATGGCGCCAGTAGGTAATGAAATATATGAAAATTCATTAACACCATATTTAAGTGAAGAAATTACACAAGAAGAAGCCTTACAAAGAGGAATGGATCCTTTAAGAAAGTTTATGATGAAACAAACAAGAAAAAGTGATTTGGATTTGTTTATTGAACTTGCAAAAGATGAAAATATTAAGCAAGATAATATTCCAAATAGAGTCTTAATTCCAGCATTTTTAATAAGTGAATTAAAATCAGGCTTTATAATGGGGGTTATACTGTTTATACCATTTATAATTATAGATATGGTTGTTGCAAGTACATTGATGTCTATGGGGATGATGATGTTACCTCCAGTTATGATATCATTACCATTCAAATTATTATTATTTATTTTGGTAGATGGATGGACCTTAGTTATAAGGTCGATTGTTACGGGATTTAACTAGTAGGAAGTGGTAAATTGAGTATAGAAAAAGTGGTTGAATTAGGACAAGGCGCACTTATGATGGTTCTCTTATTATCCTCTCCAATGCTGATATTAGGTCTTTTAGTCGGATTGGCTGTTAGTATATTTCAGGCTACGACGCAAATACAAGAAGCTACATTATCGTTTATTCCTAAGATTGTAGCAGTTTTGCTTGCTTTTGCAATATTTGGACCTTGGTTAATAAGTTTGGCAGTGGATTATACTAGAGAATTATTTTTAAGTATGAATGAATTTATAAGATAGAGCTGATAAATATGAATGAATTTATGAGATACATAACTGAAAATGTATATTTTTTTATGTTGATTTTCTTAAGGGTTTCATCTGCAATAACTGTATCACCATTATTCGGAAGGAAGAACCTTCCGAATATTTTTAAATTAGGCTTGTCATTAGCAATATCATTTTTAATATATCCATTTATATCTGTTGAAAATTTATATAATTATTCTAAAGATGCGCTTTTGATACTTGGAATAAAAGAAGTTTTTATTGGAATCTTCATGGGTATGATTATGGACATTGTTTTCAATGTAGCACTTACAGCAGGTTCATTTATGGATGTACAAATAGGTTTTGCTATGGCTAGGGTTGTAGACCCTAATAGTGGAGGAAGAGTATCAATAACAGGTAATTTTTTTAATATAATTTCCCTATTAGTCTTTATAAGTATAAACGGTCATTATGAAATATTAAAAGCTATTATAAATAGTTTTAAAGTTTTTCCTTTAGAAAGACTGTTTAATTTAAATTCAAATTATTTTTATTTTGTAATAGAATTATTTAATTTTATAATGAATATTTCAATAAGAATTGCTATACCAATAATATTAGCATTATTTCTTACAAATTTGGTATTAGGGGTAATGGCAAGAACAATACCACAAATGAATGTATTTGTTGTGGGTATGCCATTAAAAATATTAGTA
>JAOARY010000026.1 GCA_025210335.1 Peptostreptococcaceae bacterium | reverse complement strand
TAATAGAGCTGCACCCCTATCAACAGATGCTACTTTATCTAATTTAGTTCCTAATACAGGTAGTTTAAGCCCTACTTTTAGTTCTTCTACTACTTCTTACAATATAAATGTTGATAATTCTATCTCAAGCATTAATTTTACTCCTACTGCTAATGATAGTAATTATACTTCCATCACTGTAGATGGTAATAATACTACTTCTGGTAACGCTTCTTCGAATATTAGCTTATCTGAAGGTAGTAATAATTTAGATATAATAGTTACAGCAGAAGATGGTAGTACTCAAAAGACTTATAGTATTAATGTAACTCGTGATTATGATTTATCATTATCCAATCTTCTTATAAGCGAAGGTAGTTTAACACCTACATTTGACAAGGATACAACAAGCTATACTGTTAATGTTCCTTATACTACTACATCTTTGACATTAACACCATCAAGCAATCATCCTTCTTCTTATACTAAGATTAATAATGTTAGTTGTAATTATGATCAAGCTTGTGACCCTATTAATTTAAACGTTGGTAATAATTCAATTACCGTTGTCATTTATGAATATGATATAGTTTATTCTAATTCAAATAAAAAATATGCTTCATCGAATAAAGACTTTGATAGATATTTGAAAGATGAATCAATTTATAATGAAAACATATTTTATAACAGAATATATAATAATTTAGCATTTGCTAGTCCAAATAGTAAAACTTATAATATTACAGTCAATAGAGCTGCTGCTTCTACTGATGCTACTTTATCTAATTTAGTTCCTAGTACAGGTAGTTTAAGCCCTACTTTTAGTTCTTCTACTACTTCTTATACTATGAATGTTGCTAATTCTATCTCAAGCATTAATTTTACTCCTACTGCTAATGATAGTAATTATACTTCTATCACTGTCGATTCTAATAATACTACTTCTGGAAATTCTTCTTCTAATATTAATTTAGTTGAAGGAAGTAATAATGTTGATATCATTGTTACTGCACAGGATGGAACAACACAAAAAACTTATAACATTGAAATAACAAGACTTTCAAATGATGCTACTTTATCTAATTTGACTTCTAGTACAGGTAGTTTAAGCCCTACTTTTAGTTCTTCTACTACTAGTTACAGTATAAATGTTGATAATTCTATCTCAAGCATTAATTTTACTCCTACTGCTAATGATAGCAATTATACTTCTATCACTGTTGATTCTAATAACACTATTTCTGGGAATTCTTCTTCTAATATTAATTTAGTTGAAGGAAGTAATAATGTTGATATCATTGTTACTGCACAGGATGGAACAACAAATAAAACTTATAGTATTAATGTATTTAGAGAATATGATTTATCACTATCAAATCTTCTTATAAGTGAAAGTAGTTTAACACCTACATTTGATAAGAATACAACAACTTATGATGTTAATGTCCCTTATACTACGACATCTTTAACATTAACACCATCAAGTAACCATCCTTCTTCTTATACTAAGATTAATGATGTTAATTGTGCTTATAACCAAGCTTGTGACCCTATTAATTTAGATGTAGGTTCAAACACTATAACGGTTGTTATTTATGAAAATTTAATTTCATTTAATAATTCTAATACTAAATTTGCTTCAGTAAATTCTTTAAGAGGTTTAGACAGATATATAACTGATGACAAATTTAATAAAGAATTATTTGTTGATAAAATATATAATTCATTAGCAATTGCACAAAACAGCAAAACTTACACTATAAATGTAACTCGTGAACAAGCATCATCAGATGCTACTTTATCTAATTTAGTTCCTAGTACAAGTAGTTTATCACCTAATTTTTCAAGTGAACAAACAAATTATAGTATGAATGTTTCCAATTCTATTTCTACTATTAGATTCACACCAACTGCTAATGATAGTAATCATAAATCAATAAAAGTAAATTCGACAGTTGTAACATCAGAAAGCGCTTCAGATAGTATAAGTTTATCAGTTGGTTCTAACACTGTTAAAGTATTAGTTACAGCTCAAAATGATACAACAAAAACTTATACAATAACTATAAATAGACAATCACCACCAACTCCAACCCCAGATCCTGATCCAGATGAAGAAGAAATAGAAGTTGATGTAGTTGTTGATGATGAAGATGATGAAACTGATAATGAAACTGCTGCTAAAGTTGTTATCAAAAGAAAAGAAGAAAATGGTAAAATTAAAGATAATATAGAATTTGATGAAAATAAAGCTGACGAAACAGTAAAAAAAGCATTAGAAACACAAAACAATAAAGCAATAATCCAAGTAAAAGAAGTTCAAGGAAAAGAAGCTAATGAATCTGACTTTACATTAAAAAAAGAATCAGTTGATAAATTAAGTGAAAATAATATTGACCTTACAATAGAATCTGATAATGCTAAGCTAGATATACCAAAAGATACATTAAAAAATATTGAAACAGAGGATGGTAAGGAAGATGTTAGTATCAATATAAGAAAAATCGATGATCCAGAAGAAGAAAAAGAAGTCGATGAAATGATAGTAAGTATAGTTTCTGGTTCCAAAAAAATAGGAGTATCTGTTGGAATTAGCACTAACTATTCTTCTTTGACTAAAATATTTGTACCACTTAAAAATGTAGATATCCCTACTACTAAAGAAGAAATTGATGCATTTGTAGCACCTCTAGCTGTATTTATAGAGCATTCGGACGGAGAAAATAAAATAGATAAAGGTGAAGTTGCATATGATAAAGATGGAAATCCAATTGGTATAAATGTTTGGGTTAATAAATTCAGTAATTTTTCAATAATTGGTCTACCTGAAGATGGGGATCCTGATCCTCTATTTAGTGGTCAAAATAATTCTTTTGAAACTCAATTTATAGAAGATAAAAGCTTTGAAATAGAATTTAATAAACCAATAAAAGAAGATTCATTTAATACTGATAATATCTATATCTATGACTGTTTTAGAAATAAAATTCCTTTAACAATAGATATAATAAAAGATGATAAAATAAAAATCACACCAGAAACTTATTTTAATAAAGAAGAGTGTTATTACCTATATTTAACTGAAAATTTATTAGCTATGGATGATACAAATCTACTAACTAATACAAGATATAAATTTAGCGTATCTTCTTATGAACTTTCTGGAATCAAATTAAAGGAATACGAAGATATTTCTCTTGATAAGGATTGGACTATAAGTTTTAATAAAAAAATAAATAAAGAACTCATCGAAAATTGTGATATAGAGTTATTTGATGAAGAAGAAAATTATAAGGAATTTGATATCAAATTAAATGATGATTATTCAATTAAAATTACACCAAAAACAAATTATAAACCAGGTGAAACTTATTATCTTATGATAAATAGTGCAAAATTAAATGATGATACAAATATTGATGATAGAACATGGATTAAGTTCAAAACAGTAGATCCATCAAGAACATCAAAATCATTTAATGATAATAATTATATAATCAGATAACAAAATCAATATTGAAATACTTCATCAAAAATAAAAACTTAAAATAATTATTTTATAATTGCATAATCAATAATTGCAAAATAATTACAAATTCAGAGCAATTAAATATAAAAAATAAAAAACTATCTTAAAAATCTTTTATAATGTTTAATACATTTTAGATTTTAAGATAGTTTTTTTATCATTATTATTGGTTTATCTAATATTTTGTAAATAAATAAAAATTTAATACAATTGAATTTATTTATTTTTAAATATATAATTTACATATTCAAGATTCCAAAGGAGGACAATATGAAAAAAAAATTTAATAAACATATATTATTAATTGCTGTCTTAAGCATTTTTTTACTTGCTGTTGGTATTAACCAAATAACTAAAACACCACTTTACCAATCAATATCATTTCTAGTTTCCAAAAATTCAATCTATGATGATGACAAAAAAATAGCTAATAAATTTAATAGTTATAATTATACCACTCTATCTAGTAGTGAAATAAAGAATGGTAGATGCGATTATAACTTTGGTAAATTTAGTGGAATGGATACTATCTTTAATATTGAATGTAAAGAAAATGAAACCTTACATTATGATTTTGATTTAGATTTAAAAGAAGGAGATTTTAAAGTAGTTCTTATAGATCCTGATGATAAAGTTATTAAATTGGTTGATAAAACTGGCAAAAATAATTCTGATTACAAAACCAAAAAAGGTAATTATCGAATAAAATTTGTCGGTAGAGATGCTAGTGCTAAAATTACTTTCTCAATCAAAAAGAAAGAAATTTAATTATTTCTAATGTTTTTTAACTTCCAATTTAGGTAAATATCTAATATATCTTAGATTGGAGTTGATTATGTTGAAAACCATAAAGGGAAAAATCCTAACCGTATATTTTCTTATTCTAGCTGCATTAGTATCTACAATTAGTGCATCTTATATAAGCAGTGATACTCAAAGTCAGCATATAATTCTTACAGAACTTTTATCTATGCAAAAACTTGCTATGGAAAAAATAACACTTATAACTCAAACTATTTCTGAAGAAGCTATCTATGATAATATGGACAAATATAAAAATAAAAATACTAAATATAAAGATGAGGTTGCAAAATACAAAGATAATATAAATATAATACTTAAAAATTTTAAGAAAAAAGAATATATTCTTGAAGATGGCAAAAAGATAAAATTAAAATTTAGAGGTCAATTTTTAAAAGAATTTGATGAAGCTCTTGATGACGCTATTTTAAAATGGGTCGATTTACAAATGGATATTGATTATCTATTAAATCCAAATAATTTAGATGATATGTTGCTTTATAAATATAAATATGAAGGCTTTGAAAATAAAAACAAAGAACTTATAAGTAGTTCTCAAAAACTAATACTAGTGTGCAAAGAAATAGCTCAAAAACAAAAAGAAAATGCATTTTTGATTCAAATAATAACATTATTCTTTACCATAATAGTCTTTGGTTTTATAATCAATATATTAAATAATGATTTTAAAAAACCTGTAAACAAGTTAAAAGATGCTCTATATCATATGAGCAAAGGAGAATTTATAGATAATCTTTCTAGAAAAGAAAATGATGAATTTAAATTAATATTTAATAATTTTAATAGATTTATAAATAGTTTAAAAAGTATTAGGAAAATAGAGAGCAAAATAATAAAAGAAGAAAGCATGGAAGAAGTGCTTAATGAAATAAATACAAGCTTTAAAGAGTTTATAAATTTTGATCAAATAAATATAGTATATAGAAATTCATCAGAAAATATAATTCAAATAGAATATAACAATAACAAAATCAAATCTAAATCAATTAAAATGATTCATGAATATGATAAAATAACAATGATTGATGAATATAATATAGCTATACCAATAGCTCTAAATGATAGTTATATCGGATATGCTTTATTTTATTCAAAAGAAAAATTTCAAAAAAATTCTTGTTCATTCTTTAAAATAATAAAAAATGCATTAAATATCGCATTTTATAAAAGTATATTAACAAAAGATTTGTTATCTATAATAACTGAAAGTTTGGCAGATTTAACAGAATCAAGAGACCCCGAAACTAGAAGACATCTTATTCGAATGAGTACTTATTCTCAAATCATAAGTAAAAAATTAAGAGAACAAGGAAAATTCAATGATGAAATTAACAGTAATTTTATAGAAAATATAAAATTAACTGCTCCTATGCACGATATAGGCAAAGTAGCTATTAAAGATGATATTTTGCTTAAAAAAGGGAAATTAACAGATGAAGAATATAAAATAATGAAAACTCACGCTCAAATAGGTGCAGATATCTTAAAACGAATTCATAAAAGATTCATGCTTTATAACATCAATTACTTTGATATGGCTGTAAATATAGCTAATTATCATCAAGAAAAATATAATGGTAAGGGTTATCCTAATGCTATAAAGGAAGATGAAATTCCTCTTGAAGCTAGAATTTGTGCTGTTGCTGATGTTTTTGATGCACTAACATCAAAGCGACCATATAAGGAAGCTTTTAGTTTGGATCATAGTTATAATATCTTAAAAAATTCAAAAGGAAGTCATTTTGATCCAGATGTACTTGATGCTTTCTTTGATTCTCTTGATGAAATTGAAGAGATTTATGAGGAACATAAAGAAGTTTAATAAATTATAAAAAAAATATATAATAAAAAATCTTATTCAAAATACTAAAAGAGCTGTCATACTAAGAAAATTTTTTAATATGACAGCTCTTATTATTTACCCAATTTATCTAAAATACCTTAGTCGTCCAATCCTCACAATTCCAAACATCTGTAACCACATCTGTATAAAATTCTGGCTCATGGCATATCAGTAATATACTTCCCTTATATGCTTTTAATGCTCTTTTTAATTCATCCTTTGCGTCTTGATCTAAATGGTTTGTTGGCTCATCTAGTACCAAAATATTTGTTTCATCATTGATTATCTTACAAAGTCTAACCTTAGCTTGTTCTCCTCCACTTAGTACAAACACCTTGCTTTCAATATGTTTTGTAGTAAGTCCACATTTAGCCAAAGCTGCTCTTATTTCATATTGAGTATATCCAGGGAACACTTCCCATACATCCTCAATACAAGTTTTATCATTTTTTTCTTTAATCTCTTGTTCGAAATATCCTATACGTTGAATATCTCCTTTTTCAACATCTCCAGAAACAGGCTTTAAATGACCTAATATACTTTTTAATAAAGTAGTCTTACCAATACCATTGGCTCCAACAAGTGCAATCTTTTGACCTCTTTCCATCTTTAGATTTAATGGTCTTGAAAGTGGTTCATCATAACCAATCACTAAATCCTTTGTTTCAAAAATAAGTCTTCCTGAAGTTCTTGCTGGTTTGAAATTAAATTCAGGCTTTGGCTTTTCTCTATCAAGCTCAATAACATCCATCTTATCTAATTTCTTTTGTCTAGACATTGCCATATTTCTAGTTGCAACCCTAGCTTTATTTCTAGCAACAAAATCTTTAAGTTCTGAAATCTCTTGTTGTTGCTTTCTATAAGCTGCTTCCTTTTGTTGTTTTTTAACTTCATAAACAGCTCTAAATTCATCATAATCTCCAACATATCTATTTAAGTCACCATTTTCCATGTGGTATATAAGATTTATAACACTATTTAAAAATGGTATATCATGAGATATCAGTATGAATGCATTTTCATAATTTTGTAAATATCTTTTTAACCATTCAATATGAACTTCATCTAAATAGTTTGTAGGCTCATCCAAAAGAAGTATATCAGGTTTTTGTAATAATAATTTTGCTAAAAGAATCTTAGTTCTTTGTCCACCACTTAAATCTGTAACATCTTTTTCTAAACCAACATCCAAAAGTCCAAGACCCTTTGCTACTTCTTCAACCTTTGCATCAATCATATAAAAATCATTATTAGTCAAAATATCTTGTATTGTTCCCATTTCTTCTAATAATTTAGTCATCGTATCTTCATCACAATCAGCCATTTGATCACAAATCTTATTCATCTGTTCTTCCATATCAAATAAATATGAAAAAGCTTCCTTTAGTGCATCTCTTACACTAGTTCCTTTTTTAAGATTTGTATGTTGATCTAAATATCCGACCCTTACGTTCTTAGACCAAGTTACATCACCTTCATCAGGCTCTAGATTATTAGTAATTATATTCATAAAAGTAGACTTACCTTCACCATTTGCTCCAATAAGACCAATATGCTCACCTTTTAATAATCTAAATGAAACATTCTCAAATATAACTCTATCACCAAAACCATGACTTAAATTCTTAACCGTTAAAATACTCATTTTTTTCCCCTTTCAAAACAATAAAACTAAAAACAAATTCATCAAAATCTAAAAATGATGAATTTTTTAATTTTGAAATTTATAAAAAAAGGTGTTACCCTTTTTATTCTTAAAATAAACGTCATTCCCTTTATTATAAATAAAAAAAAATGTTTTTGAAAGAGATTTTTGTTTATTTGTTATAAAATTTTCTAAAGAATGAGAATATAGTCCGATTGATTCTTAATATTTAATCAATTTATACTATATTAATGTAGCGTAAAAATTTCGATAAATATTAATAATCAAAAAATGATTATTAATATTTATAAAGTTTGATTATATTTTTATATAAAATTATTTAATTTTTCCATAAAAAAGTTTCTATACTTAAATATTGCACATACATTAAGAAACTAATCTATTTTGTCTTAATATAGATTCTATGATCATATCTTTAATATTGAAATTTATTTAAGGAGTTGATATTTTGGATAGCTGTGATAAATACAATGAATGTACATATATAAATTCTGATTTAGCAAAAGATATGGGTGTATTTTTAGAAGCCCTAAAAGTTAAATACTGTCATGGTGATTATAAAAAATGTGCAAGGTATATCTTAGGTAAAAAAATCGGAAATGATAAAGTTCCACAAACATTACTTCCAGCAGAATTAGAAGAGGCTATTGCCATTGCAAATAAATTACTAGGTTAATTTGTTAAATTATAAAATATCCACAAAAATTTATTTAGTAAATTAAATCTACATTAGGGGCAGAATAATAAATATTTTATTTTTTTTAAATACTTATTATAAAAGACCCCTCTATTTTTTTGCAAAAAAAAAAGATGAATTACTTCATCTTTTAAGAAAAATAATGGCATCAGCCAGTTTAATATCCTTAGGGGTTTAATATTTTTTAACTGGCTTTTTTTATAATATACACAATAAAATTTTAAATCATCTATTATTACTTTCTAAAAAAATTAAATAAGTTTCCAAATTCAATTTTTAAGTAACTATCATAATCAGAATTCTTATTTTCATTAAAATACCAATCGTATCTTTCTTTTTGACCCATTAATTCAAACATAATGACTCCTCCTTTTAAACAGTAGCTATTAAAAAATTTATACAATTAAGTCTATATTTAGTTTTTTGTCTTTTTATTTTTATTCTACAAAACAAACAAAAGCTTTTATCTAACTAAGTTCTCTTTGTTTTTATTTATCTTATGATTTAATTATAGTCTTTAGTCTAAGGACAAGGTCAATATAAAAATTAAGTTTTTTTTCATCTTTTTTTAGCTATTAATAGTCTCAAGCCTATACTCTATATTATTAAAATTGTTAATTATATATCTTATAAATTTAAACTAGCTTAAAAAACATTTTCCCCGATTTTTTATTATTTTCTAAAAATTTTAAATAAAAAAAACATGGGGTGAACCCAAGAGTTTTTAAAATATATTTAAAAATCCTCAACACCTCATGTTTCAATATATACAAATCTATTTTATACTTATTTTGATATTTTTTTGAATGTAAAACTCTTACCTTTTAATTTCATATTTTTTAGATTTTTTAGTACCAAATCGCCCTTATTATTAAATATTTCAACATAAGAACAAGTCGTTTGCACTTCAATTATTCCAATATCTTCTTTTTTAATTTCTTTAATATTAAAAAGCATTCCTACAATATCAATATTTCTTATCTTTTTATTCTTTCCACAGTTAATTCTAATCTTCATTATATCTTTATTTAATTTATGCGATATATCCCTTTTCATCTTTGGTTTAGTTTTTAAATATCTTTCAAACTCTTTCTTTGCTCTTTTTACCCTATCTTTATCTGGTAGATTTTCATATTTAACCTTTGTATTATAATTTTCCTTAACTTCATTTAACATTTGCATATCATCTTCAGTTATAAAAGATAAAGCATGTCCTTTGCTTTTATATCTTCCTGTTCTACCTATTCTATGAACATAGTTTTCCTTATCTTCAGGAAAATCATAATTGATAACATGAGTTATATCATCCACATGTATACCTCTAGATGCAACATCTGTAGCTATTAAAAAATGAGCTAAATTCTTTTTAAAATCTAAAATATTATTCGTTCTCAAATCCTGACTCATTCCACCATGAAGCCCTAAAATATGCAGTTCTTCTCTTGTTAATTTCTTTAATATTTCATCAACCTTATCTCTTCTGTTACAAAATATAATTGCCTTTTTTATTTTTTTTGTGTATATAAGATTTTTTAAAGCTTTTATCTTTTCTTCTTCCTTCATCTTATAAAATATTTCTTCTATATTATTTTTCTTAACCTCATCTTTTATATCTATTCTAATAGGATCAATCATAATTTCCTTACATATTTCTTCTAATTCCTTTTCTATCGTTGCTGAAAACAACATAGTTCTTCTTTGTTTTTTCAACTTAGAAATTATATCTTTTACTTGATCCATAAAACCAAGACTTAGCATTTCATCAGCTTCATCTATTATAAGATATTCAACTTCCTCTAAATTTAATGTATTTAATCTTATATGCTCTAATGCTCTTCCTGGTGTTGCACAAACAATATGAACTCTTTGTTTTAATTCATTTATTTGTATATTTAATGGTCTTCCACCAAGTAATGCCGTTGTTTTTAATCTTTTTAATCTACCAATCATATTTGCTTCTTTTTGAATTTGGATACAAAGCTCTCTTGTTGGTGTTATTATAAGAGCCTTTGGATTTTTGCTTTCTATCTTCATTTTTTCACATATAGGTATTAAAAATGCCGCTGTTTTTCCACTACCTGTTTTAGATTTTACTATCAAATCTCTATCGTTTTTTAATTCTTTTATTACTTGTTCCTGTACCTTAGTTGCTCTTTTATAATTGATTATATCTAATGCCTTTAATACATCCTTATCTATATTCAAATCTTTAAAATTCATATTCTACCTCACTTAAAAAATCCATAATAGTTAACAAATCATTATATCACAAAGCTATATTCTTTTGCTAAAAATGATTTTATATCATTAATTTTTTTCATTTCTATTTACTATTATGTATAAATTATACTTATATTATTTTGTATCTCAATAAGCTTAATCTATTGAAATCACTTATGTGTCTTAGGTATCATTTTGTGAATTATATAAGTTTTTATGCAGTTAAAATGTTATAATGAAAAAAATATCATTAAGGGGGTAATTTTTTATGAATATGGATGAAAATTTTATTTTTAAAATCTTTAGTGCATTTGTTGGTACTTTGATTTTAGTCTTTGGTTTTTTAACTTTTCTAGTTGTTTCCAACAATCAAAGTCACTTTAGATCTGTTTCTTTGGATGAATTTTACAATACCAAAAATAATCAAAAAGTCGTTATTGTAAATCTTGATGAAGAAAAAACTAAAGATATCATGCCTCAAATAAAGGAATTAGATTCACAAAAAAAATTAAATAATGATAATATTAATGAAGATTTATTAGAATCTACAATTTCTGATAATGAAATTATTAGTAATGATATTTCTAATGATGAAAAAAAGAAAATATCGCAAGAATTCAAGAAAAAAATAGATGAAAGCTCTATTAATTTAGATGGAAAAATCAAAAAATCTATTTTGGATGAACTTAGCAAGGAAAGCTCTATAAAAAATTTAGAAAAAAATTCTGATAATCCCTTAGAAACAAAAGAAGAATATAAATCTATAAATGAATATCTAAAAGATAAAGATAGTTCTAATTAAGTTAATAACATAGCTATAACAATATCAACCCTCGTAGATATTGTCTAAATTTTAAGTACATAACTAAACTACAACCCCAGTTTAAAAATGGGGACTTCAAAAAAATTAACAAAAAAGAAAAAAGACCATTAAGGTCTTTTTTCTTTTGGAAGTCTTTATTAATCTAAAAAGGAATCTATATGTCATTAAAATCTATTCTTCAAATTTATAAAAATCATATTATAATATTTTTATAATATTTTAAGCCTCTAAAATTTTCTTTGCAGCTTCAATAGCTTTATCATAATTAGGATGATTAGTTACTTCGCTTACATATTCAATATGTGCAACATTTCTATTCTCATCTAATACAACTATACCTCTAGCTAATAGTCTAAGTTCATCTATTACAAAACCATATTTGCTACCAAAATCTAAATCTTTATGATCTGATAATGTTATTACACTATCAATTCCTTTAGCTGCACAAAATCTAGCATGAGCAAAAGGTAAATCATTACTTATAGTAAGAACCTTCACATCCTTAAGTTCATGTGCTTTTTCATTAAATGTAGTTGTTTGTAAATCACAAACTGGAGTATCTATTGATGGTACTACACTTATTATTACTGCTTTTTCTTTAACATCTGAAAGTGAAAATGGTGATAAATCACTCTTTAAACAAGTAAAATCTTTTGCTTTATCATTTAATTTAACTTCTTCTCCAGCTAAAGTCATTTTGTTTCCGCCCATAGTTATTACATCTGTTCTTTTTTGCATTTTTAAAACCTCCGTAAATTTTTTATTTATATTTTCAATATCACTTTGTATTGATTTCATTTTTAATTTGTCTTGAGTTTATTATAATATAAATTCTCAATAATGCAAAGTCTTTTTTTTAATTTTTATAAAATTTAAAAATTATTTTGAAAAAAAATAGCTTAAATACTTTATTTTAAAGTATTATTTTTTTGAGAATTTTTTTTATTTTTTTCTTAAACTAATACAATATCTTCCTCCAAAAGTTTTTCTTCTTTTATAAAATTCATAATATATTCACCTAAATTATTAGGTATCTCATGAATATAACCTTTTACCATTTTGCTATCTTCATCTATAAGCTCAAAATACTTATACTTAAGCATATCTTTAACTTCTGCAATCTTATCCTTTATATCTATAGGTTCTTTTAATTGATTAAACTGTGTATCTAAGATCCATATCTTATCTAAATTATTATCTTCTTTAAAAATATTTTTAGAATCAGTCTGCAAATATCCCTCTTTTGCATAATTTAAAGAAACTAGTTTTTTGTTACATATACTAAATATCACATCATCTCTTCTTATTCTTTTTATTGTTGACCAATAAGCTACTTCTTTGTTGTTTTCATTTTTTTTTGGTGTCCATATAAGCCCTTTTTCTTTGTCATTACAATAATTATCATCATGAAAAATTATAAAATACTTCACAATAATACCCCCTCTTATTTACTATAAAAAATTTATCTACGCCCTAATTATCTACCCCGATAAAAGATTATTTAATAATATATTCCAAAATTAAAATAAAAATCTTTATTTTTAGCAATAAAAAAAACCTCTTATTAAGAGGTTTAGTAACATAAAATGTAAGGGTTCAATACATGAAAACAATAATAGATAGGATTGAAGGTGAATAATTTCAAAACATAAAATGTAAGGGTTCAATGCAGATTTAAGAATATTTAATGATTCGAAAGTAGCATTTCAAAACATAAAATGTAAGGGTTCAATGAAGACAGTTTCAACGTTTGTTTATTTTTAACATCAGTATCTACACATTAATACTATCACATTTCTTACTAAAAATAAAGTAGGATTTTTTGTTTTTTGATTTTTTGCAAAAAATCGTACTCTATTTAAGTATTCATAGTACTTATGTCAATTTGCAAGAAAAAAATCTCGATAATTTTATTTTTCACAAATGCAAAAATATCTTCTATAGTTCTTATTCTTACTATATTATATCTATTTTGTATTTTATTCCTTTATAACCATCTCAATTCCAATTCGATTCAATTCGACAATTTGTTTACTTTTTATGTTATTTATACTTTAACAGTCATTCATAAAAATTTTTAATTTGAATAATTTTATTCATTTTCATTGATTTTACTTATTTTTTTATAATGTTATTTATTAATTTTTAATTCTAAATTAATTTGGATTTATTTATACTTTTCTTTATTTTTGATTTGGATTTCACTTATATTTTTCCAACAAAAAAACTATCAGATTAAAAAGATTAAATCTGATAGTCTAAAAACTAAAAATTTATTATTTATTATTTATCTAAATAAACTTGCTTATATTCTTCTAAATTATTTTTTATATCCTTTACTTTAGATATTTTTAATTTGCTATATTTTGCAACCAATTCTATATTCATATTATCTTTAAGCATTTCTATTGCTGTAATTATAGATTTTTTTTCTAATCCTATTTTTTCACCTTTTATTATCCCTATTCTTTCGCCTTTCATTATACCTTCAGCTAATTTAGCTTCTAGTCCTTCATTTATAACTCTACCCATATTTGAAATCATCATATCCACCTCCTGCGTCTTAATAGTTTCATCAATTAATTCTATTAGTTTTTCCTTATTATCTAAACTTGTATTCTCAACTATTACATTTTTGATCCATCTTAATAAATTCTTTTTCTTATCTATTTGTAATCTCTTTATTACACCTTTTATCGTTTCTAATCTCTTTACTATTAGTTCTATATTATCTTCTTTATCCAAGTAAAATATTGTACTTACTACATTCGCTATCTTCTTTAACCCTTCGTCATCCATTCTATGAATATCAAATAATAAATAATTAAAGTCTATTACATAATCACTATACATTTCATGTGATTTTATTACTTCCTTAAAACTTCTTGGTACATGCCAATTATTTTCACCATTATATAATACTACTGGTATTACTGGTGGTAATCTAAACCCTTTTTGCTTTTTTGTATTATCGTCATGTTCATCTAAATACATTCTATAAATTTCACAGATATATAAAAATAATCTTATTGGCATTCTATAGTCTACTTTTGATTGAAATTCTAATAACATATATAGTATTACTTCTTCTCCATTTACATTTACCTTATACACTATATCGGCTTCTTCATCTTTAAAGTTACTTAGTATAAATTCTTTGTCTATTAGAACTAAGTCTTCTTTTTTTATATTTTTTACCCAATCTTCTTTTATAAAACTATTTAAGAAGTCTATCATATTATCTTTGTTCTTAAATGTGTTTTTATATCCTTGATC
>JAOARY010000025.1 GCA_025210335.1 Peptostreptococcaceae bacterium | reverse complement strand
TATTTTCTAAGCGATAGCTTATTAATCTTAAAATCTTCAAGAATTTTTAATTTTTCTTCAAAAGTATACGTCTTTTTTTTAGACATAAAAAATACCCCTTTCAAATTCATATCAGATTTTCATTATTTAATCTGTAGATTTCACTGGGGTATGTTCATAAAATGTAAAAGTTCAATACTATCGTAAATACTCGGTTCAATGTAATGGGAATTATTTTAAAACATAAAATGTAAAAGTTCAATGAAGACAATTTCAACGTTTGTTTATTTTTAACATCACTCTGTACCTCTTAATATTATCACATTTCTTACTAAAAATAAAGTAGGATTTTTTGTTTTTTGAATTTTGACAAAAAATCACACTCTATTTAAGTTATTCTAATACTTATGTCAACTTGCAAGAAAAAAATCTCGATAGTATTATTTTTAACACAAGCAAAAATAATGGCTATAATCATTGATAAATATATTCTGTATCGATTTTAAATATAATACCATAAAAACCATTTAAATTCCATTTAGACTTTTTTCGACTCTTCACTTACTTTTTATGTTATTTTAAAATTAACAGTCCTTCATAAAAAAATAACTTATGAATTAAATTATTCATTAAGTTAAAAGTGATTTATTCACATATAATTATTTTAGGAGATGATTAATATGTTTATACGATTTACAGTAGAAAACTTTCTTTCATTTGAAAAGATGCAAGAATTCTCAATGATTGGAGGAAAAACAAGAAATAAAAATAGTCATGTTTACAACGATGGCAAGCTTAAATTACTTAAATTTTCAGCAATCTATGGTGCAAATGCTTCAGGTAAATCTAATTTAGTTTCAGCAATTGGATTTGCACGAAATACAATTTTAGATAAATTGCCTAAATTACACACAAATAAATACAATAAATGTGATATAGAAAATAAAAATAAAAAAACTTATTTTGATTTTGAAATAAAGATAGATAATAAATATTATTCTTATGGTTATGAAGTAATACTAAATGAAAGTAGAATTATATCAGAATGGTTGATAGAGCTTTTTCCAAGTAATAAAGAAAATTTAATATTTAGTAGGAATATAGAAGAAGGTACTTTTGATTTTAATAACTATTTTAAAAATAAATCTACAATGGAAAGACTTAAAATTTATGCTGAAGATATAAAAGATGATAGTTCTATACTTCTTTTACATTTGATGAATCAAAATAAGGACAATTTTTATAAAGATAATTCAGAAGCTATAATATTAAAAAAAATGTTTGATTGGTTTAAATATAAACTGGATGTAAATTATCCAGACAGAGCAATATCTGATTATTCTTATTTTATGACAAAAGATAATATAGATGAAATAATTAAGGCAATCTCATCTTTCAAAACTGGTATAACTAATTTTAATATAGTAAACATTACACCTGAAAATATATCTATTCCAAAAAAAGTTTTAGATGACATTATATCAAAATTAGAAGATAATAAAACTAGTCAAGATATTAAAATTGGTAAAGAAAGAAGTATTTTATTAAAAAGTAGTAATAAAGAATTTATAATATTTGAAATGAAAGATAGTAAACTTGAAATAAAAACAGTTCAGTTTAATCATGGTAACGATGATATATTTTTTAATCTATCAGAGGAATCAAATGGAACAATCAGAATCTTAAATCTAATAGAAATATTATTAGACAATACTGAAGAAAAAATGTATATAATAGATGAAATAGATGCTTACATCCACAACTAACATTTAGATTTGTTGAAATATTTTTAAAGCTAGCAGAAAAAAGGAACATACAACTTCTTGTAACTTCTCATGAATCTAGGTTGTTAGACTTTAACTTGCTACGTAGAGATGAAATTTGGTTTATAGAAAAAAATGAAAAAGGTTCATCTAAAATATATTCATTAGAAGAATATAATATAAGATTAGATAATAATGTGGATAAAGCTTATTTAGAAGGAAGATATGGAGGAATACCTCTATTTAATAATTTGTTTCCTAATTAGAATATGAACTATAATATTACCCTTAGATTATTTAATA
Organism: Peptostreptococcaceae bacterium; assembly: GCA_025210335.1. Classification (GTDB taxonomy): domain Bacteria; phylum Bacillota; class Clostridia; order Peptostreptococcales; family Peptostreptococcaceae; genus JAOARY01. The sequence goes on along the minus strand of JAOARY010000025.1, from coordinate 12,886 downwards.
AATAAAATTAGAAAGCTAATACTTATCAGCTATTAATATAAATACTTAATTTATATTAATTTTTTCTTAAAATTTCTTTTTATAAATAATTTTTTCTTAAATTTACTAAAAAAGTATTTACAGGTCAAAAATATAATATTAAACTTAATTTAAGTAAAATAGAAAATATTTATAGGGAGTGTTATAATTAATATGAAATCTACAGAAACACCTAAAATGGTAAAAAGGATTTTTTTATCTATAGCTGTTGTATGTCTTATATTCGCTGGATACTATCTTTTTATTGAAATTGATTATAAAAAGTATGGTATATTTGTACACACAATGCTTCTATTTATTACAATCTATTATATGTATGAATATGCAATAGATTATAAAAAAGGTAAACCTAACAATATCAAAATATATATTATAGCAATGTATATTTTGATATTGATATTATATTTTATACGTCTGAACAAAATGAAGAATTAAATCTACAGAAAACCGTTATATTTAAATTATTTTTGATATAACGGTTTTTTATAATTTATTACTTATTTATTTTCAAATTCTGCAACTTCTTTTTTATAATGATCAATATTTTCTGCTATGTCTTTTATTTTATTTTCTTCTAATTCTGAAATCTCTTTAATTTTTACAAACTCCATATTTAAGTCTAATAATTTTAATACTAGCTTAATTTTTTCTATTCTTTCTTTTTCTTTTAACTTCCTAATCTCCTCGCTAGTTTCTTCTTTTATCTTCTCTATCATTCTCTTAAGATATCTATCTCCAGATACTTTATCTCTTAATGCTTTTTCTCTTGCTAGATATTCAAATCTTTGCTTTTCATCTGCACTTAATTCTCTTAATTTTTTCATAGCTTTATTGATTACATCACTTTTCTGCTCTAACTCTTTTATTACATTCTTTTTATTTTCATCATTTGCATATTTCATAAAAGTGAGCCATTGTTCTTCCTCTGTTTTATGGCCATGTTTTTCGTTAAACTTTCCTAATTCTAAATAATGAATTTCAAAGTCTTCATCTAATACAATGTTTTCATCCATTTCTTCTACTTTAAATTCTGTATGATATCTTTTTATCTCTTCAAATAAGGTGAAGTTCAATATATTTATTAAAATGCATTTTTTTAAATCCATAAGATCGTGATCTTCACCTAATGATCCTGAATATAATTTAGACCAATGATATAAATTTTTCTTTTTATAATTTTCATTAGGATTTACTTGAAGTCCTATATACATTACTTTATTTCTATTTGTTTCAACTTTTAGATCCATTATAGAAAGCTTATCTTCTTCATAGTTACTATCCTTATAAGTATTCAAAGATATTATTTTTTTAATCTTATCTTCTTGTTTTATTATAGCATTTAAAAAACTTATTAATAATTCTCTACTGTCGCTGTCATCTTTACCAAATAACGCTTTAAAAGCAAAGTCTACCATTGGGTTCATTAGTTTATTATTAGTCATTTTAAACTCCTTTTAATAATTTTATTTGTCTATATTATATCTACTCTCACTATGCTTTATTTTTAGTTTATTCATAAAAAAGCTTCCAAACAAAATAGATATTTTATCTGAAAGCTAATAAATTTTTATTCTTTTAAAGAAATTTCTTTTTCATCTTTTAAATATTTTTCTTTATAGATTTCAAGATTATTTTTAATTTCTTTAACATCATCTATTTTTAACCTAGTACATCTTGATATTAATTCTATACTTAAGTTTTCTGATAACAATTTTATTGCCGTTATTATCGAATTTTTCTTAAAACCGTTAAGTTCCCCTTTTATCATTCCCTCAGCAAATTTAGCTTCCATACCTTCATTTATAACTCTACCCATATTTGAAATCATTATATCCACCTCCTGCGTTTCTATGGTTTCATCAATTATTTCTATTAGTTTTTCCTTATTGTCTAAGCTTGTATTTTCTATTAAAACATTTCTAATCCATCTTAGTAAATTCTTTTTCTTATCTATTTTTAATCTTTTTATTATTCCTTTTATTGTGTCTAATCTTTTTACTATTTGCTCTATGTCATCTTCTTTATCTAAATAAAAAATTGTACTTACAACATTAGCTATTTTCTTTAATTCTTCATCATTCATTCTGTGAATATCAAATAATAAATAGTTAAAATCTATTACATAATCTGAATACATTTCATGTGATTTTATTATTTCTTTAAAACTTCTAGGTACATGCCAGTTGGTTTTACCATTATATAATACTAGAGGTATTACTGGTGGTAATCGAAAACCTTTTTGTCTTTTTGTATTATCATCATGTTCCTCTAAATACATTCTATATATTTCGCAGATATACATAAATAATCTTATTGGCATTCTGAAATCTACTTTTGATTGAAACTCTAGTAACATATACAATATTATTTCTTCACCATTTACTTTTACTTTATATATTATATCGGCTTCTTCATCTTTAAAATCACTTAGAATAAATTCTTTATCGACTAATATCAAATCTTCTTTTTTTATATTTTTTACCCAATCTTCTTTTATAAAACTATTTAAGAAATCAATCATATTTTCCTTATTTTTAAATGTATTTTTATAGCCTTGATCATGTTTCTTATTATTTATAGTTTCTTTTACTTCTTCTGACTTTTCTTGACTAATATTATTATTCAAAATAAACTCCTTAGAATATCTTTTTATTTATTATATCATCTTTAGATTAAATACAAAAGATTCCTTGATTTATAGATTTAATAATTTTTTGTATTAAAAAAACCTCTTAATTAAGAGGTTTAACAAACATAAAATGTAAAAGTTCAATTTAATGCTCTATGATTTAAAAAAAATGTCTATTAGATTTCAAAACATAAAATGTAAAAGTTCAATAAGATATCAAAGTTTCAAAATATTTACTTAAATAAAATTTCAAAACATAAAATGTAAAAGTTCAATAGCTACGAATTGGACTGCTAGTAAACCAATGTATATTTTTCAAAACATAAAATGTAAAAGTTCAATTCGGGAATACTGTTGTTATCCACTCCCAAGTTTCCGATTTCAAAACATAAAATGTAAAAGTTCAATCCCTGAAAAGACAAGGTTTTATTAAAATTGAGTTTTTTAATCTTCTAGCTTATTACTTACATATACATAATATCACAAAAATAATCGGGGTGATTATTAATTTTTTGTAATATTTGCTTTTTTCTCTTGTTTTTATTGATATAACTTTGTTATACAAATTGGCATGAAAAAAACACCCCGATTTTAAAATTGAGGTGTTTGCGTAAGAAATACAAAAATTAAATAGATTTATATTTTTACGAATCAAAGTGTAAAACTACGGATAATGGTAATTATGCGTAGTTTTTATACTTTGATAATCTTTTTTATAAATCGTATATTTCTAAATATAATTTTAAAAATATTTTTTCTTGTTTTTTGTCAAAATTCTCTTTTTTTAAATGTTCTTTCAATATATTTCGAATAGACAACTTAGCTTTTTGATTTTTGCATATTAAAGAATGTCCATAGTTTGTATAATGAAATAACCATCTGGTATTAAATTTACTATAATCAAATTCGTCTAAATTCAATAAAAATTCAAACTCTAAGCTTATATTTTCAAAGAATTCTAGCTTGTTCTTTGAAATCATTTTTCTTAAAAATAAAAACCCTACAAACCTAATAATTTCTTCATCTTCTGCTTTTAAAATTTCAATTATATCATCTATGAATATATCAATATTTTTAATCAAACCATGCCCAGTTGCTAATTCTAAAATATCACAATCGAATTTATATTGCAATTTGGAAATTATAATATTTTTAATTTTTAATACAGTATTTTTTGGTAATATAGAAGTTAATCTTATTAAGAATTCCTCATTTAAATATTTATTTAAAAAAATTATTTCATTTACTTTTCTATTTATTTTATCAGAATGAAAATTATCATTTATATTTTTATACAAATTTATAAACTGGAAACTTTTTCTATCTAGTATATCTATTTTTTTAGTATTATTGATATTATTTTCTATAAGTTCTAATATTATTTTTTCTATTACCTTTTTGCCATAGGTAATTAAATGTTTATCAGCATTTATTTTTTTTGATATAAATAAAAATTTATCTTCTTTAGATATAATACTATCATCTAATTTTAGTAAATTAGAAATAAAAAACTTACAATCATTCAAATTTAAAGGCATATGTTTTAGAATTTCTATTGAATTACGAATATAGATACTTAATTCAGATTGCAAAGACTTATTTATTTTTTTATTTTTAGAGATAGATAAGTAATTAAATATATTTTTAGTTATACTAACACAAGTTTCAAGATCCTCAAACTTCACTTCGTTTATTTTATATTCTTTAAATATGTATTTTAAGTTCTCATATTTAAAATATTTAATAATACAGAAAAAAAACAATTTATTGAAGTTTATTTTTTCTTTTGAACTAGCCTTTAATTGTAATACAGGATTATATGGAATTTGGAATTTAAGTAAATTTGCATATTTTGAGAATATTGATTTTAAAAGTTTCTCAATTGTACTTGAAATTTTAACTTCGTTATCTAAAATTAAATAATTTTCATGTAAAAAATGCATATGAGAAAAAATGATATCTATTATCTTTTCTATATTTGTAGTGCCCATTTCAAACGAATCTTTTTTTATAGAATTTTCTAATTTATCTGTCAGTATCATTACATCAAAAACAACTTCAGACATATATTCTTTATTGTATAAATTTTTTAATGAGGGATAAATAACTTTAAATTCTAAGGGAAGCTTTTCATAAATTTCGTTTAAATCAAATCTACTCATGTTCATTTTTATTTCGTTCCAATTTTTAACTGAAGGGGATTCGTAGCCGTAAAATTGACCTGTTAAAGTGTTTGGCAATTCATATAGTCGTTTCAAATGCATAAATGCTGAATTCTTATTTATTTGAGAAAAATAATATTTTAGATAATTTTGTTTTTTGAAATATTCTTCTGCTAAACTTGAGTATAAATTATATGATTTTTCATATTCGCATAAATGATAATAGTAATAGGCTTTTTTGAAATTTATATCTAAATCTACATATTTATTTTCGACAAATTTTTTCATCATGTTATAATTAAAATGGAAATCCACAAAATTATTATATTTAAAATCAAACTCGTATTCTAACTCTTCTTCATATGAATAAAAACCACAAATATGACCTTTTTTAAATATCTCTGAAATTGTATCGCATTGTTTTTGTATAGTTTTATTAATTTTTTTTCCTTTTTTATTAGATATATAAATTTTGTTGAATTTTTCTAAATAATTAACATTATCATTATTGTTACTTATTATCCCATTTTTATTTATTAAATAATCCTCATTTAATTTACTTTGTATATCTTCTATTCTTAAATAATTAAGTTTATTTAGAGGTAATAATTTTTTATATAAATAGTCCAATGAATTATCATGTTTAAAATTAGTATTTTCAGCATTTAATATTTTCTCTAAGATGATTTTGTATCTTTCTTCCCAAACATCTAGAGGTTTTGAAACTTCTCTGTAATCAATTATTTTTAAACCTCTTGATTCAAAATAATTTTTGTCTAATTGTGATAATGTTTCTGTTCCAACATTTATGAAATATGGTGTATTGAAATTTTCCCCTTGTAGGTTACGAACCCAATTAAGTATCAATTTCATATTATAATCTTCAAGTCTATATCCAATAAAAATAATTGTATTTGTCGCAAAAATTGATTTTAACAATGTTTCTATAAGTTTAAAATTATCACTATAACTAAGATAATCTTCTTCCTTTAATACTATATTTCTTTTTTTTAAATCTCCATGTACTTTCAATAAATAATTAGTACTTTTTATATTTGCAACATCTTCATCACTTGAAATAACATCATAAAATAAAGCATTTTTTGAAATAGCTTTCTCTATTAAGTTGTCAAAATTTGTTGTTATTATTTTTGATGGTTTCATCATTAATATCAAGTCATGAATATAATTAGAGTTTATATTTTCTATATCTAATTTACTATCCAATAATTCATAGTATTTATTATCATCTGTATTTATTGAGTAATAATATTTTTGTGGAATAGAAAGAAGTTCTTCGGTTGAATACTGATTTTTTACTTCTAGTCCCAATTCTTCTGAAAAGCTATCAATTAGTTCTTTCCAGTCTGGATATTTTGATATTTTAGAAACTCCAGCACCAATAAAAATAGTTAATTTATTCATTTTTGATGCGTTGTTTATATCTTCTATATAGCTATTTATACGTTTCACTTAATTTTTCCTCCAAATTTTAATAAATTCAAAACTTACTTCTATTTTAATATTTTAATAATAATAATAAAACCCCATTTTGAATAAAAATAACATATTTATGGTATAATATTTGAAGGAATAAAATATATAAATGTTATATCCAGGAGGATTTTACAATGAAAATAGAAAAAAAATATATAGATATAATTAATTTTAATGTAGTTTTTGGAGAAGAAGAAAAGCCTATGTTAAGCTATTTTAATAATATTATTTATCCAGCTTTTAAATCTAATTTTATAAATAAAGGTAAAAATAATGAATACATGTTTATGGATATAAATCTTTTTGAAAAGAATAAAAATACAATTTTTTTAACTGGTATGCTGGTGAAAAAAACAAATATAGAAATAAAATCTGTACTTAACCCTAATAAAAAGGTTGTATCGACAAATCAAAATTATGAATCTGCACCATATTCGATATTCATAATTAATTTAAAAAACCACAGAATGTTATTATTCAAAAATCAAAAAGGTAGCCCTAATCTTTCGAATTTTTCTTCAACATTCAAAAAAACAATAAAAAATTATACAACAATAAAAAATAATATTTTAAAACAAACAGGTAAAAAACCATTTCCAAATGCAATAATTAATATACTAGGAGTTCCTATATTAGAATCTATTTCAAATGCATTAAAGCAAGTACGAAAAATTAAAAAATTAAAACTGAGATTCCATCCTTTAAATGGTGATTTAAACTTTAATGGATTAACAAATGAAATAAGAAAAACTGTAGATAGTAAAACAGGTTCAATAATTTTTAATTCTCCAAAGTCAATGGAAGGTGTTGTTGAAATAATTGATGAATCAAAAGGTACTGTTGATGTAACTATGGAAGTTGAATATAAAAATAACGCTATAGGAAAAATTAAAAATGAAGCAATATCTAAAAGTGTAGAAATTGAATTATTTGAAAATGAAGATTATACAGAGGAAGTAAGAATTAATAATAAACTTAAATCAATATTAAAATACTCTGAAGATATAGATAGTTTTAATTTTGAAAATAGTAGTCATAATGAAATTTATGACAAATATAAAGGAAAAATATTGGAATTTCCAATAAAACGATTAAAATAATATTAAGAGGTGTGTTATGAGTGATGATGATATAAAAATAAAAAATGCAAAAAAATATTTCTAGAAAATTTAGAAAATAAAAAATCTCAAAATATTATTAAAAACTCATTGAAATTGATAATAAGTAAGGATCAAAAAAAAAGAATTTTTTTGACGTTATTTTTTTCCTTATTTTTTTCAGTTGTTATTGTTAGAGATAACAATACTTTTAATATTTGCTTACATATAGCTGAAACAGTAAATAGTATCATAATAGGATTTTTTGGTATTGCTTTTATGGGCTATGCTTTTTATCAGGCTCTTATGAATGATGATTTTTTTAAATTCTTATTATTAAATAACTATCCAAAGAAAAAAGATAGTTATTTAGAAGTTATAAATGATTATTTTTTCAATTATATGATTTTAAATTTGATGATAATTTCTGTAAGTTTATTTTTTATTTGTATACCTAAGAGTTTTATGAAATATATATATTTTTTTTATTTAAAATTTATATTTCTATTTTGTTACATGTATTTATCTATAAATGTAATCTTTGAAATGAAATGTTTTTTAAATAATTTATATATGATTTTTAAATTTTATTTAATCTCCAAAATGAAAAATAACGAAAATTCACCTGATAATTAGGTGAGTTTTCGTTATTTAAAAATATTTTGAGTATAATTATATTTCTTAAATGTAATTACGCTACTATATTTAGTGATTTCATTTATTGATTATTATATTCATAATTTATTACCTCTTTCTTGGTGTAAATGATGTTTGAGCATTAAAAGTTTCGCCATTATAATTACCAGAAATATAAACATCTACAGTGTAGCCTGCTGTTGCGCTACATATCTTTAAACTAAGAGGAGTTCCTAAAGTTCTAGTATAAAAGTATTTTTATCAGAATAATATAATGTAGATATATATGGATTTCCTTTTACTCCTTCTGCGTAAAATTTGTTACTCTTGAATATTGAGTTGGTTTAGAATTAATAATAGATGCTTTAAAAATATTTATAATAGAAATTTATTCTGTTTTATTATTATTTATATTTTTATTAGCAATTTTATTATTACTAACTTCATCTTTGATTTTTCCTATTTAGTTTTTTTATTTTAGATTGTTCTTTTTACATATCATTTATAGAAAAAAGAATATCATAAAATCCATGTCCATTTAGAAGGAATGCATTGTATCTATCTACATAAATACCATAGCTATAGGTATTTTTATTTTTAAAAATACGACCTATACAACAACATATAATTCTATCATTATTTTCAATATATTTTTTTATTACGTTAAATTTTTGAAATTGATTTTTATTTGTCGCTTTAAATTTTTCACTAAAATATATAGAAATAATTTTAAAATCAGCAGTTTTCCCGAGTAAATTTATATATGCATAAGAATCCCCTAAAAACATGCTACTAACATCACCTATAATACATCTTATTTGATTAATATCAGTTTCATCAATTTGATTAATAAATCTACTATATATATTTTGTTCTTTTTGAACTAAATTTTGAAAAGCATCACCTCTAAGAATGTTTTTTACTTTACTTTCTTCATTTTCAAATGACTTAGAATTTTGTTGTTTTTTTAAGTTTTTATCCTTTATTTCTTTTGGCCTTATAATATTTTCATATGCATTTTTTAATGTGTTTTGTATATGTCGATCTGATAGAATTACTTGTTCATAATTATTTTTTTTACTATTCTTACCATTTTGAATTTCATTATAACGAACATCAAAAGGACATCCGAATATATGCTCTTTTTTTTTATTTTTTCCTGACTTCCATGTTCTAAAATGTAAAGTTTCATTTTTTTTAACAACACCTATATTTGCATTACAACCTTTGTGTGGACAAAATAATTTACCTTTATATACGTTTTGATACGAAGATTTATTCATGTCTGTAATTTTCATCAGATATTCTTCGTTTTCATTTGGTCTAAAAAAAACATAAGGAATGACTTCTTTCACTTAAAAACCCCTTTCTAAAATTCACAAAAACCAAAAAATTTTAATATAAAAATTCAAACAGACTATTACATTAAGGAAAAAGCAACCAAATATTGTGTTTGTTTTAACTTTATAACACAGTATTTCGTTGCTGAATTTCTTAATGTAATCGATTTTTTTAATAAATCTATTCGTTACTTAATTTAGCTTCATAAACATAATCGTCCAAACGTTCATTATAATCCTCTGAAGAACCGTCTAATATTATTTTTACATCACCTGGCTCTAATGGTGGAAATGCTATAATTCCTTCTGTTGTAACACCCGCTATTAAATCAGTTTGAACTTCTGGATAATTTGAATTCCAATCATCTTGTTCTTCATATTGTCTACCACCATGAACAAGTTTTGCATTAAAACTATATAAATCAAATTCATTTTTTCCGTTATTTTCAATTTTCACATAAACTCTTGTATCTTTTTCTGTAAACTCTACTTTTTGAACAGTTACAATATAACCTAATTGATTGATAGTTTGATTTACAGTAATTTCATCAATAACTGCAAATAAATCTTTATATTCTATAACTTCGCATTCGTTGGAGTATATTATAGGTGCTACTATTTTGCCACCTAACATATTTTGACCTTCAAAAGTACCTCTTACAAAACCTACTAATTTAACATAATCACCATCTTTTATTTCAAATTTCGGGTCACCTAAAGTTACCATAGTATTTTTTTCAGAGTTATCATAGTCACCCCACATTTGAAATGACACTCCATCTTGATCGTATTCTGGTGCAGAGAAAACTTTACCAGTTATTTCAACACAACAATCTTTAAAACTTTCAGTTTCAGTATATAGAGTTTTAACTTCTTCTCCGCTCATAGGAACTATTTTATCATCTTTATATGTTCCCGCTTCAACCCATCCATTAGGCCATGAAGCTTTTCCTTTTCCGTCAAAATGTCCTTTTTTCCAATTTCCTTCATATGTCCATTTTGGATTTTCTGAATCTGTAACAGTAAAAGTTCCAAATCCTTCAGGCAATCCATTTGCTAGAGTACCTGTATATTTACCACTTCTTTCTCCAAAATTAAAATTAAGCGTTAATTTAGCATTTTTAACATCTCCGTCAGTAATATTCTGTTGACCACAAGCAGTCATCATTAATATCGCTATTAATGATATACATATTATTAAACTAATTCTTTTTTTCACTTTAAAATCTCCCCTTAAAAATGATATTAATTTGCAGTTTTTGTTTCTTCTTGGTTAATTTTTTTATCTTTTTTTGTCAAAGTTAAAATTCCTGCTATTAAAAATAATATACCTGGGATAACTCCAAACATAGATATTGAAATAACTATTCCAATTGCAGAAATTACAAGAGCCCATCCAGCAAATTTTGTTTTTGATGAAACTAGACAAGCTGCAATTATACCTAATGTTGAAAAAATAAATGCTGATATACCAAGCGAACCTAATCCTCCAGAATCACCATTAAAAGCTTCTCCAAACGAACCTACAAATATAGCAAATAAACCACCTAACATCCCAAAAACTCCACCTAAAATACCTAATACTTTTTCTGTAGTTCTACTTACTTTTTCACTCACAATAAATCTCTCCTATCTTCTCAATTTTATTTAATACTAATTCATAATTAGTATGTTATTTCACAACCTTTTTTGAAAAAATTATTCAGTTGGAACAAATGAAACCTTTCTTAGTCCACCAATATTTATAATATCCCCATCATCCAAATTAATTACAACTTCACTAACACCATAAGGGCCACCTAAAACTTCATTTGTTTTAAGTAAACCTCTTTCAGAATAAATTATAAAATTACCTGAATTATTACCACTAACTTTAGCAGTATATCTACCTTTAGTTACATCTTGTCCTACTATCCAATAACCTGAATAAGCATTAAATGATGAATAGGAAAAAGCTTCTCTTTTTATTGGTTTAAATGTTGCTCTTACCCCTGAAAGTTTTATTTTAGAATCAGTCGTTAATATTGCTCTATATTTTGATATTCCATAAGAGCCTCCACCTATTTCATTTACTAATAGCTCTCCATTAGATGCATATATAACAAAATTTCCACTTCCTGAAAAAGTAACATCATAAACTCCTTCGCTTATATGTTTACCTACAAAATGTTCTCCCGCTGATAATTTTTTTGTATTTTTAGCAACATATTCTTGCCATTCTTTTTTCTCTTGTTCTATTCTCTCTTGTTCTTTTTGCTTTCTTATTTTTTCTTGTTCAGCATCCCAATTATCTTTTTCTTTTTTTAATCTTTCTAAATCTATAGAAACCATTTTTTGAGTTTCTTCAGTTAATTTTGGTATTTTCTCTAAAATATCATTATAAATAGTCTTTTCTGTATAGTCATAATCAGCATATGATTTCTTTAATAAAGATTCCTCTAATTTTGTTAGTATTCCTTTCATTGTACATAATTTACACTCAAATTCAGTTTCAAATTCTTTACTGGATACATCTTCACTCTTTTTATTTTCTTCTTTCATCTTTTCGATATATAACCTTTTTAAATTAGGTTTATATTTTTCTAATTCATCAACACTCATTTCATCTTGGAGCTCTTCTAACCTAGTTTTTTCTGAACTTATTAAGTCAGCATATTTTTCTTCTAATATTTTAATATCTGTATTAAAAATCTTGCTACCTTCACTTATAGGTTCTTTAACTGTTTTTGGCGGAACCGCAATAATTCCTACGATTACAAGAACAAAACAAATACCTAATGATTTAAGCAAATTTTTTTTAGGTTTTTTTCTAAATAAATTAATAATCAACATAACTGCCGAAATTAAAAAGCCAAAAAAACCAACTAGAAATAAAAACATACCCATTAAAAATTCCCCCTTTTAATATAAATTCTTAACAACATATAGAGGATTAAAATTTATTATATAGTTATCAATCTCTACATGCGTTCCGTATCTTCTGCTAAAATAATTTATTGCATCCAAAAAAAACTCTTGATCAACGCCTAACTCATTGGCTAGTTCATAAATTGTATAAATTCCTTTTTCGTAGCATTCTATTATTTTTTCTAAAGATACTAATTTTTGATAAGCCCATTTTCTACCCTTACTTTCTTGTTTTCTATTATGTAATAATGTCTGATCTAAAATATCACTACCCTCTGCAAGAGTATAATGATGACCTAGTTCTTCAGCTAATATAGAAGTTTTTTCATTTGTTGTTAAATCTCGCTTTATAACTATTCCACCATTGTAATAAAGACCTTTTAACTTCATATCAACCTCATACACTCTCACACCATTTTTATTACATTCATCTAATAACTTTTTGTACATGGTATTTCCCCCTAATTACTTGTTTTTGAAATAATTAAAACTTTTTATTATTTTTATTTAAGTTACAATTATTTTATTTAATACATTCTCTATTTTTGTTTTTGATTTTTATTGAAATAAATGTTTACT
>JAOARY010000024.1 GCA_025210335.1 Peptostreptococcaceae bacterium | reverse complement strand
GATATAGTTAGAGGAGAAGTAAGTGATATTACATCTTATGCAATGGATGGTGCAATAGCAGCCGTTTGCGGGGCTTTTTCAGGAGCAGTTGAAGGTGCATTTGCAGCCGCGAATGCATTTAAAGCAAAACTAGGAGTACAAATGCTTTCTTCGATTGGTTCTGATGCTATTGAACAAATTATAAGAGGTGAATTTGACCCAATTTCAATGGGTATTAATGTTGGAATAGAAATAATTACTTTGGGTTGTGGAGAATTACTTACTAAAACAAAAATAGGTAAGAATATATCAAAAAAAGTATCAGATAAAACAACAGAAATTGTTGAGGGTATAGCAAATAAAATAAATAAAGCTAATGAATTTAAAAATAATATTAGTAAGAACTTAAAGAATGTATTTACATTAGAAAATCTAGAAAAATTAAGCGAATCACTTTGGACACCTAAGTGGTATGATGATATGTTTGATAAAGTAGTTGATTCAGCTGAAAATGCTATAGTGAATTTTAGAAGACAAATAGATAATTTTAATAACGGTGGTTTGATTTTAGAAACTGCAAGTGCAAGTCCTAATTATGCAAGAAGAAATATTGAAAGACCAAATAATAATATAATGTATTCAAATTCTCTTGGGGATAATACTCAAGAAGCAGCAGAAAAAGCCGCAAAAGCTGCAAGGACAGCAAGAAATAAAGAAGCAAATCCTCATATTTGTGGAGTAGTTAAAGATACGGGTGAACTTGATTATTTTGAATCAGCAGAAGAGTACTTAAATAAAGTGGAAGGATACTTTTTTAAAGAAAATCCTAATCAAAGAGAATTAGCTTCTCTATATAGAAAAGATAGAACACAAGAAGAGGCTAAAGAATCTTATAAGAAAGTTTTAGAAACATTAAAGAAAACTGATCCAAAAGATTATGATAATAAAGTTAAAGAATTCTATGATATCGAAAAACAAAGAATATTAAAAAACAATGATGATTTACTAAATGAAAAATATAAATTCAAAGTAGAGCAAGCTAAAAGAGGAAATAGAGAGTTTGTAGCCAAAAATACTGAGAATTTAAGTGATACTGCAAGGTCTTATGTTGATAATGTAATATTTGAGAAAAAATTAGATTTTGAAGCTATGAATAGGATAAAGTTAGATATACAAAGTAATAAAATTTCTCCAAAATATATAGAAGAAATCAGCGACTATATGGATGATATTGATGCTACTGAAGAATATTATGATATTTTAAGAAACATTGACTTTGGGAAATATCTAGAGAAAATAGATGATGGGATAAAACCAACCGATATAGATAATATGCATGCGCATCATATTTTATTTAAAAAAGGGAATGGAAAAGAACAACAAAAACTAGTAAAAGAAGGTCAAGAAATATTAAGAAAATATAAAATAAATCCGATTGTAGGAAAAGAAAATTTGGTATGGGCTCCAAATGGTGTTGTTGGTCAACATGATGAAGCAGCACTTAGACTGGTTGTAGATGAACTTAAAAAAGCCGATACTGTAGATGCAACGTATAAGGATATTTTAGGTGCATTAAAAAGAATGGGAAAAATTGCACAAGAAAGATGATAATATTAAGGTGGGATTATAATGAATTCAGATAAAATAAAAATGTCAATAAAGCATGCTGTATCAGAAAATAATATAGAATTAGTCAAAAAGCTTATAGAAGAAAATGAAGAATATTTATTTGCAGAAACGCAGTTAGGATCATGGCTACATATAGCTGCATATGACGGAAATTTTGAATTAGTGAAGTATTTTGTTGAGAAGAAATTAGACTTAAACTTAATCAGTGGTATATCTAGATGTAATCCATTGACTTGTGCAGCAACTGAGGGACACTTAGATATAGTTAAATATTTGTATAATTGTGGTTCGAAATTAGACACTAGTACACCATCAACAAATCCACTTATTGCAGCTATTTATGCAAGAAATATGGAAGTTATTAAATTTTTAATTGAAAAAGGAATAGATATAAAAGTTTCGTATGAATGGACAGATGCAATTAATTTAGATGCATACACATATGCTGTTGCAAATGGTAATCCAGAAATTGCAAAATATCTAAAAAGTTTGAATCCAGAATTTACTTATGAGCCAATAGATAGGGATAGTAATTACAAAGCTTTTATAACTAAACATTATGGAAAGATAGAAACAACTATAAAAGAAATTGTAGCAAGTGATGATTTTGGTATAGATGTGCACGTTATTTTGCCAAATGAAAAAAATAATTTTACTACATTTATTACACAAGGAATGGGTGATAAATCAATGGATATAAAGAATCAAAATCCAGATTTAGATTTTGCAGAACTTGTTGTAAAAATACCCGCATCATGGGAGATTAGTCAAGAAAATTTTGAAAGTAAAAAGTATTTTTGGATTTTAGAATGGTTAAAAAGGCTAGCATATATGCCGCATCATTACGATGGGATTATAGCAAAAAATCTTATAATTCCAAATGGGGAGCCACCTATAAATGTTAATTTACATACAAGTTTATCATGTTTTTTAACAGTATTGCCAAAGGATGAAGAAAAAAGACAATGTGTAATTGGTCTTAGAAATAAGATAAATTTTTATAATGTGATTCCAATTTCGTGGAAAGAAAGAGAAATTGCACAAAATAATTCAGTGGAGTATTTAATAGAACAATTAAAGGAATTAGAAAAATTAAAGGATATAGAGGACTATGAGATTATTCGTGATCATAAGACTTCTATATATACTTTAGATAAGGATATATTTGATGTTGAAGATACACTATATAATTCTAAGGAAGTTATAGATGCAAATATTTATTATTTTGAACCTTCCATACCTTATTATAAATATGATAAGGAAAAAAATATATATGGGGAATTAAAGAATTTTGGACTTGTGGAACAAGATGATTTGACTTTAAGAAGATTACTAGATGATTATAATCGTAAAACAAATAAAGCTTACGAAGTATTTAAGGACATGAAAATAAAGGTAGATTATATTGGTGATTTTGATTTTGAAATATGTTTTCAGGATATTTCTCATAAAGAGATTGATGCTATATATGATGAAAATTTACCAGCAAAATTACCTCATATAACAATGCTTAATGAAATAGAAAAATATTTTGATGGAGAACAAAAGTATAAAGTTTTTCCAACAAATTCTATGATTTTTAGTCAAAAAGCTGTAGATGTATTTACTCCTTATATAGATAAGCTTGTGGAATTTATTCCAGTGGATTTAGTAGATTATCCTACTGAAAAATATTATTTAGTAAATATATTAAACAAAATTGATTTTGGTGAATATTATAGATATGGTAACTACAATAGAGCTATTATATCTAATTTGGTCAGTAAAAATATGATTTTTAAATATGGAGTACTAAAAACCTTTAATCAACCATTTATATGTTTTAATGATGAATTCTTAAAAATAGCAAAAGAAAATAATTTGGATGATGGTTTGAGTTGTTATTTAAAATGGAGTGCTAAAGAATCAGATAGTCTTTTTGAAGAACAGTATTATCATAACCATGTAAGATTAAATGGATAATTAAATAAATTTTTTAGCTTTATTCAAATAGTTTTAGTAAAGAATTTTAGTAAAAAAATAATTTAATATTTTAGGTTCTTTGTAAAATGGTGTTGGTGAAGAGATATATAATATTTAAAAGTAGAATAAAGATATAAAAAACATTTAAATAAAAGATGTTTTATATTAGCAGTATATAAATGAATTTAGTAATTTATATGCTGCTATTTATTTAGGTAATTATATCTATTTTTAGGATAAATAAAGTTTTTGAGTTGTAAATAAGATAAACTAACATAATAGGTATAATTAGTTAAAAAGCTAAAGATGTTAGGTAAATATTAGGTCGAAATTTAGAAAGGGTGTTTGAATTGGAAACTAATAAAGAATTTATAAATTTTATAACAAAAGAATATGGAAAAATTGAAACTACTATACAAGAAATAATACCAAATGAAAATATCACTATAAATGTTCATGTTGTATTACCAAATGAAAAAAATAATTTTATATTTTAAAATAGAATAAAATAAATGGCAGTGTGTAAATGAATCTAATCATTTAACACTGCTATTTATATAGGTACTACACTCTGAAAATGTACATTAAAGGCAATTAAGTATAAATAATGGTGCAACTTTTGGAGGGAATAAAATAGCTAAAATACCTGGAAGATTAAATGCGATAGTTAGGAGCTGGTAGAATGGAAGAATTAATATTAGAAGATATGGAAGATATGATTCAAAAATTAAAAGAAATTCCTTGGTTTGAAAATTGTCAACAAAGTGATGCTATATCAAAATTTGATATCAGTTATTGTAATAGTGTAAATAGTACTATAAAACATTGCTCAAGTATTCGATGGGAAAATTTGCTACTAGATAAAAGTGAAGATATTAGTTGTCATATTATAGTTAATGGAATAAAAACTAAATATAAATGGAATGATGTGGTTAAAACTATAAGTAAATATATATTACCAAAAATTTTAAACTATGTAGAAAATAAATGGATTGATAAATATGAAAAAAATGAAAAAATAAGAATTGAATTTAATTCAGTACTTATGAATTTTCTTTTAGCGCATATTTTTTCTAAATATAAAGAAGAACCATTTCATGATGAATTATTAAAAATATATGAACAAGGATATTTTCCTTGTGGATGGAAAGGAACTTATCCAGAAGGAAAAATAATTATTTTTTAAAAGAGTGATAAAATTGATAGAAAAATACTTTTAGTGTTTTCTTTTGGTAGGATAAATACGTATGTAATAGAAGAAAAGATAGATTTAAACTCAATACCAGTATCAATGGATTTAATAGTTAAGATGAATGATTTTGGGGAATTGGGTGAAAATAAACAATTAAGAGTTTTAAATAATTTTAAAAATTTTATTGGATTGAGTAAATCTGCAAAATCAAATTGACTATTTTAATAGAATTAATAAGGAAGAGAGATGATTAACTTAATGAATGAAAAGTTAAGATATTTAAAAAAATATAATAAGAAAATAAATCTATTATCGATAGAAGATGCACGAAAAATAGATGAAAATTTAATTCCAATAGAATGGAGATTGATTATTGAAGAAGATAATTTTGAAAATCAAAAAAAAATACTGTTACTTATATGGGCTAAGTATATAAGAGAAAACTTAATAAATACAATAGAATACTTATATCATAATCTTATTGATATTGACATAATTGAATTTAATAATAAGTATTCTATTTTATATACTATCAAAAATACTAAGGGTAGTATTCTATACTATGAAGGCAAGAATCCTTTAGATGAGAATAATACCAATTTAAATTTAGAATGGACTAAAATACCAATAGAAATAAGAACTTTTTATAACAAAATACATAATGGTTTTTATTATTATGCAAGTGAATCTATGGGTTTTATTCCTATAAATCAGATAAAGAAATTATCTGATGATGAGTTTGATTGGAGTATAATTCATAGTTTGAAAAGACCATTAGATATTAGTTTAGATTCTTCAATTACAATTTTTACAAATGGTATGGGTTCTTACTTAGTGATAGATTTAAATAATTGTGAAAATAAAAATGGAGTTTTTTGGTCGTCTAAAATGGAACCTGTATACAATATTGATTTTTGGAAATATGCTGATGAATGGTTTATTTTGGGCTTTGAATCATAATGTACAAATATTATTTAATTAGGTAATTATATCTATTTTTAGGATGAATAAAGTTTTTGAATTAAAAATAATATAAACTAACACAGTAGGTGTAATTAGTTAAATTACAAAAATTATGGAGTTGATTTGATGAATAATGAATTTAGTAATAAATTCGCACAGATACAAAGGGATTGTGTATATAGTGCTTTTAAATATGTTGAAGGTAGAGCTCAAAAGGTGTATGTATCTTTATGGTGTTCTCCGGATTATAATAACTTAGATTTTTTTTTTAAGATTAATGATACGATTGTACAAAGGCATCGATTAAATTCTGTGTTAAAAGATGGAGAAGAATTATATAATTCAACAGATCAAGATCAAATTAATACTTTAGATGAAATAAGCGATAAAACTGAAGAATTGATAGAATTATTAAAAGCATATGCACCAAATATGTTACCTGTTATAGTTAGACTTATATATGATGTTGATAACGATAAACTTGATGTTGATTTTGATTATGATACTCTAAAAAAAATATATATGGAAAATGGTGTTACTAAAGATTTTCATTTGGAAAACGAAGGTAAAACAAGGAGAAATCTTTGGAAGGTTCAGTTTAAAATACATGGAAAAGTACATGAAGATTGGCTTAATGAAATTAGAAAAATAGAAATGGGTGAATTTGATAAAGTTAGTGTTTATAATTTGAAAGCAAATGATTTAGGTATAGATAAAAAGTCTAAGGATTCAAATAAATTTGTACCATTAAGATGTATAACGACAAAACCTTCATCAGAACAATTTGAATATATATCTATGATTCCAACTACAACTACTAGTTTAGAGGGCAAACTAAAAAATATTACAGTAAGAAGTCAAAAGTCTTATGTAGAACAAAATAATAATATAGAATCAGTAATAGAAGATTTTGAGATGTTTTTTAATGAAAGTTTTGAGTCAAAAGATTTTGATATAGAAGACTATAAGTTACCAGATATAACTTTATTGTCATTTTTAGATACTCCTTTAGAAGAACTTCATACTTTTTGCAGAAATGATGTAAATACATCTATTTTAATAATGAGTCAAAAAGCATTAGATATTTTTATGCCTTACATAAAGGATAATGTTGAAATAATAGAATTAGAATCAGATGCTAGTTTAGATAAAAAGTATTATATTGTAAATATATTGAAAGTAATAGATATGAATAATTATGGGGATAAATATATAACAGCTCGTAGATTCAAACAAAATATGATATTTAAAATGATAAGAAAGATAAATGCGATAGAGCCAGAAATAAATAAAAATATAACTGCTGAAATCTATTTTAATGATGATTTTGTAAAAATAGCGAAAGAAAATGATTTGGTAGGTTATGAAGATATTTATTTTAGAAAGCTTTGGGATTCTAAAAAATTAGAAAATAAAGATATAGATGAAAGAGATTGGTATGATAATTTTAAATATTAGTAAATAAAATAGCTAAAATAACTGGAAGATTAAATGCGATAGTTAGGAGATGGTAGAATGGAAGAATTAATATTAAAAGACATGGAAGATATGATTCAAAAATTAAAAGAAATTCCTTGGTTTGAAAAGTGTCAACAAAGTGATGCCATATCAAAATTTGATATCAGTTATTGTAATAGTGTAAATAGTACTATAAAACATTGCTCAAGTATCCGATGGGAAAATTTGATGCTAAATAAAAGTGAAGATATTAGTTGTCATATTATAATTAATGGAATAAAAACTAAATATAAAGAAGAACCATTTCATGATGAATTATTAAAAATATATGAACAAGGATATTTTCCTTGTGGATGGAAAGGAAAGATAGATTTAAACTTAATACCAGTATCGATGGAATTTATTAGAATAATGTATACTTATTTGTGTTTTAGAAAAAAATAATATTATAAATAGGATGGATTGATTTTAATGCTTAAAGAATTATTAATAAATTATGAAAGAGGAAATTTAGAAGATGATAAATTGATTGAACTAGCAAATATGATTGATGTGGAAATTAGCCAAGGTTTTATTGATAATGAGATTTTTTTTGGAATAGGAAATAAATTTGACAGCTTAGTTTACGAAGCTGGAAAAATATATATTTTTAAAAATAATTCTACAAATGAATTTTTATTAATAGATACGTATTTATTACCTGCTGATCAATTTGAAATAATGAAAATAGGAATTAGATGCAAGGAAGAAAAATATAACTGTATAAAAAAAATTTTATCTGAATGTTTTGAAGAAGAGTCTTATAGGCCTATATTTGAAAATATAATTGAATTCGAAGACAACAGATTACAAAAAATAAGTAAACAAAAAGAAGTAGAATTGAAATTATTTCAAAAAAATAATATTGGTCCAGTTAATAAAGTAACAATTGAAGTTAAAAACTTTAAATAAAAATTTTAAAACAAACCAAAAATAATTCTAAAAAAACGATACTAATAGAAATTTTAGTTCAATTTTTTTATGATTATGATTGTAAAATAGAATTACTAGAACAGATTCTTAATGAATATATAATATGTTTAAATAATTATCTAACTAGTATAGATAATACTATTACTTGTTTAAAGGGTTTTATTGATTGTGGAATTGATAAAGAAAAGCTCTTCATATTTTTAGCTAGGAAACTAGACAAAAATTTTCTTATATCCATATTTTCTGAAATTGATATATTAGAAATGTCTCAAATTTCTCAAGAATTTAAAAATTTTTTTGAGGAGATAAAAAAAGGTATTAGACAAAATAAAATCTATTCTAAAAATAGATATCTTACAACTAAAGATAAGAATCAAATGTCACTAAAATCATCTATTGTTAAATTTAAAAGTAATGAAGGACTCAAACTTTCAAATTCTAAAGGAAGTATTTTTTTCATGCTAAGAATATAGTAAATATTATAGCCAAGACAGATCTACTTTTTTATAGAGATAATAAATTGAATTTTCAAAGCTTTACTATGGAAAATGAGTTTGGGGAATAATGTATTACTAGAGAGTGCGCAAAGATCTATTTATGAACCTATTAATGATGATTCACTTTTAGTAACTCCAATAAAATGATGAATATTTACATAGAGAAGTTGAACCTGAAAAACTATATAGCAATGAAAAAGAACTTTACAACATAATAATAGTATACTTAAAAGTAGAATATATGAAATATGCAAGAGGAGTAGATGATTATGAATAAATTTAATCGAGTTATGCCAAGAAAAGGTTCAGTAGAAACGATTATAGATAGACTATATGAATATATAAATCCAGTAGATCCAAAATGGATAAAAAATATAAAACCTGCATCTTGTGAAGATATAAAGAAATTAGAAAGTATATGTGGTTTAAAAGATGTTGGAATAAAAGTACCAAAATCATATTTAGAATACTTAAAATGTATGGGTGAATCTGATGGTGAGTTATTGTCTCAAATGGTTGGTGGGAATAAAAATATTAAAATTATATTGAATTTATATGATGATATTATTTCTTATGATAAAGATG
>JAOARY010000023.1 GCA_025210335.1 Peptostreptococcaceae bacterium | reverse complement strand
TAGCATTAGCTCCTAATTTACCTTTGTTATGAGTACCATCTAATTCGATCATAGCTGTATCTATTCCAACTTGATCAAATATGTTCATACCTTCTAATTCAGCTGCTATAATTACATTAACATTTTAAACAGCGTATAAAACACCTTTACCCATATATCTATCTTTGTCGCCATCTCTTAATTCAACAGCTTCAAAAGCTCCTGTAGATGCTCCAGATGGAACAGCAGCTCTACCAATAGCTCCACTTTCTAATATAACTTCTACTTCTACAGTAGGGTTTCCTCTTGAATCTAAGATTTCTCTTGCAAAAATTTCGCTTATAAACATCTTATTTCCTCCTTATTTTAATGAGATAAGTCTCATAATTTTTATATATTTAACCTAATTAAAGATTTAGTAATATATTATTTTACTATTAAAGATTCACCAGTCATTTCTTCTGGCTTTTTAACATCCATTATATCCAAAATAGTAGGTGCTAAATCACAAAGTCTACCATCATTTCTTAATTTCACATCATCATTTGATACAAACATACATGGAACTATATTCGTTGTATGCGCTGTAAATGGTTTATTAGTTTCTAAATCTAACATTTGCTCTGAATTTCCATGGTCTGCTGTTATTATAGCATGTCCACCGATTTCTATTATTTTATCAACTATTTTTCCAACACATTCATCAACAGTTTCAACGGCTTTAACAGCCGCATCAAAAATACCTGTATGTCCTACCATATCTGGATTTGCAAAATTTAATATGATAACATCATAAGGATTATCTTCTAGCTTTTCCATAAGTTTTTGTGTAACTTCATATGCTGACATTTCTGGTTTTAAATCATAAGTTGCAACCTTTGGAGAATCAACTAATATTCTTTCTTCTCCTTCATTTGGTTCTTCAACTCCACCATTAAAGAAAAATGTTACATGTGCATATTTTTCAGTTTCAGCTATTCTTAACTGTGTTTTATTATTTTTTGCTAAAAATTCACCTAATG
Organism: Peptostreptococcaceae bacterium; assembly: GCA_025210335.1. Classification (GTDB taxonomy): domain Bacteria; phylum Bacillota; class Clostridia; order Peptostreptococcales; family Peptostreptococcaceae; genus JAOARY01. The sequence goes on along the minus strand of JAOARY010000023.1, from coordinate 28,365 downwards.
TATTATTTATAACTTGAGGCTTATATGCTACAAAAACATTTTTTATAGTAGCATCATATTGCGTCATAGTAACAAAGCAAGTTTTAAAATACTCTCTTTCAAATCCTAAGAACTCTACATCTACTATAGATCTAGTAATTTGTCTTGCTCTATCTGGTCTGAAATTAAAGAATATAATTGAATCATCTTCTTTTATCTTAGCAACTGCTTTACCATCTTCTTTTATGATTGTTGGTAATACAAACTCATCAACAACATCATTTTTATAAGAATTCTCTACAGCTTCGATTGCACAGTTGGCTTCTTCGCCTTTTGATTTTATAAGAGCATTATAAGCAAGCTCTACTCTTTCCCATCTTTTATCTCTATCCATAGCATAATATCTTCCAGAAACTGTAGCTATTTTACCTACACCAATTTCTTTCATATAATTTTCTATTTCTTCGATATAAACAAGTGCACTCTTTGGAGGTGTATCTCTACCATCTAAAAATGCGTGGACATAAACATCCTTAAGATCATTTTCTTTAGCTAATTTTAAAAGTCCTTTTAAATGATTTATGTGAGAATGAACTCCTCCATTAGATAAAAGACCCATAAAATGAAGTGCTGTATTTTTAGATTTTGCATTTTCTACAGCTTTTAAAAGTTCTTCATTCTTAAAAAAATCACCATCAGAAATAGCCTTAGTTATTCTTGTTAGTTCTTGATAAACAATTCTACCTGAACCAATGTTTAAATGTCCAACTTCCGAATTACCCATTTGTCCATCAGGAAGTCCAACATCTAATCCACTTGCTTTTATATAAGTAAGTGGATAATTTTCTTTAATTCTATCTAAATTCTTAGTATTTGCAGCTAAAACTGCATTACCTTCTTTTTCATTGCTATATCCATAACCATCCAATATCATTAAAGCTACTGGTTTTTTCAATATAATCAACTCCTAAAAATTAACTAGCGCACTAAAGCTTTCAACTTCTAAACTCGCTCCACCAACTAATGCACCATCAATATCAGATTGATTCATTATTTCTTCAACATTAGCAGGTTTAACGCTTCCACCATATTGTATTCTAACTTCTTCAGCAAGTTCATTAGAATATAAATTAGTTACAACTTCTCTTATGAATGCTATAACTTCATTAGCTTCTTCACTAGTAGCAGTTTTTCCAGTTCCGATTGCCCATATTGGCTCATATGCTATTACAACTTTATTAAGATCTTCTTTAGATACATCTTTTAAGGCTTTTGTAACTTGACCTTTAACAACATCTTTAGTTATATCTTTTTCTCTTTCTTCTAAAGTTTCTCCAACACAAACTATTGGATTTATAGCAACTTCTAACGCCTTTAGAGTCTTTTTGTTTACAGTTTCATCTGTTTCATTGTAATATTGTCTTCTTTCAGAGTGACCAAGTACAACATAGTCCATTTCGATTTCTTTTAACATAGCTGGAGCTATTTCACCAGTAAAAGCTCCTTTATCTTCAAAGTGCATATTTTGAGCACCTATCTTTATATTAGTTCCCTTAGAAGCTTCTTTTAAATCTTTTAATAATGTAAATGGTGCACATATTAAAACTTCAACATCACTACCACTTACTTTATCTTTTAATTGATTTATAAATTCAACGCCTTCTTTTATCGTTTTATGCATTTTCCAGTTTCCTGCTATTATTGGTTTTCTCATTTTAAAGCCTCCTAATATAATTTATTTATTATTTAATGCTACTATTCCTGGAAGTTCTTTTCCTTCTAAAAATTCTAATGAAGCTCCACCACCAGTTGATATATGCGTCATCTTATCTCCAAATCCTAATATATTTACAGCAGCAGCACTATCTCCACCACCTATTATAGTTGTAGCATCAGACTCAGCTAAAGCTTTTGCAACTTCTACTGTTCCATTTGCAAAGTTTTCAAATTCAAAAACTCCCATTGGTCCATTCCAAACAACTGTTTTAGCACTTTTTACAGCATCTGCATATAATTTTGCAGTCTTTTGTCCTATATCTAATCCCATATAAGCATCTTCTATATTTTGATCATCAGTCTTTATTGGAGCTGCATCTTTAGAGAATTCAGCTGCAACAACATTATCTATTGGTAATAATAAATCAACTGATTTTGCTTTTGCTTTTTCAATCATTTCTTTAGCATATTCCACTTTATCTTCTTCAACAAGTGATTTTCCTATACTATAACCTTGTGCTTTTAAGAATGTATATGCCATTCCACCACCGATTACTAGCGTATCTACTTTTTCAAGTAAATTATTTATAACATTTATTTTATCTGAAACCTTAGCTCCTCCTAATATTGATACAAAAGGTCTCTTTGGATTTTCTACTGCATCTCCTAAGAATTTTAATTCTTTTTGGATTAAATATCCACAAGCACTTTCTTCTACGAAATTTGTAACTCCAACAGTTGAACAATGAGCTCTATGAGCAGTACCAAATGCATCATTAACAAATACATCAGCTAAAGAAGCTAATTCTTTTGAATAATTTTCTTCATTTTTAGTTTCTTCTTTTCTAAATCTAGTATTTTCTATTAATACTATTTGACCGTTTTCCATAGTTGAAACAGCATTTTTAGCATTTTCTCCAACTACATTATCATCCGCAGCAAATTTAACATCTATATTTAAAAGTTCTGATAGTCTCTTAGCTACAGGCTCTAAAGATAATTCTTTTTTTGCTTCACCTTTTGGCTTTCCTAAATGTGAACAAAGTATAATCTTAGCATCATTTTCAACTAAGTACTTTATAGTTGGTAATGCACCTACTAATCTATTTTCGTCTGTAATTTTACCATTTTCTAAAGGCACATTAAAATCACATCTTACTAAAACTTTTCTTCCTTTTACATTAATATCTTCAACAGTTTTCTTATTTAACATAGACATTTAAATTTCCCCTTTCAATAATAAATTAAATATTTCATCATTAATTTATGAGAAAAACAAATTAATATATCTTACATATCTAATATATCACTAATTTATTAAATGTAAATTAATTTATTCTTCTCATAAATCAATAAAAGGTCAGGTCTTATAGTCTAATACTACAAGACCCAAACCTTTTATTTATTATTCATTTTAGGCTATTTCCTAAAGTCCTTTTTCTACAACGTAAGAGATTAGGTCTATTACTCTGTTTGAGTATCCCCACTCATTGTCATACCAAGAAACTATTTTAACCATGTTTCCATCAACCATAGTTGAAAGACCATCTATTATTGAAGATCTTGCATCTTTTTTGTAATCCATAGAAACAAGAGGCTCATCTGAGAATCCTAAGATTCCGTTTAATTTACCTTCAGCAGCTTCTTTTAAAGCAGCATTTACTTCTTCAACTGAAGTTTCTTTTCCAACTTCTAAAGTTATATCTACAACAGATACTGTTGGAGTTGGAACTCTCATTGCCATTCCGTTTAATTTACCTTTTAATTGAGGTAATACTAATGCAACTGCTTTAGCAGCTCCTGTAGTAGTTGGTATTATAGACTCAGCTCCAGCTCTAGCTCTTCTTAAGTCAGAGTGAGGTCCATCTAACATGTTTTGATCGTTAGTGTATGCATGTACAGTAGTCATAAGACCTTTTACTATACCAAATTTTTCGTCTATAACTTTAGCAAATGGTGCTAAACAGTTAGTAGTACAAGAAGCATTTGAGATTATGTTATGAGCTTTAGCATCATACTCTTCTTCATTTACTCCTAAAACTAAAGTCTTATCTTCATCTTTAGCAGGTGCAGATATTATAACTTTCTTAGCTCCAGCTTTTATATGCTTAGAAGCTTTTTCTTTATCTCTAAAGAAACCTGTTGATTCAACAACTATATCTACTGAAAGATCTTTCCAAGGTAAGTTTTCTGGATCTCTTTCTGCAAAAACTTTGATTTCTTTTCCGTTAATTACAAGATTTCCGTCTTTAACTTCTACAGTTCCTTCGAACTTTCCAAATAAAGTATCATATTTAATTAAATGAGCTAATGTATTAGCATCAGTTAAATCATTGATAGCTACTATTTCCCAATTTAAATTTTCTCTTTCCATTGCTATTTTAAAAGCATTTCTTCCTATTCTTCCAAATCCGTTGATTGCTACTTTAATCATCCGTATTCCTCCTTAAATAAATTAAAAGTTTTTTGAATTTTTGATTAAAAAGTTTTAAAGTTTTTTGATTAAAAGTTTTATTTATATTAAATAATATTTATATCTATGCTTATAATATTATTTATTATCAAAGTAATTTATTATTTCATTAGCACAGCCTTCATCTATAACTAAAGTTAAATTTGGATTTATCTTAGATATAGATATTATAGCCTTATACTTTCTTTTTCCTCCAGCTATACCAAAAGCATGTTTCATCTTTTTGAACTGTTCTAAATTTATACCTATTGTACTCGCCTCATAAACAATTTTTCCATCTTCATTAAAAAAATGCCCAAAAGCTTCAGAGACAGCTTTTTTTCCTTCTATAAATTCTACTTGTTTGTCTTCCATTCTTCTTCTTCGAGCCATTTCATCAGCTCTACCTATACCAAATACAATTACATCAAGATTATCTATATATTCTAAAGATTTTTTTATATCTGGTTGTGTTTTTAATGTTTCTATCAATTCTTTATTTATATTATCAGGTAGATGTAAAATTCTATAACCTCCACCTATCTTATTTGCAATAATGCTAGCTATATTATTAGCTTGTATTTCTAACTTTTCTCCTAACCCTCCACGAGCAGGAACAACTACAGTATTTTCATACTTCTTCTTTTCTTGAAATTGTTTTGCAAATTCAAGCATTGTAGTTCCACCAGTTACACCAAGAGTCATATTATCTTCTATTATCTTTATAAGATCAACTGATGCTGCTTTTCCAAGTTCTTTTGTTATTGAAAAATCTTCATCACTATCACCAGGGACAATTATAACTTTCTTTATACTTAGTAATTTTTCAAGTCTGTGCTCAACTTCTTTAATCCCTCTAATTTCATTTATGAAATCTTTAAGATTTGCAAGTATTTTTCTACCTTCTTCTGTGAGTTTCATTCCTGAAGAACTACTATCTATAAATGATGAATTTTTTAAAAATTCAACCTCACTTCTTATAATTCTTTCACTTATCCCCAACTTAGAGGATAATATTCTTCTCCCAACAGGCTCATTTAAAGATATTTCTCTTAGGACAATATATCTTTTTTCCATTACTTTTAGTATGTCTGGAACTATTTTTTTTTGTATTTCTACTAAATTCTTCATCCAACTCTCTCCTTGGACTATTTAAGTCCATACATAACTTTTAAGTCCCACTTTATGTTTTAAAAAAGCGGGACATTTTACGACCTTGTTGTTTTTTCTGTCCCACTCATATATATTCTATCCTAATCGCTGTTTTTTTTCAAGGTGTTATCTTTATTTTTTTGCATAAATTTTAGATATAAAATTAACTAACTAAACATTATCTACAATTTTAAGCTATTTGATATATAATTTTTATATATATAAAAATTCTTCTCATTTCAAAATTACCCGTTAAAATACAAATCTAAACATTTTTAAAAAAAATATTAAATTTTTATTTTAAATAAAATTAACTAAATATCTCTTTTCTTATGCTAAAATTCTTATATTCAAAGATTAATGATAATAAATAAAAAAACAATATTAAAAATAGAAAAATTTCTATTTTTAATATTGTTATATTTCTTTTCTCTTTGACGATGATAGAATTCCCATTTCATCTCTATATTTTGCAACAGTTCTTCTTGATATATTAATATTTTTTTCTTTTAATATATCAACTATCTTTTGGTCACTCAATGGTTTTTTCTTATTTTCATTTTCAACTAATTCTTTTATTACATCTTTAATCCCAACTGAAGACATATCTTCATTTTTAGGAGAACTTCTAAAGAAATATTTAAGCTCATAAAGTCCATATGGAGTTAACATGTATTTTCCATTTACAGTTCTACTTATAGTTGATTCGTGAAAATCTAATGTACTTGCAATTTCTTTCATTGTCATTGGCTTTAAATATCTTTTTCCAAATTCAAAAAACTCTCTTTGTTCTTTTACAATTTCTTTTGATACTTTTAATATAGTATTTTTTCTACTTTCTATATTCTTTATCAAATTTGAAACTTTAGTTAATTTTTCTTTTATATATTCTTTAGCATCTTTATCTTTTGTATTCAAAAGAATAGATTCATAAAATTTATTTATTTTTATAGTTGGTACACTCGTTTCATTTATTCTGACTATAAACTGTCCATCTATTTTTTCTACAAATACATCTGGCGTTATATATTTTGCTTTATTATTGTTATATTTTCTACCAGGTCTAGGCTCTAATGTTTTTATTATTTTACAATAATCTATCACTTTATCACTTTTGACATTATATTTTTTAGCTATATCCCTATATGCTTTTCTAGCTATCATATTTAAGTCTTTCTTTATTATATTATATAGAATTTCATCATCTATATTTTTATCTTTCAATTGTATTATCAGCGTCTCTTCTAAATTTCTAGCACCAATACCAATTGGATCCATAGACTGCATTATTTTTAATAATTTATTAAATTCTTTAGTATCCAAATTAAACTTTTCTTTTATTATCTCTTCATCGATTTCTAAATAACCATTATCATTTAAAGAATATATCATGAATTCTAAAATATCTTTTTCTTTTAAATCTATTGTCTTTACATAACCTAATTGTTCCATCAAATGAGAATATAAATCTTGTTCTTCTTTTATCATATTTTCATAATCCGATTTATTATTATCATCATCTTTATTATAAGATATCGTTTCTTTAGTAGTTGTTTTTGAAAGATTGTTTAAATATTTTTCCCAATCTATTTCGTCTTTTTTTTCAACGTCTAAAAGAGGGTTTTCTTGGCTTTCAGCAACTATAATATCTTCTAATTTAAAAGTTGGCATTTGAAGTATTTCAAGTGATTGTCTTAATTCTTTTGTTAATATAAGTTTTTGTGATTGTTGTAAGTTTAAATTAAAATTAATATTCAATATTATCCCTCCTTTTATATGTATTTTTATCCAAGCAATTATTATACCTTTTTTTCATTTTAACATATTTTTTTCTTTTTTTCAAAGTAAATAAGCCTAGAATCAACTGTTTTTTTTTAATTAATAAAAATTTAAGGACTTTAAAGTCCTTAAATTCTTATTAATTGGTTTTTTTAATATCTTTATGCTGCTGTTTTTATATTATCTAAATCTTCTTTTCTTATCGATTTTATATTCTTTGTTCTTCCATCTTCTGATGTAGGTATTAAAAGCTTTCCTTCTTTTATAAGTTTATATGCTTCTTCTTTAAGATTTTTATCTATATCAAATCCAATAAGCTCCCAATTGTTATCTACTGTTGGTTTTATAACTCCATTTTCAACATCTTTAACATATTGAACAATTAAAGATCTAATTCTTCCATTATCTTGCATCTTTTCATATGAATCAAAATATTTATCTTCAGCTTTAACTAATTTAAGACTCATTAATGTTCCAAATCTATAGTTATTTACAGCTACTTTATATACTTTATCATCTTCAATATCTTTTCCATTGATTTTTAAATCAACTATTCTTTGGCCACTATCTTTTGATATATCTATTTTATAATCTACACCACTAAACATATCATAATTATAACCTCTAACATCTTTGTTAAAACTTATTGTAAGGTCACCTTCATTAAATTTATTATAATAATTAGCTGACCACTCCATATATTTCTTTAAATTTTCTCCAGTTATCTTAGTTCCTACTAATGTATTTGGATATTTATATATATATGCTACATCTTTTTTCTTAAAATCACCTTTTTTAAGATTTGATCCAAAATTAAAAAGTGCAGCTGAACTTATGTCAGATTTAGCATAATACATTTGAACTTCATTTATAAGATCTATAACAGCACTATCTTGTAATTGTGCAGTTGGCATAGTTGTTATTTTATCTTCTCCAGTTATATAATCTGGATTAGCTATAAAATCACTATCTATTTTTCCAACTACTAAATTAGCATCTTTAACTGAACCTTCATGTACAAATTTAAATTTTTCTAAGAAATCTTTATCTGCCTCAATTTTTTTAGTACTTAAATTTGAAGCTTCAACAGATTTTACTTTATATTCATTATTTTCTTTTTCTACAATTATATCTGCTTTTGCAAGTGCTTGTCCATATTTACCTGGTTCTATAACTAAAGTACCATTTACTTCTTTATTTGAATATAAAGAATGTGCATGTCCACAGAATATCACATCAAATTCTGGCACTTGTTTTGCAATCTCTAAAGTACCAACACTTCCATGTTCTCCATCTGCTCCAATATGAAAAGCTCCAACTAATATATCATATTTTCCTTCTAATTCTTTTACTGCTTTTTTAGCTTCATCCAAAGGATTTTCGAACTTAAGACCTTCAAAATGCGATGGACTACTAGCTTCCCATTTTGGTACATGTGGTGCTATAAGACCGACTATAGCTATTTTCACACCATCTTTTTCTATTATTTCATATGGCTTTACAAATCTAGAACCATCTTCTTTATAAATATTTGCTGATAAAACAGCTTTGTTAAATGATTTTATATTATTTTCCAAAAAACTTTTTTCATAATTAAATTCATGATTTCCAAGTACAAAAGCATCATATTCTAATATATTTAAACCTTCTATCATTGGATTTGGCTTTTTATCCATAAATAGTTCTATACTATTATCTTGTATTAAATCTCCACAATCAACTAATATATTATTTTCATTTTTAGCTCTTTCTTGCTTTACCAAAGTAGCAATTTTAGCTAAACCAGCATCATCATCCACACTATCAGTAGCATAATCATGAGGATAAATTCTACCATGAATATCTGATGTTGAAAGTATTGTGATCTTTTTTTCATTTGATTTTAAATTATTTTCTTCATTAGCATAAACGCTTATATTAAATAAACTTATAATAAGTGTTAATACTAACAATAGACTCATGTTTTTTTTCTTAAACATAGTCCTTCCCCCTTTATTTTTTATATTTTTGAAAACGTTACACTAAACATTATAAGACTTACTTAGCATATTCTCAAGTGAAAATATTTGTAATATACTCAAAAAAATAAAACTTTTTTATGTATTTTTATCGTTCAATATTATGAAAAATAAGCAGATATTTTTAAACAAAACAAGGATAGCATAAAAATAAATTTTATTATTTTCACACTATCCTTTATATCTATTAATTATAAACTTTTTAAGCAATATGTTATATAAGAAATATTTGAATACTAATTATTTAGTTAAACATTTAGCAGCAATTTTATCTAATACCATTTTTAAATCATCTATTATATCTTCTGAATTTTCAAGACCAACAGAAAGTCTAACTAAACTATCAGTTATTCCAGCTTCTTCTCTTTCTTCTTTAGTATATGGAGAATGTGTCATAGATGCTGGATGTTGAATTAATGTTTCAGTATCTCCTAAACTAACAGCTAAAGTACAAAGATTTAAGTTGTTCATTAAGAATCTACCTTCTTCTAATCCACCTTTTATTTCAAAAGCAATCATAGCTCCTGGTAAAGCCATTTGCTTTTGAGCTAATTCATATTGTGGATGAGATTTAAGTCCTGGGTAATAAACTCTTTCTATTGCATCATGACCTTCTAAGAATTCTGCTACTTTCATTGCATTATCACAATGTCTTTGCATTCTAACTTCTAAAGTCTTAAGACCTCTTATAACTAAATATGAATCAAATGGACTTATAACCGCCCCAGTCATATCTTTTACACCAAATAATCTTACATTAGTTAAGAATTCTGCTCCACCTACTACAAAACCAGCAACAACGTCACCATGTCCATTTAAGTATTTAGTTGCAGAGTGAACTACTACATCAGCACCTAAATCTAATGGTTTTTGTAATAATGGTGTACAGAAAGTATTATCAACCATAACTAATATATCTTTTGATTTTTCATGCGCTATATCTGAAATAGCTTTTATATCCATTAATTTTAATGTTGGATTTGCAGGAGTTTCTAAGTAAACTACCTTAGTATTATCCTTTATAGCATTTTTTACTTCATCTAAATTAGTAGCATCTACAAAAGTAACTTCCACTCCATATCTAGTAAGTCCATGATTTAAAAGTGCAAAAGTACAACCGTAAAGAGTATCTGATGCAACTATATGATCTCCAGCTTTTAAAGCTGTCCATAATGCAGAAGATATTGCTCCGATTCCTGAAGCAGTAGCCATTGCAGCTTCTCCATTTTCAAGCATTGCAACTTTATCTTCTAATTGAGATTGTGTAGGATTTCCAAGTCTAGTATATATGTATCCACCCTCTTCTAATGCAAATCTTCTTCCACCTTGTTCTGCACTATCAAAAACAAATGTTGAAGTTTGAAATATTGGTGTTGATAAAGCACCTGATACAGGATCTTTCTTATGTCCAGCATGTATTGTTTTAGTTCCAAAACCCATATTCTTTAAATTTTCCATTTTCATTACCTCCAATTTATTTATGTAAATAAAATCTCACAGATAGATAGAGCAATTTATTAGCCAATTTTTATATTCTTTTGATTTTTTATTTTGATTTTTTTTATAAAACTAAAAAAACAGATATATCAATGACTTAAATTTATATTAAAAAAAAGATCATAAAAAATACTTTTAGATCAATAAAAAATAAAGAGATAACGGCAATTTTTATTTCCATTATCTCTTCGCAAGTGGAATAATTTAATTCCATAGTTTTATTTTGTTTCCAAATTATATTTTTTGATCTTTTTTATAAGTGCAGTATGGCTTATTTTAAAGTCTTTTGCCATTTTTCTTATAGATTTTTTTTCTTTCATTTTATCTTTTATTAAATTCTTTTCATACTCCTGAACAGATTCTTTTAATGATTCATTTTTATTAGTTATTATCTTTTTAGCATCTATAAAATTAGAATTTAGTATTATATGTTCTTTTTTTAATGTATCAAAATGGCATAAATTCATTGCTCTTTCTATTATATTTTCCAATTCTCTTACATTTCCTGGCCAATTATACGTAAATAAATTTTCAAAAAAATCATCATCAAAATATTTTACATTCTTATTTAATTTTTTATTAAATTTATCAACAAAAGTCTTACATATAAGTATAATATCCTCTTTTCGATCTCTTAATGGTGGTATATTTACTGGTATTACATTTATTCTATAATATAAATCTTCTCTAAATTCTTTATTTTCTATCATTGCCTCTAAATTCTTATTCGTTGCACATATAATTCTAACATCAAGTTCAATTTCTTTACTTGAACCAATTCTTCTTATTTTATTTTCTTGCAATGCTCTTAAGAGTTTTGCCTGCATCATCAACGACAATTCCCCTATTTCATCTAAAAACAAAGTTCCTTTATTCGCTTTTTCAAATAAACCTTTTTTCCCCTCATTTAATGCCCCTGTAAAACTTCCTTTTTCATATCCAAAGAGTTCACTTTCCATCAAACTTTCAGGAATAGCTGCACAATTTATAGGTATAAAATTATTTTTAGATCTATTGCTTAAATTATGTATAGCTTTTGCAAAAAGTTCTTTTCCTGTTCCACTTTCTCCTCTTATCATTATTGTAGAAGAACTTTTTGATACCATTTTTATAAGTTCTTTGATTTGTTTTATAGGCTGACTTTTTCCAACAATCACATCTAATATATGTTCTTCCTTTATAGATACAATATCTACAAGCTCTTTTACTTTATTTAAATCTTTTACAGATGCAACTGCCCCAATTATATTTCCAATATCATCTTTTATAGATCTTCCAGAACTTATATAATGACTTATATTCCTTTTATTTATTAATTTAAATTCTTTATTATCATAATCTTTTGCACCATTTATCAAATCTTTTATAGGAGCATCCTGAGGAAGCAATTTATCTACAGATTTTCCAAGAAGTTCTTCTTTTTTATAATTAAATATTTTTTCACAACAACTATTAAAAACCTCTATTTCCAAATCATTATTAATCGCCATAATCCCCTGATCTACAGCATCTATAACTCCTAATAGTTTTTTTTCTTCCTTCTCTTTTGGAAGTATATTAACATCAAAAACAGATTTTACTCCATTTATATTTAATAAATTTTCCTTTAAATTCTCTATTTTTATAATATCCATTTCATCTATTTTTATATAAATTTTTTCGCTCATAACATCCATTGAATTTATACTTAAATTAAGATTATAAATTTTTTTTACTATATCAAGGGTTATGCCGATTCTATCTTTTGTCTCTATTTTAAATCTATAAATCAAAAGAACACCACCTTTTATATAAACTCCTAAAAAACTATTTGACTAAGCTTTTATATTTAAATATTTTATTAAAAAAATAAAGCATAGTTGCCTATGCTTATTTATGCTTTAACTCTCTTTAATATATCTTTTAAATCTTTTTCATCAAAAGTGTAACTAGTATTACAAAAATGACAAGTAAGTTCTGCTTTTTTATCTTCTTCTAAGATTTCTCTTAAATCTTTTTCCCCAATTGCTATTAATGCTTTTTCTAATCTATCTTTTGAACAATCACATTTATAATCAATTTCTTTCTTTTCAAAAATAATAGGATCTAGTCCATCTAAAACCATATTTATTATATCTTCTGGTTCTTTTCCTATTGATATTAATTTTGAAATATTAGATACATTTCTTAAATTATTTTCAATAGTGCTAAGCACTTCATCTTCTGCATTTGGCATAACTTGAAGTATAAATCCACCGCTTGCCATTATTGAGTAATCTCTATCTACCAAAACTCCAAGTGCAACAGCTGAAGGTTGTTGTTCTGAATAAGTAAAATACGCAGTTAAATCCTCTGCTATTTCACCGTTTACTAAATTACTTTTTCCTACATATGGCTCTTTTAGATTCAAATCTTTAATAACTGTTAGTTTTCCCTCTCCTACAGCTTTTGATACATCTAATTTACCTTTTTCATTTAAAGGCAAATCTACTGATGGATTCGAAACATACCCTTTTGTTATCCCTTTTGAATTAGCAACTATAACAATTGAATTTATTGGTCCATCGCCTTTTATTTGAAGTGTTAATTTATCTTTTTCACCTTTTAACATAAGTCCCATAATAGCACCAGCTGTTAAACTTCTTCCTAAAGCAGCACTAGCTAGAGGTGTTGTGTTATGAATTTTTCTAGCTTTTTCAACCATATTTGTTGTTTTTGCAGCAAAAATTCTAACATTAAGTCCTTTATCTGCACCTCTTAATACATAATTATCCATTCTTATCCTCCTAAAAACCTTAAAAACTACTAATATTGATATATATACAATTATAAAAACACTTTAAAATATTAAATTCTAAAGAATTCTTTAATATTATACCATAAGAAAATTATATTTTTGTAATTAAATAAAATTAATTTTTAATCTAAATTTGTTTTATTTAATTTGTACTTATTTTTTATAAATTTTTGCAATAAAATAAAGAACCCAACTTATACAGTCAGGTTCTTTTTAATTTTTCTAAAACGTATATATTAATCTTATACAGATATAAAATTAAAAGCTATTATATAGCAACAACGTTAGAAGCTTGAGGTCCCTTTTGTCCTTCAACTATTTCAAATTCAACAGAAGAACCTTCTTCTAAAGTTCTAAATCCGTCCATAGAAATTGCTGAATAGTGAACAAAGATATCGCTTCCATCTTCCTTAGAAATAAATCCAAATCCCTTTTGTGCGTTGAACCACTTAACTGTTCCTCTCTCCATTACCAAATACCTCCTAAAATAAATACAAAATTCTTACAGACTTTTACTCTGCATATTTAGTATAACACCAAAAATAAAGTTTAGCAATGGATTTAGATTATTTTTACAAAAGGCTATAGATTTGTAATTCTATTCAAATCTATTCATTCTTTTAAAATACTATCTTTAAGAGTTTTTTACATTTTTATTAAATTTAATTTAAGAAAAAAATTTATATTTATTTTTTTGCTACAAAGAAGACTCTTTGTGAATCTTTTGCATATTCAAAAGTAAAATCGGAATAAATATTAATGTCACTAAATTTAGATTTTTCAAGCAAATTAATTATTTCATCTTTTTTATATGCTCTTTGTAAATGTTCTTCACTAAATTTCTTATAAAGTTCACCTTCTTGTACAAAAAAATTCAAATTCATTTGTAAAATATTATCTTCTTCATCAAAATAATTTTCCCATATATAATCTATTTTTTCTCTTTCCTCATAAAATGTATTATTTCCTAAAGTATTTTTTAATTTGTAATATGAACTTATATCAAATATAAATATTCCATCTTTTTTTAGTTTAGAATATACATCATTAAATATTTTTAAAAGATCTTCTTCTTCTAATATATAATTAAAACCATCACAACAACAAAGAACACAATCTAAATTATAAACCTCAAAATCAAGTTCTACTATATCTTGATTTAAAAGCACTAGATCCAAATCCATGTCTTTTGCTTTTTTCTTAGCAACACTAAGCATTGAAGTTGACATATCTATACCTAAAATATCATATCCTTTTTTTAAAAGAGGTATTGTTATATTTCCTGTACCACAAGCTAATTCCAAAATATTTTTTACTTCTACTTTGTTCTTTTTAATTATTTCTTCTATATACATAACCCACGATTTATAATCAACATCATCCATAAGTTCATCATATATATATGAAAAGTCTAAATACATAAATCCACTTCCTTATTCATTTTCTTTAAAAAAACAATAAAAGGGATAACCCTTTTATAAGTTTTTTTGATTAAATTGATTTCATAAATAATATTGAAATCCCTGTATATAATATCAAAGATATAAAAATAGGTAAATAAACTATTACACTACTCTTTTGATATACTATATCATCCGTTAATAAAGATGTATTTCCTTTTAATAATTTCATTGCCTTTTTTAAAATTTTATAGCATATAAGCACTATAACTCCACCCAAAATTCCCATTACAAACTGTGTTACAAAAACAGCTTGATCTGAAATAACAGGAGCATTGCTTTCTAAATTTACATTATTAGATAAATATCTAAGTGTCAAAAATTGCATTGTAATAGCTATAAAATTGTTGAAAAAATGAGCAATCATAGAAGGTATTATTGAATTTGTATATATAACCAAATATCCCATTACAATCCCCAAAAAAAATATCCCTGGAGCAATAAAAATATTTAAATGGAATATACTAAATAAAAATGCAGTATATAAAATACTCTCTTTAACACCTTTTATTTGAGATGTTCTTAAAAACAAACCTCTAAATAAAGTCTCTTCACAAATACCAGGTAATAAACATATCAAAAAAATATTTAATATATATTTAGCTTCAGTATCTACTAAAGGTATAGCATCAACAGTCATTACTTTACCAAAAATAAGATATAAAAATATATTAAATATGGCATTTATATATACAGCTATTGGATATGATAAAAATATTATTCCAATTGATAATATAATCTTTTTATAAGAAACTTTATTAAACCTTATAAATTCTTTAATACTTGTATCTTTTATTAAAAGAATAAATAAAATTGTTGGTATTAAAACAACACCTAATTGTATTGCAAGTGAATTCACTATAAAGCTATCTTTTGTTAATAAAAAACTCACGCCTATAAAAATTATAAGCAAAATCAAATAAATCCAATTCCCAAAAAAATTTCGCATCATTTAAAAAAGCACTCCCTTAGCTTTTAATAATTTTATATATATATTTATACCATTTAATAATACCTCTTTATCAAAATCAAAATCTCTATTATGAAGTCCTTTATCATAACCTTTTTCTTCATTCCTAGATCCTAGCATAAAAAATAAACCTTTTTTTATTTTTTGATAATAAGAAAAATCTTCTGAAATCATAAGTGGTTCCATCTTTATAAGCTCATCTTTAAATATTTTTTCAAATTCTATATATAAATCTAAATCGTTATTAACTGCTGGATAATCATCTTTTAATCTAATTTCTATATCACAATCAAAAGAAATTTTAAACCCATCTATTATATCTCTTATTCTCTTTTTTAATTTTTCATAAACATCTTCCTTGTACGCTCTTATAGTACCTTCAAGTATAAACTCTTCACATATTATATTTCTTCTATCTCCTCCATACGCTTTTCCAACCGTTATAACCCCTTCATCCAAAGGAGAAATATTTCTTGATACTATTGAGTTTAAAGAATTTATAAGATTTCCAGCTATTAAAATAGCATCAGTACCTTCTTGAGGTATAGCTCCGTGTGATGATTTACCTTTAATCTTTATATCAAATTCTCCAACTTGAGCCATTAAATAATTTGGTTTTGTACCTATATAATTTTGTTTTATTCCTGGAAAAATATGAAGTCCATAAATTTCATCAATATCAAATTCATCGAATAATCCATTTTCAATCATCGGCTTTGCTCCTCCAGGAGTTTCTTCTCCAGGTTGAAATATAAATACTATATTATCATTTAAATTTTCTTTATTTAAATTTATATAATTTATAAAACCTAAAAGAATCGACATATGTCCATCATGTCCGCAAAGATGTTTTGCACCCTCTAAAAAAGGCAGTGCATCCATATCAGCTCTAAAAGCTATCGTTTTTTTTGGATTTTTTCCTTTTATGATTCCAACTATATCATTTTTTATAAATGATTTGTACTTTATACCTAAAGCATCAAGCTCCTTTTTAATATACTTTGAAGTCTTTGATACTTCAAGTCCTATTTCAGGTATTTTTGATAAATCTTCTTTATATTTAAAAGTCTTATTTTTTATAATATCCATATTTTCATTCATAAATAATTAAAATATATAAAAATATTTTTATATATTTTTCTTCACCACCTTTTATTGTTTAATTTTATTTTTATTATTGACACCTTGTTTTTATTAGTGTAAGATAAACTACAAATAAAAACAACTTTTATCTTGTTAAAATTTCATAAAAGATAATAGAGGTGCGATTTTTATAAGTAGGTTTTTTGAGATAAGGATCTAGGATAAAAACCAAAAGGAAAAATCGCCGAAGAAAATATTTAATACCTTTAAAAATATTTTCTGGGCTTAAAGTTAATAGCTTTAAGACTGTCACATTATGTGGAGTGCTATTATTGAGGATATCTATATTTTGTAATACTAAAAAGTATTATAAAATTATTATTTATAAATTTTTAGTCCTTAAGTATAGCTTGGGGACTTTTATTTTATGTTTTTCACAAAAGGACATATGTCTTTTATTTTGAATTTTAAAATAAAATAATAAAAAAAAGGTATCAATATGGTATATCTATGTATTAATAAAAGGATAGAAGTAAAAAGGGGGATATATTTTGAAAAAAATAAATTTAGCAATAGTTGGTGCTACTGGTCTAGTTGGTCAAACTTTTTTAAAAGTTTTAGAAGAAAGACAATTTCCTATAGATAATTTATATTTATTTGCCTCAAAAAAATCAGCTGGAAAAGAAATTCATTTCTTAGGTAAAAATTATATAGTTGAAGAATTAAATGAAGATTCATTCAAAAAAGATATTGATATTGCATTATTTTCAGCAGGTGGAGATATAAGCAAAAAATTCAGTCCTATTGCAAAAGAAAATAATGTTATAGTTGTTGATAATTCTAGTGCATTTAGAATGGATGATGATGTTCCTCTTGTCGTTCCTGAGGTAAATCCACAAGACGTCAAAAAACACAATGGAATTATTGCTAATCCTAATTGTTCTACAATTCAGGCTGTACTACCACTTAAAATATTGGATGATCATTTTAAGATAAAAAGAATTGTTTATTCTACGTATCAAGCTGTATCAGGTTCAGGTCTTAATGGTATTAAAGATTTGGAAGATGGTCTAAATGGAGCTAAAAATTCTTTTTATCCTCATCAAATCGCAAATAATGCATTACCTCATATTGATGTATTTTTGGATAATGGCTATACAAAAGAAGAAATTAAAATGATTGAGGAAACAAAAAAAATATTAAACAATCCTAATTTAAAGATAACTGCAACAGCAGTAAGAGTTCCAGTTAAATATAGTCATAGCGAAAGTATAAATGTAGAATTTTTTAATGATTTTAAATTAAAAGAAATATTTGATATATTAAATAATAAGGACGGTATAAAACTTATTGATGATCCAAAATCAAATTTATATCCACTAGCATCTGATGCAAAGGGGACTGATTTAGTTTATGTTGGTAGAGTAAGAAGAGATTATAGTTTAGATTTTGGACTTAATATGTTTGTAGTTGCTGATAACATAAGAAAAGGTGCTGCTACAAATACAGTTCAAATAGCTGAATTACTAATCAAATACAATTTAGTTTAAAATCATTAATAAAAAACACTTACAAAGGGAGGCTTTTTAATGTTTTTAGGTTCTGGTGTTGCACTTATAACTCCATTTAAAAATGGTGAAATTGATTATGATAAGATAGAGGAACTTATTAATTATCATATAAAAAATAACACAGATGCACTTATCATCTGTGGGACTACAGGTGAATCCTCTACAATGAGTTTTGATGAAAAAATAAATTTTATTGATTTTTGTGTAAAAAAAGCAGATAAAAAAATCCCTGTAATTGCAGGGACTGGTTCAAATAATACTAAATCATCTATAAAACTTAGTATAGAAGCTCAAAAACTAGGTGTTGATGGTTTACTATTAATCACTCCTTATTATAATAAATCAAATGATAAGGGTCTTTACAATCATTTTTATAAAATATCAAAAGCTGTTGATATACCGATAATACTTTATAATGTACCTGGAAGAACTGGTGTTAATTTAAAACCTCAAACAGTTTATGAACTATCTTTATTAGAAAATATTATAGGGATAAAAGAAGCTAGCGGTAATATTTCTTATGCTACTGAAATAAGAAGACTTTGTGGTAAAGATTTTAAGATATATTCAGGTAATGATGATATTATAATTCCTATATTATCAATTGGCGGTAGTGGTGTTATATCTGTAGTTGCAAATATAAAACCAAAGGAAACTCATGATTTGGTTATGAATTTCTTAAATAAAAATATAGAAGAGGCACTAAATTTACAACTTGAATTAAAACCTCTAATAGATTCTTTATTTATAGAAGTAAACCCTATCCCTGTAAAAACAGCTATGAATTTAATGAAATTTGATGTTGGTGATTTAAGAGAACCTCTTTATCATATGGATGAAGAAAATTTAGACATATTAAAAAAAGAACTAAAAAATACTAATCTAATATAAGGATTGATCATTATGAATATTTTTATAAATGGAATTCGTGGAAAAATGGGAAAAGTTTTAAAAAAAGTTATATTAGAATCTGATGATTTTAAATATTTAGGTGGTTATTCGTCAAAAAAAGATGAAGCAAATCTAATATATGATGATTTTAATAGTATTAAAGAAAAAATAGATGTAATAATCGATTTTTCAAATCCTAAGACTTTAGATGCAATGCTTGATTACGCTCTAATAAACAATATCCCTTTAGTTATAGCAACAACTGGATATAGTGATTTAGAACTTGATAAAATAAAAAAAGCTTCAAATAATATTGCAATATGTCAAAGCTATAATATGTCACTTGGAATAAATACCCTAATTGAAATATTAAATATCGCTTCTACTATGCTAAATGATTTTGATATTGAAATTATAGAAAAACATCATAATAAAAAAATAGATTCACCAAGTGGAACAGCTATTATGCTTGCTAATAAGATAACAAATCTACTTACCAATCGTTATATCACAAATAGAGAGCATTCTAATAATAATTTAAGAAATAAAGATGAAATAGCAATACACGCTATAAGAGGTGGCTCTATATTTGGTGAACATAATGTTTTGTTTGCAGGTGATGATGAAGTAATTGAAATAAAACACACAGCTTTATCAAAAGATATTTTTGCAAAAGGTTCTTTAAAGGCCTCATTATTTTTATTAAATAAAAATAATGGTTTTTATACAATGAAAGATATTTTAGGAGGAATGTAAATGGAAATTTTAAACGACCCGTATGAAATAGCTAAATATATTAAAAATGTAGAGAAAAAAACACCTGTTAAAGTATATTTAAAAGGTGAAATTAAAAATACCAATAAAAATATTAAGATATTTGGAGATAATAATCTTACAGTGATTATTGGAGACTATAAAGATGTTGAAACTTTACTTGAAGAAAATAAAACTACAATTGAATACTATCATTTAGAAAATGATAGAAAAAATTCAGCAATTCCAATGTTAGATAAATTAAATATAAAAGCAAGAATAGAACCTGGTGCAATAATAAGAGATATGGTCACTATAAAAGAAAATGCTGTTATAATGATGGGGGCTGTTATAAATATAGGAAGTCAAGTTGGTAAAAACACAATGATAGATATGAATGCTGTTTTAGGCGCTAGAGCTACAGTTGGCGATAATGTTCATGTTGGTGCTGGAACTGTAATTGCAGGAGTACTTGAGCCTCCTTCAAAAACTCCTGTTATAGTTGAAGATGATGTACTAATCGGTGCTAATTGTGTAATACTTGAGGGCGTTAGACTAAAAAAGGGTTGTGTAGTAGCAGCAGGAAGTGTTGTAACTGAAGATGTTGAAGAAAATCAAGTGGTTGCTGGTTCTCCTGCTAAACTTATTAAAATGAAAGATCAAAAAACTATTGAAAAAACTGAAATACTAGATGATTTAAGAGGATAATTAAAAAGGCTGCTACATATTTTATGCAGCAGCCTTTTTATATTTATTTTGGTATCAATAATAATTTATTTTCTATCTTCATCTGTTACACAAAATACATATGGGTAATTTCTATAATAATCCCCAAAATTCAGACCATAACCAACAACAAATTTATCTTCTATTGTAAATCCAATGTAATCTGCCACTATATCTACTTTTCTTCTGCTTGGTTTGTCTAAAAGTACACATGATTTTACTGAATTAGCATTCTTCTTAGCCAAATGCTCCATAACAAATTTCATAGTTATTCCAGAATCTGTAATATCATCAACAACAAGTACATCATATCCAGTTAGATCTTCTTTTATATCTGCAACAACTTTTACATTTCCTGTTGATTCTTCACCATGACCATAACTAGAAGTAGTCATAAAATCTATTTTTAAAGGAACAGAAACCTCTCTTACTAAATCAGCAGCAAATACAAAACTACCTCTTAAAAGAGATACTACATATAAATTCTTATCCTTATAATCTTTTGATATTTGTTCTCCAAGTTCTATATTTCTTTTTTGAATATCTTCTTTCGAACAAAGCACTTCCCAAACTTTCTTTTCAATGTCCATATTAATCCTCCAAAATATTATTTTAATAAATAATAAAATCCTCAATTAAAATACGAGGATTTCATTATCTTTAGTCTGTTTTATAGTATGCTTAATATTTTAATTTAAAAATATATTACTTGTCAATATATTTTAACAATCAATAGAAAATATAATCTAAATATTCTTAAATATCGACTATATCTATTTCATACTCTTTTATTTTTCTATATAAACTGGCTCTTGAAATTTGTAATTCTTTGCATATAATTTCTTTATTATTTTTAACTCCCTTAAATTGCTTTAAGGCCTTTATAATCTCTTGCTTTTCTAATTCTTTTATAGGTTGTATTTTTGAATCTTTTTCTTCGATTTTTGATATTTTTTTATTTAATAATCTACTTGGAAGATCCTTTAATTTTATTATTGAATCATTAGTCATATTAAGACAATACTCAACTGTATTTTCTAATTCCCGTACATTTCCTGGCCAAGAATAATTTTTTAAAAATATTTTAGATTCATCATCAAACCCAATAATATCTTTATTTATAAATTCACCATGCTTTTTTATAAAATAATCAATGAGCAAAATAATATCATCTTTTCTTTCTCTAAGGGATGGAATTAAAAGAGGTATTACATTTAATCTATAATATAAATCTTCCCTAAATTCATTTTTTAAAACCATTTCTTCTAGATTTTTATTTGTCGCACAAATTATCCTCACATCAATTTTAATCTTTTGATTAGAACCAATTTTTTCGATTTCTCTTTCTTGTATAACTCTTAAAAGTTTTACTTGAAGATGTAAATTCATATCTCCAATTTCATCTAAAAATATTGTTCCATTATTCGCAATTTCAAATTTTCCAAGCTTACCTGCTTTTTTAGCCCCAGTAAAAGCTCCTTCTTCATATCCAAATAATTCACTTTCAAGTAAATTATCTGGTATAGCTCCACAATTGACAGTTATAAATGCCTCATTTTTTCTATTTGAAGCATTATGAATAGCTCTTGCAAATAATTCTTTTCCCGTTCCACTTTCTCCATTTATAAGAAGTGTTGAATTAGACTTTGAAGCTATTAAAGCTCTATTTTTTATTTGATTCAAACTATCACTAGTCCCTATAATATCTTCAAACTTTATATTTTGATCTGTAAGAGTTATTTCATTGAAATCTTTTATTGCTGATGAACTATCAATAAAATCAAATACAAACCCATATAAGATATTATTAAATACCAATGGTCTTTTAGTATATATTCCATTTAAATAACCTTTATTTTTATTGTAAAAGTACTTTCTTTCGATTTCTTTATTATATATATTTTCTTTTTCTAAAAAACTCAAAATTTCATATATATATTTGTTATCTAAATTATTTTTATCACTTATTTTAAACATCTTTATAAATTTATCATTAAATTTTTCTATCATACCATCTTTATTAGTCGATATAACGGCCTTATCAATTGTATTTAAAAGTATTTCTAATTTATTTTTTTCTCTTTCTAGTTCATCTGCTTGTTTTAATGCTTTTATCTTTGATGATATTAATTCACCCATCTTTTTTAGAAATACCATAAGCTCTTTTTTATTTGATATAAGTTCTTGCTTTTGTTTAGCACAAAGTGCTACAAGGCCTATTACGCCTAAAATTTCTTCATCATAATATATTGGGCTACAAACTTCAGCAAACTCCTTACAAAAGGCTTTTGAACCACAATTTTGGCATATAGAATCAATCTTTGGATTTTCTATTATAAAACTTTTCTTTTCTTTTAATGAATATCCAAAAGCAGATGATTTATCAACATTTTTTAATAAAGATTCATTATATATCCCAGTTCCTGCTATTCTTATTAAATTATAATCAACAATAGTCACATCTACTTTTAACGCTAATGCTATGGCTTCAGCAATATTTTGTATATCTTCTTTAATACTTATTAAATCAAACATTTTTAACCTCTTAATTTATTATTCTTTAGATAATCTCTAATTTCTGTTAATACAACATATATTTTATTTAATGTGTATTGTAGAGTAAAAAGCATTACAAAAAATATGGTAACGAAAAATATTTTAAAATCAATATTCAAAATATCACATCCTTAAATTATTATTTATTTTAGTTTAACATACAAAATAAATAATAATTAAATAAAAAAAAACTTTAGATTAAAACTATAATAGTTTAACCTAAAGTAATTAACTAACTTTACTACCGATATATATAAATTTATCATTATTTACTTCTTCAAACCTTCCAATAAATCCATTTGATGAAAAGAAATTTAACAACTCTTGTGGTTTATAGAATTTACATGTATATCCTAATATCTTATTAGTTATTATCTTGCACTTGGTTTGTAATTTATTTGGATTGCTTTCTTCAATTATTATCTTACCTTTATTCATAAGTACTCTATTTATCTCTTTAAACACTCTATTTTCATCTTGAAAACTATTAAAATGATTTAAAAATATAGCTTTGCTAAAATAATCATCTTTAAAAGGCATAAATTCTAAAGAACCATCAACTATATTACAATTAACATTCTTAACTATCGCCGATTTTGAATAATCTTTAGTTTCTTCCAAAATAGTTACATCAGCACCTCTTTTTTTAAGATACTTGCCATATGAAGATATATCACCTATTAATAATATCTTTTCTCCAATTTCTGGTTTTATAAGTTCCATAAAATTTTTTATATTATCTTCATACTTATTTGGACAGATACTTCCACTAATATTATTTAAAGATTCACATGAATCTTCTATAAAAGATATATTCATCACCAAACTCACCTTCTTACCTAAATAATCTTTTTAAAATATAATTTAAATCAAATATATTTTTTGTATTTTTCCATGTTATCATAATTATATTAATTTTTCTATAGGATAATAGAATTTTTTTATTAAAATAACAAAATTAAATAGTGAAAAATAAATTTAATTTAAATAAATTAAATATTATTTATTTTCCCCTTAAAAAATTAAATAAATTGTGTTAAAATTAAATAGTATTTAATATTATTAATTATTTTATATTTTATTTTGGTTTTTACTTATATTATTTATGTACTTATTTAAAAGAAAATAACAAAAATAAAAACCAAAATTCATAAGTCTCATTAAAAAGGAGTTTTTACTCCTTTATTTTTTTTATAATTAAATAAAGATAAATAAAAAAGCCAATTGATAATCAATTGGCTTAGATTTTTTAATAAATTTATGCAGCTTGTTCTTGATTCTTGCTCGCAGCTTTAAACATAGTGTAAGAAGTATAGAATATAACTGCTATAACTAGTTTTGTAAGCATTGCTATTGGCATATTTGTTACAAAAGTAACTGCAACATAAACACCTATACAACCACCTATTGTGATACCCATAGAAGCTCTTCTATCATATGCCCCTTCTTTAACAAATTTAACAGAAGCAGCTGGCATTAAAAATGCACAAGAACCCATCATTATTGGGAAAGCAACTTTTGGAGACATTCCTAGTAAATAAACTAAAGCCATACAAGGTGCGTAAAGTCCAATACCAGCAGTCATTAAAGCTCCAAGTATAAAGTTTGCAACTATAGCTATTATAAGCTTTGTTCCTGTAAGACCTATTGCATCTCCACCACCAGGCATTAAGTTTAATTGACCCATTAACATAAGTCCTGCTGTTATAAATAATGCTATAGCCATAGCAAGTTGAACTTTCTTTTCTGGTAAGCTAGAAACAAATCCAGCACCAACATAAGCACCAATAGTAGCAGCAGCTAACATAGCTCCTAGCGTTATTGGTTCAACTTCTACAACAGCGATAAATATAAATGCTTCTAATACTACTGGTATAGTATGAGATACATTTAATGTACCTGGTAAAAATTGATCTTTAACTTGCTTCATACCTCTTGCTAAAGCAGTAGTTGGAGCAAAACTTCCTATTCCTAAAGTATCAAAGAAATCAGTTATAAAACCAATAAAAAGTACCTTACCCCAAGAGTTGTGATCTTCTAATTGATCTTTGTGCTTCATAAAATCAACAACAAAATAAATTCCAAAAACAACGGCAAATAATCCTAAAATTCCTAAAAGAATCTGTGCAACACTAAAATTCATAAGTCCCATTCCTCCTCAAATTTCATCTTATAGATGAATAAATATATCTAAAATGAATAATCATTTTAAACAGTCCTCAAAATATTTCCAATTTGTAAAAAACGTATTTAATATTAATCTTTTATATTTTTATTTATGTTTATGTTTTTCTATTTTTAATGTTTTTTTCAATATCATTTGATAATAGATTTTATTTCTTTGTTATAAATTTAATTTATCATTTTTTCGACAAAAAATCAAGATTAAATTTATTTTTTAATTTATTTTAATATAAAACCATGCTTAAGTGGATCTTCTTCATCTATAACAAAATGATTAAACCCAGTTATATAAGCTGATGCAGTTATCTCTGGAGTTACTGTTGTATAATCTTGTAATTTACCAGTTCCTAAAACTCTTCCTTTAAATAAAGTTCCTAATATACTTTCATATACAAAAAGTTCATTTTCTTTTAATTCACCTTTAGAATATAATGTAGCCATCTTAGCACTTGTACCTGTTCCACAAGGCGATCTGTCAACTTGTCCTTGTCCAAATACTACAACATTTTTGTAAGTAGCATCTTTGTGAGTTGGCTCATCATAAATTTCAACTAAGTCAACTGTTTTTATATGATCTAATGTAGGATGTTTTATTTCAACTTCAGCATTTATTTGATCTCTTATTTGTAATGCTATTTCAGTTAGTTTTTGAGCATTCTTAGGTTCTACTTTCATTCCTAATTCTTTTGCATTTATAATAGCAAAGAAACTTCCACCAAATGATATATCAAATGATATTTCGCCAATACCTTCCACATTTAATTTAACATCTTCTTTGTAGTGGAATGCAGGAACATTAACTATTGAAACTTCTTTAACTTTTTGATTTTCAACTTTTGCTTGTGCTGTAACTATACCTGCTGGTGTATCCATAACAACTTTAGTTATTGGTTCAACCATAGTTACCATCCCAGTTTCTATCGCAACTGTTATAGCACCTATTGATCCATGACCACACATATTAAGGTATCCTCCACCATCCATGAAGATTATACCAAAATCAGCTTCATCATTAACAGGAGCTGTTATAATCGAACCAAACATATCATTATGACCTCTAGGTTCTAGCATTACAGCAGTTCTTATGTAATCTAGATTGTTTTCAAGATAAGCTTTCTTCTCAGCCATTGTCTTTCCAGGAATATTAGGTATTCCACCAGTTATTATTCTAGTAGGCTCTCCCATAGTATGAGAATCTACTGCGTGTATACTTGTTGAAAATTTCATTATTTAGCACCATCCTTTTTTCTCATTTTTAATTTCAAAAATGCTAATGCTTTTTTAGCATCAATTTCATTAGGATTATTTTCTCCTACAACTTGAGTTTCTATACCTTCTTTTGATTTGTTAAAATCGACAATTGTATCCATATATCTATTTTTGACAACAAATTTAGCTTGAGTTCCTACAAAACTCATGCCTACAACAGGTATATCCCTCTTACCTATTTCCTCCATCGTGTTAGCAAAATCCACATGAGAATTTCCCCAACCATCTAAGGAAAATATCACACCATCAGCTCTCATACCTTCAATCAAAGCCGCACTGCGTTGCCCTACAAAATTCTTTTCTTCATTGTCTTGTGGTGTCCCTACAACTATTATACCCAGCAAATCTATATCATTATCATTGGATACAACATCTAATAAAGGATCTTTAAAATGATGAAGAGTTGTTTCTTTTGTAGATGGTCCTATACCCAATATAATCACATCCTTTAATTTATTTAAGTCATAGCTCTTATTGCACCATCTCTGTACTCATTAGGAGATACAAAGGTAGGCATATTCATCAAATCTATTATAGACTTTCCTTTTACTGTTGATGAGGGTTCCTTTGGAAAAACCATATTATCATACATAGCACCTTGACCTGCAATTTGTTTTAATATGACAACTTTTTTCTTATTAGGTTTTGCTTTTTCCAAAAACTCATGACTTTCATGAAAATCTTTACCATCCATATCTTTTAAGATATTTCTTATTGACTGAATAAATTTATCACATGCAAAATGAGCAGCTAAAGGAAGCTTTCTATCAAACGGGTAATCATTTTCCAATACAACATCAAAATGTATTATATAATCATTTGAAGATGGAGTTCCTGCTCTATTTAAATGAAGCTGCTTAGATAAAATTCCCTCTGACGAACCAAATTCAGCCATCTGAAATCCATCTTCTTTAGCTCCAGTAAGCATTACATATGCACCTGTTAATGTATGTGTTATGCCTTCTCCAAGTCTTCCTAATACTTTTGTTGATATTGGTATTATATCCATTATTGTATTTACATATATATCATGTTCTTTTGGCTTTATTATATTGATTTTGATATCTTTTATACGCTCATCATCCAAAAGATTGTTAGTTATTTGTTTATCAATCATAAGCGTAGAATTACATATCTGGCTTTTTTCTGAAAATTTAACTGAGTTTATATGATAACTCTTTATTACAAGTCTCTTTAAAATTTTTTCAACCATGAAAATCTCCTTTTGAAACTTTTTTATAGATTTTTACCCCCTTTGTCATTCAACAAAGGGGGATAATATCTTAAACTACAGCTATATATTCATATGGTAGAGCAATTATTTTACCAGCACTTGGTATTTCAATTAATTTTTCTAAAGTTTCTTTTAATATAGCAGTTTGCATTTCTACATTATTTGGTTCCCCTGCATTAGCACCCATTGGTACTAGTGGAGCAACAGCTCTAGGAGATCCATTTTGTCTTACAACAGGAGGAAGGGCAGCTACTATTATAGTAGGTATTCCTATTTCCTCGATAGCTCTCTGCACGATC
>JAOARY010000022.1 GCA_025210335.1 Peptostreptococcaceae bacterium | reverse complement strand
CAGGTGGAGAAATGTTTAGACCAATGGCAATCGCACTTATTGGTGGTCTGTGTGTTGGAACTATATTAACATTAGTAGTTATTCCAACATTGTATGATATGGTTTTAAATAGAAACATAAAAAAACTTAAAAAATAAAATACAAATAAAAAAAACTTTAACTCAACAAAAAACCAACGATATTATGTTTAAAATAAACATAATATCATTGGTTTTTTTCTAATATAATAGGTCTTTCACTATTAGATTTTATATACTCCATATAATCACTAATATACATATATCCATACAATAAAATTACAACTATTGCAATTATTAAATTGATTTTTTTCATTTTAATCACTCCCAATAGTATTTTTTTTCATACAATATATTACAAAAGCACCACCACAGAATAATAAAAATATAGTTGTATATATTATAACCTATATACAACTATATTTTAACATTTCAAAGTATTATTTACTATATATTCAATTTATATTATTTATAAACTATTTTCTTGCTTTTTTAGTACATTGTCTTACTGCCTCTATTATCCCTGCTCTAAACTTATGATCTTCTAATACCTTCACAGCTTCTATTGTTGTTCCACCTGGAGAACAAACATTATCCTTTAATTTTCCTGGATGCTCATTTGTTTCTAATATCATTTTAGCTGAACCTAAAAGAGCTTGTGCCGCCATCTTATAAGCTTTATCTCTTGGAAGACCTTCAAGTACTCCACCGTCAGCCAAAGCTTCTATAAACATATAAGCATATGCTGGTGATGAACCATGAACAGAAGTAGCTGCATCAATTAAACTTTCATCTATAATTTCAGTTTTTCCAAAACTTTCAAATATATTTACAACGGACTGTAATTCATCTTTAGAAATATCTTTACTTTCACAAATAGAAGTCATGCCTTCGCCTACTAAAGCTGGTGTATTAGGCATAGTTCTAACAACTTTTATATCCTTATCAAACATCTTCTTAGTTGACTTTATTTTTATTCCTGCTGCAATTGTTATTATTATTACATCTTTTTTTACAACATCTTTAATTTCTTTAATTACAGCTTCATAAAACTTTGGCTTTATTGCTAATATAATATAATCTGACTTTGAAGCAACTTCCTTGTTATCCTTTGAAATTTGTATATTATGAATATCTTTTACCTTATTTAAATTAGATTCATTTAAATCACTTACTATTATATTTTCACTATTAAATATCTTAGCTTTACAAATTCCACCTATCATTGCCTGAGCCATATTTCCACAACCGATAATTCCTAAGTTTTTCAAATCAATCACTCACTTTCTAGTTTTATATTATTTATTATATATTTTTTAATTGCTAAACTATCAACCACTTATTTTGATACTTATAATTATTTTATCTTTTAATTTATTATAAATTATATATTTTGCTCTGTTCTTAATATTATTTCATCTTGTAAATTTTTATCTAAATTATTAAAATAATCACTAAATCCAGCAACTCTAACTATTAAATTTTCATATTCACTAGGATTTTTTTGAGCATCCAAAAGTGTTTCTTTATCTACTACATTAAATTGTATATGATGCCCATCAAGTTTAAAATATGCTCTTACTAAGTTTAACATGCTGTTTGTTCCTTCTTCACCTTGTACAACACTTGGTGTGAACTTTTGATTTAGTAATGTTCCACCAGTTTTTAAATGATCCATCTTTGATGCTGATTTAATAACAGCA
Source organism: Peptostreptococcaceae bacterium (assembly GCA_025210335.1). Taxonomy (GTDB): domain Bacteria; phylum Bacillota; class Clostridia; order Peptostreptococcales; family Peptostreptococcaceae; genus JAOARY01. The sequence continues at coordinate 11,352 of JAOARY010000022.1, read as the reverse complement.
GTTGGTCCATTTATATCAGCTCCCTTTGCTGGTGATATCCCATCTGCTAAAGGAGTATAAGAAAGTCTGCCATCAGGCATTGCTTTTATAGCTGAACCAAAATATACATGACAAGTAGTTGGTAACATATTAATTCTATGCACCCCACCTTTTATATTTTTTCTACCTGTAACTTCTTCATAGTATGAATTAAATACATCTTTCATAATAGCATCTGCATAGTCATCATCATTCCCATACTTTGGTGTTTTTCTCTTAACCAAATGCATTATTCTGTCATGACTTTCAAAATTATCATTCATTGCATCTAAAAGCTCTTTAAAACTAAAATTCTTATTATCAAAAACATTGTATTTAATAGCAGATAATGCATCTGTTATATTAGATATACCAACACCTTGAATGTAAGATGTATTATATCTTGCCCCTCCAGCATTATAGTTCTTACCTTTTTTGATACAATCATCAATTATGATTGATAAAAATGGTACTGGCATCTCATCATGATATATTTTTTCTATTACTAGATTTCCTTTTACCTTTATATCTATAAAATGTTTTAATTGTTTTTTAAACTCATCAAATAATTCTTCATAAGAATTTAATTTTAATGGGTCTTTTGTTTTTAATCCCAATTGTTTTTTGCTAACAGGGTCAAACCCTTGATTTAAAGTTATTTCTAAAATCTTAGGTAAATTAAAATAACCAGTTAATATATACGCTTCTTTACCAAATGCTCCAGTTTCAACACAACCACTATTTCCACCACATCTAGCATCTTCTAAAGTTTTTCCTGCATATAACATTTCTTTTATAATAGCATCTGTGTTAAACATAGATGGTTGTCCAAATCCAGTTTTGATGATTTTTAATGCTCTTTTTATAAATTTGTCTGGAGATTTTGCACTTATTTGAACATTAGTGCTTGGTTGTAATAATCTCATCTTCTCAATTACATCTAATAATAAGAAACTAACATCATTAACTCCATCACTACCATCTTTTTTTAGACCACCTATATTAATATTTGCAAAATCAGTATAAGTTCCACTTTCTTTTAATGTAACTCCAACCTTTGGTGGTGCTGGTTGATTATTAAATTTAACCCAAAATGACATTAAAAGTTCCTTCGCTTCTTCTTTAGTCATTTTATTTTCTTCTAGTTCCTTCTTGTAGTAAGGATATAAATGCTGGTCTAATCTTCCTGGAGAAAATGCATCCCAAGGATTTATCTCACTTATTACACATAAATGTACAAACCAATACATTTGAATTGCTTCATAAAAAGTTTCTGGTTTATTTTTAGGTACTTTAGAACATATTTCACTTATTTTAAGTAACTCTTCTTTTCTTTTTAAATCATCTTCTGCTTGTGCCATGTCTAATGCTAATTTAGAATATCTTTCTCCAAGAATCATAATAGCATCACAAGCAATACTCATTGCCTTTAATTCTTCTCTTTTTTCCAAAGCATTCAAATCATTTAAAAAATCTAAATTCTCTATTTCTCTTTCAATATCTTTTTTAAAATCCTTAAACCCTTTATGATAAATTTTTTCGTCCAAAACTGTGTGTCCAGGCCCTCTTTGTTCCATAAATTCTGTAAATATACCAGCTTCATAACAATCATTCCAAGCTTGATCTACATTTTTAATTATCTTTGATCTAATTGACCTTTCTTCCCAATATGGGATTATAACATCTTCTTGGAACTTCATATCTTCTTTATTAACTTTAAAAAACACCTTTTTTCTTTGATCCATAGTCTTTAGATCATCAACTGTATGACAACAAAGTTCTGGATAAGTTGGTGTCATACCTGGTGCTTCTCCTCTTTCTCCAACTATAAGTTCATCATCATTTATTACTAATTTTTTTTCACTCATTAAATTTTTAAGTACCAAAGCTCTTAAAACAGGCTTAGAAACTTTACCTTCATATTCCTTATATGTTTTGTCCACGATATAAGCTCTTTCCATTGAAATCCTTGGTATATAGGATAATGTTTCTTCTCTTAATTTTTGAATCCTTTTATTCATATTAGCCTCCTATTTTAACTTCTTTATTAAAAATTTCTAATTTAGACTTTATTAAATTTAATCTATTCATATCTGGTGCTTCAAAATTTCTTGCATTCATATTTAGTTTTTCATATTTATCTTGACCCATCTTATGATAAGGCAAAATATTTATTTTATTAAAATTAATAGTCTTTAAAAATTCTATTAATTTACTGATGTTTTTATCATCATCATTTATATCTTTTATAAGAGGAAGTCTTATATTTATATTTGCTTTTAATGATGATAATTTTTTTAGATTCTCTAATATAAGTTCATTTGGTACATTTGTTATTTCTTTATGGATTTTACTATCCATATGTTTGATATCAAAAAGATAAATATCACAATAATTTAAAGTTTTTTGTAGTTTAGAAAAATCAACAAATCCACAAGTATCTATTGCCGTATTTATATTTTTTTCTTTGCATTTTTTTAATACCTCTAACAAAAATTCATCTTGCATAAGTGCTTCTCCACCAGAAAAAGTAACGCCCCCACTTGATTGCTCATAAAATACTTCATCTTTTAATATCTCTTTTAATATCTCATCCTCAGTATAATCCTGCCCCTTTTTATAAAGCGCTTCAAAATAACAATTTTCTACACAAGAAAAACAAGATTTGCATTTTGATTTATCTATTATTATTTGTTCACCTTGTAATTTAAGTGCATCATTTTCACATACATTAAGACAACGTTTACAAAGAGTGCAATTGTTCCTTTGATACATCAAATCATCCTTATAATTTATACTTTCAGGATTATGGCACCATAGACATTTTAATGGACATCCCTTAAAAAACACAGTAGTTCTAATTCCAGGACCATCATGTAAGGAATAATGTTGTATATTTATTATTTTTCCTTTCATATAAGACCACCTTTTTTCTTATATATAATTTTTTATTTTAAATTTAAGTAATACTTAAATTTTCACACAAAATTTTTTTATTTATCTATTTTATTAGGCACTGATATAGCTATAAATTTAACAGTTTTATTTGTATAATTCGCCCAATTATGAGGCTGTTTTGATTTGTAATGAGCACTATCTCCCGGATTTAGTATATGTTCTTCTAAATCTAACAATAATGTTAATCTGCCTTCTAATATATATATGAATTCTTCACCCTCATGTTCATAACTTTTTACATGTTCACTAGTTTCCATCGGTGTTATTTCAATCAACCTCGGTAATATATCTTTCCCTTTAAGCTCATTACTTAAATTGTAATTTATAAAATTTTTATTTATTATATTATAGTCATCTCTTTCATAGGATCTTTTTATCACTTTATCTTTAATATCTTTATTTTCTTTTGTAAAAAAATAAGATATTTCCTTATCAAATACTTTCGCAATAGTTTCTAATGTATCTATTGCAATAGTTGTAAGACCTCTTTCTAATTGAGATAAAAAACTTATCGAAAGATTTGTCTTAAGACTCAAATCTTTTAAAGTCATCTCATTTGAAGTTCTTAATTCTTTAATTTTTTTTCCAATATCGCTTATCATTTTGTTCTTCCTTCCAAATATTTATTAATTTAATTATATTATATTTGTTTTAAAATTGTCAAACTTATTTTTACTAATACTAAAATACATATAACTTTATTTTATTATTTTTTTGCAAAATTATTATAATAAAATCATTATTGCCTTTTCTTTTTTTACCCTCATTCTTATTTAAAAATTCTTTTAATAAAAAAAGCTATCACATAAGATTATATAGAATAATATATTATACATTTAATTTGCTAATATATTATTAATAATCTCATGTAATAGCTATTTATTTAAATCTATTTAAATTTCCTTATTCTTCTATGCCATATGAATTTATTATATCAACAAACTCATCTTCAACTTCCTTCATATTTCTAAATGATAAATCATAATCCTTAACTAATTTTAAATCATTTAATTTAGGAACTCCTAAAAGATTTGTCATTTCATAATTTAACATAGCATCATCAATTTCTTTAACAAAAGCTTCTTCTTCCTTAGTTAAATCAACTACACCATAATGTTTATATATGAAATTTTGTAATACTTCTTCTGCTTCTAAATATTTATCTAGCATAGCCTTAACAGGTCTTGTTATATCTGATAAATAAGCTTCTGAAGCATCATGTAATAAACAAGCTAATTGCACTTTTTTAGATAAATTCCTATTTTTAGCTTCATAATAACAATATAAACTATGTTGCGCTACACTATAAAAATATTTAAAATGACCATTTGCTCTACACATCAAAGATAAAGCATGAGCAATATCTCTAATCTTAATTTCTTCTTTTTTAGGATCTAATGGCCAAAACTCAACTCCACTATAAGTGTTTATAGATTTTCCTTTTCTCATAACAACAGTCCTTTTTGATTATAATTTATTTTCTTATAATTTATTTTCTTTAAATCGTTCATATAAAGAATCTATATCATCAGAGCAAAAATACTTTGCACTCTTTTTTATAATATTTATATCCCAATCCCACCACTTCATATCAAGTAGCATATTTATTTTATCATCATCAAATCTTTTTTTTATCTTTCTAGCAGGATTACCCGCTACTATCGAGTAGGGCTTAACATCTTTAGTTACAACAGCTCTAGCTGCAATTACTGCTCCATCACCTATTTTTACACCAGCCATTATAATTGCGTCAGTTCCAATCCACACATCATTACCAACTACTGTATCACCCTTGCATTTATGTCCATCTATCGAACCTTCAAACTCGCTATAAAAAAACGGATATGCACTTATCCAATCATGTCTATGACCTTGATTTCCAGCCATCATAAATGCAACACCTGAAGCGATAGAACAAAATTTTCCTATCTTTAACTTATCTACATCATCTCTGTTTTCGTCTAAATATCTAACACAATGTTCTTCAAAATGTCTACCATGATAAAATCCTGAATAATAACTATATTCACCAACTTCTATATTTTTATTAGTAATATGATCCTTAATCATATAAGTATCTTTCCAACTACCAAAGATATTATCCATATTGTTCACCTCATACGCCACTATTATTTTAATATTAATTTTTAAAAGTTAATACAGGCTTTAAAATAGCAATAACTTCAATCATATCAAATGCAACCATATCATCTATAACAACTTTGATACTTTTATATGCCTCTTTAGCTTCTTCATAATAAAGATTTTTATCCCTACATATAAGATTTTCATTGAAATTAAGCTCTCTTAAATCCTTTCTCCTATATATATTTTCTAATCTATCTTTACAAGAAGTTCTTGACCATCGTCTTCCCGCTCCATGAGCTATTGATCTATTAAAATCCAAATTAATATCTTTTTTGGCTCTTACTATATAAGAAGAAGAACCTCTTGACCCAGCGATTATAAGAAGTCTGTCATCAGAAGAATTAGCTCCTTTTCTATGAATAAAATAATTATTAGAATCAATATTTAATCTTTCTATAAAATTATGATTTATATCTATTAACTTTTGATATTTGTCAAAATTCAAAATATCAAATAATTTTCTTCTTATCTCTTCTCTATTTAATTTAGCATATAAAATAGCATTATTATGATAAGACATATATTCTTCATACAAATCACTAGAAAAATCAAATCCTTCATAATATAGTTTTTTATATTTTAATCCATCTATATAATTATTTAAATAATCCCTAGAACCACTGTGAACTAGAAAATACATAGAGTTTTTATCTATTTTATACTTATTAGACAATTCATTTGATACTATTTCCTTAATCTCCAAAAATTCAGCAAAATGATTGCCTGAACCTATCGTTCCAAATTTATTTAAATGCTTTAATGATTTAATTTCATCATCTATTTTAGTTTCCAAATTTCTTAAATTCTCTATTTTAGAAAGTTTTTTTATTACTTTTTTTAATTTAAATTTTTTCTTATCTATAAAAGTATTATACAAACTCATTCCACAACCAATATCATTACCTACAAAAGACGGATAAATTTTATCCTTTGTTAAATAAGCTACTCCAACAGGCATTTTACCTTGATGAATATCAGGTAGTGCAACAATTTTTTTTACACCTTCTAATTTTGATAAATTACTCAACTTATCAATAACATCAGTCTCAATCCACGATTTTTTGCTCTTTATAGTTTTTATCATCATATTCTCCTTTTTTTAATATAAGAGAATATATAGTCTTCCCTTATATCAGATCGTTTTTAGTCCTTTTTTTTGATTTATCTGCATCATAATAATCACATCCTTTTATTATTTAGTGTGTTACAAATACTATTATTTATTCTATTGTTCCAAAGGCTTAATTCACCGCTAAAAAATATTTTAATAAATTATATTCATCTAAAAATTTAAAATATAATTTATTAATTTAACAGCCTCCACTTATAACTTAATGCTTTTTTTTAATTTTTTCAATTGTTTTAAAAAAAAGAAATATAATTGTAATAATAATGAAATCTAAAATACTATCTATTATGTTATTATTTTAATAATGTGATATTTAAATATTAAAATATTTTTTATTTTTATGGGGGTTTACTATGGAATTTATAAAAAATTATAGAGATGATAAAAATTTAAGGCAAAGCTTTAATGCTTTATCTTTAGATATCTTTGGTATTGATTTTGAATCGTGGTATAACGCTGGCTTTTGGAATGAGAATTATATAAATTATTCTTTTAAGCAGGGGCAAGATATTATATCCAATGTATCTATAAATAAAATGGATTTATTAATTGATGGAAATCAAAAAAGGGCAATTCAAATAGGTACCGTTATGACCTTAGAAGAACAGCGAAATAAAGGACTTGCTTATAAATTATTAAATAAAGTTATTGAGGATTTTGAAGATGAATATGATTTTCTTTATATGTTCGCAAATGATTCTGCTCTTAGCTTGTATCTAAATTGTGGCTTCAAACCAATATATGAAAAATCTTTTTCTATGGATTTTAAATTAAATAATGATATAAAACTAAAGAAATTAGATATGGATAATAATAAGGATAGAGATTTGATTATTGATTTTGCGAAAAATAATGTATTTAAAAGTGATGTTTTTTCAGTAAAAAATAATCATCATCTTATAATGTTTTATTCATTGTTCTTATTTAGAGATAATATTTATTATATAAAAGATCTTGATGTTATTGTTTATTACAATATTATTGATGATAAATTAAAACTTATTGATGTTCTTTCAAAGAAAAAATTTGATTTGATGGATGTAATTAATTCTTTGTCTGGCAAAAATATAAATAAGATTGAATTTATGTTCACACCAAATTTGGACTTGAATATCTTAAATATAGAAAAATTAAAAACCGAGGATTCAACACTTTTAATTAGACCATTAAATAATCTTACAACTAATTTTAGATTTCCAGCAATGTCTCAAGCATAATAAATTTAGTATTTTATAATATCTAAATAAAAAGACTTTGGATTAAGATATTTTATTGATACTTCTTAATCCAAAGCCTTTTTTTATTAGCATTAATTATTTAAGCAAGTAATTTACAATCACATAGATAACACAACCAAAGAAAATTCCTGAAAAAAATTGTTTTTTATTAATTCTTAATTTAGTCATAATCTCCACCCCTTTTAAACTTACGTTTCTCCCTAATAAATTATCATTCTTTTTGTTTATAATATCATAAAATTTTCTATTTTTTATTAATAAATCTAATTTTTAATAATATTTAATATTCCCTATAAAAATAAAGCCATAACAACTATAATTTTGGCTTTATCTTTATTTACATTATTAACATATACATTAAAAAAGCTTCAAACAGAAATTCCTGATTAAATTTAAACAGTTTTTCCTGAATCCATAATATCCAAAAGCTCTTTTGGATAAGGGTTAAATATTGTTTGTGTCTTCAGATAAGGTTCATCAAATCTTTTTACCCATGAATAAATAATATTTAATGGCACACTAAGTGGCGCTTTTTTGTTTCTATAATCTTGTAATGTATCTAGGAAAAATGCTTTTTCATCCTTATTTAATTCCTTTGAAAAATAGCCCATTAGGTGTAATAACATATTCATATTTCTAGCTGAATTAGCTCTTGTTTTTAGAGCTTTATTTAAATATATCTCGTATTCATCCAATACTTCTTTTATTTTTTTCTTCTCATGATTTGCAACCAATTTTCCAAGTGTTTTTAGATTAGTTTGACTATATGACATTAATAAATATTTGTTATCCGAATGAAATTTAACCAAGGATTTAAATGTTTTTTTCTTTTTAATCTTTGAAAAATCAGCCAAAGCATATATTCTAGTTAAAAAATGCTCTCTTATATTGTAATTTGTAAGTCTACCTTCATCTTCTATTGGTGTATTTTCAAAAATATCAATAGCAGCCTTTCCAAATAAGCCTCTTTCTTTCTTTGGTAGAGCCATTGCTTTTCCATGTGTTTTATAAACCTTAACATCCTTAATTCCACAAGAAGGCGATCTTCCCTTTAATATAATTCCATGAAGATTCTCTTTTTCTTTAGTCTTGTTAAGAAATTCATTAGAAAAATCAAGCATATCTTTTGTTTTATCTTCTCCTGATTTTGAAAAAACAAATTTGATACTATCTTTATGTTCAACAAGTCTTAATGATTCTCTTGGAACAGGAAGTCCAATTTGCATTTCAGGGCATACAGTTATAAAATCAACATGTTTTTTTAATTTTTTCACAAAATCACTCTTTATTTTTGAACCATCATATCTACATGCTTTATGCTCTATACATCTACTTATTAGTATCTTTGGTTTTTCAAACTCTCTCATTTTGTTCCCTCCTAATAAATGTTTTTATCTTATCATTTTATTTAAATATTTATTATTTTAATTTAATTTATCTATTTTTTTTAAATACAAATCCATGTCAAACTTTCTTTTTAAACCCTTATCATTCATATATCTTAATTTACCAAATACTTCCCTTTCTTTAAATGCTCTATCATGTTTACCAAAGCACCAAGCAACCCCAGTATAACTATTTGCATCCCTACCATCTATAAAATACTTATTATTTAAGTATATGCTAATATCATAGGCTTTCTTATACGGACTTACCCACTCAAGTATTTTTTTACACCAATACATTCTCATATAAGTATGCATCTTACCTGTTATCACCATTTCTTTCATCGCTGCATTAAAATATTTATCATGAGTCTTATAATTTTCTATATCATCAAGGGAGTATTCATATTCTCTGTAATCAGTTTTATGTTTATCCATAGTTTCATAAGCCCAATTATAAGTAATACTTCTAAAATCATCATAATAATTATTATAATAAACAAAATTAATAGCCAAGTCCCGTCTTACAATTATCTCTTCTAAAAAACTATCATAGGAATCTTGCTTTATATAATTATTTTTATAATAATCCATAGCCTTTAATACAATATATAATACAGATATTTGACCAAAATGAAGATACATACTAAGATTAGAACAATAATCTAGTTCTGGATGATTTCTTTTATCATAATCCGTTAATTTATTTTCCAAAAAATCTTTAAATACTCTTAGCGCTTGTTTTTGTCCACCTTTATAATATTTACTTTTCTTAACAGTCTTATCTATATCAAAGTCTTTAAGAAGTTCATCTATGGAATCTATTTTAACTATATTCTTATGCTTTTTTGATATCAGTTCTTCTAATTTTTTATCTATATTTATATTAATTTTTTCTTCCTTTAATGGCTTTAGGTACAAATCCAATTTATCATGTATTTTTTTTCTTATAGTTCTAGCACCGTATTCTTCCTTTGAACTTACTTCTTCAATTGGTACTATTACATCAGACTCCACAATATAAGAATTTAGCTTTATCTTATTTGCGTAATTTAATACCTGTTCCCTCCATAGCCTTTGAATCTTAAGATATCCCCTATCCATAATAAGTTCTTTAGCATCATCCAAGAATTTTATAAGTCCATCTTTTGGATTATCTAAAACCATTATGAATTTTATATTCCTTTTATAAAGTTCGTCTTGAACATCTTTAAGTCCTTCTAGTAAAAATGTATAATGTCTTTCATTCGCTTCCTTATAATCTTTTGTTAAACCAAAATACACAATTAAGGGCAAATTATTAATATTTGCCCTTTTTATTGCAAATTCTAATGTATGATTGTATTTAGTCCTACAAGATTGTTGCATCCAATAAATTATATATTTATTTTTTTCTTTATCTGCTTTATTTTTATTCTCTATTATTTGATTAATCTTATCTTTTTCATTTAATTTTTTTTTATCATCAAAAAATTCATAAGTTTTTATTCTATTTAGATACTCTACTCCTAATAAATTCTTTTGCATTTTATCACCTAATTTTGATTTTTTATTTATTATAGTCTTTCAATATCGCTTTTATATTTTCAAATTTCATAGGTTTTGAACCATAATATCCTTGGTATTCTTCACATCCCAAAGAATTTATAAAATCAAGCTGTTCTTTTGTTTCTACTCCTTCACAAATTAATTTTATATCGAGTTCCTTTGTCATATTAATTATACCTCTGAGTATACTCCCATCATCAATTGTTGGATAATCTTTAATAAACATTCTATCAATTTTTAATTTATCTGCTGACAAATTCTTAAGATATGATAAGGAAGAAAAACCAGTTCCAAAATCGTCAATGGCAACAATAATATTATCTTTGTGTAATTTTTTTATAAGTTCATTTGTATAATCTATATTATCAACTAAATTACTTTCTGTAATTTCAAAACAAAAATTGCTTGTTTTTAAATTGCTTTTTTTAATTTCACTCACCATATTTTTTATCAACACACTATCCATAAATTCAAAACTTGAAAGATTTATCGATATTCTAAAATTCTCCCCTATATGTGATTTGATACTACTAAAATCTCTTATACATCTTCTTAGTACAAATTCACCAACTTCTTTAATATAATGAGTATCTTCTATTATTGGGATAAAACTTGACGGAGAAATAATTCCTAATTTTTTATTTTTCCACCTTATAAGAGCTTCTACTCCAGTTATATTTAAATCATCACTACTTTTTTGAATTTGATAATATACATAAAATTCATTATCTAAAAAAGCATTTTTAATTTCATTTCTTATTTCTTTATCTCTTTTTACCATATTAAAAATATCATCATTATAAATTAAATATTTACTTTTCTTAAATTTTAATAGAGCTTCTAATGCGATAAATGCATTTTTTAGTAAATCATTAACATCATCATCTTTATTTGAAATAGCAACTCCTGATAGATATGCTATTGAATT
>JAOARY010000021.1 GCA_025210335.1 Peptostreptococcaceae bacterium | reverse complement strand
TATTATTAGACATTTAGTTCACTCCTTAATGTGGTTTTAGGCGATTACATTATACAAGGATCTTGTGCTAAATGTCTATTTTTTTTTGTAAAAAAATAAGTGTTGGATATTTCACCAACACCAAAAATTATACAACCTTATTATTTAAAAAGCAAAATTACAAATAAAACGTTTTTTAAAAAAAATTGCTTTTAAAATAAAAAAATAATCAAAAAGTACTTGAAAAAATCAGAAAAATTATATAATATATATTTGTGGTTAGCACTCCTGTGAGGTGAGTGCTAATAAATAAAAAAATAATTAATTGCTAAATATAAAAACTTTTTAGGAGGAATATGTATATGAAGATTAAACCACTTGCTGATAGAGTTGTAATTCAAAAGATTGAAGCAGAAGAAAAAACAAAAAGCGGAATAGTTCTTCCAGGTAGTGCGAAAGAACAACCACAAATGGCTGTAGTTAAAGAAGTAGGGCCTGGTGGAATAGTTGAAGGAAATCAAGTTAAGATGGAAGTTAAGGAAAATGATAAGGTTATATTTTCTAAATTTGCAGGTTCTGAAATAAAAATAGAAGGACAAGAGTATATAATATTAAGACAAAGTGATATTTTAGCGATAATTGAAGAATAAATTAAAAAAAACAATTTATATAGATATTTTTGGGAGGTATTAAAGTGGCTAAAGAGATTAGATTTGCAGAAGAAGCGAGAAAATCATTAGAAGCTGGTGTTGATAAATTAGCGAATACAGTTAAAGTTACAATAGGACCAAAAGGTAGAAATGTTATATTAGATAAAAAATTTGGTTCTCCTCTTATTACTAATGATGGAGTTACAATAGCAAAAGAAATAGAATTAGAAGATCCTTATGAAAACATGGGAGCTCAATTAGTTAAGGAAGTTGCTACTAAGACTAATGATATTGCTGGAGATGGTACAACAACTGCTACTGTTTTGGCACAAGCAATAATAAAAGAAGGTCTTAAGAATGTTGCTGCTGGAGCAAATCCTATAATTCTTAGAAAAGGAATAGAAAAAGCTGTTAAAAAAGCTGTTTTAAGAATTGGTGAAATATCAAGAATAATTGAAAATAAAGAAGAAATATCTCAAGTTGCAGCTATATCTGCTGGAGATGAAGAAATAGGTAAACTTATAGCTGAGGCTATGGATAAAGTGGGTAAAGAAGGAGTTATAACTGTAGAAGAATCTAAGACTATGGAAACTAATTTAGAAGTAGTTGAAGGGATGCAGTTTGATAGAGGTTACTTATCACCATACATGGCTTCTGATTTAGAAAAAATGGAAGCTACATTAGAAAATCCATATATATTAATAACAGATAAAAAAATATCAAATATTCAAGATTTACTTCCTATATTAGAACAAATTGTTGAACAAGGAAAGAAGCTTTTAATAATTGCTGAAGATATAGAAGGTGAAGCTTTAACTACTTTAGTTATAAATAAATTAAGAGGAACATTTGATGTTGTTGCTGTTAAAGCTCCTGGATTTGGAGATAGAAGAAAAGCGATGCTTGAAGATATTGCTATATTAACAGGTGGACAAGTTATAACAGAAGAATTAGGGCTTGATATTAAAGAAGCTACTATAGATATGCTTGGTAGAGCTGCTACTATTAAAGTAGATAAAGAAAATACTGTAATAGTAAATGGAGCTGGTCATGAATCTATTATAAAAGATAGAATCGGTATGATTAAAAGACAAATAGAAGAAACTTCTTCAGAATTTGATAGAGAAAAACTACAAGAAAGATTAGCTAAATTAGCTGGTGGAGTTGCAGTTATTGAAGTTGGAGCAGCAACAGAAACTGAATTAAAAGAAAGAAAATTAAGAATAGAAGATGCTTTAAATGCTACAAGAGCTGCTGTTGAGGAAGGAATAGTAGCTGGAGGGGGAACAGCATTAGTTAGTGTTATACCTGCTGTTGAAGAAGAAATAGCTAAATTAGAAGGTGAAGAAAAGACAGGAGCTAAGATATTAGCAAAAGCACTTGTTTCACCACTTAAACAAATTGCTGAAAATGCAGGTCTTGAAGGAGCTGTAATAGTAGAAAAGGTTAAAGCTGCTAAAAATCCAGAAGAGGGTTTTGATGCTTTAAACGCAGAATTTGTAAATATGGTTGAAGCTGGAATACTAGATCCAACTAAAGTTACAAGATCAGCATTACAAAATGCAGCATCAGTTGCATCTGTGTTCTTAACAACAGAAGCTGCTGTTGTAGAAATAAAGGATGAAAAAGAAGGTATGCCAGGAGCACCAGGAATGGGTGGCGGAATGCCAATGATGTAATAAATTAATAAATGTATAAATAAAAGGTTAGAAAAATAATTTTTCTAACCTTTTTATTTTATAAAAAATATTCTTCAGAAGGAGTTTAATGACTAGAAAATCAGTATTTCCAATATATTTAAATGAGAGGATTGGATTAATAATATACTATAAAAAGGGTTATAAAAATAAATAACGAGGGCAATTCCTTCTGAAGAAGGGTAAATATATAACACTCCTAAGTTTTATATACACTATAAATATACATTTAAAACTAAAAAAAGAAAAATAAATAAAATATTCTCAAACTATTTTATTTTTACGAAACTTTTTTAAGTGTTTATTGGTCTAAATAATAAATACTTAAAAAGGAGAATTATTATGAAAAAAAATATAATAGTAAGTTTGATTGTTTTAATATTAATTACAACATTTGTAGGAGCTTTAGAGAAAAATAAAGAGGATTATAAAAATTACAACATAAATAAATCAAAAACATTGCAAGTGGATAAAGTAATAAAGAATAATGATATGATAAATATATTGAAGCTAAATGAAGAAATGGAATTTAAATTATACGAAAATCCATCTACTGGATATCTATGGGAAATAACTATAGAAGGCGAAAAAGATATAATTTCATATACTTCAGAATTTGTAAAAGATGAAAATTTAGACGAAAAAAAGCCTCTTATTTGTGGTGAAGGCATGGATAAACTGTATAAAATTAAAGGTATGAAAGAAGGAAATGTAAAATTAAAATTAGAATTAAAAAGAAGTTTTGAAAAAGATAAAGAAGCTATTCAAACTAGAGAATATATAGTAAAAGTGGAGAAATAAATTAAAATAGAATAAAAAAATAGGTATATTTCACTAATATAAAGGACTACTAATTATTGTGTTTTCTTAAAAATTTATAACACAGTATATTAGAAATAAGTTTATTGATGAGATATACCTATTTTTTTTATAAAAATTTATATTTATTGAAAATTTAAAAAAAATAAATTATAATTATGAGAATATATAATGGATAGTAAATTATTAAAAAGGGTGTGGTTTTTTGAAAATAAGCTTAATTGGAATGATGGGTTGTGGAAAAACAACCTTAGGAAAATTAATAGCAAAGAAATATAATATGGAATTTTTAGATATAGATGAGTGTATAGAAATAAAAGAAGGTAAAAAGATAAATGAGATATTTAAAGAAAAATCAAAAAAATATTTTAGAGAGATTGAAAAAAAAGTATTAAAAGATATAATCAAAAAAGATAATATAGTTATTTCAAGTGGTGGAGGAATAATTTTAGATCAGGAAAATATAAATATTTTGAAAGAACATACTCATGTATTCTTTATAAATAGAGATATAAAAGATATTTATAAAGATATAGATATAAATAATAGACCTTTGCTTAAAGATAATAAAGAAATACTATTTGATATATATGAAAAAAGAAAAGAACTATATATAAATACAGCCAAATATAATATAAATAATAAAAATAAGAAAAGAACATTGATAGAAATTTATAAAATAATAGATATTATAAAGGAGTAATTTTATGAAAATTTTAATACTAAATGGGCCGAATTTGAATTTTTTAGGAAAAAGAGAAATTGGAATTTATGGAAAAAGAGATTATGAAGAATTAAAAATATTTTTAAAAAAATCTGCAAAGAATTTTGACCTTGAAATAGAAATATATCAATCAAATCATGAGGGATATTTAATTGATAAAATCCAAGAAGAGTATAGTAAATTTGATGGGTTTATAATCAATCCAGGTGCTCTAACACATTATAGTATAGCTCTTTATGATGCTATAAAAAGTGTAAATAAGCCATTTGTGGAAGTGCATCTTTCTAATATTCATTCAAGAGAAGAATTTAGAAAAAATTCAATCACAGCAGGTGCTTGTATAGGTCAAATATCTGGGTTTGGATTTAATTCATATAAATTAGGTTTGATAGCATTAAAAGACTATATAATAGAATTATAAAAAACATCAAGATATTAAAAAATTAAAAAAAATTAGCTATAAAAATTTTTATAATTTTAAATTTATAAAAATTTTTTATAGCTAATTTTTTACTTGAAAATAGAGTGTTTCTATTTAAATATATTATAAAAAAATGGTACTATGATTGGAACTAAAGCGGAAAGTAAGGCACCATTTATAAATGCGATAACAGAAGTTTTTTTATCTGTAGACTTAGATATAACAGGTAAAGTAGAATCCATAGATGTAGCTCCAGCTGGTGCAATTGCAGTTATATGATTTAGATATTTAGCAAGAATAGGAATTAATATGATTGCAAATACTTCTCTCATTATATTAGATAAAAAAGAAATAGCACCTGCTTTTGGACTACCCATATTTGTAATCAAAACAGCAGATAGTGAATACCATCCATAACCAGAAGAAATTGCGAGTGCTTCATTTAGTGCAATATCTAATATTAAAAAACATACGATTCCAGATATAAAACTTCCTAAAACTGTTGAAAAAGGCACTAATAATATTTTAAATCCCATAGATTTTAGATCTTTAAAAACTTCTTTAGAATAACCAATATCTATTCCCGCGCAAAAAACTAACAAAAATAATCCATACATACTTATACTACTAAATAGATTTAAAGTGAAATCATTCATAAAATGACCAAAAAACATTCCCAGTGTTAAAGCGATTATAATTAAATATGTCATATTAAGCGTCCCTTTCTTCTTTTATATTTGAATTTTCAAGTTTGAATAATTTGCTAAAAATAAAAAGTATAATAATACTAAATATTATGGATAGTATTGCAAAAGCAAAAGCTTTAAGTCCTACTTCATTTAGGCTTTTTAAAATTTTTTCATCACCACCAATTGATGTTCCCATACCAAAAATTAATATTATTAGAGATATGGTTTGTAATTTTGAATTAAATTTCATATACTGTTTTGGTATTAGTTGAAAAAGTCCGATTATAATGCCTAGACCAAAGAAAATTATTATTTTTTCCAATGTGTATGCCCCCTTTAGTAATTGAATATATTTGTTTTAATAATTTTATCACAAAGCAAAAATTATATATAGATATAATCATATAAATAAATTTAACTGAAATATATAGTTAAATTGGATTAATTTTTTTTATATAAAACGGTATAATTAATAAATATAAGGCAGTTTAAATTATTAAAAAGGATGATTTTATGAATATAATGGATTTTATGAATATAACAGATGAAGGTTATATAATTATAGATGAAAAAAGAAATATAAATATATATAATGACAAGGCAAAAGAAATATTTGGACTCAAAAAAATATATAAAAAATATCATGATAAGGGAAAGTTAGAAGAAGGTGATATTTTAATAATAGCCAATAATGGCTACCAAATTGATGATGGTGGTTTATTAGATTTGGATTTAAAAAAGCTAAATATAGATAAAAAACTTGATTATGGTGATAGCTTTATCTATATTGGTGCATACAAGTCAAATAAATCACCAAAATTTATCTATGGTAAAGAACATAATAATTTGATTTTAAAAGAGCTATATGAAGATTTGGTTATAGAAGTAATTATAAATGAAGATGATAAATATATTGATATTAAGGTAGATAATGAAACTTATAAAATGAATTTTTTTAGTAATATAGGTCATATGGTTATTTTAAATAAAGATAAAAAATTAAAATTCTATCAAAGTGAAGGTTATACAGCAAGAAGAGAGTCAATAAAAGATATATTGGATTTAAAAGAGTTTAGCGATAAGAAGCAATTATTAGATGAAAAAAATATAATAGGCAAGGATATATTATTATTTCATGATAAGGAAGATGCAATTAGAGATTTAATAAGAGTTGGTAAGGGTGAGAATATTTCTTATGAGGATAAAATATTGCAAATAAATAAAAAACCTGTTATGTGTAGTTTATATAAATTAAAAGATAATCAAGCTATATTAAAAATAAAAGATATAAGATTTTTACAAGATTTAATAGAAGAAAGAGAAATTTTGATAAATAAAATAAAGAGTTTAAAGATTGAAGCACAAAAAATAAGCTTTATAGATGAATTTATAGGTGATAGTGAGGAAATAAAGAAAATAAAAATGATGGCTTTAAAAGCATCAAAATCAAATTCTACCATAATATTAACAGGTGAAAGTGGTGTTGGAAAAACTTCCTTAGCAAAATTAATACACAAGCAATGGCAAAAGAAGGATTCTCCATTTATACATGTAAATTGTCCTTCTATTCCAGAAAATTTGATGGAAAGTGAATTTTTTGGTTATGAAAAAGGGGCTTTTACTGGTGCCTTGAATACTGGGAAAATAGGTTTTTTTGAACTGGCAAATGGTGGAACAATTTTTTTGGATGAAATAGGAGAATTATCATTAAATATGCAAAGTAAGCTTTTAGAGGTATTGCAATCAAAGTCTTTTTACAAAATAGGTGGAAATAAAAAGATGAAATTAAATGTTAGAATAATATGTGCAACAAATAAGGATTTAGAAATAGAAATTAAAAATAAAAATTTCAGATCAGATTTATACTATAGAATAAATATAATAAATATAGAAATTCCACCACTTAGAAAAAGAAAAGGAGATATAGCTATAATAGCTAATGAATTATTTCCGAAATTATGTAAAAATTTAGACATAAAAGAAAAAATAATTTCAAAAGAAGGTCTAAGATATTTATCGAGCTTAAAGTTATACGGAAATGTAAGAGAGTTAGAAAATATATTAGAAAGAGCAATAAACTACACTGAAAATAATATATTATTTAAAAAAGATTTTATATTAGATACACAAGAAGATGTAAAAGAGGATTTTTTTAGTTTTGATTTAAAAGAAAATACTAAAAGATTAGAAAAAAGATTAATGAAAAAAGTATTAAAAGAATGTAATTATGATTCAAAAAAAGCCATGGAATTATTAAATATCAAAAAAACGAGCTTTTATGAAAAATTAAAGAAGTATGAAATAAAAATAAAATCCGAAAAAAAGGAATTATAAAAATAAAGTTTGAAAAAACGGAAAAAGTTTAGTTGTATATTTTATTATAAGATGAATTAGATTGAATAGTATAAAATAGATGAAAATTTGGAAATTGGAAGAATATTATATACAAATTAATCTTAGTATTTATAAATATATTTATTAAAAAACAGAAATTAAATTCCGTAAATAAGGAATAAAATCTTTGTTTTTTATTTTTTTTGGAAAGTATTAATGAAAAAAGAATTATTAAATGAAGTTAAAGTTGAATAATTTTTTATTTTATTTAAATATTTTTTAATTAAGAATGATTAAGATATAGTAATAACGCTGTCTTGAAAATTGAATTCTTATATTTTTTATAAAAAACATATTAAACATATTAAAAGTTTGGCATTTAAATTGCAAATAAAAAATGCATAATAATATTTTGAGGGTGATTAATATGAATTTAGATATAAGAAATAATACACTTTACTTTGGTGGAATAAATACAGTTGAATTAGCAAAGAAATATAATACACCATTATACATAATAGATGAAGGTATACTAACAGATAAAATAAGAGATTTAAAAGAAAATTTTTTGAATAAATATGATAATGTGAAAGTCTTATATGCATCTAAAGCATTTTTAAATACTGCTATTTGTAAAATAATAAAAAAAGAAGGTATAGGTTTAGATGTTGTATCTAAAGGTGAATTATACACTGCATTAAATGCAAATATGAATGCAGATGATATTATTTTTCATGGTAATAATAAATCCATAGATGAATTGAAAATGGCGATAGATAATAATATATCTAGAATAATAGTTGATAGTATGGATGAATTAGAAGATATAATTTATTTAACAAATAAACTAAAAAAGACTACTAATATTATGTTTAGAATAACACCAGATGTTCGAGGAAAAACTCATGATTATATAAGTACTGGGCAAAAAGATTCAAAGTTTGGAATACCATTGGAATCTATAATACAAGCATGTAAAATTGCTATAGATAGTGAATATATCAATTTAAAAGGACTACATTTTCATACCGGATCACAATTATTTTCAAATGAAAGCCATCTTAAGGCTTTAAGGGTAGCTTTTTCAATTATAGAGGATTTAAAAGATGAAACTAAGTATACCATAGAAGAATTAAATGTTGGTGGTGGTTTTGGAGTATTTTATTCAGATGATGATACAGAAATGGATTTTACGCATTTTACAGATGAAATTATGGAGCTTTGTGAAGAATTAGCAAAGAAGATAAATATTAAAAGACCTAAAATTATGATTGAACCAGGAAGGTGGATAATATCAAAAGCAGGTATAACTTTATACGAAATTGGAAATATAAAAGATATAAAAGGAATAAGAAAATATGCATCTGTTGATGGAGGTATTACTGATAATATAAGACCTGCTTTATATAATGCTAGTTACACTTGTATGATTTCAAATAAAGCTGATGAAGAATCAATAGAAAAAGTAACAATTTGTGGGAAATGTTGTGAAAGTGGAGATGTAATAATAAAAGATGCAAAACTACCAAAAATAGAAAAGGGAGATATATTAACAGTATTTTCTACAGGAGCATACAATGAATCAATGTCTAGCAATTATAATAAATTATTAAGACCAGCAGTTGTAATGCTAAAAGATTCTAAAGATTATTTAATAAAAAGAAGAGAAGAATTAAAAGATTTAGTAAGTAGAGATTTGGTTCCTGAATTTTTACAAAATATATAAATATTATTTGAACAAAATACAATGAAAAAAGAAGCTATTAAATTAAGTGAAAAAATTTGTGATATATTAGAAAATCTATAATATATTATTGTGATTAATTACTTAATAATATAGTTTCTTTTTTGATTAATTGTTGATAATTAAAATCAATTTCATTTACAAAAAGAAAAAAGTATGATAAACTTTAATAAATGATAATAATTATCCATTGGTAGGTGTTTGTATGAATATATTAAAATGTTATATAAATAAAAAAATATGTAATTCTTCGTATAAGAACGATAATTTTATGAATTGGTTATTTAATTTATTATCACCAATTGTTGTTGGAGTTAAGCCAGCTGAGATTGTTTCTTTTCCTCCGTTTGACAAAAATAGAGATGAGAAAATAAGTTTTTTAAAAGAATTTTTTAAAGATGATGAAAATATAGAAATAGCAGAATTTCCATATTGTATAGATTGTAAAAAAATGTTTATATATAATAAAAAGGCGTTAGATACAACTTTAAATGAAAAAAGAGTTGTAAATTTTTTGACTTTATATGGATATCCAAATTCGTATAATTTAGATAATTATTTAGCTGTACTTTTAGAAAAATTCAAAGAAGAAATTCCTCATGAAATAGGTATTTTTTTAGGTTATCCAATCAAAGATGTTATGGGTTTTATGGGGCATAAAAGTTTAAAACTTACTAAAACTAGAGGTTGGCAAGTTTATGGAGATCCTAAAATATCTGATTATAAATATGAAAAGATAATGAAAATAAGAAAGATTCATGAAGAATTATATAGGGAATATTTAAATATTGCTAATTAAATTTAGATTTTAAAGAAATTGATATATTAATAAAAAATGAACTCCTCTATGATGGAGTTCATTTTTGTGAGTTTTATTTTACATAAGTATTTCTTAGTTGAGATAAGTTTTTTGTAATATTTTTTATGAATTTAATATTTTATTTTTACTCTATATTTTTTCTTACTATATTATCAATAAAGTATTTATGAACTTTTAGTTCATTATTTAATTCAGGATGAAATGAGGTTACAAGCATATTTTTTTGTTTTGCAGCCACTATATTATCATTAACTATAGATAATATTTCTACATCATCACTATAATCAACAATATAAGGAGCTCTTATAAACACCATATCAACATCATTACTGATTCCATTGAATTTAGAAGATGTAATGAAGCTTCCTGATTGTCGACCATAAGCATTTCGTTTAACTTTTATATCCATTTTAGAGAAATGTCTTCTATTATCATTTTCGATATTCTTGGATAATAAGATCATTCCAGCACAAGTTCCATAGACTGGTAAATTATTATCGATAAGTTTTTTTATAGGTTCTTTTAATTCAAGTTCATCTAAGAGCTTACCAATAGCTGTACTTTCACCACCAGGAAGTATAAGACCATCTATATTTTGATTCAAATCATATTTATTTCTTATATAAAAAGAATCTACATTTAAATTATCTAAAATATTTTTATGTTCTATATAGCCACCTTGTAAGGCTAATATACCTATTTTCATATTAATAACCTCTGTTTGCCATAAGCATATCTTTTTCGATACTAGAAACACTAACTCCTGACATTGCTTCTCCTAGGTCTTCTGATAATGAAGCTAACATGCTTGGATTATTATAATTAGTAACAGCTTTTACAATTGCTTTTGCTCTTTTTGCTGGATTTTTTGATTTGAATATTCCACTTCCAACAAAGACACCATCACAACCAAGTTGCATCATAAGTGCTGCATCTGCTGGTGTTGCAATACCACCTGCTGCAAAATTTACAACTGGTAATGATTTATTTTCCTTAATATATTCTAGTATATGAGAAGGAGCACTTAGTTCTTTAGAGATTGACATAAGTTCTTCTTTTGAAGAATTTATAACCTTTTTCATTTGTTCATTCATCATTCTCATATGTTTAACAGCTTCTATTATATCCCCAGTTCCAGGTTCTCCTTTAGTTCTTATCATACTAGCACCTTCATTTATTCTTCTTACTGCTTCGCCTAAGTTTTTAGCTCCACAAACAAATGGTGAATTAAATGCTTTTTTATCAATATGATATCTATCGTCTGCTGGTGTCAAAACTTCACTTTCATCTATAAAATCTATATCTAGAGCTTCTAATATTTGAGCTTCAACAAAATGTCCAATTCTAACCTTTGCCATTACAGGTATCGTTACAGCTTCTTGAATTTTTTTTATCATTGAAGGATCAGACATTCTAGCAACTTTACCTTCTTTTCTTATATCAGCAGGAACTTTTTCCAATGCCATTACTGCACAAGCTCCAGCTTCTTGTGCTATAAGAGCTTCTTCAACATTAGTAACGTCCATTATAACGCCACCTTTAAGCATTTGTGCTAAATTTTTATTTACTTCAAACCTTTCGTTCATTTGTTAACCCCCATATGTAATATATTTATAAAACCTAAGAGCATTATGTCATAATTTAAAAATAAAAACAATACAATTTAAATAAAACTAAAAATTGTATGGGTACAATGGTTGATTGTTTTTACACAGAAATTACACATTTTAAATATAGTTTTCATTAATTTATGTTTTATTATTTATGTATAGATTAAATAATCTAAATAAATTTAAAAAGGAGTTTTTTAAATGTTAAATAAAAAAATAAAAAGAATATTATCAATGTCTTTAATGATGGCATGTGTTATGAGTGTACCTACTTTTGCTAATGAAGTACAAAATGAGGATACGAATTTTTTTAGAGGTAAAGAACATAGAATCGAAAAGTTTGAAGAAAGAAAAGATAGTAGATTTGAGAAAAAAGAAGAAAGAATGCAAAAATTTGAAGAATCAAAAGAAAAAAGAGAAGAAAATCTGAATAAATTCTATGAAACAGTTGAAAAATATGCAAGTGATTTATTAGATGATTTTAAAGCTGAAATAGAAGAAAAAGATGGTTTAATAGAGGAATTAAAAGAGCTTCATAATGATAAATTTGAAGGTAAAAAAGAAGAATTTGAAGCCAAAAAAGAAGAAATAAAATCATTTGTAGAAGAAATACGAAAAAAAGTTGAAGATGAAGAAATAACAAAAGAAGAAGCTAAAGAACTTATGAAAGAAAAAATGGATGAATTTAAAGGCGATAAAGATTCTAAAATGAATAAAGAAGATAGAGAAGAAAAAAGAGATGAAAGAAAAGACAAGAGAGATTCAAATAAAGAAGATAGAAAAGAAAAAAGAGATGAATTTAAAGAAGCATTAGAAAATGAAGATGAAGCTAAAATAAGAGAAATGTTAGAAGAAAAATTAGAAAATTTAAAAGAACATAATGATAAATTACAAGAAAAATTAGATGAATTAAAAGCACAATAAGCAGATACTCCCCTAAATATAAATTACTTTGATAAAAGAAAAAGAGGCATTTTAATAGCCTCTTTTTCTTATTTTTATAAAGAATTTAGATTTGTAATTTTATATTAAATTCAAAAAATTTGATATAAAATTATTCTTCTTCCCAAATTAATTTAGCTAAAGGAAATGGTTCTAAAGCTCTATCTAATATTCCATGTACATAAGCTATTAATATTCCATAATTAACAATTGGAATGTTATTTTCTTTAGCTTGTTCAATTCTATAAAGCATTGATTTTTGATTTAGCATACATGCACCACAATGAACAATTAAGGAATAGTCTTTTAAATTGTCTGGAAAACCTCCACCACTAGAATGTTCAAATATAATTTCTTTACCTGTTATTTGTCGTATCCATCTAGGAATTTTTACTGTTCCAATATCATCAGATTGTCTATGATGTGTACAACCCTCACAGATTAGAACTTTATCTTTATCTTTTAAATCTTTTATTTTTTTAGCACCATTTATAAGTTCAACTAAATCTCCTTTAAATCTTGCAAATAAAATAGAGAATGATGTCATTAATATATCTTTTGGTGTATCAGCATCAACCTTTAAAAATGCTTGAGAATCAGTTATTACTAATTTAGGTTTTTTCCCTAAATTGTTTATAGTTTCTCTTAATTCATATTCTTTTGTAACTATTGATATTGCATCACTTTCTAATATATCACGAATAACTTGTTGTTGAGGTAATATAAGTCGTCCTTTAGGAGCAGCTTTATCAATAGGTGTTACAAGAACAACAAAATCAGATGGATTAACTAAATCTCCAACTATTTTAAATTTATCTTCATCACAAGGTAGTAAATTAGATATTTGTTTTTTTATAGAATTTATACCTATGCTTTTTATAGCAGATGTTTTATATATTTTTGTACCTAAATCTTTTTCTAATTTTTTTATATAATCTTCATTTAAATCTTTTAAATCGCTTTTATTAAAAATCACAACATAAGGTATTTTTTTTGATTTTATTTGATCAATTATAAAATAATCATAATCACTAATTCCTATATTTGAATCTATTAAAACTAATGCGATGTCGGATTTATTAAGAACTTCTAATGTTTTTTCTTTTCTTAAATTACCTAATGTTGACTCATCATCAAGTCCAGCAGTATCTATAAGAACACAAGGCCCTATAGGAAGGATTTCTATTGATTTATAAACAGGGTCTGTTGTTGTCCCTTTTACATCTGAAACTATAGCTAGATTTTGGTTTGTAATAGCATTTATAAAACTCGATTTACCTGCATTTGTTTTACCAAACAAAGCGATATGTGTACGAGATGATCTTGGTGTTGAATTAAGACTCATTTTAACGCCTCCATTAATTTATAATATATATTTTATTATACTATATATTTGTTGATTATTTTCCTGGGATACCTGGCTTTGTTATTTGAAGAGGATTTAATATATTATCTAAATTTTTTTGATCCAATATATTTTCTTCTATAACAATATCTTTTATAGTTTTATTTTCTTCTAGAGCTTTTTTAGCAATATAACAAGCTTTGTCATATCCTATATGGTTTACTAAGGCTGTTGCATAAGCTGTTGAATTTTCTAGATTATAAAGACATTTTTCTTCATTTACTTTTAATGTTTTTATACATTTATCTTCAAATATTTTTATACCATCTATTAAAATTTCTAATGATTCTAATATAGAATGTGCAATAAGTGGGGTGAATGCATTTAATTCTAATTGTCCCATAGATGAAGCTGTTGTAATACTAAGATCATTAGCCATAACTTTTATTGATATTTGTCCTATCATTTCACATATAACAGGATTTATTTTGCCAGGCATTATAGATGATCCAGCTTGTACAGCATCTAATATTATTTCATTAAAGCCACCTTTTGGACCAGAATTTAAAAGTCTTAAATCATTTGAGATTTTGAGTAAATTTGTAGCACATGCTTTTAATAAGCCACTAGCTTCAACAAAAACATCTAAATTTTGAGTATTATCAATAAGAAAATCACTTCTGCTAAGGCCAAGTCCACTAAGTTTTTGAAGTTGGTCAGTTATCATATAGATATATTTATTTTCGGCATTAAGACCAGTTCCAATAGCAGTAGCACCCATATTAATTTGTCTTAGTCTTTCTTCAACTTTATAAATTCTCCATCTATCTCTAGCAATAGCTTTTGCATATGCACCAAAACTTTGTCCTACCATCATTGGAACCCCATCCATAAGTTGAGTTCTTCCTAGTTTTAATATATTTGCATATTCATTTTCTTTCTTTTGTAATTCTTCTTGTAAATCTGCTAGATTGGAACTTAATAAACGTATATAATTTATGCAAGTTATTTTTAGTGCAGTAGGGTAAACATCATTTGTTGATTGTGATAAATTTACATGATTTAGAGGGTGTAAAAATTCATAATCTCCTTTTTTTTGACCAAGCAATTCAAGTGCAATATTTGCTATAACTTCATTAACATTCATATTAGTTGAAGTTCCAGCACCACCTTGCAAAGAAGATATATTAAATTGATCTAAATAATTGTTGTTTAAAATAAGATTGCAAGCTTCTATTATCGCATTTGCTTTGATTTCTTCTAATTTATTTAAATTTTTATTTACAATTGCACAAGCTTTTTTTATAAGTACAATATTTTTAATAAGATTTATATTTGTTTTTTGGCTATTTATATTGAAATTTTCTAAAGCTCTTGAAGTATTAATTCCATAGTATTTAGAATTATCTATATCTTTTGAGCCAATAGAATCTTTTTCTGTTCTAAAATTCAAATCAAACAACTCCTTAAAAAATTAAATTTTTAACATAATAATTTTACTTCAAATTAAAACTTAAATCAAATCAGTAAGGTTTAGTATATTTCAAGTTTTGGTATAAATATGAGATAAAAATATAAATAAATCTAATTGTTTTAGGTATAATCAAATTATGAATGTAATATTATACTTATATTATTAAAATATATGAATTAAATTATTTATTTTTTTATATTTTGTGGACTTTTATCTTGATTAAATATATAATTTAAGGTATTATAATTATTTGAAAATTTGAAAGGAGTTTTATTTTGGAAGATACTAAAATAATAAGATTCAAAAATGATAAAGGTCAAGAGATTAAATTAAAATTAATCGGAACAATGGAAGATGAAGGAAATAAATATGCTTTTTTAACTACATTAGAAAATGATGATGAAGCATATATCTATAGAATAGAAAGAATCGATAATAAAGATGAATGGATTATTGTTGATGATGATTTAGAATTTGAAAAACTTATGAATAAATATGAAGAATTATTTGATTAAAAAGGAGTTTTTGATTTGGAATTTGAAAATTATAAAATAATTTTGATTGAAAAAGATGAAGAGGGATTGTTTAAATCCCAGTTAAATGAATATGTAATTGATGAAGATGGTGAATTTGTAAGTTCTTTTTACAAAATGAATGATAAGATATATTTATCTCTTAGTGTTGATAAAGAAATCTTGGATTGGGAATTTAGTGCCATTTATGATTATTATGACTTGGACTTGTTTAATGAATTAGATGTAGATATATTTGAAAATGATGAAGATTTTAATCCTACGTGGAGTTTTGTATTTGATTTTTGTGAAGATTTAAATTCAAAAGTAAATAAAATTTTAGAAATTCACAAAAAAGAATTAGAAGAAGTTTATGAAGCTATAAAAGACAAGGAAGAAGAATACAAATAAAATGTATAAGAATTACAATAAGAATATAACCAATATATATAATGAAAATTTATAATATGATTTAATTTTTTTATAATGTGATTAGAGTTTATTACTCTATTCACATTATTTTTTTTGTCAAATTTTATTATTTAAATTTAAAATGTTTAAAATAATAAAAATAAAATTTAATTTAAAAATAATTAAAATGATATTGAAAAAAATCTCTTTATTATGTTATAATTCATATACTTGACTTTAATTAAGTAAATAGACATATGGAGGGATTTTATGAATAATTTCAAAAAAATGATATTGGCATTTATTTTTACATTTGCATTTATAATGCCAGTTATAGCAGAATCTAATAACTATGATTTAGTGATAAATCAATTGGATGAACAAAATAGTCTAAATGAGATTATAAATAATGCTTTGCAGGAAGGAAAAAAGACAATATTTATATCAAATGGAACATATAATTTAAGTGGTTCAATAGATATAAACACAGATAATGTTCAAATTATAGGTGAATCCAAAGATGAAACTATTTTAGTTCAAAATAGTTCTAATGAAAATTCTATAAATATAGAAAATACTAACAATGTATCAATTTCATCTTTAACATTTAATAATAAATCAGTGAATGATTCATCTTGTATTAATATTATAAATACAAATAATGTGTTAATAGACAACAATATATTTGAAAGTTCAAATAATTCTGTTGCAATAGATGCAGCTGGAGAAATTAAATCAAATGCAAAAGAAATAGAAGCTCAAGTTGAAAATATGGAGCTTATGAATGGATTAATTATTACAAACAATACTATAAATGCAAATGAAACATTAAATGCAATAAACTTAATGCTTCAAAATAACTGTACTATAGAAGATAATGAATTGTATGAGGGTGGAATAAAAGTATCTGCATCCAATACGCTTGGTATAAATAGAAATACTATAGATACGCCAAAAGATAGAGGGATATTAGTTATAATACCTTCAAAGAATTTTGTTATATCTAATAACACAATAACTAATTCGAAGTATTCTGGAATTGATGTAGAAATAAATACAGATTTTGTATCAAATCCTCATTATAGAGGCCAAAACTTTACTATAGAAAATAACAATATAAATGACACTAGATACATGGGCATAGAATTAAATAATATTGAAGATTCATTGGTTCAAGGAAATATAATAGAAAATGTTGATTTTAATGGAATGTATGGTTCTATAATCAAAAATGTTGATTTTGTGAATAACTCTATCTTAGGAAGCGCATACTCAAATAAACGTGGTAGAGTTTTAGATTGGGAAAAAGATACTAGTTGTGCGATTGCTTTTGATTATATAGTTGAAAATTGTAATGTAAGAGATAATATAATTGTAAATAATGATTGGAATTGTTCATATGGAGTTCATATAACATCTGATAATCATAATACTTTTAATGTGATAGAAGGAAATACATTTACAAAATTCTTTACTTATCCAGTATATGAAATAGATAATCATAATACAATTGGTGAAAACGATACTATAAATGTTTGGACGATGTTAAATCCTAGAAGTGGATCATATATAAATGATCTTATAAATGAATTTGTTGCTCAAGGAAGAAGAAAATTCTATTTACTTGAAGGGAATTATACAGCAAATGGGAATGTACATTTAGCATATTCAGATATGATTCTTGAAGGTGAAAATAAAGAAAATACTGTAATAAAACAAATTGATGCAGAGGCAGACACAGTTACTGTTGAAAATTGCAATAATACAAAAGTAAGAAATATAACTTTAAGTAATGAAAATGTTGGTAAAACAACTGTTGTATTTACTAATGTTAGCAATTCAAAACTTGAAAATTCTATAGTTTATGGAAATGATACTTCATTTGCTGTTTATTTTGCTGGTCCGTATCATGATAAAGGGCAAGATATGTTAGATAAGGTTAAAAACAATGATTTAGATGATGGAAATCAAATCTTAGATTGTACAGTCTATAGCAATTATTATGGAGATGGTGTGTCATTTTGCGGACAAAAAAATGGTTTAGTAAAAGGTAATGAAATAAATGGAAGTAAATTGGTTATGTACCTTTGTAGAGATAGTGTTATGGAGGAAAATCATATAAAAGATTCAATAGTATCTGGTATAGTGTGCTCATTACCTAGTAAAGATAATATTATACAAAATAATATTATTGAAAGATGTCAAAATTCTGGTATATGGGTAGTGCCTAATTTAGAGCATATTACAACAAATACAGATGAAGAATTTAAAAGTACAGGAATTACTCTATATAATAATAGAATAGAAGATTGCCGTTATATGGGGATAAATTGTGAATACTTGGAAGATTCAACTATAGAAGAAAATAATATAAGTTTAGTAGATGTTGACGGTATTTACTTACTTCATTCAAATAATCTAAATGTAACAAATAATACAGTTGTAGATTCAGGTCATGCGATTATAAGAGAATTAAAGTGGAATTGGGATATGAATTTACTTTCAGGTATATTCTTAGATACTGATGTAACAAATTGTTCAATAGAAAATAACAATTTGAAAAATGAATCAAATGAATGTGTATATGATATTCGTATACAGCCTTCTGCAGGTAATGAAGGTAATAATGTTATTAATAATGACTGTACAGGTAATTTTACTAATTTTTTTGAACAATAAAAATTAATATATAAAGTTTATTATTTATAATTTTAATAATAAAGATGTTTTAGATAAGATACTTTATCTAGAGCGTCTTTATTTTTTTATTTTAGAAATGAATTTGGGGTATAATACTTAATAAAAATGGGTGGTGTTTTATGTATAAAATTTATATTGATTTGGATTTGAAGGATATTGTTCCTATTTTTTTTGAGACCAGAGAGGAAGAAATATCTTTATTAGAAGAATACTATAAAGAAAAAGATGCTTTAAACATAATGAAATTAGCACATAAAATAAAAGGTTCTGGGACTAGTTTTGGATTTGATGATTTAAATATGATAGGAAATAAATTAGAAGAAGCTGCAAAACAAAATGATTTTGATAAAGTTAAGATATCTATAGAAGAACTTAAAAATTATATAAGTAATTTAGAAATTTATTATATATAATTTTTAATTAGGGAGTTGATTTTTTGTCTAAGTTAAAAATTAAGATATTATTGCTCATAGTATTACTTATATCTATATATTATCTGGATATATTTGTTGTGAAAAGTAATACTATAAAAACTCAAGATGAAAATTTAGTTTTAGAAATAAAAGAAGAAGGTTTGAAATTAGATATAGAACTTAATAAAATGATTTATTTTGGAACTAATTTAGGCGATATAATTATAAATAATATAGATGCAAAAAATATTGCAAATAAAGAGTATATAGAATCTTTAAAAAATGAATTGATTCCACAATTTACAGATACAATAAAGATTTTTAAAGGAAAAAGTGGGTGGTTTGTATTTAATTCAAATATTATACAAGGTGCAAATACATTAGATTTTGTAAGAATGGGAGATTCTTATGAAAGACAAAGTGAATATGATGTTGTAAAATCAGGTTATACAAAAGATTCATGGTGGATAGAATCACTAAATGAAGAAGGTTATTTTTCAAACCCTTATTATTGGAAAGATTGGGACAGTTATATTTTTTCTTATTCAAAAGGTTTTTATAAAGAGGGGAAATTAATAGGAGTTTCGGGTATAGAATTTTCTTTTGTTGATTTTTATGAATTACTTAAGGGCTCAAATATCTTAGGCAAAGATATTATGATTTTGAATGAGAACTTTGAATATATATATAATTCTAATGAGACATTTGAAAGTCCAGCTTTTTATGGTGAACTAAGATTGATGTTAAAAGAAAATATCAGAAATTCAAATAATGGGATTTTTGATTTTAAGTTTAACAAAAAGAAAAACACTATTGCTTATTATAGTTTGGAAAATAATTGGAAATTATTATTAAAAAGCAATAGTTAGAATTGGTCAAATATTAGTTGATTGTAAAGAGTTGGTTTTTTATACATGTATCAATATTTAAACGCTTTATTCCAACACCATAAAATTTTATTTCTGCATAATTGTCTTGTACTCTTAAAATTTTACCTTGTTCAAATTTTTGATGATAAAGATTGATGCCTTTTTTTAATTGTGATCTTGTAATATAATCTTTTGTTATATGCATAAAAATCTCTCCTTAAATAATTTTATTATGTATATTATAATTTTTATATACCATTAAAGAACCAAATATAAACTTAAAAAGAATATTTCGAAATAGTTCAATTATTCTAACAATATAAAAGGAAGTGGAAATATGGACAAAAAAGAATTAATAGAAAAATGCAAAAATCCTTTTTTTGCAGCACAAAATAAAAATCTATGTGATTTAGTTACGGAATATAGGGTAGATGAAGTTAGAGATTATTTAAAGAAAAATAAAGAAAGAGCATCAATAAAATCGATAATAAACTACACAAATATAGACAAAAAATATATCGAAAAGTGGATTTTGACAGGAAGAATAGAAGAAGATTATTTATCTGAAGAATTACTTGAATACAAAAGAAAAACAAACCAAGTAAAAAAGGAATTTAAAGAAATGATAGACGGTGAAAGAATTGAAAAAATGTTCAATGAGGCTCAAAAGAAAGAAGAAAAAAGAATAAATAGAAAGAGTAAGTTCGTTATGGGAAGGAGCATAAAGAGACGATAGGGAGTTGATCTTGTTTTGAGTGATAAAAATATTGATTTAAAAAAGAGTAGTAAAAAATTAAAGAATAAAATAACATATAGAATATTTATATTAGTTGGTTTTGGAATGTTTATACCTTTTTTATCTTTGTTTATGATATCTTGGAGATATTATTATGATGCGATTGGGGATGAAAAAGATAAATATATAGAGAATATAAGAATGGAAAGAGCTAATGATATTACTAGATATTATTTAAGTTTAGAAGATGAAATTAAAGAAATTATAATTCAAGAAGATGGATTTTTGAATAAAAAGAATATAAAGAATTCATATATTAAAATATTAAATAAAAAATTAGGCGTTGAAAATATAATTTTGTTAGATAATAAATATGATATTTTATATAATGCTTTTGATTTTAATGTAGATGAATTAAAAGATGAATTTATAAATATATTTTTTTCAAATGCATATTACGTAGGTGATTTTAAAAGAGTTAGAAATAAGTATTATCAATATGTATATTATAAATTTTTGATTAATAATGAAGAGCGATATTTAGTTTTATATATAAATAATGATTTTTTTAATAAGAATAATAAGAATGAAGATGGTATAGTATATGAAGTTATAAGCAAAGATTTTCATCTTGTAAACAATAATAATAAAAGCATAAGAACTTTGATGATCGATGGTATAGCAAAAAAAATGCTTGATGGAAATGAAGGTCTAGCAGATATGAATGAAAATAGATTTAGTTTTGGAAATATACGAATAAATGATTTTTATTTATATTTAAGAGTTTATTATGATAAAAATATTATATATTCTAATATGGGTAGCTATCTTATTTTGTTTAGTTTGATGCTTATATTTTCATTTAGTGGTTATATAGTTATATCATGGAGTCTAAGAAAAAATATGATTGAATATACAAGGTCAGCTACAAGAATAGGTATAGAAACAAAAAGTGATAAAAGATATCCATATCTAAAATATGATATTGTCAAACTGTTTGATTATACTGAAAATCTATTTGAAAGCTTAAATAATATAGAGGAATTCTATTATCACTTAAAATTGATAAAAAACCGAATTGTATCACAAAATAAGGAATTGATAAATAAAAATAAAGATAAAGAGGAGATTATAAAAAAAGTTAAATCAGATGATGAGTTATTAGCAGAAATAAAATCCTTAAAAATTGATGACAAGGAAGAGTAATATAAAAAAAGGATTGATTTTATGAACAAAGAAAGTATTAAAAAAAATATATATGTATATAGATATGATTTATTTTCTATATTTTTTATAGTTATAATAATTTTAATTACAATGTCACCTGTTTATAAAGAGGGAAATATATTCTTTAGTGATATAGATTTTCCAATAGATAGTACGAGATATATGGAAGAAATATTTGGTCTTTGGAATAAAAGATGGTCAACATCAACACTTTTAAATGTTCCAAGACTTTTATATATAAGTTTTCCATGGCTAGTAAGTGAATTATTTAATTATAATGGGGAAGTATTTTTTAAGTTATTTGTAACTATTTTGCTTACAACAAGTTCTGTTTCCACATATTTATTTACCAAAAGACTTGTAAGTGTATATTATTCTAGTGAGTTTGATTTTTTTAAAATCTTTGCACTTGTTACAGGAGCTTTATACTATTCTTTGAATCCTTGGGTTATAACAAGAATACAGCATATATATCTTCTTTGTGGGCATTCACTATTTCCTTTAATTATGAGATATTTTTTTGATATCATAGATCCAAAATTTCAAAAACAAGTAATTAAAAATTTTGACCCATATAGAAGACAATTATATCCAAAAAATATAAAGGATATGCTTTATTTTTCTTTTTTATTTTCTGTATTTGCAGCAGCAATACATTATTTTTTCTATGGAGTAATATATTTTTCAATATTAAGTTTTTTGATATATGTAAAAAATATGTATTTGATAATAAAAAATAAAATGAATGTAAAACTAGATTTCACTATTGCATTTTTAAAAAGATTGTTTGTTTTAGGAACAATAGCATTTGTATTTTGTTATTATTGGCTATTTTCTTATATTGGAAGTATATTATTTAAAGCTCAGGCTTCTCAACATAATATAAATGTAATAGATACATTATCTTTATTTAGTAGAAATAGTTCTTTTAAAAATGTATTGTATCTGATAAGTTATTGGTGGCCGATGTTTGATATTAACCATTTAGATGTAAAATTCTATATATCAGGTGGAATTATATTGATATTTATATTCATAGGGATAATAACAAGAGCTTTAAAAAATGCAATAATACTATTTTTTGCACTTTTATCTATGTTTTTCCTTGTGATGTCAACAGGTGTTACTAATCCTAATATAGCAGATTATTTTGTTATATTGGTTACTAAAACTCCTGTAATAGGATCGATATTTAGAGATCCTAATAAATTTATAGGTTTATTAACAATAAGTTTTTCAATACTACTAACTTTTGGTGTTGAAGAAATTTTTTATAGATTAAAAGATAGTATAACACATATGATTTTAAAGGGTTCAATTGTTATATTAGTTGTTTTATCAATGCTATTTTATATAAGTCCTTTTCATAAGAACTTTGTGGATGGATTTTATAAAGCTGTAAAACCAGATAAATCATATATTGAATTAAATGATTATATGAAATCAGTAAGTAATGATAATAGAGCATTATATGTGCCTGTTGCTGATAATATGACACAGCCACATACTGGTGTGGCAACACCTAGATGGAATCAAAATGATAATGTTTTAGGATTTGAAAAAGCAACTGGTGATGTACATGTTTATAATTCTTATTACAATACAATATTTCACCATGAAGGAAATGATATGAATATAACTTATTTATTTAATTATATTCAGTATATATTGGATAATGGAATAACATTTAAATTAGAAGAAGTGCTAAAAGCATTACCTATAAATCAACTTATATATCATAATCAATATAAAGGACAACTTAAGAGACAAAACTTTAATGAAGATATCTTAAATTTGCAAGAAGGATTAAATAAAACTTATGAAAATAATATTTTTTCAATATATGATATGAAAAATCCTACAAGCAAAATACAAATAACAAATCATAATATTTTTACTCCATATGGATTTTCTACTATGTTATCATATTTAAATTTTGCTAATTATACTTTGAACAACCAAAGTATAATATATTTAAATTCCACGTTAGGAAAACAATATATAAAATATCTAAACGAAGGTGATTATTTAGATGTAAAAAATAATTTAGATATTGTATTATCCAATTTAGATCGTAAAAATTATGTAATACCATTTGAATATATAAGTGATGGTAATGCATTTATGAGATGGTCAAAGACTTTTACTAAAAATTCAGATTGGTCTTGGTTTTTAGAATCATTAAACATAAAAGATAAATCTTTTCCGTTTGATAGCAAAACAGGGGTTGCATTAACATTTGCAACAAGCAAGATAGATTTACCTGTATATAAAATGAAAGAATTACAAGGAGATATAGTTTTAGATTTTGATTCTATGCTTAGGACTAATAATTTTTTTGAAGCTGATAATCCTGATATTTTTAGAGTGGAACCAAACCCAGTGGAAAATAGCAATTATATTCCAATACTAAAAGGTTCAATAGCACAAGGTGTTAGTAATGATATTTGGCAGGTTGCAAAATCAGGATATATAGATATAGAAGGAAATAATCCATATCAATTTAATATTGTGATATCGGGAAGAGGGATAAATAAACTTCATGCAAAAGTAAAGTTTTTTGATAAAGATTTAGAAGAATTGGGTGTTAGTTATTTAATAGCACCAAATGAAGAAACTAATTATAATGAAATTAATTTATTTGGAGAATGTGTATCTCCAAATAGAACAAAGTTTATGAGAATAGATTTGCTTTCGTTTAGAAATGAAAACCAAAAAACTAGTTGGTGGGTACATGATATAAATATAACTGATCTTAAGAAATACAAAAAAGATAATATGTTTAGAATGAATTATGAAAGTAAGGCACAAAAAAAGAATATCTATGCAAGAGTATATAAATCAAACAAAGCAGGCCTTTTGGAATTAAAATTAAATGATGAAAAAAGTATTTATATAAATACTTTTACTAAATATGAACCAGGTTTTAAATGGTTAGATTTGGGGTCTTATGATTTTAAAGATGGCAAAAATAATATAGATGTATATAATAGAAAAGGTTTCAATGCTGTGAATTTATTTGCTGTTTTAAGTGAAGAAGAGCTTTTAAATTATCAAAAATTTATAGATTTAGCATACAAAAGAGCTAATATATTTACTGTTTTAGAAGCAGAGATAGATATGGATTATACGGGAAATATACAAAGTAGTCGAATATATCCGAACTTGAGCTTAGGTCATGCAATAAGCAGTGCATATGGGATTTTAAAAGCCGATTTGGAGATAGTTAAAAATGCTTACTACAATTTTGATATTAATTTTAATCTAGATCCAAAATACAACGGAAGTCTAAAATTTTTGATAAAAAAAGATGATGGGGAGATTATATATGAACAAAAAATAGATAAAACTTCTGTAAGTAAGAATAAATCAGAAAATAAGTATTTTATAAAAGAGGATAGTTCAGAGGTTTTTAATAAAAAATTAAAAAAAGCAGATTCTAATTTTGAAAATTATACAAGTAAAAAAATAGAGAAGATACCATTATTAAAAGGCAAGTACAATATAGAAATAGCATTTGATAGCAATTTAAAGTCAATATTAAATCTAGAAGATTTAAAAAAATTCAATATAAAAGATATACAAGTTGGGAATATATTAGTAAAAAGAAATCCTTCTAAATTTGAATCTTGTGAAAAAATTACAGCAGATATGACAAGTTCTAAAATAGAAAATAATATATTAAAAATAAAATTTGAAAAAACTTGTTCTCCAGATTGGTATGTTTATGCAAGTGATTTTATTTATGTAAAAGAAGATGAAGAATATTTAATTAATTTTGATATGATTTCAGAACATATAAGAGATAGACATATAAAAATTATTTGTTTTGATTCAAAAGGGAAAATTTTGGATACAATATATGTAAATGAGGTTGAGGAGAAGTATAAAAAAAATTGGAACCATTATAGTCAACTTATAAATATAGATAAAGGTGTAGATAAGATACAAATTCAATTGTTGAATCATGGGCATAGAGATTATGATGGATATTTAGAAATGAAAAATTTTGAATTTTTTAAATATAAAAATTTTATATCTGTTGATAATATTTTGTTATATGAAAATTTAGGAAAAGAAGAATTTTTTAATGGAAGTTCAAATTTTGGGTATCAACTAAATGAAGTGGACACCATGAAAAAAGATATAAAAGTAGATGTGGATGGAAAACAAAACTATATAATATCTTTTATGGAATCTCCAAATCCATTGTGGAAAGAAAATATAAGTCAAAAAAGAGTGGATGTGGCAGTAAATGGTGTTCGTGGAGGGCTAATAGATATCAATCAAAAAGAGTTTAAGCTAGAAATTATACTCAGAAAATATTATTATTTAGGACTTATTATGTTTTTATCGATTCTTTTGCTTTCATTTTTGATAATGTATTATTTTAATAAAAAAGAAGCTAGAAGAAATATAAGTCATAAAAAATTCATATATCCATATATATTCATACCTATTTTTATATTTTATATATATGCTTTTGTAAGAATATATAATCATGTAAATCAATTTAACATAAATGAAGAATTCATAAATGAGCAAAGAAATGTTAAAGAGAGTGGTGAGTTGTATGATTGAAAGTATAGTAATAATAACAGATGAAAAAAGAAATATAAACTATACTTCTGTTCTTAGTTTGTATAAACTGAAATTTTACAATCAAAATTATGATATTGATTATATAAAAACATCTAAATTAGTGATAGTTGATTTGGAATATAATGAGTCTTTAAAAATTATAAATAATATAAGAGCACAAATAAGTGGAATAAATATTATAATGATAAATGATTATGATATTAATGAGAGAAAGAAAGCCTTAAGAAATATCAATGGTTATGGTAAAACTAGTATTATATATTGGAAAGAAGGTTCTTTGAATTTAATTGCTGAAAAAGTTCAATCAATGATATATCCAGAATATCCATCAAAGAATACTTCGATAGTATTAGTAATACCAGTTTATAATGAAGAAAAAAGAATTAGACATGTCTATAATTTTGCTAAAAAAATAAAAAAAGTAATAGAAGAGTCATTTTTAAATATGTCAATATATTTTGTAAATGATGGAAGTTTGGATGATACACAAAAACTTATAGATAGGTTTGTTAAAGAAGATTATCAAAATAGCAAATATATTTACAAAGATCCGTTTATAAAAGCAAAAAATTTAGAAGAAAACACTAAAAAGGCAGGAACATATATAGAGGGAATTAAAGATTTACATGCAGATATATATGTATTTGCTGATGCGGATGATAGTTTTAGTGTTGATGATATCGCAAGAATGATAAATATTTTAGAGATGGGATATTATGAAATTGTACTTGGGACAAAAGATTTAACTGCTGAAAATAGAGATATAGCAAGAAGAATAATTAGTTTTATTAAAAGAATATTGACAAAAGGATTTTTACCAAAAGGAGTGTATGATTCACAAACTGGTTTGAAAGCTTTTAATGGTAATGCGGCAAAATATATATTTCCATATTTGAAACATAAAAGAGGTCTAGCAATAGATTTAGAGATGGTTTATTTAGCAAAAAAATTAAATTTTAGAGTTATGCAATTGCCTGTAAAATGTATAGATAGAGAAGGATCGAATATAAGTATATTGAAAGATTCTTTTAATTATGTTTTGCAGATGATAAAAATTTATATAGAAAATAAAAATGTAAAGCATTAGAATATATAGATAATCTACGGGGAGGAACTTGTTTTGAATAAGGGAAATGTGCTGTTTGTAGATGATGATAAATTGATAACTAATTTGATTAAAAATGAATTTTGGGATGTTGACTATAATGTATATTTTGCAAATAGTGCAAAAGAGGCTTTTGAAATACTTCAAAGTGTAGAAGTAGATGTTATTGTAAGTGATATGATAATGCCTGATATGAATGGTTTGGAACTATTATCTATAGTTAGATATAAATATCCTCATATAGTCAGAATTATTTTATCTGGATACTCTCAAGTAAATGTAATTTTATCGGCCATAAATGAAGGAGAAATATATAGATATATAACAAAACCATGGAAAGTTAATGAAAAAGCAAAAAAAACAATAGGTGATGCATTAGAATATGCAAATTTTTTAAAAAACTATAGAAAACAAAATCCAAACTCAGTTGAAATATATTATGATAAATTTTTGCATATGCTAAAAAATATTTCCACTTCTTATATTATATATGATTTGGAATATAATATAAAATATAAGCATAATATAGAAATAGAAAGTATAAATGAAACTATGATTGAGAATTTTATAAGTGAAGATTATAAAATCTATGAAATTTCTAATGATTTTACAATACTATTAAAATAAAAGACTGTTGCATTAAGAATCAATAATTCTTAGTGCAACAGTCTATTTTATTTTTTTCTAGTTAACAATGAATATACAGCAACTATTGTAAGAAGAATATACATATTAATAAGACCAATAGTTAAAATAGGATGTTTTATATATTCTTTTAAATTAGATTTGGTATATAAAACAGGTCTAAAAAAATACCATCTTGAAAATGCTTTAGAGGAACCTTTTTCTTCTGTTTGTAATGTTGTTTTCATTTTTCTAAAATAATAAGCTTTTTTTTCTAATATATTTTTTAATGTGACTTTTTTTTCATCATGATGAACACCTGTAAAACAAGCTCTTTTGATTATTCCATTTTGTTTTAAATATCTTATTGTAGGTTGAGTTTCTTCAAATGCAATTTGCTTAGGGTTTATACCGCCAGATTTTTTATATTCAGATACTTTCCAAAATCGTGCGGCTTCTATAGAATTTTTACCCAAATCTTCGCCTAGATTATTTATTATTTTTCGTTCAAATACTTTTACTTTACTATAGAAATTATCAAATTCACTAAATGGAATTTCAGGTATAACAAGTGCCCCTACTTTTTTATTTTTTTCAAAATAAGAAATGCATTTTGAGATTAAGTTATCTTCAAGTATCATATCTGAATCAATTATTAATATATATTCACAATTAAGATTTAAAGCTTTATCAATGGATTTTTTTCTTGTAATTCCACGTTCAAGATGAGGTTCTTTAAGAAGAATATAATCTTTAGTTGCTGTTTTTATAAATTCATCTATGATATTTGTCGTATCATCACTAGATCCATCATCAGCAATAACAATAGATAGATTTTTATAATCTTGTTTTTCAATACTATTTAATATATTAAGTATGGAATTTGAATTATTATAACAAGAAAAACTTATACATACTTTTTCCATAAAAGAACTCCTTTTTATAATTTATTTGTTTTCAATTATATTCATAAAATCAACAAAACTTGTTGCGGTATTATCCCAATGATAATTAAGAGAAAAATCATAAGCTTTATTTCTCATAGTGTCAAAAAAATCTTTGTCAGTTATAGATTTTTTCATATAGGAAACAATTTCATTAACAGTTTTTGCACATGCAACCAGCGTTGCCATTATCAACAGCATCTCTTGTTCCTTGTGAGTTATAAACAATACTATAAGTACCAACAGCAGCCGCTTCAGTTATAATAAGACCCCAACCTTCTCTTAATGATGGAAATAATAGTACATGAGCTTTACTCATAAGATTTAATTTATCTTCATCACTTACAAAACCAAAAATAGTAACATCTTTATTTTCACCTTTTTGACCATAAGAAATATTATTTTTATCCAAAATAGGAAGCAGATTATTTTTTAAATATTCCTCATTTTTCTTGCCTAGTATCCAAAATTTTGCGTTTTTAAATTCTTTTTTTATTTCACAAAAAGCTTTTAAGGAATCATCAATGCCTTTATATTTTGCATACCTACCAACATAAATAAATGTGGGTTCATCTTCTTTTGGTAAGAAATCTTTTTTATCCCAATGCTTAAAATTAATTCCCTCAGGCAATATAAAAACTTTATTGTCTTTAAATTTTAAATCCAATAGATCATTTTTTGTTGAATTAGAAACTGTAAAGCTATAATCATTTTTATAAATTTTAAGCATTGTATTTTCCGTTAGATAACCTATCAATGAAAATGGAAATTTCATATGTTTAAACCAAATTTCTTTGGTAAGTTGATGAATAAAAAATAATCTTTTTTCTTTCTCAACATAAAAAGGTGTAAAAAATCTATGAGTATTACATTGGTCAACAACATAGTCTATATTGTTTTTATTATCCAGATAGTATTTTTTAGCTTCCTTGATGACTGAATAAATTCCCCCTTTTCTTATATATTCAACACCATCAATTATTTCTTTTGAATCTAAATTATCTTCTTTTACTGAAAAATGCGTGATTTTAAATCGATCTTTTGGCAGTCGTTTTAACATTTCATGAGTAAAAATTTCTGCACCACCAGCTTTTTTTGATTTAATATCTCTCCAAGATAAAAATAATAAATGCAATTATAATTCCTCCTTTTTTAACAGTATAGGTATTATATATATAATTAAACTAAGCAGTAATAAGCCATAAGATATTATTCCAATGTCAATGATTTTAGATATATTATTGCCAAAATTATAATATGAATAAGTTAAAATAGTAGCTGTTATAAATAATAAATAAATATATTTATTTTCATTAATAGATATCAAAACATTTATAAAGAAAAAAGAATTTGTAAGTAAAAAATAAGATAAAGCACTTTTAAATAAATATGAAGAAGCTTCAATATATTCTTTTGAAAAAATAAGTTCAACAGTTATTGGAAATAAAAATTTATAAAATAATAGCAAGATTGAATTTATAGATATAATTACTAAAAAACACTTAAAAAATAAAGATTTAAAATAACGCTTAACTTTAAAAGAAGAACTTAAATGAGGGATAAAAACAGTTATTATACTAAATGATACAAAAAAGATAATTTGAGAATAGCGTATAACTACTGCATATATACCACTTTGTGATGGTAAATAGTAATTAGCAAAAATCATATCGATAGAAGTAAAATAATATAAGAAAAAATTAGACAATACTATATAAATTAAATATTTTGTTGGTTTTAATAAATTATTAAAAAAATGATTTTTCATATAATGATATTTTAGGAATTTAAAATCATTAAATGCTAATTTCAAAAAAGATTTGTATTTTACTATGCTAAATAATAAAGATAAAAGCATTCCAATTAATACGCTCAATAAAACAGTGCTTTTATTTGGATAAATTCTAATAAATATTATAATGAATAAAGTTTTTGATAAAACCTCAATATAAAAGCTTTTGTTAAGATTTAAAAATTCCTTATTTCCTTGAAATAAACCTCTAAAAAGACTTAGAAAAATATTTGTACAAAATATAAGTGATAAAAGAACTATATGAATAATTGTTGAATGTGTAAAATTCATTATATTTTTAGAGAAAAGGAATATAAATAAAATAATAAATAAATTCATAAAGAAACTTATTTTAAAAATTTCTCTAAAAAAATTCGTAAAATCATCTATTGTAGATATGTTTTTAGCAGTATAGGTTTGTATAGATATACCTAATACTAATAATATAGCTAAAAAAGACAATAAAGAGTTTATAGAACCATATTCAATAGGAATTAAATACCAACTTATAAAAATCTGAAAGAAGTAATTAAGTCCGTTTAGAAGGATATCAAAAATAGGAAACAACAACTCTT
This sequence comes from Peptostreptococcaceae bacterium, assembly GCA_025210335.1. GTDB lineage: Bacteria > Bacillota > Clostridia > Peptostreptococcales > Peptostreptococcaceae > JAOARY01. The sequence goes on along the minus strand of JAOARY010000021.1, from coordinate 34,455 downwards.
CTTTAAGCTGTATTCTTTTTAAAATTTTCAAAGCATCACCTTTTTCTATAATTAAATTTGTATAATTTCATTATGAAATTTTATGATAAATTGTCAAAACAAAAAGCCTAATTTCATATTATTTTAATTTATCAATAATTATATAAATACCCATATAAATAAAATATATTTTTAAAAAATAAAACAATGAGTATAAATTACAATAGAAACAATTTTTATAAAAGAAAGGGAGGAGGATTAGATGAGAGAAAATGTAATTATAATAGAAGATAGTGATAGACATATAGATTATGATTCTGTATTAGCTTTTTATGAATATAAGAAAGTTAAACCAGATTTTAATATGAAAAATTTAAGTTCTTATGATTTGGTCATTATAGACATAAAAGGAGGATATTTTAAAGATATTGTTCATAATATAAGAATGATTTATCCTAATATAAATATTCTTTTAATTTTAGATTATAAAGATAATAGAGGGATGAAGATAATAGAGGATGTAAGTGGTTATGGTAAATTTCTTATATTGAATTATAAATCAGGATATCAAGAAATTATAGCAGAAAAAGTTCAGTTTATGATGCACCCAGAATACCCTTCAAAAAGTTTTTCTATTGCAATAATAATACCTATTTACAATGAAGAAGAAAGAATTTCTCATGTATATAGATTTATTGAAAAATTAAAAATTTTGATTGAAAATTCTTTTATCAATATAAAAATATATTTTGTAAATGATGGTAGTGATGATAATACAGATGAATTAATAAGTAAGTTGATAAAGAAGAATAATAGTGATGGAGATTATATATATAAAAATACTTTAATAGAGTGTAAAACTATATTAAAAAATACAAAAAAAGCGGGAGCATATATAGAAGGAATTAGAAATATAAATGCAGATATTTATATATTTTGTGATGGAGATGATAGTTTTGAAATCAATGATATAGCAAAAATGATAAATCTTTTAGAAGTTGGATATTATGATATTATAGCTGGAACTAAAGATTTTTCATCAAAAAATAGATCTATGATAAGAAGAATTTTAAGTTTCTTTAAAAGACTTTTAACAAAGCCTTTATTACCAAGAGGAACATATGATGCACAAACTGGTTTAAAGGCGATAAAAGGAGAGAGTGCAAAATTGATTTTTCCTTATTTAGAAGAAGAAATGGGGTTAGCTATTGATTTAGAAATGCTTTTTATAGCCAAAAAATTAAACTTAAGAACTATGCAATTACCAGTTAACTGTATTGATAGAGATGGATCACATATAGATATAGTTAATGATTCTATAAAATATTTAAAAAATATAGTTAAAATTTATAATGCTCATAAAAATTTAAAAATATAAGAAGGTGTTTTTATGAAATATTCAAATGTATTATTTGTAGATGATCAAGAAATAATAATTGATATGATTAAGATAAAATTTAAAAATGAAAGTTATAATAAATTTTATGCAACTGATGTTGATGAGGCTTTTGAAATATTAGAAAACAATGATATAAATGTAATTATAAGTGATATGATGATGCCAAAATTAAATGGAATTAAATTTTTATCTATGGTTGAAGAAAAACATCCAAATACAGTAAGAATAATACTTTCAGGCTATACACAAGTAGGTTCTATATTATCAGCGATAAATGAAGGTGCAATATATAGATATATAACTAAGCCTTGGAAAATAGATAATGAAGCAAAGGAACTTATAAGAGATGCAATTGAATATTCAAAATTTTTAAGAGAAAAAAGAAATGCGAATATCACTAATATAGATAGAAATAAATTATATGAATTTATAGATAAAAAATGTGACTCTTATGTTCTTTATGATTCAAAAAATGAGATAATAAAAATAAAAAATATTGATATTAAAGCTGAATTAATAGATGCAAATAATATTGAAAATTTAAAAAACAATGGATATAATTATATGAATTTAAGCTTAAATATAAATTTATTAGAAAAATAATATTTATATTGTTGATTTTTTTATAATAATGGCGTAACCTTGTATTTGGAAGTAAAGAATATAAGGAGGATATTATGAGGTTCAAAGATATAAACAATTTAGATCAGACTAGTAAAGAAATAAATAAACAATATCCACAAGAGAAAAAAAGAGTTGCAAGAAAGAAAAAGAAAAACAAGAAGAATATATTTTTGACTATATTGTATATAATACTTACGATTTCTATTTGGTCGGCATTATTTTACTATGGATATACTTATTCAAAAGAATATATAGATAATTCAATAAGTGAAATAAATCAAATAAATAATCTTTCTATGGAAAATATGGAAAAAAGATTAGATGTACTTACTAAAGAAGTAAAATCCTTAAAAGATGCTATATTAGAGACTGATGATACATTAGACGATTCAAGTGATATACAAGAAGAAATAGATAAAAAACTAAAAGCTTTAGATAATCAATTAAAAACATTGGAAAGAAGTCTAAATATATTAAAGGAAGCTCCAAATGGGCAAAATTAATTTATTTTTAATAACCTTAATAGCACCTTTTTTAGGTCTTTTTCTAACTTTGTATAATTTTCAAAATGACAGCAAAGATTTAAAAATCAATATAGAAGAGTTTGAGTCTAAAGTATTTAATATAGAAGAAGAAATGATTGTACTTGAAGAACATGTGTCGGAATTTAGCAAAAAAGCTTCAGATCAATCTAAAAATTATTATTCACAAAATGAAAAAATCGCAGGACTTACAAAGCAAAGTGAAAGTAGTAAAAATTTATCGGATGATGTATATGAAAAAAAAATATTGGATATGTTAGGACCTCCTATTGGGACACATATATCTAATAATAACGAAATAAAAGTATTTAAATTGCAAGAACTAGGTTATAGAGGTTATATAGCTAAGGTGAAATTATTTAATCCCAAATCATTAAAGGTTGTTTTGCCATCGAATTCACTTGGAGAAAAAGAAACAACATCGAGTGCAGCTAAAAGAAATAAAGCTATATTTGCAATGAATGCAGGTGGTTTTTATCAAACAAAGAAAAATGGTAAATCATATACACAGCTTATTGGAAATACAGTTATGAATTCTAAATTAGTTGAACCATTTAATGGTTACCCAGGAGATCTTTTTTTTGTTGGAATAAATCATCAAGGAGATTTGATTGGAAATATACCAAAAACAGAATATGATATTAAAAAATTAAATCCACTTGAAGGTGTGAGTTTTATACCTATATTATTAAAAGATGGTAAGAAAATGTCTATTCCATCAAAATGGGCAAAAAGTAGACAACCAAGAAGTATAATTGGGAGTTATGCTAATGATGATTTGATTTTTATTGCAATAGATGGTCGTAATTCAAATTGGAGTAAAGGAATAAGTTTAGAAAGACTTCAAGATAAATTATTAAAACTTGGGGTAAAAAATGCATATAATTTAGATGGTGGTGGGTCAACTGCTATGTATTATAATGGAGTTATATTAAATAAGCCTTCAGATGGGAAGCAAAGACCTGTTGGGAACAATATAGTTATACTTCCTTAAGTTGTTAAATCAAAAATTTAAAATAAATTTTATAAAAAAATTATTTTTTCTATTGACAATATAATTTTAGTCTAGTATACTTCATATTAAGCTAAGAAGCGAACAATTATTTAAATTAAATAAATTAAATTCTGAGATAAAGAGAGTAACTTTAATTATAATAACAAAGCGATTTAGGGATGGTGTGAGCCTAATTTATTACTTGAAGTGAAGAGAGCTTTTGAGAAAATTATCTGAATTAATAGTACGATAATTGGTGAGCCTGCCTTAAAGGATTGAGTGGACTTTATGTCAAAAAGAGTGGCAACGCGGATTATTCGTCTCTTGTTTTTTTAAAAACAAGGGACTTTTTTATTACCCAAATTTTTTATAATATTAAAAACTCTAAAATAAAAAAATAATATATTTTATAAAGATAATATTATTATTTTGTAGAATATAAATTATGAATAATATATTCATAGTTCGTGTAATTGATATTTTTAGAATATAAAAAATATTATGAAAATAATCCAAGTTGAAAAAGATAAAGTCAAAAAGAGTGGCAACGCGGATAAACCTTCGTCTCTTTATATTTAATATAAAGAGTTTGAGGGTTTTTTTATATACATAAAAACTCTTTTTAAGAAGGCATTTAATTAAATATTATCATTTGACAATCATTAATAATTAGGAGGAAGAAAAATGAAGAAGATTTTAGCATTAATTATAGTTTTAGTTTTAGGAGTATCAGTAGTAGGTTGTGGAAAGGATCAAAATCTTAGTAAATTAGAAAAAATTAAAAAGAAAAACAAATTAGTACTTGGAACATCAGCAGATTATCCACCATATGAATTTCATAAAGAAATAGATGGAAAAGATGAAATTGTTGGTTTTGATATTGAAATAGCAAAACAAATAGCAAAAGATTTGGATGTAGAACTTGAGATAAAGGATATGAAATTTGATGGATTATTACCAGCATTACAAGCAGGAAATATAGATATAGTTATATCAGGTATGAGTGCTACAGAGGAAAGAGCAAAGAGTGTTGATTTTACAGTTCCATACTACGATGAAGAACAAACAATTGTGATAAGAAAAGAAGATGAAAATAAATTAAAAACAAAAGAAGATTTTAAAGGACTTATAGTAGGTGCTCAAAAGAGTAGTATACAAGAACAAATAGCTAATGAAAATTTAGAAGCAAATGAAGTAAGAGCATTATTTAAATTACCTGATTTGATGCTACAACTTAAAAATAAAAAAATAGATGGAATAGTATTAACAAAATATGTTGCAAAAGAATATGTTAAATCAAATAAAGATTTAAAAGTTATGGATATTACATTAAAGTTTGATGATAGTGCGGTAAGTGGAGCTGTTAAAAAAGGACAAGCGAAATTTTTAAAAGAGGTTAATACTTCACTAGAAAAGATGATAGAAGAAGAAAAATTACAAAAATTTGTTGTTGATGCAGTTAAACTAGCTGGAGAAGATAAATAAGAAGTAATTTTAAGAAGTTAATATTAAGATGATTAAAATACTTGTATTAACTTCTTAAATCTAAAGGGTTAATTCTTACAAGGAGGAATTAAAATGAAAAATATGATAAATGATTCTTATGAAATAATAACTACTAAATATTCTTATGAAAATCTTAACTTAAAGGATTTAAAAAATAATAATATAAAAATAATAAATGTTTATGAAATTGATGGTAATAAAGTCGATTTAGATATTTTATATAAAGAGATAAGTTTTTTTAGTAAATATATTATATTAGATTATAAAGAAATAAAACAAAAGGATTTATTAGATTTAAAAGAATTTGCAAAAGAAAATAATTTGAAATTAATAATAAAAGAAAAACATGATTTGAAATTAGCAGTTTAATAAAGATTATTATTAGTGAAAGTAATGGAGTGATGAAATTGGATTTTAGTTTTTTAAATAATTATTATGGATTTTTTATAAATGGAACAAAAATAACTATACTTTTAGCATTTTTTACAGTGATATTTGGACTTGTACTAGGAACTTTTTTGTCACTTATGAAATTATCTAAAAATAAATTAATCAGCTTGATAGCAACATCATATATAGAATTTATAAGAGGAACGCCTCTTTTAGTTCAATTATATCTTATATACTATGGATTTCCTTCAATTGGAATCGAATTTCCTTCAATTAGTGGAATATCTGGTTCAAGCGAATTTATAGCTGGAGTTATAGCTCTTTCAATCAATTCAGCAGCTTATATAGCGGAGATTATAAGAGCTGGAATACAAGCAGTTGATAAGGGACAAGATGAAGCAGGAAGGTCTTTAGGCTTTGATTATAAAGATACAATGCGTTATATCATAATACCTCAAGCATTTAAAAATGTATTACCAGCTTTAGGGAATGAATTTATAGTAGTTGTAAAAGAATCTGCAATAGTATCTATAATAGGTATACATGATCTTATGTATAATACAGATACAGTTAGAGGAAATACTTTTAAAGCATTTGAACCACTGATAGTAACAGCAGTTATATATTTTATGATTACATTTACATTATCTAAATTTGTTTCTAATTTTGAAAGGAGACTTGCGAGCAATGATTAATATAAATAATTTAAAAAAATCTTTTGGAAAACTAGAAGTTTTAAAAGATATAAATTTGAACATAAAAAAAGGTGAAGTAGTAGTAATATTAGGGCCAAGTGGTTCTGGAAAAAGTACATTACTTAGATGTATGAATATGCTTGAAATGCCAACTGATGGTAATATTATATTTGATGATATGAATATAACAGATAAAAAGACAAATATAAATGATGTAAGAAAGAATATGGGGATGGTATTTCAAAACTTTAATTTGTTTCCTCATATGAGTGTGCTTGATAATATTATTATTGCACCTATGAAATTAAAAAATATATCAAAGGAAGATGCAATTATAAAAGCTAAGGATTTATTAGATAGAGTTGGTCTTCTTGATAAAATAAATGCTTATCCAAATCAATTATCAGGTGGACAAAAGCAAAGAATAGCAATAGCAAGAGCCTTGGCTATGGAACCGGAACTTATGCTATTTGATGAACCAACTTCAGCCCTAGATCCAGAGATGGTAAAGGAAGTGCTTGATGTTATGAAGGAATTAGCAAATGAAGGAATGACAATGGCAATAGTAACACATGAAATGGGATTTGCCAAAGAAGTTGCTTCAAGAGCAATATTTATGGATGAAGGGTATATAATAGAGGAAGGTTGTCCAAATAAATTGTTTACAAGCCCTACACATATAAGAACAAAGAGTTTCTTATCAAAAGTTATATAAATTTCTAATTAAATATTTTTAAAATAAGAAGTATCTTAAAAATATTTGATATTTGAGTTTATTTATATATTTATAATCTTATATATTTGATAAAAAATAGTAGAGGAGCTGTTTTACTAAGAAAAAATGCTATATAATATTGTGATTATTTTAAAATTTATAACACAATATTATGTAGCTAAATTTCTTAATGCGACAGCCCCTTTTTTTGTTGTTTTTAATTATTTAAATTTAGTTTATTGAATAATTATTTTCAACATTTGTCAATTGGTTTATTTTAATTAGATATTATGTTAAAATTTTTAGTGTATATAAAATTATACATCAAAAGCAATTAGACTATGTCAAAAAGGATGAAATGAATGTATGATTTAAATGAATTAAAAGATATTTGTAATAATTGTTACAAATGTGAGCTTTGTAAAAAACGACATAATGTTGTATTTGGAGAAGGAAATAAAAATGCAGATATAATGTTTATAGGAGAAGGCCCTGGAAGAAATGAGGATTTGACTGGAAGACCTTTTGTTGGTAAGGCAGGACAGCTTCTTGATAAAATGCTAAAATCAATAGACTTAAAAAGAGAAGATATATATATTGCAAATATAGTAAAATGTAGACCAGATAATAATAGAAATCCTAATGGAGATGAAATAAAAGCATGCTTACCTTATTTAAGATGGCAAGTAAAAATAATAAATCCAAAGATTATATACTTACTTGGTTCAGTTGCTAGTAAAGTTATAATCAGAGATGATTTTAGAATAACTAAAGAAAGAGGTAATATAATCAAAAAAGGTGATTTGTATATAATTCCATCCTATCATCCAGCAGCACTCTTAAGAGATGAATCTAAAAAAAGACCTGCATTTATGGATCTTAAAAAATTAAGAAATTTATATGATGAATTAAATAGGGGAGATTAGATGAAAGAAGTAGGAATTAAATATTGTGGTGGTTGTAATGAGGGTTATAGTAGAGTTTCATTTGTAAATGAATTAAAAATAAAATACAAAGGTATTTTAGATATCGAAAATGTAATAGAAGAAAAAACATATGATTTTATAATCTGTGTATCAGGATGTACTAGTAATTGTTCTGATAAAACTAATTTAAAAAGTAAAAATGAGCTTTTGGTATGTAAATCAAGATTTGAAAGAGAAGATGTACATAGAAAAATAGATGAAATATTGGAAAAGTAATAGATTTTATTACTCATATTTGATAAGAAAATAAGAAGAAAGTCAAAATACTGGGGGATTTTATGGATATTAAAGAGATATTAAATCAAGTGAAAAATGATGAAAAATCTGTTGAAGAAGCATTAAAAGATTTATCAAATTTACCTTTTGAAGATTTGGATTTTGCTAAAGTTGACCATCATAGAGCACTTAGAAATGGTTATCCAGAAGTAATATATGGAGAAGGAAAAACCAAAGAACATATAAAAAAGATAGCAAATTCTATGAATGAAAAAAAATCAAATATATTAATAACGAGAACAAATAAAGATGTATATGAATATATAAAAGATATAAATGAAAATATAGAATATGAAGAATCTTGTAATATCATAAAAATATACAATAAAAAAGTAGATATAAATCAAAAAGGAAGTGTAGTTGTTGTAACAGGTGGAACTTCAGATATAAATGTTGCCGATGAAGCCTATCATACAGCTAAATTTTTTGGGAATGATGTAAAAAGAGTTTATGATGTTGGAGTTGCTGGTATACATAGACTTTTTAATCATATAGATATATTAAGAGATGCTAGAGTGATAATAGCCGTTGCTGGTATGGAGGGTGCTTTAGCAAGTGTTGTTGGTGGTCTTGTGGATGTTCCTGTAATAGGAGTACCTACATCTGTTGGATATGGAGCTAATTTTAATGGTGTATCAGCATTGTTATGTATGATTAATAGTTGTGCATCGGGAATATCAGTAGTGAATATTGACAATGGTTTTGGTGCTGGATATCTAGCAAGCATGATGAATAAATTATAGGGGTGATTAATATGAAAAAAATATTATATTTTCAATGTAATACAGGAATTTCCGGTGATATGACCTTAGGGGCATTACTTGATTTAGGTGTAGACAAAGAAATATTTTTGGATGAAATAAATAAATTATCAATAAAAAATGAATTTGAACTTAAAATAGAAAAGAAAAAAGTAAGTGGAATTGAAGGAACGAATGTAGATGTTATTTTAAAAGAACATCATCACCATGAAGATGAACATGAGCATCATCATGGAAGACATCTAGCAGATATTTATAAGATAATAGATGAAAGTAAAATATCAAAAAATGCAAAAGCATTATCAAAAAAAATATTTGAACAAATAGGAAAAGCAGAAGCAAAAGTACATGGAACGACAATAGATAAGATTCATTTCCATGAAGTTGGAGCAGTCGATTCTATTGTAGATATTGTAGGAACTGCTATTTTAGTAGATATGCTTTCTATAGATAAGATATATTCAACACCTATTCCATTTGGAAAAGGATTTGTAAAATGTGACCATGGATTTATGCCACTTCCAGCTCCTGCAACAATAGAAATTTTAAGAGGTTATGAGGTTAAATTCACACAAATAGAAAGCGAACTTACAACGCCAACTGGAGCAGGTATAATAAAAGCCTTGAGTAGTGGAATATTAGAATCTGAGGACTACTCTGTAAATAGAATTGGTTATGGACTTGGAAATAAGGAACTTCCTATACCAAATATGTTAAGAGCTGTTTTAATAGAGCAAAAAAAAAAGAAGAATTATATGAAATAAGTGCAAATATAGATGATATGAGTAGCGAAATATATTCATTTGTATTTGAACATCTATTTGATTTAAATGCATTAGATGTATATTGTGAATCTATTTTTATGAAAAAAAACAGACCTGCATACAAATTAAATGTAATCTGTGATGGAAAAGATTTGGATAATATATGTGAATTTATACTAAATGAAACTTCAACAATTGGACTTAGATATCATGAAATAAAAAGAAAAATTTTAGAAAGAAAAATAATAAAATTCAAAACAAAATATGGAAATGTAAGTGTGAAAATGATTTATAAAGATAAAAAATTATTAAGATATACGCCAGAATATGAAGAGTGCAAAGAAATATCTAAAAATTTTAATATACCACTTATGGAAGTCTACGATGAAATAAAATACAAGGTTAAGGATTTTTACAGACAATTCAGTAAAAAGAAATAATTAAAAAAACTATTGACTTTAAAAAAGATTTTTGTTAGATTATACATCAATAAATAAAAAAATGAATACAAAGTATTATAAAAAATAAAAAACCCATATATGTTCAATAATATGGATTGAATGTCTCTACAAAGAAACCGAAAATTTCTAAGCTATGGGTGGATTTTTAAGTTTTATATATTTGATTAAAATAAGAAAATTAATAAAAAAATATCTGTATGAGTTAATACATATAAATTTTTTGTTATATCTAAATTATTTTTGTTTGAATAAAAACTCATAAATTCACCTAGGGCTTAAGAGATTTAAAAGCATTGTGGTGAGTTTATGAGTTTTTTTAATATAATATGTTTATGATTTGTAAATAAAGATAATTATTATAATAGATAAAAATATTTGGAGGCGAAAACATGAGTAAAATAGTTAAAGAGGGATTAACTTTTGATGATGTATTATTAATACCACAAAAATCGGATGTATTACCAAAGGAAGTAGACATATCAACATACATAACAAAAACATTAAAATTAAATATACCTATAATGAGTGCAGGAATGGATACTGTAACTGAATCTAAAATGGCAATAGCTATGGCTAGAGAAGGTGGAATAGGTGTAATTCATAAAAATATGTCAATAGAAATGCAATGTGAAGAAGTTGATAAAGTAAAGAGAAGTGAAAATGGAGTAATCGTAGATCCATTTTATCTTACAGCAGATAAGACTTTAGAAGATGCAGATAAGCTAATGGGACATTATAGAATATCAGGTGTACCAATAGTTGATGATAATAAAAAATTAATAGGAATAATAACTAATAGAGATATAAGATTTGAAAAAGATTTCACTAAAAGTATAAACGATGTTATGACAAAAGAAAATCTAATAGTAGCAAAAGAAGGAACTACTATGGACGAAGCTAAACTTATACTTATGAAACATAAAATCGAAAAGCTTCCAATTGTAAATGAAGAAAATGAATTAAAAGGACTTATAACAATAAAAGATATAGAAAAGAAAATAAAATATCCAAATTCAGCAACTGATGAAAGAGGTAGATTATTATGTGCAGCTGCTGTTGGTATTACAAGTAATATGATGGATAGAATAGATGCACTTAAAGAATCTCAAGTTGACCTTATAGTATTAGATAGTGCACATGGTCATTCTCAAGGGATAATAAATGCAGTAAAAAATATAAAAGCTAAATATCCAGATCTTCAAGTGGTAGCAGGAAATGTAGCTACTAAAGAAGCAACAAAAGATTTAATAGAAGCTGGAGCTGACTGTATCAAGGTTGGTATAGGACCAGGATCAATATGTACAACAAGAGTAGTAGCAGGAATTGGAGTACCACAAGTTACTGCTATAATGGATTGCTTTGAAGCTGCTAAGGAAGCTGGTATTCCTATAATAGCAGATGGAGGAATCAAATACTCAGGAGATATAGTAAAAGCAATTGCTTCTGGTGGAGCAGTAGTGATGATGGGTTCTATGTTTGCAGGAACAGATGAAAGCCCAGGAGAAAGAATTATATACAAAGGTAGAGCATTCAAAGCATATAGAGGAATGGGTTCTATAGGAGCTATGAAAGCTGGTTCAACAGATAGATATTTCCAAGATAATTCAAAGAAACTAGTTCCAGAAGGTGTAGAAGCAATGGTTGCATTTAAAGGTTCTGTATCAGATATAATCTATCAAATGATAGGTGGATTAAGAGCTGGAATGGGATATTGTGGAGCTAAAGATATTAATACATTAATAGAAACAGGCAAATTCACGAAAATAACAGGTGCAGGACTTAAAGAAAGTCATCCACATGATGTTACAATAACAAAGGAATCACCAAATTACAGTACTTCGGAGGGAAATTAATATGAATAAGGAATTAGTTTTAATTATAGATTTTGGTGGACAATATAACCAATTAATAGCTAGAAGAGTAAGAGATTTAAATGTATATTGTGAAATATTATCATACAAAACACCACTTGAAGAAATCAAAGCAAAGAATCCTAAAGGAATAATATTTACAGGAGGACCTTCATCAGTTTATGGAGAAGGAGCACCTACTTTAGATAAAGAAATATTTGAACTTAATATACCTATATTAGGAATTTGTTATGGAGCACAACTTATGACTCATTTACTTGGCGGAGAAGTAAAAAGAGCTAATAAGAAGGAATACGGAAAGACTAACATAACATATGAAAAAGACGCTTTATTATTTGAAGGAATAAAGTCTGAAAATATTTGTTGGATGAGTCATACTGACCATATATCAAGAGCTCCAGAAGGATTTAAAATAACTTCGTACACAAAAGATTGTCCAGTAGCAGCATTAGAAAATAAAGAAAAGAATCTATATGCAGTTCAATTCCATCCAGAAGTTGAACACAGTATAAATGGTTCTGATATGTTAAGAAACTTCCTTTATAATGCTTGTAAGGTTGAAGGTAACTGGACTATGGATAATTTCATAGAAGAGCAAGTTGCTAAATTAAAGGAAAAATTAAAAGATAAAAAAGTATTATGTGCTTTATCAGGTGGAGTTGATTCATCAGTAGCTGCAACTTTAGTTCATAGAGCTGTTGGAGATAACTTAACTTGTATATTTGTAGACCATGGTCTTTTAAGAAAAGATGAAGGAGATCAAGTTGAAGATATATTCACTAATAGAATAAAAATGAATCTTATAAGAGTTAATGCTCAAGATAGATTCTTAGATAAATTACAAGGTGTAAAAGAGCCAGAAGCAAAAAGAAAGATAATAGGAGAAGAATTTATTAGAGTGTTTGAAGCTGAGTCTAATAAATTAGGAAAGATAGATTTCTTAGTTCAAGGAACTATTTACCCAGATATAATAGAAAGTGGTGCTGGAGATAGTGGAGCATCAACTATCAAATCACATCATAATGTTGGTGGTCTTCCAGAAGATATTGAATTTGAAATAGTGGAACCATTAAGAGATTTATTTAAGGATGAAGTAAGAAAGTTAGGATTGGAACTAGGAATACCGAAGGATCTAATATATAGACATCCATTCCCAGGACCAGGTCTTGGCATAAGAGTAATTGGCGATGTAGATAAAGAAAAGCTAGATATATTAAGAGAAGCAGATGCTATATATATGGATGTATTAAAGGAAGAAAATCTATATAGCGAAATATGGCAAGCTTTTGCTACACTTCCAGACGTTAAGACTGTTGGTGTTATGGGTGACGAAAGAACTTATGCTTATTTGGTAGGTATAAGAGCAGTTACTTCTTCTGATGGTATGACTTCGGATTGGTACAAGATGCCTTATGATGTATTAGAAAAGATATCAAATAGAATAGTTAATGAAGTTGAGGGAGTTAATAGAGTAGTTTATGATATAACTTCTAAGCCTCCAGGAACTATTGAGTGGGAGTAATATATTAGCCTAATAGGGTTTGATAAATTAAAAAAAATATGATACAATTAAATTAATAATAAGTATCAAATATTTGTCGCTTCTCGATAATGCGACTAATAAGATGTCGAGTACAAATGTTTGTCGCTTCTCGGCAATGCGACTAATAAGATGTCGAGTACAAATGTTTTAAAACCCTGTCTAGTTTTTAGACAGGGTTTTATTTTTGGAGGAGAAAATGTCAGTAGGTAAATTTTATTTTTTAAAGGATGAATATTTTAATACATATGTTGATAAAAATCTTATGGGGAATAAGGAGTCTAAAGGCAAAGAATTAAATGATAGACCTTGCTTTTATTCATTCAAAGATAAAAGAACAGGATTAATATGGCTAATTCCAATATCATCAAAGGTTGATAAGTTTAAATCTATATATGAATATAAAGTAAAAAAAAATCGTAGATGTGATACTATTGTATTTGGTGAGGTTCTAGGTAGGAAAAAGGCTTTTTTGATACAAAATATGTGTCCTTGCACACCTAAGTATTTAAAGAGTATTTATGTTGATTCAAGGAATAACGATACTCCTGTTCAAGTTAGTGATGATACAAAAAAGGAATTAATAAAAAAAGCTAAAAAAGTATTAACTCTTCATAGACAAGGTAGAAAGCTGATTTTTCCAGATGTTATTAATATAGAAAAAGAATTAATAAAAGAGATAAATGAAATATAATAATTTGATTTTATAAAAATAGAACTAAGTAATATGGTTTTTTGTAAAGTGGTTTTGGTAAAGACTTTTAGCAAGAAAATAATGTAATCTTTGAAGGTAGTATGAAAATGAGAAAACTCATTTTTATGCTACCTTTATTTTGTTGATGGCTGAAATTAGGTAAGTGTAGCTTGAAAAAATGCACATGTTATATTTTTTATTTTTTTATCAACACAAAATTCTTAATTAAAAATCAAATTTTTTTCTTTTAAATTTAGTAAATTAAATATCTAATTGTTATTAGATATTTAGTTCACTTATTAATGTGATTTTAGGTGATTATATCATACTAGGATTTTGCGCTAAATATCTATTTTTTGTAAAAAAAATAAGTGTTGGATATTTCACCAACACCAAAAATCATACAACCGGAAAATATAGACCTATAAACAAACAAGAGAATCCTACTTCTTCTGTTTTTGTAATTAATACAGAGGAATCTAATATTAAACAAGTATATGATGCAAATGGATATTTAGATAATTTATTTTTAGATCTTATTAATAATTATAATTTTCCTGTTGATAAAGCAACCATTTTTTATATATTTGATAGAGATGTAAAATCAAATACAGATAGTGCGTTAATTAGAGATTTGATACAAAAGTTGGGGAATTCTCGTGATAATGATGATTTTAATCAAGCGGGTTTATTGCTTTTAAGTTATCCTGCTATTGAAAGTTTTACGATTTCAAATTTTAAGGATGAATGCTTTAAGTTAGAATATGAATTAGGGAGTGAAATTAAAGCATATTTGAATAAAAATAATTTGTCAAACCAAAGGATTAATGAAAAATCATTAGCGAAAGCTGCTTTTGAAATGTTTTTAGCATTAGATGATATTGGTATTAAAAGCTGGGATTTAGATTATTTTAAAGATGTTAACAAAAAGATATTTGAATACCAAGAATTATACTATAGTAACAATAGTGTTTACAAAGTATTAAGTTTATTATGTTTTGCTTTTATAGATTTAGGATTGATAGAATTAGAAGAATAAAATAATTAAAATAAGCTATTGCTTAATAAAGCAGTATGAAGATGAATTAAATCATTTTTGTACTGCTTTTATTAATAAATAAATTGGCGTCATTTGATGATACGTTGGCACATATTGTAGTTAAGTATATCTTTTTTTATTGGTATACTTATATTATCATAGTTGTTTGGTTAATAAATAAAGAATTTGATTTTATAAGTTATCTAGGTTATAAAATGGTTAGAAAAAAATTATGGATAGATGAAAAAAATAAAAATACAGATTTGTGTTGCTTTAGAAAAGTAGTTAGGAGTGATAAATTTGTTTTATAATGTGAATTTAAATGATAATAAAAAAATATTTGAAAGTATGAATATCGAGATAGAAATAATCTTAAATGAGGCAGGCATTCCAAGTGGAGTAGTTAACAACAATAATTTTGTGCTTAATACAGATCAATACAAAAAGCTAATAGAGGTAGTAGATAAGTATATGAAGGGAGAATTTTTAGTAGAAATATCTAAAGTAGATTCCATTGCTTCATTCAATCCAGAATTTTTTGCTGGTTTGTGTGCACAAAATGGTTTGGAATGTATTAAAAGAATTTCAAAATTCAAAAAAATTTTAGCACCAATACAGATGACTGTAACAGAAAAGGATGATTTTGTGTCTATATCATATTCATATAATGATGGATCATCGGTACCATCAATGATGTCTATACATGCTCAAATTAGTATTCTATCAATAATTAGAAAAGGAACAGGCGATGAATCTTTGATGCCACAAAAAATTATTGGGTCAACAAACTATCCTGTTGATGCAATAAAATATTTCAATTTAGAACCATCTGTAATAGATAAGGCCAATGAGATTGTTTTTAAAAAATCAGATTTGATGAAGCCATTTATCACAAAGAATAATAGAATGTGGGAGTATTTAGAAGGTGAGTTAAATCAAAGATTGAAGGAAATGGAAGTTGATAAGAGTTTTTCGGCTACAGTTAGAAAGACATTATTAAAACTTTTACCATCTGGTTTTAGTGATGTACAAAAAATTTCATATGAATTAGGTATAAGTAAAAGAACTTTACAAAGAAGATTAAAAGAAGAAAATACAACATTTAATGAACAATTAAATCATACAAGAGAATTGATGGTAAGAAATTATCTTAAAATGAATATGAATTTAGATGAAATTGCTTTTTTGGTAAATTATTCAGATGCAAAGTCATTATCAAGAGCGTTTAAGGTATGGACAGGTATGAGTGTAACAGATTATCGTTGTGAAATAGAAACATCATAAATGGAATGAATATTTATAGTGTAAAAAAAGGAGTGAGCGAAATTGCAATACAGAAAATTAGTTGAGGGTGGAGATTCTTTATCTGTTTTAGGATATGGATGTATGAGATTTCCTACTAAAAACGCAAGAGTTGATAAAGAAAAAGCAAAAGAACAGATGTTATATGCTTTTAATGAAGGAGTCAATTATTATGATACAGCATATCCTTACCATGGGGGTAAAAGTGAGGTGGTATTAGGAGAGTTTATTAAGGAAAATAATCTTAGAGATAAGGTTTATATTGCTGATAAACTACCTTCTTTTATAGTTAATAAGCCTGAACAAATTAAAACGTATTTTGAAACGCAATTAAAACGATTGGATACTGATTATATTGATTATTATTTAATGCATATGTTGGATAGTTTAAAGTCATGGGAGAAGTTAAAAGAATTTGGGATATTGGATTTTATTGATGAGAAGAAAAAATCAGGACAAATTAGACATATAGGTTTTTCGTTTCATGGAAGAGAAGAGGAGTTTATTAAAATTCTTGAGGACTATGACTGGGAGTTTTGCCAAATTCAATTTAATTATTTGGATGAGCATAATCAAGCGGGTGTTGTTGGTCTTAAAAGAGCTTATGAATTAGGAATTGGTGTGGTTATTATGGAACCATTGCGTGGTGGAAATTTAGCTGCTAAAGCTCCAGATAAAGCAAAAGAAAGATTTTCTAAATATAAAGAGCAACGTTCGCCTGCTTATTGGGCTCTTAGATGGTTGTGGAATCATGAAGAAATATCCGTTGTTCTAAGTGGTATGAACGTTGACGAACATATAAAAGAAAATATAACAGTTGCTAAATTAACATCGCCAAATAGTATGTCAGATGAAGAAATTAAAACTATAAATGATGTTAAAGAAATTTATCGTAGTTTGATGAAAGTACCTTGTACAGGTTGTAATTATTGTATGCCATGTCCATTTGGAGTTGATATTCCTGGGATATTTTCAGATTATAATAATAAATATTTCTTTGGTCCAAGATTGGCAAGAATGCAATACATTATCCGTGAAACTGGTTTATTTGGTACAACTAAATGTGCAGCTAATTTATGTACTCAATGTGGTAAATGTGAGAAACATTGTCCGCAAAATATTAAAATTAGAGAAGAATTAAAATTAGCACACAAGGAATTAGATAATACTTTCATGAGAGTAGGTATGAGTATAGTAGGAAGAATTATGGGGCTGAGACGTGCAGATAGAAAATAATATAAAAAATAAAAAGATGTTGTCACATTGGTATAAAAGTATATTCTTATGTGATAGCATTTTTTTTATGAAAAAGGTCGAATTATGCTAAAAATTTTTCTATTAATTCAAAATATAAACAAAAAAATGCAAATTAAATAGATATAAATGCTTTGTAAGTGATAATTATTTACAACTTGTAATGATTACTGTATACTGTATATTAATCAGAAAAAAGTAGCTACTTTTTTGTATTAATAAAAGGAGATGGTAAATATGTTTAGAAATATAAAAAGAAATTTAGCTGTGTTTATATTAACAATTATTAGTTTTTCTGCTTTAATTCCTACAGAGTCATTTGCGCAAAGAGAATCAATAAAAGATATAAACGGTAATGCTGTTGAATATTTTAAAGAATATATAATGGTGCCTGATTTTGATACTAATAGAGGTTTGACTTTTGAGTCTTATAATAATTGGGACTATGTATTACCTCAAAATTATAGTGAAGCTAATACATTTGGTGGATCCGCTATTATATTTGGTACACAACAACATCCTGTTTTGGGAATAGATCCAGGAACTACAGTGAAATATGGTGATGAGATTTATATAAAAATGTTGAATTCAAACCATCAAAACTATAGATATTTTAGCTCTTCAAATGGATATCTAAGGGATAATGTTTGGCTTGATACAAAATCAAATGCAACTAAATATACTGTAATACCTGGTTATAATAGAGATGGTGCTGTGGGTTTTATGGAATCTGGAGTGGAGCTTGATGTTAATATTTGGACTCGTAGAAGTTTTTGGAATGAAATCAAGCAAAACTATAGAACAATAAAGCAACCTAAAATTTTATTTTTAGATAATGCAAGAGATAAATTTTTTGGTAGTAGAAGGATAACTGATAAACATTGGTTAAAATCAGGTGTAGCAGGAGTTAACCCAATTGGAAATAATGTTATGAACAAATCTTCATTTATTCTTATACCAAAAGAATAAATAGTTAATATGATATTTTATTAAAACTTAAATTTTTCATAAATTTTATCGTTTAATATATTAAATTAGAAAATAGATGTTAAAATAATATAGGATAAATATTTAACATCTATTTTTCTAGTTGATATAATCAGTAATTGGAGGTTTTAAATGTTTAATTTTGTGATATGTGAAGACGATGAAACTTACAGACAAAAAATTATAGATATAGTGCAGATATATTGTAAGGATAATAATATATCATATGATATTGTAAAGGCTAAAAATGATAAAAAAAGTCTTATAAATTATGTAAAGGAAGTTTCAGATAGAAAAAACATATATATATTTGATATTGATCTTGGAAAAGATAAATGTGGAATTAATTTTGCAAATGAAGTTCGAAAATATGATAAAAATGGAGAGATAATTTTTACAACGAGTCACACAAAAAGAGTTATGGAAGTATTTAAATACAAATTAAAGGTGTTAGATTTTATAGACAAGATGAATTATATGGAGGAAAATTTAATAGATGCAATAAAGAATGCGATAAAAAATAGTGAAGAACAAGAACAATTTTTTTATGTGGAATCAGATAATAAAAAACATAAATTTCATTTTGACGAAATCATATCTTTTCAAACGACATCTAAAAATCATAAATTAAAAATAAAGACATTTGATGATGAAGTTGAATTTTATGGAACATTAAAGGAGATAGAATGCAAATTAAATTCAAAATTTATAAGGGTTCATAGAGCTTTTATAATAAATGAAGAGCATTTGGATTATAAAAAAAGCGATTTAAAAAATGGTAAGTTAGTAATGAAAGATGATTCTAAGTGTTTGGTTTCTAGAAATGGAATCAAACTGATAAATAAATTGAGATTTATAAATTAGGAAATGAAGATATTATTTTACAAAATAAAAATACTGCAAAATAATTTAATATATTTTGCAGTAAGATGAAATAAAACCGATCTAATAAATCGAAAATAATAAAAATAGAAAAACTCAAAATCTACTGGTATAAAGAAAAAACCTTCACCTGGGAAGAGTATCTCCTTACACTTATAGTATAATATATAAATAATTTAAGTCAATGCATATTACTTAGAAAGTTATTATGATGACGTGAATTGTCCATATAAAAAAATTTTTACATAGAATTAAGAAAATTGGTGAAAATATTCATAAAAAAATTCAATTAAACAAATATTATAAAAAATCAATCGTGATTAAAAATATATTAAAAAACCTTAATATAATTCAAAATAGGGCTTTGATATAAATTTACGAATGATTTTTTTTATTTTGTAAAAAATATTCGATTTTTCTATTGACTTTTAATTTTATATAAATTAGAATGTAGTCATGAGATTGATAATAAAAAATTAAATAAAAAGTTTTGCTTATATAATTTCAATAATATGGTTTGAGAGTTTCTACAAGATACCGTAAATATCTTAGCTATGAGTAATTCTTCCTTTTAAATAATTAAGTTTAGAATATATCTTTATTATTTTGCATTGAAGCTGGAAGTTTTACTTATATTGTAACTTTTAGCTTTTTTATTTGTAAAAGCTAAAAATATATTATTAGATTTTGAATACTTAGATTAAGTATTTTGGAATTTTTAAATTTTATAATTATTTTAGGAGGAAGAAATGGAAGCTATAAGAAGTACTAAAAGTTGTGAGGAAGTAAATATATTACAAAAAATATTTAAATTAAAAGAAAATAATACAACAGTCAAACAAGAGGTAATAGCAGGAATAACTACATTTATGACTATGGCGTACATATTGGTTGTAAATCCACAAATATTAGGAGCAGCTGGAATGGATAAAGGAGCTGTATTTGTGGCAACAGCATTATCTGGAGCATTAGCTACTTTTATAATGGCATTTATGGCTAATTATCCTTTTGCACTAGCACCAGGTATGGGACTTAATGCATTTTTTACTTTTGGTGTAGTAAAAGGAATGGGTTATAGTTGGGAATTTGCACTAACAGCAGTATTTATTGAAGGTCTTATATTTATATTATTAACATTTTTAAATGTTAGAGAAAAGATTGTTAATGCAATTCCAATGGTTATAAAAGATTCTGTTACAGTTGGAATTGGTCTGTTTATTGCATTTATAGGACTTGTTAATGTTGGAATGATAAAAGTTGGTGGAGCTATAATTGAACTTGGAAATATGAAAAGCCCACTTATTGTACTTACTATATTTGGTCTTATATTAACATCTGTACTTGTTGCTAAAAATGTTAAGGGTGCATTACTTATAGGTATGTTAAGCACATCGTTATTAGGTATGATTGTAAGAATAGTTCCAATGCCACAGGGTATTATAAGTTTACCACCATCACTAAGCCCAACATTAATGGCATTTACAAAAGTTCCACAAGCTCAGATATTTAGTATGGATATGGTACTTGTAGTATTTACATTCTTATTTGTAGATATGTTTGATACAATTGGATGTTTGGTAGGTTTGGCTTCGAAAGTTGGAGCATTAGATGAAAAAGGATCTTTACCTAAAGCAAAGGAAGCTTTATTTGCAGATGCTATAGGAACTACTGCTGGAGCAATGATGGGAACATCAACAGTTACAACTTTCATAGAGAGTGCTTCTGGTATTTCAGAAGGTGGAAGAACTGGTCTTACTTCATTTACAACAGGGATGTTATTTCTAGCATCAACGTTATTTGCGCCAGTATTCACAGCTATTCCATCACAAGCAACAGCACCTGTACTTATACTTGTTGGAGTTATGATGATGAGTTCTATAACTAAGATAAACTTTAATGATTTTACAGAAGCAGTGCCAGCGTTTTTAACAATAATAATGATGCCACTAGCTTATAGTATTGCGGAAGGTTTAGTATTTGGAATAGTATCTTATGTAGGAATTAAGCTTTTAAGTGGAAAAGGAAAAACTATTCAACTTACAATGTATGTACTTTGTGTATTTTTCATCTTAAAGTTTGCACTTTTATAAAAAACGAATATCAGCCCCTAAAATTTAAAGGGGCTTTTTATATACGATTTTTATTCGAAAAACACGAATGAAAATCAAAATAATTAAGAAAATATTCAGTTTTAGGAGGTTTTATACAATGAAAGTAGCTATAATAATGGGTTCTAAATCAGATTTTGAGGTTATTAAAGATGGTATTGATTTTTTAGAAGATTTTGGTATTTCGTATGAAGTTAGAGCATTATCTGCACATAGAACACCAGATGAATTAGAAGAATATATGGCTTATTTAGAAAAAGAAAATGTTGATGTAATAATAGGAGCAGCTGGAAAAGCAGCACATTTACCAGGGGTTATCGCATCAAAAACTATATTGCCAGTTATAGGTCTTCCAATAAAATCTTCTACAATGGATGGTCTTGATTCTCTTCTTTCTATAGTACAAATGCCAAAAGGGATACCGGTAGCTACAGTAGCTATAAATGGTTCATTAAATAGTGCTATACTTGCAACTCAAATAATGTCTTTAAAATATCCAGTGTTAAAAGAAAAGTTAATAGATTATAAAAAGCAAATGGCTAAAAAAGTTATTGAAGATGATATGTATATCAAATCAAATTATTAAGATTATAAATACTTTTAGAGTTTAATATTAAATCTAATGATTTATATAAAAAAAGATGTTTATCATATTTGATTTATTCATAATTTTAGAAATCTTCACAAATTTACATGTATAAAATTTTAATTGGGATTAGAATAATTTTAAAAGAGTATATTAGGAGGGTTATGATATGAAAAAGGAATTATTATATGAGGGAAAAGCTAAACAAGTATTTAAAACAGATGTGGAAGATGAATATATAGTTTATTTTAAGGATGATGCAACTGCATTTAACGGAGAGAAAAAATCAACTATATCAGATAAGGGACAAATAAATAATGCAATATCTTCAATAGTATTTAAAATATTAGAAGATAAAGGAATAAAAACACATTTTATAAAGCAATTATCGACTAGAGAGATGAGAGTTAAAAAAGTTGAAATAGTACCTCTTGAAGTTATAGTTAGAAATATTTCAGCTGGTTCTATGGCGAAAAGATTAGGTTTAGAAGAGGGTATAGAATTTGATCAACCTGTATTTGAATTTTCATACAAAAATGATGATTTAAATGATCCTCTTATAAATGATGATCATGCTCTTGCTATGAAATTGGCTACAAAAGAAGAAATTGATAAGATAAGAAAAGATACACTTCAAATAAATGAAATAATGAAAGAATTATTCTTAAAGGCTAATTTGAAATTAGTTGATTTCAAATTAGAATTTGGTAGAAGTAAAGATGGAATAATATTAGCTGATGAAGTATCACCTGATACATGCAGATTATGGGATAAAGATACTAATGAAAAAATGGATAAAGATAGATTTAGAAGAGACTTAGGAGATGTTATAGAAAATTATAAAAAAGTACTTGAAAGAATGAGTATTTAGGGGGATAAAAAATGTGCGGAATAATAGGAATTCACTCTAAACAAGATATATCAAAAGATCTTTATTATGGTTTATTTTCATTGCAACATAGAGGTCAAGAAAGTTGTGGTATTGCAACTATGAACGAAAAAATAAAGCAATATAAAGGTATGGGTCTTGTAAGTGATGTTTTTAATGCGAATACATTAAATGAATTACAAGGAAATATTGGAATAGGTCATGTAAGATATTCAACAGCTGGAGGTTCTAATGAATTTAATAGTCAACCTCTGGTTGGCTCTTTTAAAAAAGGCAAGATAGCTCTTGCTCATAATGGAAATTTAATAAATAAATCTATATTAAAAGAGAGATTAGAAGATGAAGGACTTATTTTTCATACTACAATAGATTCAGAAGTTATACTTTATTTAATTGCTAGATATTATAAGAAAAATTTGATAGAAGCAATAAAAAAAGCTATGAAATTTATAAAGGGTGCTTATTCTTTGGTTATAATGACTGAGGATAAAGAATTAATAGCTGTTAGAGATCCAAATGGATTTAGACCTCTTTTACTTGGGAAAAGAGATGATGAGTTTATAGTTTCTTCAGAAAATGTATCAATAGACATACTTGGGGGAGATTTTGTAAGAGATATAGCTCCTGGTGAAATTCTTCATATTAAAGATGGAAAAGAAACTTCATATTTTTATGACGAAAAAGAAGAAAAATCAACATGTATATTTGAACATATTTATTTTTCAAGAAATGATGCGACTATTGATTGTCAAAATGTATATGAATTTAGAGTAAAATCAGGTGAAATATTAGCAAAAGAATTTCCATGTGATGCAGATATAGTAATACCTGTGCCGGATTCTGGTTGGGCTGGAGCTATTGGATATTCAAATTATTCAAAAATACCACTAAAAGAGGGACTTGTTAAAAACAGATATGTTGGAAGAACTTTTATCAAACCAACTCAAAGAGAAAGAGAAATTGGAGTTAGACTAAAGCTAAACCCATTAAAGGAAGTAGTTGAGGGTAAAAGAGTTGTACTAATAGATGATTCAATAGTAAGAGGAACGACTTCAAAAAAATTAATTGATTCTCTAAGAAAAGCTGGAGCTAAGGAAGTTCATTTAAGAATTACTTCTCCACCTGTTAAATATTCTTGTTATTTTGGAATAGATACACCAAGAAGAAGAAATTTAATTGCATCAAATAATTCAATTGATGAGATCAAATCAGTTATTAAAGCAGATTCACTTGCATTTTTATCTATAGATGGGCTTAAGCAGTCTTCAATTAAAGATTTCAAATTCTGTAAAGCTTGTTTTGATGGTAATTATCCAGTTGATCCTGTAATACTATAAATCAAAATATAATTTAATTAGTATATAATATTACTGTATATGAATGTTTAGTATAATAAAAATATTTGAGGATAAATCTTTGGAGGTTATGATGGATAAGCTAACATATAAAGATTCAGGAGTTAATATAGAAGAAGGAAATAAGTTTGTAAGTGATATAAAGGATATGGTTTCTAGTACTTTTTCAAATAATGTTTTAGGTAAAATTGGTCTTTTTAGTGGTGGGTATTCACTTAAAGATTTTAAGCATATGGATGAACCAGTACTTTTATCAGCAACAGATGGTGTAGGAACAAAATTAATGATTTCAAAAGATTCTTGTATACATGATACGGTTGGAATTGATTTGGTTGCCATGAGTGTTAATGACTTAATCTGTCAGGGTGCTAAACCTTTATTTTTCTTAGATTATATAGGTGTTGGGAAATTAGATTCAAAAGTTTCTATTGATATAGTAAAGGGAATTACAGATGGATGTAAAATGGCACAATGTAGTTTAATAGGTGGAGAAACTGCTGAAATGCCTGGTATGTATGATCACAATGAATATGATTTAGCTGGTTTTGCAGTTGGAATATGTGATAAAAAAAATATAATAACAGGACAAGATATAAAAGTAGGAGATACTATAATTGGACTTAAATCAAGCGGTGTTCATTCAAATGGATATTCTCTTGTTCGAAAGCTATTTTTTGAAAAACTTAATATGAATTTAGATTCTAAAATAGATAATTTTGATGAAAGTTTAAAAGAAGTTTTATTAAGACCTACAAAAATTTATGTTAAGACTATAATGGGACTTTTAAAAGAATTTGATATAAAAGGAATTGCACATATAACTGGTGGAGGACTTTTAGAGAATGTACCAAGAATATTAAAAGATGGTCTAATGGCTAATATAAATGAAGAAGAATTGTTCAAGGTTGATATATTTGAATTTATAAAATCTACTAATTTAATAGATAAAACAGAATTATATAGAAGTTTTAATATGGGTGTTGGAATGACTATAATATGTGATAGTAAAGATAGTGCTAAAATAATTAAAAAAATAAATGAAATCGGTGAAGATGAAGCTAAAGTTATAGGAAGTATTGTAGAAGGTGATGGGGTAGTTATATGTTAAATATAGCAGTATTAATATCTGGTTCGGGAAGCAATCTACAAAGACTTATTGATGAATGCAAAAACAATAATATAAATGGAAATATAAAATTAGTGATATCAAATAAAGAAAATGTATATGGTCTACAAAGAGCAAAAGAAGAAAATATAAAAAATTTATATATAAATGATGAAGAAGATATAAAAAATGAGTTGAAAAAAGAGAATATAGATTTGATTGTTTTGGCAGGTTTTTTAAAAATTTTATCAAAAGATTTTATCAAAGAATACAAAAATAAAATAATAAATATACATCCATCTTTGATACCTAGTTTTTGTGGCAAAGGGTATTATGGGATGAAAGTTCATGAAGCGGTTATAAAAAAAGGGGTTAAAATAAGTGGGGCTACAGTTCATTTTGTAAATGAAATAGCAGATGAAGGGCCGATAATAATGCAAAAAACTGTAGAGGTTGATATAAATGATAGCAAAGAAAGTGTGGCTAAAAAGGTATTAGAAGTGGAACATGAAATACTACCTTATGTGGTTAAGCAATTTTGTGAAGGTAATATTATTATAAATGAAGATGAAAGGGTTGATATAATTGGCTAAGAGAGCACTTATAAGCGTAACTGATAAAACTAATATTGTAGAATTTGCAAAGAGATTAGAAAGTTTGGATTATGAAATAATTTCAACTGGAAATACATATAGAATTTTAAAAGAAAACAATTTAAACCCTTTAAGAATAGATGAAGTTACTGGTTCAAAAGAAATATTAGATGGAAGAGTAAAGACTTTGCATCCAAAAATTCATGGTGGATTATTATATAAAAGAGATAATCAAAATCATATAGATACAATAAAAGAAAATGATATTGAAAGTATTGATATGGTAGTATGTAATTTATATAATTTTGAAAAATGCTTGTTAGATGATAAATCACATGATGAATTAGTTGAAAATATAGATATAGGTGGCCCTTCAATGATTCGCTCTGCATCTAAAAATTATAAAGATGTATTGGTTGTTACAGATATCAATGATTATGATGAGGTAATAAATAAAATTAAAGATAATCAAATTGATATAAATTATAAAAAGAAATTAGCAGCAAAGGCATTTACGCTTACGGCACATTATGATTCTATAATTTCTAATTATTTTAATGATGAAATAGAAGAAAAATACCCTAAATATATGAATTTAACTTTTGAAAAAGAAGATGAACTAAGATATGGAGAAAATCCACATCAAAAAGGATATTTGTATAAGGAAAATTATCAAAAGCAAAGAGTTTTGGATTTTGAAATACTTTGGGGTAAGAAATTATCTTTTAATAATATAAATGATTTGATGGGTGGTCTTGAAATAGCTAGAGAGTTTTGTGAAGATAATTCTTATGATGATCAAGTTGTTGCAGTTGGAATTAAGCATACAAATCCTTGTGGTGTCGGAATAGGGGCAAATAGTTTTGATGCTTACAAAAAAATGTATGAGGCTGATAAAACATCTATATTTGGTGGAATAGTTGTTATAAATGATGTAATAGACAAAGATAGTGCTAAGATGATGAATGAGATTTTCTTAGAGATAGTTGCAGCTTATGATTTTACAGATGAAGCATTGGAAATTTTAAAGACTAAAAAGAATTTAAGAATTCTAAAATTAAATGATTTAAAAAACAAAAGTAGAAAGTATGATTTTAAATATTTAGATGGAAAGATTCTTGCACAAGATAAAAATGATAAGGATTATGAAGATTTAAAAGTAGTTACAAAAAGAGAACCAAATAAACAAGATTTAGAAGATATGAAATTTGGAATGAAGATATTAAAACATGCAAAATCAAATGCGATTGCTTTAGTTAAAAATGGACAGACATTAGCTATTGGTCTTGGACAAACCTCACGAATTTGGGCACTTAAAAATGCTTTAGAAAATAATACAGATAAA
Source organism: Peptostreptococcaceae bacterium (assembly GCA_025210335.1). GTDB lineage: Bacteria > Bacillota > Clostridia > Peptostreptococcales > Peptostreptococcaceae > JAOARY01. The sequence continues at coordinate 6,813 of JAOARY010000021.1, read as the reverse complement.
GATTTTAAAGATGCTATACTAATATCAGATGCATATTTTCCATTTGATGATTGTGTTAAATTAGCAGCAGAACATCAAATAGCAGGGGTAATTCAACCAGGTGGTTCTATAAGAGATAAAGATTCAATAAAAGCTTGTGATGATAATAATATTTCTATGGTATTTACAAATACAAGACATTTTAAACATTAAGGAGATTTAAGATGAGAATACTTATAATCGGTAATGGTGGTAGAGAACATGCAATTGCACATAAGTTAGTAGCAGACGATAAGGAGATACAACTTTATTATACAGGTGTTAATGCTGGTATGGATAGCATTGCAAAAAGAGTTTTGATAAAGAATGATGAAATATCTAAATTAATAGATTTTTGCAAAACTAAAGAGATAGATCTTACAATTGTTGGACCAGAAAAACCTTTAGTTGATGGAATATATGATGAGTTTAATAAGCATAATTTAAGAATTTTTGCACCATCTAAAAAAGCATCTAAATTAGAAGGTAGCAAATCTTATTCAAAAGAATTTATGCAAAAATACGATATTAAAACAGCCAAATTCAAAACAGCATATTCATATGATGAAGCACTAAATTTCTTAGATGGATTTGATTATCCACTTGTTATAAAAGCAGATGGGTTAGCTTCTGGTAAGGGTGTATTGATTTGTCAAACTAATGATGAAGCATTACAAGCCTTGGATGATATATTCTTACAAAAGGTATTTAGTGAAGCTGGAAATAAAGTAGTTATAGAAGAATTTATAGATGGAATTGAAATGTCTATACTTGCATTTGTGGATGGAAAAAATATAAAGCTTCTTGAAAGTGCAAAAGATTATAAAAGAGCTATGAATAATGATGAGGGACTTAATACTGGTGGAATGGGAAATATATCACCAAACCCTATTTATACAAAAGACTTAGAAGAAAAAATAAATAATTTGATAATTAAACCATTTATGAATGGTCTAAAAGAAGAGGAGATAGATTATAAAGGTGTAATTTTTATAGGTTTTATGATTAAAGATAATATTCCTTATGTTTTAGAGTTTAATGTTAGATTTGGAGATCCAGAAACACAAGTACTTCTTCCAAGACTTAAGACTAATTTAGTAGACATCATGAATTCCTGTATAGATGGTAATTTAGATAATATAAACTTAGATTGGTCAGATAAAAAAAGTATGTGTGTGATAATGGCATCGGGTGGTTATCCACTTAAATATGAAGTCAAAAAAGAAATAAAGAATTTAAAAGAAGTTGATGAAGATATAATAATATATCATTCTGGTACTCTTACTAAGGATGATAAAGTATTTACTAATGGAGGAAGAGTTCTTGGTGTTGTTTCATTAGCAGATAATTACGAAGCACTTTATAATAAAGTATATCAAAATGTATCAAAAATTGATTTTGAAAATAGTTTCATAAGAACAGATATAGGTAATTAAAAGGAGAGATTCTAATGAGTATAAAAACTATATATGTTGAAAAAAAAGAGCAATTTAGTTTTGAACAAAAAGAACTTTTTATGGATTTAAAAGAAAATCTAAATATAAAGAATTTAAATAAATTAAGAGTTTTAAACAGATATGATGTAAAAGATTTGTCACAAACATCATATGAAAGAGCTAAATACGAGATTTTTAGTGAACCTCCTGTTGATTATTTGTATGAAGAAAATATAGCAAATTTGGATTCTTTGGATAAAGTATTTGCTATAGAATATCTTCCAGGGCAATATGACCAAAGACAAGATTGGACTTTAAAAAGCTTAAAGATTTTATCGAGTGAAGAAAATCCAAAAATAAGATGCAAGAAAGTATATGTTTTAAATAATGAAGTTGATGAAGAAAGTATAAAAAAAATAAAGAAATATCTTATTAATGAAGTGGATTCAAAAGAAGCTAGTTTAGAAAAAGAAGGTTTTAAAGAAGAAAGTATAAATGTATCAAAAGAAGAGATTATTGATGATTTCATAAATATGAATACTAATGATTTTATTAAATTTAAAGAGGATAATAGCCTTGCAATGACTCTAAATGATTTGGAATTTATAAAATCATATTATATAGACGAAAAAAGAAACCCAACAAGAACAGAACTTAAAGTACTAGATACTTATTGGTCAGATCACTGTAGACATACAACTTTTAATACTGAAATTAAAGATGTAGAATTTGAAGATGGTGAGTTTAAAGAAGAATTTGAAAAATCATATAATATATTAAAGGAAAGTTTTGAATTTGTATATAAGGGCAAAAATAGACCTCTTAATTTGATGAATATAGCAACATTATCTATGAAAGAATTAAAGAAATTAGGGAAATTAGAGGATTTAGAAGTTTCTGATGAGATAAATGCATGTAGTATTATAATTGATGTTAAAGTTCAAAATGGTAATGAAGAAAAAATAGAAAAATATCTATTGATGTTTAAAAATGAAACGCATAATCATCCTACAGAGATAGAACCTTTTGGTGGAGCAGCAACTTGTTTAGGTGGAGCAATAAGAGATCCACTTTCAGGTAGATCATATGTATATCAAGCTATGAGAATTACAGGAGCAGCAGATCCAACAAAAGCTATAGAAAGCACTTTAAAAGGAAAGCTTCCTCAAAAAACTATTTGTAAGGGTGCAGCTAGAGGCTATAGTTCTTATGGTAATCAAATTGGGCTTAGTACTGGTTTTGTTAAAGAATTATATCATGAAGATTTTGTTGCAAAGAGAATGGAAGTTGGTGCTGTTATAGGTGCTAATAAATTAGAAAATGTAATGAGAAAAAGTCCAGATAAAGGAGATGTAATTCTTTTAATTGGAGGACGAACAGGAAGAGATGGTTGTGGTGGAGCAACTGGTTCATCTGTTGAACATGATGACAATTCAATATTAGAATGTGGAGCTCAAGTTCAAAAGGGAAATGCAGTAGAAGAAAGAAAATTACAAAGATTTTTTAGAAATTCTAATGTATCAAAATTAATAAAAAAGGCTAATGATTTTGGTGCTGGGGGAGTTTCCGTTGCAATAGGTGAAATTGCAGATTCTTTAGAAATTGATTTAGATAAAGTTCCTAAGAAATATGAAGGTTTAAATGGTACTGAATTAGCAATTTCAGAATCACAAGAAAGAATGGCTGTATGTGTTAAAGAATCAGATGTAGATAAATTTATGGAATTTGCAAAAGAAGAAAATATTGAATGCACTAAGGTTGCAGTTGTAACAAATAGCAATAGACTTGTTATGAAATTTAAGGGTCAAAATATAGTAGATTTAAAAAGAAGTTTCTTAGATAGTAATGGAGCTAGTCAAAGTACTAATATAATTGTAAAAAGTCCTAAATTACAAACTAAAGAAAAACTTAAATTAAATAAAGAAAATATAATAGATGCTATTTCAAATATAAATGTATCATCAGATAAAGGTTTGGTTGAGATGTTTGATTCAACAATAGGTTCTAATTCAACGCTTATGCCTTTTGGTGGAAAACATCAACTTACAAAAACTAATATTATGGCAGCAAAAATACCAGTATTAGACGCAAAAACTAGCACAGTAAGTGTTATGTCTTATGGTTATGATCCATATTTAAGTAAGGAAAGTCCTTATCATGGTTCTATAAATGCTGTTGTCGAATCAGTATCAAAATTAGTTAGTGCTGGAGCTAAGTATTCTAATATTAGATTTAGTTTCCAAGAATATTTTGAAAAACTAAGTTCTAAGGAAAAATGGGGCAAACCATTTGTATCACTTTTGGGTGCAAATAGAGTATTAAAGGAATTATCTTTACCAGCAATAGGTGGAAAGGATAGTATGTCTGGTACTTTTAATGATATAAATGTACCACCTACTTTGATATCTTTTGCTGTTAATACAATGGATGAAGAACATCTATTAACAAATGAGTTTAAATCAAATGATAATAAAGTAATTATATTAGAAGCTAAAAAAGATAAATTTGAAGTATTTGACTTTGATTATCTAAAAAATATGTATGATTTATTTTATAAATTAAATCAAGAAAATAAAATAATTTCAGCAACTACATTAGGTTTTAAAGGTACATTTGAATCAATATTTAAATCTTTAATAGGTAATCATTTAGGGTTTAGATTTGAGAATTTAGAACATGATTATTTTGCCAAAAACTATGGTTCTTTAATAATTGAAGTTGATAATAAATTTGACTTAGATTTATTAAAAAATGTAGATTATAAGGTTCTTGGAACTATAATAGAAGATGAAAAGCTTATAATAAATGAAGATGAATATAAATTAAAGGAGCTTATAGATGTATGGAAAAGTCCTTTAGATAATATTTATAAAGATAAGCTAATAAAGGAAGAAAATACGAAAGAAAATATAAATATTAATTCTTATAAAGAAGTTAATATAAAAAAAGCTAATATTAAAATAGCAAAACCGAATGTATTAATACCTGTTTTTCCAGGTACAAATTGTGAATATGATATAAAAAGAGTGTTTGACGAAGAAGGAGCTAAGACTAAGTTTAATATATTCAAGAATCTTAGCGAATCAGATATTCAAAATTCAATAGATTATTTAGCTACGGAAATTAAAAAATCTCAAATAATTGCTCTTCCTGGTGGATTTAGTGCATCAGATGAGCCTGATGGTTCGGGTAAATTTATAAGTATAATATTTAGAAATGATAAGATAAAAGAAGCCATAGCAGAGTTTTTGGATAAGAACGATGGACTAATGATTGGTATTTGTAATGGTTTCCAAGCTCTTATCAAATTAGGATTGCTTCCTGATGGCAAAATTACAAAGATGGATGAAAATAGTCCAACCTTAACTTATAATGAAATAAATAGACATATATCAAAAATAGTAAACACTAAAATCATATCGAATAAATCACCTTGGCTATACGAAACTAATCCTGATGATGTATATAAGGTTGCAGTATCTCATGGAGAAGGTAGATTTAGTGCTAATGAGGATGTTATAAAGAAATTAATAGCAAATAATCAAATAGCAACTCAGTATGTTGATTTAAATGGTAAACCATCAATGGATGGAGAATATAACCCTAATGGTTCTAAGTTTGCAATAGAAGGGATTACAAGTCCAAATGGTAAAATTTTTGGTAAGATGGGACATAGTGAAAGAGTAAATGGTACTTTATATAAGAATGTAGTAGGTTCTTATGATAGCAAAATATTTAAATCTGGAGTTAAGTATTTTAGTTAGAACTAAATAATAAATAAAACTGTAGTATTTGTATAATATTTTATACTAATACTACAGTTTTTTATTTTTTAAAATTATGAATTAATGTTAATATTATAATATTTTAAAATATTTATATCTAAAATACAATAAAAAAAATTTTTGAAAATAAATACAATAAATAAAAAATATTGACTTCAACTATTTTATTTGTTATATTTTGTTTGTTGAATTAACAAATAATTAAATTTTTTAGAGGTGGTTTAAATGTCATCTGCAAAAATAAAATGGCTAGCATTAATTTTAATGATAGTTGATCATATATATTACTATATACCAAATATGCCAATTATATTTGCTTGGATAGGAAGAATTTCTTTCCCTTTATTTTTATTTATAATGGTATGGGGTTTTTATTATACAAAAAGTAAAAAAGTATACTTAATTAGGTTATATATTTTTAGTTTATTTGCAAATCTTATTTTTACATTAACTGAAAGACATGTAGATATTAATTATAACTATGGCAAATCTTTAAATCCAAATATTTTTAGAACATATTTTACGACTTGTGTTTTCATATTGTTTGTTGAATTATATAAAAAGAATGATAAAGATTTTTCTAAATATTTATCACTTTATATTTGTTGGCAAATTACCATGATTGTTATATTTCAAAATTTTTGTGGTGATGGACTATTTAATAATTTGCAATTTTTGAATGCTTTGGGTGGTACTGTTGCTTATGTTGAAGGAGGATTAACTTTTGTATTATTAGGAGTAATTTTTTATTTTAGCAAAGATAATAAAAAATTACTTGCATTTAATTATATATTTTTTTGTTTTATATATATGAATATAACTTTAAGAAATTTTGTTCCTAGATTTACTAGAATAATAGAAAATAAAGTAGATGTGATAGGTGAACTTTTAAGAGCATTATTCGAATATATATTAGGATTAAGTCCCAGAAGTACTACTGGATTTAGCTTTGAATCATTACTATTTAATGAATATCAATGGATGATGATTTTTGCTTTACCAATTATACTTTCATATAATAATAAACAAGGTAGGAAATATAATAAATATATATTTTATATATTTTACCCTATGCATCTTTGTATTATATATTTAATAGGTGCTATGATGAGTTGAATTTTAAAGGGTTATGGTATTAAAAAAATAAGTGTTGGGTATTTCACCAACACCAAAAATTATATAAATAATTATAGATATTAATAGTTTGAAGTTTTTATATAATATTATTCATGTCTGTTTGCAGACTTTATGCCATCTATTAAGACTAAATTCTCAATAATATTCCAAATATCTACTCTTCTTGGTACAATAACTCTTATTTTTATAGTGACGACTTTTTCATCTTTTGTTTCAACCTTTATATCGCGTATTTTAATATTAGATTCACCAAATAAAGTTGATATTTTTCCTATTTGTCCAGCTTTATTTATTGATTTTATATGAATAATTTCTTCATTTGTACCAAAAGATATTTTTCCTTCGACTTTAGAAAAGAAAAATAAAGAAAGTATAACCATTAAAGAAGCTATTATAGCACCTTCATAAAATCCTGCTCCAATAGCAATACCTATTCC
>JAOARY010000020.1 GCA_025210335.1 Peptostreptococcaceae bacterium | reverse complement strand
GGAGATACTGCATTTAGAAGTGCTAGACTTGTTATTGCTGACTTTATAAACTTAAAACAAGAAAAAACAAAAAATAGATTTGTAATAGCAATACCATTATTTGCAGTTGGTGTTTTATTAACTCAAATAAACTTTACTGTAATATGGAGATATTTTTCTTGGTCAAATCAAACTCTAGCAACGATAATGCTTTGGGCAGCTGCTTCATATTTAGTTAAAGAAAATAAAAACCATTGGATTTGTACTATACCGGCGACTTTTATGACTTCTGTTACAACTGCGTATATATTACAAGCAAAAGAAGGATTTAAAATGGCTGGAGGAATTTCGAATATAATCGGAATTACTGTTGCAATAATTTTACTGATATTATTTATAAAGAAAACTATTAGTAATAAAAATAATAAATCATTAAGTGCATAATAAATAATAAAAAAGGTTATAAGAAAATTTTATTTTCTTATAACCTTTTTACTATTTAAAATCGATATGATCACCTTTGCCCATATTTATTTTAAAACCTGAATTTTCAATTCTTCTTTGAATACATTTTCTGCAATGAGCAGCTTCATCTCCAGTGCATATTTTATTATCATAAAGAGAATAATCTTTTCGAAGAGATGTAGGGGATAAGTTTGGCATAACAACATTACATCCTATTTTTAAGGCTTTTTCACGACCTGTATTATCTAAAGTTCCAAGAGCTGTTGTAGATGGTAAGAGTACTTTTGGTAAAAATAATCTTGTTAAAGCTAGCATGATAAGAGTTTTATTTAAATCACCATTTTTACAATCCTTAAGAATTGTATCTTTATGACTTAAATAAGGTCCAATCCCAACCATGTGAGGAGAAAGTTCTTTTAAAAATATCAAATCTTTTGCAAGATGTGAATTTGTTTGTCCTTTTAAACCGACCATAAAACCAGCACCAACTTGATAGCCAATTTTTTTAAGATCAAATAAACATTGTTTTCTATTTTCTAAGTCCATTTCTGGATGAAAATAATTATATAAATCAGAATCAGCAGTTTCATGTCTTAATAAAAATCTACTAGCACCAGCATTAAAATATTTTAAATAAGAATCATATGATTTTTCACCTATAGAAAGTGTTATTGCACAGTCTTTAAAATCATTTTTTATGCTTTTTATAATATCGATAAGAATTTCATCTGTGTAATAAGAATCTTCACCACCTTGAAGAACGAATGTTCTAAAACCCAATTCATATCCCTCTTTACAGCAGTTTAAAATATCATTTCTATTAAGTCTGTATCTTTTTACATTTTTATTACTGCGTTGTATTCCACAATAGAGGCAGTTTTGTTTGCAATAATTACTAAATTCTATAAGTCCTCTCATATAAACATCTTTTTGATAGTATTTTTCTTTTGTTTCTAATGAACATGCAAATAGTTCATTTCTTAATTTTAAATTTGTATCTAAATCATTAAGTAGCTCTAAAGTTTCATCAAAATTTAAATTATTTTCATTATACAGTTTATAAAGCAAAGCTTTCGTATTCATTTTACACCACCATTTAATTATTTTGACTTTCCATGAATTAAAAGCTTCTAAAAAATAAGAAAATCTCATTTTTTAGAAAAAGAATTGTCACTTGAAAAAAGTTATGAACTCTTTAAAAATGAAAAGTATTGATAATAGATTATCAATAAAAAAAAATATTGTCAATTGCTATTGAATAAATTTAAAAAAATTGTTAAAATAAAAACTATAAAAACCTAATTATGAAGAGCTATTCTAAATAAAAAGGTCCAATAATTATCTTAAAATATTAGATTATATCTTTGTTTTGAGAACAATATCAAGTAAGTTTTATAAAATAAAAATTGAAAATTAAATTCTTAGAAACATCAAAATTTATATAAAAAATTTTTCAGTTGAAAAAATACAAAAATACATATATAGTGAACTTTGTATTTATTTAGGTGTGAAAATCTTATTTAATATTTATTTGATTATTGAAAGAAATTTATTATTTTTTATTTTATGAAAATTTGCAAAAAGAATATTGTTAAAAAAATATTTATTGGAGAATTTTAGCTTAGCTTTAAAAAAGGCTAAGTTATTTTATTATACAAAAATATATTCGGAGGTTTTTATGCAAAATAGAATTGGTGTAATAGGAATTGTTATAGAAAATTTGGATGCAGTCCAGAGCGTGAATTATATCTTGCATGAACATAGTGATATTATAGTTGGAAGAATGGGAATCCCATATAAGCAAAAGAAAGTTTCTGTAATATCTTTAATTGTTGATGGTCAAGTGAATGATATTAACAGTATGACTGGCAAGTTAGGAAAATTAAAAAACGTATCTGTAAAAGCTGCATTGACCAAAAACTAGGAGGGTGTTATGAATTTACAAGCAGAAGAATTTATAAATAATGATGAGATTTTAATGGTTATGGAAGAAGCAAAGACTTTAGTTAATGATAAAGCTGTTATTGAAGATATTCTAAAAAGAGCATCTAATTATGAAGGATTAACACATAAAGATGTATCTATTTTATTGAATGTTGAAAGTAAAGAAATTTTAAATAAAATGTATGAAATTGCAGGAAATATTAAAAATAAAATTTATGGAAATAGAATTGTTTTATTTGCACCTTTATATGTGAGCAATCATTGTGTTAATAATTGTACTTACTGTGGATATAAATGCAGTAATACGAATATAGAAAGAAAAAAATTAACTATGAACGAATTAAAAGAAGAAGTTAAAATATTAGAATCTATGGGTCATAAAAGATTAGCATTAGAAGTGGGAGAACATAATAAACATGCTCCAATTGATTATGTTATAGATTGTTTAGATACTATTTATTCTATAAAATTTGAAAATGGAAGTATAAGAAGAGTTAATGTTAATATTGCAGCAACTACAATTGATGAATATAAAAAATTAAAAGACTCAGAAATAGGGACTTATATATTATTCCAAGAAACTTATCATAAAAACACTTATGAAAAAGTTCACAAAAGTGGACCAAAAAGTGACTATAAATGGCATACAGAGGCTATGGATAGAGCTATGGAAGCTGGTATTGATGATGTTGGTATAGGAGTTTTATACGGACTTTATGATTATAAGTACGAAACAATTGCTATGATGATGCACAAGGAACATTTAGAAAATAAATTTAATGTTGGACCTCATACTATATCTGTTCCAAGATTAAGACCAGCAGAAGGTGTTTGCTATGAAGATTATGATTTAGTTGATGATAAAGATTTTAAGAAGATAGTGGCGATAATAAGAATGGCTGTACCTTATACTGGAATAATTCTTTCAACAAGAGAAGAGCCTGAATTTAGAAATGAAGTTATGAAAGTTGGAGTATCTCAAATAAGTGCAGGGTCTTGTACTGGTGTAGGTGGATATGTAAAAGAAGCAAATAACTCTAATGAAAAGCCTCAATTTGAAGTAGGAGATCATAGATCACCTCTTGAGATAATAAAAGATCTATGTTCACAAGATTATATACCTAGTTATTGTACTGCATGTTATAGAGAAGGAAGAACAGGTGAAAGATTTATGGATTTAGCTAAAAGTGGACAAATTCATAATGTTTGCTTACCAAATGCGATAATGACATTTAAAGAATATTTAATGGATTATTCTGATGAAGAATGTCTGCAATTAGGAGAAGAAAAAATAAAAGAATTCTTAGAATCTATTCCAAATGAAAAGGCAAGAGAGGTTACTAAATCATATTTAAATAGAATTGAAGATGGTGAAAGAGACCTAAGATTTTAAAAAATAGTTCTAAAGAACTAAAAGTCTTATAATTGTTTATTTGAGTAGAATTAAGGATAAAAAAATAAAACACTCTTAAGAAGATAACTTGAAAATAATAATTAAAAATGATAGAATTAAAGTATTATTGAAAATAGTAATCAATTAAGGAGAGTGTGATTTGAACGAGTTTTTTGAATTAATAGAAGATATTCTTTTTCATGACGAATTTTTAAAACTTAAAGATATGACACATCACAAAGGTAGCAGGTATGATCATTTGGTTTCAGTTTCATACCACTCATATAAGATTGCAAAAAAGTATAATTTAGATTATAAGAGTGTTGCAAGAGGAGCTTTATTACATGATTTTTTCCTTTATGATTGGAGAGAATATAAAAAAAATAATAGGTTTAACATAAAAAACAATCATGGACTTAATCATCCAAAAGTTGCTTTAAATAATGCGATAAAATATTTTGATTTAAATGATAAAGAAAAAGATATTATAGTAAAGCATATGTGGCCTAAATGTATTGGAATACCAAAGTATAAGGAATCATATTTAGTTTCATTTGTAGATAAACATATAGCGACAATTGAATTCTTAGAAGAGTTTGGTATGAAAAATAAATTTGAACTTGTTTTAGAAGATGTAATTTAATAGATAAAAAAAAGAGGCTTAAGCCTCTTTTTTATTTATTAATAAACACCTACTGCATCATATGCATTTTTAACTGAATTATATTCAGCTGAACCATTTCCAAATATATCTTCTGCTGCTTGCATTAAAGACATTTTAGCATCTTTGAAGTTTGAAGTAGATACTAAATAAGAAGTTAAAGCAGTATAATAAATATCTTGAGCTTTTTCATAACCAATTTCTTTTGTTATAAGAGCTGCTGCTTTATTAGGAATTCCTGAGTTAGAGTGAACTCCACCATGATCTATATAAATTGGGTAGTGGTTGTAGTCATCCATATGAGCTGGTTGATTGTAGTTTTCTGGATTAGCTAAATCTCTTAAAGCGTCTCCTTCTACGTTTGGAGTTCAAACAGCTTCACCACAAAGGTAATCAGCTTTTTCAGGTTGATATTCCATTTCTATAAATGTACCAAATACATCTGACATAGATTCGTTTAATGCACCAGGTTGGTTTTCATAAACTAAATTAGCAGTATATTCAGTAACACCATGAGTCATTTCATGTCCAACGATATCTAAAGCTCCAGATAATGCAAGTGCTTCAACTCCGTCTCCATCTCCATAAGTCATTTGATCATTCCACCAGAATGCATTTACGTAGTTTTTATCAAAATGAACTGAAGATACTATATCCATTCCTTCATTGTTTATACTATTTCTTCCGAAATTATCTTTATAGTAATCTATAACAAAACCAGCATACTTATGAGCATCTACAGCAGCTCTTTTGTCATCTCCATATAATACTGAATCTTCATCCCAAATAAGTTCTCCTGGAAGTGCATATTCATCATTATTGTGTTTCATATCGAAAGTTTTAACTACAACACCATTTCTTGTGTCATCATAAAGATAATATTTTCCGTCATCTCTCTTATCTAAGTTAAGAGTTTTTAATTTATGATCAACACCAGCTCCGTGACCTTCATATTGAATAGTTTCTAATTTATTAGATGCAGATAATACTTCACCTGTTTGAGCATCTACTTTTACATTCCATTCTCCAAGTGGAGCAACTGTTGCTATTTCAACTTCGTAGATAGGAAGGTAATTTTCATCATTTTCATATAAATACATAGTAGCTTCTTGATTATCAGTGTAAGAATCAGCCATTATTTCTTTTCTAGCTATTGATATTGCTAAATCTCCATCTATTTTAGTGTCTCTAGATATACCTTTGTCAGCTTTATCATAAACAGAAAGATCTAAATGTCCATTAGCTGCATATATTTCATTATCTTTATTGAAGTGAACTATGTATTCTTTTCCTAATACAGGTAGTTCATTAAATTGTTGTTGAACTTTAACATGTGTATTTCCTTGCATATCTGTAAAAGTACTGATTTCAGAAAGTTCTAATTCTGGATTTTGAATTTGGAAGAATGCTTGATTTTCATTGAAAAATTCTCTAACACCTTCTATTGTTGGTTCTTTTACTATACTATCGTTAATTTTAATGAAATTAGCTGTTTCTTCTGTATTAAAAACTGTGAATCCTGCTGCTGTATCAACTGTAACTTCTGTAGCTTCCTTAGTTTCTGTAGCTTCATTAGCAAAACTCATTGGAGTCATCATTAAAGATGATGCTAATGCGAAAGATAATACTTTGTTATAATATTTCATGTCTAAAACCTCCTAAGTATTTATGTGTATTTTATTTTTACAATATATAAAAAATTAAATATATATTGAATTGTCTTACAATTTAAATTTTATTATATATAGAAAAAAAATCAATAGATTTTAAACACAATGTAGGTATATAAGCGCATAAAGAAAAAGTCGAATTTTAAAGTTTAAAAAATAGTCGATTAAGTCTGAAAATTAAAATTATATTAAAAAAAACAAAAATTAAATTAAAAATATAAATAAAATTAAAAAAATAACAAAAAAAGAACATCTTATTATAAGATGTTCTTTTGAAATTTATATAATCATAATTAGAATTAATTAATGCCAACTGCATTAAATGCATCTTCAACTGCATTATACTCGCTACCAGTACCATATAAATCTTTAGCAGATTGCATTAATGCTAATTTTGCATCATGGAAATCAGAAGTAGAAGTTAAATAAGTTGTAAGTGCTCTATAATATATTTGAGCAGCTTTATCTTTACCAACTGAATCAATTACTAAATAACCAGCTTTATTTGGTATACCTGAATTAGTATGAACTCCACCATGATCTTCGCTTGTATTTACAAAATCTCTCATATGAGCTGGTTGGTTGTAATTTTCTGGATTAGCTAAATCTCTTAAAGCGTCGCCTGGAGTGTTAGGAGTCCAAACATCTTCACCACAAAGATAATCAGCTTTTTCAGGTTGATATTCCATTTCTACTAATGTTCCAAATACATCTGACATAGATTCATTTAAAGCACCTGATTGATTTTCATATTTTAAATTAGCAGTGTATTGAGTAACACCATGAGTCATTTCATGAGCTACTATATCTAATGC
>JAOARY010000019.1 GCA_025210335.1 Peptostreptococcaceae bacterium | reverse complement strand
CTTAAACGCAAGTATCAATATAAAAAATCAAGGAAAATTGTTGTTAAAATATTAAATCATAAACAGGGTAGGGCTTACCCGTAGAGCTTGGTAATCATAGTAACCATAGGGTTACTACATCCCAAGAAGCCCCCTCAAAACCGTTAAGTTTAGTGGGGGAGCATGTCACTTTAACATATTTTAAATATCAAGTATATTAACAAATCAGAAAAATTACAATTCTGTAATTTGATATATTCTTTATTTATAATTATAATTTTATTAAAATATATTTATTTTGGGGTGATTTTATTATGTTTGACTCAAATTTTTCAAATGCAGTTAATATTATAGATAAATCAGAAACTAAATCAGGTGGAATATTTGAAATCATAGAATATAAACAACCTAGATATAATGGTGCCAAATTAAGACAGGTTAGAATAAAACTTAATGATAGTGGAATACTAGCTCAACCAAGAGATCTGCAATTCATGAAAGGGCCAATTCACATTGGAACTCAAATAACAGCTAGTAATTTTTGGGGTTCAATAGGAACAGGGGAGAGTTCTTTTACATCTCATTATTCAGGCAAGTATGGAGAAATCTATTTAGACCCATCATTTAAATATTTTTATATGATGGAATTACTAGATGAATCAATTATACTTAGTGATGGAATGTTTTATTGTTGTGAAGATACTATTGATATATCTGTACATACTAATAAAGACTGTGCAGTTGGCTTGTTTAAAGGCGATGGATTTAAACAACCAAAATTAAGTGGTACAGGTGTTGCCGTATTAGAAAGCTATGTACCTTTTGAAGAAATATTAATATATCCATTAAATAATGAAACTCTAAGTGTTGATGGAGATTTTGTAATACTTACAAGAGGTGATATACATCTTAAGATAGAAAAATCAAAAAATGAAGGATTTTTAAGTGTTTATAACGGCACTGGTGAAGTTTGGATTGCTCCAACAAAGCACCGTCCTATCTCTAATTTCAATATAAATGTTAACCCTACAAATACTTAATATATAAGCCTAATTTCTAATATTTAATTTCCAATATTGATATTAGAAATTTTTCAAAATATAAAAAAAAATAATAAACCAAATAAAAAGAGAGAGCTATGAAATATTTTATTTTTATTATTTCGATTGCCCTCTCTTTTTATTTATATTTTTACCAATCTCTATTTCTTATTGCCTTTTCTATATCAATATCTATTTGATACTCTTTTAATAAAACATATACACTGTCTGCAATATCTTCTCTTGCCATAGTTTCTATTTCACTACCAGCCTCATTTAGTTCTTCATCAATATCATTTATAGCTTCTGTCATCTTATCTAACTCTAATTGAATTTTTTCTATATCCTTATTACCTGATTTTAAAAATTCTTCGACTTTTTCAATTTCAGCTTTAATTTTATCAACTAAAAAATTTGGAAAATAATCATCTTTGTACATCATATCTAATCTATGCATATTTCACCCCTTATTTACTTATTTCAATTATAATATCGGTATCTATAAATATTATATTATAGATTTGATAATTTATCCTTATAATCATCTATTAATTCATCCAAAAATCTTGATATTATCTTATTTTCATAATCATCAAATTTGTCAAATATAAGTTTATCTCTATTTACACTTTCTTCATGTATTAATTTATGCTTCAAAAATATTTTTCTACCTTCTTCAGTGAGCTTAAAATATTTTTCTTTTTTATTGCCTTCTATTTGATAAGATTCTATATAAGATTTATCCATAAGTTTTTTAGTTATCTTAGTAACTCCACCCTTGGTTATTTTTAAAAACTCAGTAATTTTAGTTACATTTGGATTTTTTGTATCTCCAATATAGTCAATTGCATGTACTTCATTTATTCCAAGACCCTTATAATTCTTAGAAAAACTACTTTTATTAAACGCATCAAATAATTGGCTTAATTCTATTATTTTATTCAATAATAACTCACTGTTCAACTTAAAAACTCCCTTATATATCTAATAATATTCTAGTAGATAAGCCTGTGCAAAAAGGATTTTCTATCCATAGAGTATAAGCATCTACCTTATTATTTATTTTACCATCAAGCGCTTTTAAGTCCAAATTTTCTATTATATATACCTTGTTTTCTTCTGCCTTTATATCTGCTTTAACATGTTCCTTACCTCTTCTTATACCTGCAAAATCAACCCCTATAAAAGCAATTTCTTTAGAAATCAAATAATCTATAAGTTCAAAACTCAATTGATGATGATTATTTATATAAATATCAGAACCATATTCATATTGCTCTTGAATATTTGATCTAAATATCACAAAATCATTTTTTTGAATGTCTATATTTTTTGTAATTTCCATCCCTATTGCTTCATCTAAGTCATAATTTGAACAATCAATTATTATTGCCTTTGTTTTGAAATATTCAAGTGGTACATCCGTTTTTTTATAAACATCTATATGTGTCCCTATATGACCTTGTTTAGCTAATTTATTATCAGTACTGTCTAACCACTCAAAAACCTTATTATCTTTTTTTAATTTCATCGTTATATCTAACATATTATCGCTCCTTCAAAAATAGTTTCCTTGTCAACAATATTATTTCATTTTTGTTTCCTTGTCAACTATTTTTTCGTTAGATTTCTCCTCTAGCCTTCAAATATTTTATTATATTTTCTTCATTCAAAAAATGAGGGCTATGTCTTATTTGTTCTAACCCAAGCCTATTATAATCATCCTTATAAAAAATTAATTTTCCTATATTTACTTTTGTTTTACTTCCATCATCAAATGTAATAATAGCGTTACTTAACTCTATATTTTTTGACCATTTATCAATATCAATATCAAAATTTAAATAAAAATAATTAAGAACCTTAGTTTGATAAATCTCTTCACCTACATATCCATTAAAAAACTCTAATGAACTATTATACTTAAGCTTATGTTTACTTATACCGCTAAAAGCTTTTTTGTATGACATCACAGTTTTTATATAATTTATATCTTTAAGTTCTTCAAATTCAACATTTTTAACTCTTTTATTATCTTTAAGTTCTGTTATATAGCTTATCTTCACTCCTCTGTCATCATCTTTAATTGAATTTATATCTTTTTGAATATATGATTTTAAAAATACAGGTTCTTTTAATTTTATTGAAAACATATGATGAACTGAAAATATAAATACTATAAAAATAAGCAAAATCTCAAATTTGAATAATTTTTTATTATCCATAAAATCCCCCTCTTTACCCTAAATCATCAACTGCATTTTGCTTCATCAAATTTAATTTTTCTAGTTTGACTTAATACACCTAACAAACAACATAGTATAAGTATTGATAATGGCCACCAAACAAAAGTTAGGTATAATTTATTAAAGAACATAATGAAATTGATAAGAATTATATTTATAAATTCCATTATAAGATATAGTGTCTGGTTTAATTTTGTATCTGATGCTAATTCATCTAAATCATTCTCATTATAATATTCAATTATTGCTTGAAAAATATAATAAAAAGCAATCATTCCCAATGTGTTCATCATAACCATATATGTCCCTACAACCATTGTATCTATAATTTCTATACTATTTATAAATTCAAAAATATCATTTAGTATATATGCTAAAAATAGTACAAAACTTATATTTTTTGCTTTTTTAAAACTATTTATATCGCTTATTTTGCTTATTTTACTAAGTCCTAAAAATATTAATAAAGCACCTAAAAATCCTGGTAATATTCTTATCCCACCTATATTAATACTAAAAGAAATTATTAAAAAGCCATAAAATATATTGTCAAAACCTTTTTTCACCTTAATGCCCCCTAGCTTTTAGATGTTATTTATATTTTTATTTATTTAACCAAGTCTTTATCATTGTTCCTGTTAATGATTTTTGATTTATATCAAGTGATCTTATTTCCTCTTTGGTCATCCATCTTGCTTCACTTAATTCTTCTTCATCCAAATTTATAATATCTGAACCATCTAGCTTTGCATAATATCCCATAAGTAGACCATTTGATTTTCCCCAAGGTTGGCTTTTAAAATATGATATATCCTTAATATTTACTCCAACTTCTTCTTTTACTTCCCTTCTAACTGCTTGTTCTACAGTCTCTCCAATTTCAATAAAACCAGCAACAAGTGCATAATTTTTAAATGCTCTCCCATTATATTTTGTCAAAAGTAATCTATCATTATTTTCTACACCCACAATCACAGATGGTGCTATTTGAGGATAGAATATGGCATTACATGATTTGCAAATTTTTGCTCTTTCATCTGTTTTTATATCTAACTTACTTCCACAAACACCACAATATCTACTCTTTTTATTCCATAAAAAAACATGGCTAGCATTCATCAAAATATATGCATCATCACTATCCATATGAGTTAAAAATTTAAAACTTCTTATTTCTTCAAAATCTTTTGTAATATCTACATCTTTACTGTAAATATAATATCTTTTTGAAAAAACTTTAAAGCCATATAAGAACTCTTCTCTTTTGTATTCTAATTTAGATTGTAATTCCCTTAAGGTATAAAATAATTTATCCTCTTTTTTATATCTTAAATAACCACCTTTTTTTGAAAACATTAATACATAATCATCTTCCTTAATCACTTCATTCTTGTATGTAATATCCATATCAAACTCTAAATTCTTTTGAAACATAAAAACATCTCCTTTGTTTTATATTACATCAACTATTTTATTTGATTTTTTAAATAAAAATATAGGCATTTTTTCTTCCAACTCCCATGTAATACTAATCGGTTTAGAACCTTTATGTGCTACATAATTTGCTTTTCCCAAAAAGTAAAATGGTGCTGTTATTCCATATTCACTCTTATTTTCTCTTACAAAAATACATATCTTATTATTATTCTTTCTTTGATTTATATATCTCTTACCAGTATTTGATACATCTGATGTTCTGCTTTGAGACTGCCAATGAAATATTTTTTGACTTATTGCATAATCATCATATGAAGTAGTATCGCTAAAATGTTTGCTCGATTTATTTATTGTTATAAAAAATAAATCAGTATCTTTTTCTTTAACATGGTATACACCCTCTCTAAAAGGCTTCTTTGCATCTACAGTATGGACTCCAAATGCAGATAATATCTGGTCTTTATTATACTTACTATAAAGCTGTAAAGGACAGTCATACAAAAGCGCCACATCCTTTTGAACAAAATCTATATTAGATCTATTATATTTTAATATTTCAATTATTTCTTGAAGCAAAACAAAATTATTATTTTTTAGTCTATTTAAATAAAAAATTAAATCTCCATTTGGACTTGTATTCCATATTGTATAATGAAACATTATCAACATTATTATTTCCTCATTATTTAAATTACCCAAACTATAGTTATCTTGTTTTAAAAATTCCAATAAAAAGTTTATAAATTTAAAAGAATCTATATGTATTACTTTTTTTAAGGCTGATTTTAATTTTTTTTCGTCATCAAGTTTATAATCTTTATTTTGACTTTCTAAATAACATAATTCATAGAATGAAGTTGTTTTATATATTTGTTCTAATTTTAAATTATAATGATCTAAAAAATTCTTTAGGTTTAATTCCTTATCAGTTTCATGAGAAAAATTTCTAATCATCTTTCTTAAATTAGTCTTATTTGCATAAGTGTTTTTTATATTTGTTAATATATACTCTTTAGCTTTTCTCTCAAGATGTATATAACAACCTTTTGGCAATGTTGAAAACTCATTTTCGATTTCTTCTTTTAGATTATTATTTGTTTTTCCAATCAAGCTCCTTAACTTTGTCCTATAATCAAAACTCTTATTGGCTTGCCCTACAAAATCAAATACCGTCAAAACACCTTTGTCTTCTGATAATCTAAGACCTCTACCTAATTGTTGAATAAATACTGTTGATGACTCTGTAGGTCTTAAAAATAATACAGTATTTATTTCTTTTATATCAACACCTTCATTGTACAAATCAACCACAAAAATAAACTTTATTTCACCTTTTATAAGCCTTTGCTTTGCACTTTCTCTTATTTCATTATCTGAATTTGAATCCAAATTTATTGAAGGTATATTTCTCTTATTAAAATAATTAGACATGTATTTTGCATGTTCTTTGCTAACACAAAATCCTATACCTTTTACATTTTGTATATCATTTATATATTTATCTATCTCTTTTAATATAAGGCTTGCTCTTTTATCATTTCCAGTAAGTACATTATTAAGTTCATTAATATCATATCCGCCTCTACTCCATTTAACATTAGATAAATCAACGCTATCAGTCAGCCCAAAATAATGAAATGGACATAGTAAATTTCTATCAATAGCTTCATGAAGCCTTATTTCATAAGCAATTCTATCATTAAAATAACTTAATATATCCTTCCCATCCATTCTTTCTGGTGTAGCTGTAAGTCCAAGCAAAATCTTAGGTTCAAAATGATTTATAAGATTATCATATGAAATTGCACATCCATGATGAGTCTCATCAAGCACTATATAATCAAAATGACCTTTATCAAATTCCAAATATTTTTGATTATTATTCAAAGTTTGAATTGATGCAAATATATGATTTGATTGTGTTGGTTTATAATTAGCTACCCATAAATCACCAAAGTTTTGATCTTTTAATATTCCTCTAAAAGTCTCTATACTTTGTTCCAAAATCTCTTTTCTATGTGCTAAAAATAAACATTTTGCATCTTTATTTTCTTTATAATATCTTTTGAAATCAAACGCTGATATAACTGTTTTTCCTGTTCCAGTAGCTGCAACTATAAGGTTTTTGTGAGAATTATATATATCTCTTTCTACTTCTAATCTATCTAATATAGTTTGTTGGTATGCATATGGTCTTATATCAAAATAAAATGCTGAATTTATTGTATTTCTAATAGATTCTTGACCTAATGACTCTTTTAATTTCTTGCTGTGGTTTAAATTATTTATATCAAAAAACTCAAATTCACTTGAATTCCAATATGTTTCAAATGTTATTTTGTATTTTTCCATAACATCTTTAGATGTATATTCTGATATCTTCAAATTCCATTCAGTACCTTCAACCAAAGCTGATTTTGATATATTTGATGAACCTATATAAGCTGTACTAAATCCTGTTTCTCTATGAAAATAGTAAGCCTTTGCATGTAATCTAGTTCTTTTTGTATCATATGAAATTTTGATTTTGGTATTTGGAAGTTCACTTAACATCTTTATAGCCTTAAAATCAGAAGCTCCCATATAAGATGTCGTTATTATTCTAAGCTCTTTTGTTTTTGTATGTTCTTTTAATGAATCCATAAGCAATCTAATTCCACTGTATTTTATAAATGAAACCAGTAAATCGACCCTATTAGATGTTTTTATTTCTTTGTTTAATTCACTAAATACAGTTGGTTCAGAATTTGCCCCTGTAAATAATGAACTCTTAGCAATTGATGTAATTGGTTTTAATTTTTCTATATCTTTTAAATCTTTTTTTATAGGTGTTTTTTCAAATACTGCTTTTAACATATTATTATTTTCTATTTTGTAGTTTCTAAATTCCTCATCATCCACTAATTTAGAAAACTCATCAATAAGCTTATTTGCAATATTAACTTGAGTTACTAAGTCTTCTTCTTTTGATTTAAAATAATTGAGCCCTTTTTTAAAAACATAGGAAAGATATGTAGATAATACAGCACTTGAATCATTAGTATTTACCTTGTCTTTGTATACATCAATTTCATTGCAATTATTTTTGATTTCTTCATTTATTTTTTTATTTATAATTTGTTCATAAAATCCTTTTTTTAGTTCCATAAAATCACCCCAAATAAAATACCTAATCAGCTATTATTTTTAGAAATACTCTTCTATTTCTTGGTCCATCAAAATCACAAAAATAAACACTTTGCCATGTTCCAAGAAGTAGTTTTCCATCATGTATTATTATATTTTTATCTGTTCCCATGTATGATGATTTTAGATGCGCATGTGAGTTACCTTCAAAATGTCTATAGTCTCCATTTACTGGAATCACTTTGTTTAACTGCATTATTATATCTCTTACAACATCAGGATCACCGTTTTCATTTATAGTTATTCCTGCTGTTGTATGAGGACAATAAACTAAGGCAAAACCACTTTTTATTTCTGATTTATTTATGGCTTCGTTGATCATATTTGTTATATCAACAAATTGCTGTTCCTTTTTGGTTTGTATATTAAATTCAAATAAGTTATTCATCTTAATCCTCCAAAATTTATTCTTTTATATTATTAAATACCAAAATATATATTTTGTCTATTTCCCTGTTTGCTATTTAAGATTTTTTTAAGTTTTAGATATTTTTACTTTCATGTTAATATTTCAATATATAGTTCATATGTTTATAGAAGTTTAAAATATAAATAAAAAAAGACCTCTTTTAAGAAGTCTTTTTTTATTCTTTAACCCAATAACTCTTACAATCATCAGTTCTTTCTATAAATCCGTATTCAATTAGTGATCTTCTTATTGTTGCATAGTCTTCATAAATTCTTTTTAATATTCTATTTAACTCTTTTTCTGAATACATTTTTCCTTTTGAAAAATTACTAGCTATTGCTTCTAGTATAATTATTTTTTTCTTGGCTTTGGATGGGAATGTTTTTAATGCTCCATTTTCATCCATATAATTTTTTAGGGTATTTTTCTTATCTTTATCTGTTATATTATATCTATCATCCAAGGCTGTGGCTGTTTTATGAGAATCACAAAGAATCTCATCATCCAATTTAATTAATTTATTATCATCATTGCTATTTAGTAATTCCATAAGAGTTAAAAATATTTTAGCTTGTTTTTCCTTCTGTCTTAATTTGAAACGATGATTTCTAATTGTTGAACTTGCAACTCCAAGTTCCTTAGCTATATCTTTATCTGAAAAATCCCACGCAATCAAAGATATTACTTTTCTTTGTATTTCACTAATTCCATTAAATGAGCTATTCATATTTAATAGATAACTAAGCATTGAAGTATGTTCATCTTGAATATGAATTTGAGCGTATTTTTTTGCATCATATAATTTATCATCATATTCATATATTCTACCTTCTTCAAACTTCGCATCACAAATTAAACATCTATAGTGATTGTCCTTTTTTACAAATCCGTCCTTTAGTTCATCCATCGTTGCATTCCAAAATAATTTATTTTGTTCTATATCCATAACAAAAACTCCTTTCAATATTTTTTCTTATTTTTATATTACAACTTTTTCTATGTTTTGTCTATAAATATATAGATAAAATTATTTTATGTTCGTTTTTATTCTTAATAATTTATAATTAAATGTATAAGTTTTGGTGAATCAAAACTGTATAATATGAGTATATTAATAATATTAAAATATATCTTCTTCTATATTTTATATTTATATTTTTGAATCAAAAAAACATATATACAAACAAATTTAATAATTGTTTATATATATGCCTAAATATTTTATATTCATATAATTATTATTTAATACCATATTCTTTATGTTTTATAATGCTCTATTATTTATATTTCTAGTATTTATATTTCTAGCTCTGATTTAAATGCTATTACTGCATTTCCAATAACTTTTACTTTAGTTGGTTCATTATTTTCTATATTAACATCAACAACTATACTGCCTTTTCTATTCATAGCTTCTCCTTGTATTGCCTTGAATACAAAGTTTTTATTATTATGTTTGACCAAGTTATATTTTATTAAATAAGCTCCTAAAGGTCCATTTGCATTACCTGTTACTGGATCTTCATTTATTCCTATAGCAGGAGCAAACATTCTTCCATCTATCAAATTATCTTTTGATTCATCATTTATAACAAAGACATAATAACCATTACATTTTATGATTTTACTAAGTTCGGATAATTCGTTCATATTTGGATTTAAGGAATTTAGAAGCTCTTTATCTTTTATTCCTATCATAACTTTTGAATGTCCAGTTGATACTATTTGTATTCTTTCATCTATTAAATCTTTTTCGTCTATTTTAAGTGCATTTAATAATCTTTTTTTATTACCATCAGTTATTTCGTCCCCAAATACTATCTCACCTTGAGTCATCGCTATTTCATATTTGTCTTCAACTAAAGATATATCAACAGGAAGTATTCCTACGCCTGTTTTGTTTAGAACTTTAGCATTTGTTAAATTCTGTTCGACTGCTCTTATAAATTGTGATGCAATCGTTGCGTGTCCACATATAGGCACTTCATTTGTCGGTGTAAAATATCTAGTATGAACATCATAATTATCTTCATTTGATTCAAACATAAATGCAGTTTCTGAATTATTTAACTCCCTTGCTATTTGTTGCATCTTTGCGTCACTTAGCCCCTGTGCATTTGATATTACTCCAGCAGGATTGCCACTAAATTTTTGATTTGTAAATGCATCAACTTGATATAGACGATATTTTTTCAATGTTATTCCTCCTAATTACTTTTTAACTAATTTATTTAGATATTAATTTTCATAAACAGCCACTACTTCACCATAATATATAGTGTGATAATCATTCGTTTGATATTTCTTTTTGACATAATCAGATAATATAAGCGATGGTTCCATTGATTGTTTGTATGCGATTTTGCACACAATATTTAATTCACATTCTTCAATTCCTGGAACATCAAAGTCCTCTAAAATCTGCTGTGTTATATTAGCTTCTTTAAACTTATCCTTATCTCTTCCTGATACAGTACCACAAAAAGCTAGTTCTTTTTTTAATGTATTTAATTTCGGAATACTCACTACAAAATACTGTGATTGTTCCATCAAATCAAAAGTATGTCTGCTATGTCTAACTGCAACTGAAAAACAGTCTCTATCCCACATTCTCCCGCTATTACCCCAAGCTATAGTCATCGTATTAGATTTACCATCTACCTTAGTATTTAAAAAAGCACCTTTTTTCAATTGATTAGCTATTATATTTTGAACATTTTCAAATTCTACTTTTTTCATTATAATCTCCCTTTCAAATAAAATATTTATAATCTACTTACCCGTAATAGTAATTTAAAAATTAAAAAACTTGTATATTAAGCATATTCGCAACCTCTTCTTTTGTTCATATCTATTGCATAAGTTGCACCTAAAATCAAAAGCCCCCCAAGAATTTGTACAATATTCATAGTTTCACCTAAAAACATCCAAGCAAACAGCATCGCCGAAATTGGGTCAATATAACAATAAATTGCAACTGTTTGAGCATCTAAAGCTTTGATTGATGAAAAATACATCAAATAAGCTATTCCTGTATGCAAGACACCCAATATAATAATCATTGTTAAAGATTTCTTATCCATCGAAAAATTTTGTAATTTACTGTCCATAAATATTATTGGTAATAAAGCAAGCACAGATCCACTAAGCTGTATTATTGTAGTTTCAAAGCCATCTGTATCTTTTATTTTCTTATTTATCAAAATTACACTTGCATAAAATATAGCAGCCAATAATGCAAATCCTATACCTAAGAAATATTTTGTATCAAAGACTTCTAAACTGTAATTATTTAATACAATCATAGAAAGTCCAATCGTAGCGGTTAATGCACATAATATTTTATGAGGTGTTAATTTCTCACCCAAAACCATAGGCGATAAGAATATTACAATAATTGGCGCTAAATAATATACAAGTATTGCATTTGATATTGAGGTATATTCAAAAGCTTTAAATAAGAAAAACCAATTTATTCCTAAGAATATTCCTGAAATAATAAATATAGTTCTTTCTTTTTTATAAAATTTAAAGGGGTTTGCTTTTTTTATGAATATACTAGTTAATATCAAAAATAAGCTACCTGTAAAAGCTCTTAAAAATGTAATTTCTATTGCACTCAAACTTATATGTCTTACAAATATGCATATACTTCCATATATAAGCATCGCAACAATAAGTTTCATTTTTCCATTCATTAGATTTCCTCCTAGTTGATTCTTTCTTAAATTAAGTATAATATTATATATATCATCTGTAAAATTGAAATATACGAACATATACATCAGTAAAACTGATTGATAATATAAAAGGAGGTCTTATTTTGGATATACGTCACTTTATAACTTTTAAAACTGTTGCTAAATTAAACAGCTTTACCAAAGCTTCAAAAGAACTTGGATATGCACAGTCTAGTGTTACTGCACATATTCAGGCTTTGGAATCTCATATGGATACTTTATTATTTGAACGAATCGGGAAAAATATTAAGCTCACAGCTAAAGGAACACAATTATTAGAATATATATATGAGCTTCTTAATGCTTATGAAAAAATAGAGAATTTAAAATATGAGGAAGATGAACCTCAAGGAACTATTAGAATTGGAGTACCTGAAACCTTAATGCTTTATAGACTTGATTCTATATTCAAAGAATACAAAAAAAACTATCCAAAGGTTAATATAATTCTTGCAAATACTCCCTCATCTTCTTTAGTAGAGTCTTTGCACAAGGGAGATTTGGATATTGCATTTGTATTAGATCACAAAATAGAAGATAAAGATATTTTGTCTTATGATTTGATTAAAGAGCAGATGTGCTTTATTTTTCCTTCTGATTTTAAAGATATTTCTTTAGATAAAATGCCAAAGGATTTATCTATATTCTTTACTGAAAATGGCTGTAGTTATAGATATATATTTAAAAATTATTTAAAACAAAATGGAATTTCTTCAGATAATATAATGGAAACTTGGAGTATTGAAACAATAAAAAAATGCGTCAAGAATGGTATTGGAATGTCATTTTTACCTAGAATAACGGTATATGAAGAAGAAAAAAATAAAGAAATAAAAACTTTACCTTGTAATTCTAATCATAAAGAATTAATATCACAAATCGCATATCACAAGAAAAAATATCTTTCCCCAGCATTAAAAACATTTGTAGATCTAACTCTAAAAGATTCTAAATCATGGCTTAAATTTTGATAAATATAGAAATCACAATAGAAAATAGAGCTGTTATATTAAAGATTCCAAGAACTATGTGCAAAATTTTAAATTAAAAAAATCCTGTATATAGTTGTTTTTTCTTAATATAACAGCTCTATAAATTTATTTTTTCTATATATTCTTTTTGTAATTTAAAAAATAATATTAATTAAACAAATATATTTTTTATTTTGTTTTATATTTAATCTAAATAATATATCAATCTACTTATCATTATTTTTATAAAGAAATTCTAATGCTCTTTTTAATGCTTCATCAAAGAAATAAAAGTCATGCGAAGCTTCCCACTCCTCATATCTTATATCAAAGCCCAGTTTATTAAGCTCTTTATTGTATCTTTTATTATCTTCTAATAAATAATCATTAGTTCCACAAGCACAGTATATCTTTGGTTTGATTTTATTATTTGAAAGATTCTTGGCTAGTTCAAGCACATCATCTTTTTCATTCCATACAAGTTCTTTGCCAAATATAGCTTCAAA
Source organism: Peptostreptococcaceae bacterium (assembly GCA_025210335.1). Lineage (GTDB taxonomy): Bacteria > Bacillota > Clostridia > Peptostreptococcales > Peptostreptococcaceae > JAOARY01. Next base: position 81,097 of record JAOARY010000019.1, on the reverse strand, counting down.
ATCTATTTTTAATTGCTCACCATAAATCGCTTTAAATTCAGCTGTATCACCATTTTGTCTTTGATAATCTAAACCTTCTTTTAAAAACAAACACGGTGATGCAAATGTACAACAATAACCATATTGTTCTGGTTTTGATAATGCAGATTTTAACGCACCATAGCCTCCCATCGAACCCCCTATAATCGCTGTATTTTCTCTTTTTGACGATATATTAAATACTGCTTTACAAATTGTTGGCAATTCATTTGTTATATAGCTAAAATACTTCAAACCAAATTTCATATCACTATAAAAACTTCTTGCAACCTCTGGCATTACAAAGATTGTATTATAGTCATTTGCATAAACAGGAAGCATCGAATTATCTGCCCAATTTCCGCTATTTGCACATAATCCATGTAGTACATATGCTATATTATACTCATTATCCTCACTAAAATTATTAGGAATAATAACATTTATCCCTGTTTCCATTTGTAAACTCTTTGAAAAAACATTTCCTCTTAATATCATTTAACTTCGCTCCTTTAGATTTATAATTTTAATAATCAATAATCTTTGCAAAGCTAAACAAAGGTATTAATACTCCATGCAATCATACCTTCTTAAGCTTTGCATGGAGATAATTCAATACATAACCTCATAAAATTCACTCCTTTTTATTCGAATCTATATAAAAATATATTTAATTTGTAATATTTAAACTTTAATTGTAATTATACTATAAAAATATAATAATTTATATATTAATTTCTTTACTATCTAATTTATCCTTTGATTTTTCTGGATAAGAATTAATTATAAGACCAACAAACAATAATATAATACCAAACATCGAAATTACTGTTAGTTTTTCATTGAATACCAAAACTCCTAAAATTGCTGCTGTTAGTGGTTCTGCTAATGTTAGAGTTACTGCTTTTGGTGTTGAAATTCCTACCAATCCATATGCAAATAAAGTATACGCCAAAGCCGTTGCAATAAGACCTAAATGCATAGTTGTTAAAATACCTCTAGTTGTAAATAGCCAAGATAAATCATAAAAAAACAAAACAGGAGATAGGATTATAGCACTGAAAAAAAATACCAAACCATTTACAGCATCTCCTCTTGAATCTTTAAATAATTTTTGTGATACTCTAACATATATTGCATAGGAAAGACCTGCTCCAAGTGATAATAACGAACCTAATATATTCATATTCATAGATCCTTGACCACCAAAAAGCAAAACACATCCCAATACAGATAGTAGTGCTGCTATAAGCCATCTTTGACTTGGTTTTTTACCAAATAAATATTCAATAATTCCTGAAAAAACAGGTGCACTACCAATTGCCAAAACTGTTCCTAATGCAACTCCTGTTTTAAAAACTCCAAGAAAAAATAAAGGTTGATAAACAGCCATACAAATTGAAGCTGTAAATAATAATTTTTTATCCAAATTCATCTTTTCTTTGAATGCCCCTTTTAATTTTGCTATTAAAATAAGTGTACTTCCTCCAACTGCCATTCTTAAAGCACCTATTGCAAGTGGTGTTGCTAATTTTGGTGCAAAAGCTTGTGCTGAACCAGTAGTTCCCCAAAGTATAGCTCCAAGAAGCACAAACAATTGTGACTTTATACTTGAATTTTTCATATATATCCTCCTAATATCCATCTTTTAATTTAGATTATAATTAATTATAGAATATATATATTTAAACTTCTTTTCTTATATTCAGTTATTTTTTACTTATTTACGGAACATCTTTCTATATAAATTTGGTGCTATTTCATTGTGATTTTTAAATAATCTTGTTAATGATGATTGCTGTTTGTACCCAATTAATTGTGCTATCATAAGCAAAGAAAAATCAGTCTGTAAAAGATATTCTTTTGCCTTTTTTAATCTCAACTTTTGAATATATATATTGGGGGTCATACCTATTTTTTTATTAAACCATTCGATATAATGATTTTCATTAAAGTTCTCTATAATAGCTAATTCCTTGATACTTATTTTTTTATGAAAATTATTATGAATATATTCAACTGACTTAGGTTTTGTTTCTTCTAGTAAAAAACTACAAGCATAGTTAATTAAATGATTTAAACTATTTGTATTTGCAGTTTTGGCCTCATTTAGAAGAAGACTTCTTATGGATTTCCACCTATCATCAATTATTTGATGTTGTTCATTTTTTAATATATTATTTGCTAAAAAAGAACTTATGTCATTTGGAATATCTACAACTAAAAATTTATTCATACTGTTTGCGTGATATATATGATTTGATTTTGGTGGCAAATAAAATAAATGTTCATCATCTAATTTAATTTTATAATCATTAGTTTTTATATTTAATTTTCCTTCAAGAGGTAATATAAGTTGACTATATAAATGATTATGTTCATATGCATTTTCAGAATATGACCTTATTTCACATAATAAATTTCCATTCATAAATATCACCTTTCCTAAAATTTCTAAATAAAATTTAACTTTTAAAGAAACTCATAATATATTCAGCTTCTTTTGTATCAGTATTTAACTGCTCTAACTCTATAACAAATCCCATTTTTTCGTAAAACTTAACTGCCCTATTATTTTTCTTATATACAGCTAATTTAAGTTTTTTATGATTTGATTTTGCATGATTAATAAGTTTTTTTCCAATACCTTTTCCTTGTTCATCTATAGACACAAATAATCCACCAATAAATGAATCCTCAATAATACTTATAAAACCCTTTATATAATCTTTTTCTATATAAATATATGTTTTTGCTATGGGTATATATTCTTCTTTAACAAGATTATAATTCTTCAGCCAATATTTTTGATCTATAAAATCATGTGCCTTTATGTTTGTTTCTTTCCAAATTGTCATTATTTCATTTATTTCTTTTTCATTTTCTAATATTTTTATCATTTTATTTTCCAATCCTCCGTTTTAGTTATTTTTTAGAATATATTATCTAAATTCAAACTAAATACCCCTGCGCATCAAACACCTCACTTATATATTAAAATCACTAAAGTTTTTTTAATATATTATTTATATAAAATAATTATATCATCTATCACATATGATATTCCTTCATATGTAGTTTTTTTATTATTTTTTAAATCAGTTATAACTATTATATAATCAAAAATTGCCAAAAAATTTTAAATTTGACTTATTATTTCGTATTTAATATAATTTATTCATAAAAATATATTGGAGGTAACAAAATGAAAAAAGTTCAAATTAAAAGTTTGTTTTTTGGATTCTTACTTGGGGCTATATTTACTGTAATTATTGTAAACTACCCAAATGAAAATAAGGATCTGGATTCTTACGCATTATCACAAATTGAATCCACAACTATTAATAATTCTAAGGTTTATTTTTACAATAAAGAAATTCCTCTAAAAAATCCTTTGGTTTCAATAAAAAAAGCTGATTCAAAAGATTCACTCCTGTACATTCCTATGAATGAAATCTTAGAATATATGCAGTTTAATGTAGATATTGATCATAAAGAAAATAAAATAAGTCTTACTATGAATCATCATAATAATTATCAAAATATGAACAACTATAATAATTACCACAATAATCACAACACGAATAATTATTGTAATAATACTTATTATAAATCTATCCCATCTGATATATCAACAGAAGATGCTGATAGTCAAGCATTGGATATTATGAACAACACAGGTAATTGGGGTTATATTGAACCACTTATTCCATTTATGTCTAAAGACGGACTTCAAAAAACTATAGATGTATATAACTCAAAACATCCAGATCCGTCTCAACATAAAATTTTATCTGACTATAAAAAATAAAAAAAACTTATAAAAATAAAAAACAGACGTTGATTAATCCTACAAATTATAATCAATATCTGTTTTTTTGTTTTTATAATTTATTTATAATATTGCTACAGCAATTTAATTATACATTTTGCGAATCTACTATATCATCTACTATGATATCTATTATTTCATATAAATTTCTTATCTTCGAATATCTTTCTATATAGAATACTTCTAAAATAATTCTAATAAAGGACTTACCCAAAGTGACAATAATAAAAATCAATATTATAGCTAATAAATATAATACAAATATAATAAAGCTATCATTTAAATTTTTTATTTGACCACTTGAAAATATCCATTGTAAATGGCTATTCCATAATGCTACAAAAAGTGCGGCTATAAAAGATGGTATTATAGGGAACTTCGGTTTATTTTTTGGAATTTCTACTTCAATTTTTTTTAGTAATTTTTTTATTTTATAATCAGACAAACCTCTATTATCTATATATTCTTTCATTGTCATTATATCTAATTCAAAAAATCTCTTGCATACCTCATTTGTATTCCAAAATCCCTCTTCTATATTTATATTATATATTTTTTTTAGTAATTGTTTTGCTTTTTTATTAAAGATGTATGCTAATAAAATACCTATCCCTCCACCTAAAAATAATGCTACAAAAATATTAAAATAAATAGATACAACTACTAATTCCAATATAATTATTATAGGCACCCACCTAAAAAGACTGTATATTAGTTTCATATGTTTAAAAACTCTATTATATATTCCACAATTTTGCTTATAATGATTTAGACAATCAAAAAACATATACCCCTCCTATATATTTCTTTTTTAATACTTTTATTTTTAAACGCATAATCAAACTACCATTCTAACCTTCTTATTTTTTAATGAGTATATCAATTATTTGTGGCAAAAAATCATCAATATCTTTAAATTCATCTTTATTTTCATAATTCAATAAATAATTATAAACATATTCCAAACTATCAAATCCACCATATTTTATCTCTTTATCTAATATCCTATTAAAAGTATACTCTTTATCAAAAACTTTAGTATATATTCTTCCTTCAATCGCTCTAACTAAGTATTCATCAAGTTGTCTATATATAGGCATATTTTTGTACATATTATTAGTTGTTAAATCCATATTTCTAATATCATCATTTACATAATTCTTAATTGTTATATCATATACAGGTTTGTTTATATAAGAATGAAGATATTCATGTATTGTATTTTCAACCATATAATTAATATCAAATTTATATGGATTTCTTGTAAAATCATTAACTGAACCAAAATTTATGATTTTATTTGTATCTTTAGTTGAATATGAATAAAAACTGGCCATGGATGGTCTATATAAGGTTAATACTACTTCATATTCGATTTTTTTATCCTTATAGTATTTATCTTTTGTATTTAAATATTCTTCCATAGTTTTTATAAGTTTGATGACTTTAGTATTTTTAATATTGTCATTTATATAAGCATTTGCAGTTAATAGTAGTTCATTATTATCTTCAAAATATTTCTTAGCATTTGTGTCTTCATAAAAAGATTTTAGTCCCTCTATGAATAAATCTATTTCCCTTTGGTCTTTAAATATTCCATTTCTATATTTTGAGTCTACATCATGTAATTTTTCTAAGTTATTGTCATTACTATAGCTTAAAATCACTCCAATAACATCACCATTTATATCTTTATTGTATATGTATTTATCAAAATTCTTTAGAAATTCATGATTTTTGAATGGTGTGAAAAACTCTTTTGCATTTTTGTATATTAAATGTTCATCAGTATTTAAAAGTACTGTATCACTCTTAAAATCCATATATAAAGCAGTCGCTATAAGATATGTATCTACCATTTCATTATTAATTATCTTGTAATTTATATCTTTATCTTCATATTTGTATATCAGTTGTTGATCTAAATTTATCTTATCTCTTGCTTTAAAATCAGCACAAGAAATTGAAAATATAGATAAAAAACATATCAATAAAACTAAAATTTTTTTGAACATCAAAATTTACCCCTTTTAAATTTTTTCGTTTTATTTAACCAATATATCTGTATAAGCCTTTAAACAAAGATTTCCAAAACCTTGATAACCCATGTTTGCATCTGTTATTTCATAACAATCTGGATCATAATAATAAGTTTCTCCCTTATTTACTTTTGCCTTACTTGAGTACACCTGCATATTACTTTTTTCAAAACAAAAATCTTCATCGCTAGCTTCTACATCAACATATAATCCTACGCCAAATTTCTTATTTGGATCAATAATATAATCTCCATTTACACTAATAGTATGGAATCCTGCATTTTCAATTTCTCCATCTTCTATTTTAAACTCATTGATAATATCTTCAAAATACTCTCCATCATTATTTATTCTCGATTTAAAGTTTTCAAAATCAGATATGAAGTATAATTCATATTTTGCATTCTTTCCTAAAGTATAAAAACCTAATGCCTTTAACATTTCGCTTTCTTCATTTGCATCAAATACATTAAAATATACATCTTTGTTATCAAAATCAGAATTCATCCAAAAATCACTTCTTGTTGATTTTGTATTTCCTAAATAATCATATTGATATATATTATCGTAATTATCTACATCTTCAATATTTGTAAACACATATTGATTCGTTAAAAGTCCTGCTGATTCATAAGATATATAAAAATAACCAGCTTCTCCAAACTCTTCACCCCAGTTATTTTCACAAATCCAAGCTCCATTAGAATTAGGCTTTTGATTAAAATTATCTACCGAATACGAATCGTCCCAACCAATTATAACTATATCGTGATTAACTTTGTTTGAATAATCATTGCTAAAATAAGAATATGTATCTTGGTTGTAGACTTCATCATTTTTGTAAGTAGGGCTTCCTTTTTCACATTTTGCTATATGCATTCCACTTACAACACCACCGTATTCCATTATGGCGTTTTTTGTATCATTCAAATCTATTAAATCATTTGTATAATAATATTCCTTGTCTTCTAAAAACATAATATCTTGAACATGCTTTTTGACATCTGCATCAGTTATCTTATTAGCATATCTCACATCTTGCGCATTCAAATCTTTGTCATAAGGATCATCTATATCTAATATTGGGCCATCCCATCTAGTCATATAAGCAGTTGTAAAGTTTCTAAGTCCACCAGTTCTAGGTGCTAAATCAAATCCATGATTCATATCCAAATTATTTTCCGAAAAATCATATTCCTGTCCATCTAAATTAAGTAAAGTTGATTCTAATGCTGCTATAGAAGCAAACGCCCAACACGAACCATTGTTTCCTTGATGTTTTGCTTTTGTGACTCTATTTAATTCTCTTAAATCATACTTACCTGGTAAATCTACATTAGCAAAACTAAAACTACTGCTAATTATAAATAATATTGAAACTATTAAACTTATATTCTTTTTCATAAATAATTCCTCCAATTGTTTTGATAGTTTTTTTCTATCTTAAATTTTTGTCATCGTTTAATAGTTTACATTGTATTAAGCGTATTTCTAATATATTATAAATACTTTCAATACAAAGTTTCAAAATCATATTATTTTTTTATTTAATTTCACTTAAATTATTTGCTCAATTAATATATTTATAAAGCTTTCAATTATAGGTGATATCCATTTATTTTTATGATAGCTTAATTGAACTAAAAACTTTATTTCTTCATCTGTATCTATTATTTTTATTTTTTTATCTGTAATTAAAGTCTCCACACAAATTTTTGGTAACAAGCTTATTCCAAGATTGCTTACAACACATTGTTTTATAGCTTCCATACTAGAAAACTCTAAGCTATTTTTTATATTTATATCTTTATTGTATAAATAATTTTTTAAATAGGCTCTTATTGCACAATCTCTATCTGTAAAAATAATACATTCATTTTCTATTTGTTCTTTATTATTTTCATGTATATTATCTATGTTTTTTTCTATATTACTTATAAATACAAGTTCTTGACTATTAATAACAGTAGTAATCAGATCCCTACTATTTATCTTTGGTTCAAGGGTTATAATCAAATCCACCTCTCCGCTATATAGTTTTTCTTTGAGTTTTGAACAATTATCACTTATAAGACTGATATTTACATTTGGATATAATTCTTTGAATTTAAATAAAATATTTTGTAATCTATATACTATTATAGATTCTGACGCACCTATTTTAATCTGTCCATTTAGCATTTTATTATTAGCTGATATATTTTTGATTTTGTTGTGAGTTTCTAATAATTCAATCACATATTCATATAATTCTTCTCCTACACTAGTTATTGTAATAGTTTTTCCTAATCTATTAAATAAAGGAGCACCTATTTCATTTTCTAGTAATTTAATATGATCTGTAACTGTAGATTGCCCATAGTTTAATTCTTTTGAAGCCTTTGAAAAACTCCTTAGTTCTGCTACTTTTTTAAATGTTTTTAACTGTCTAATCTCCAAATCCAAACCCTCCCTTGTATTTATTATCGGTTTTTACGGATTTAATCATTTTTTATTTCGATTTTACCGAATTATTTGCTGATGTTATAATTTTATTATGAATTGAAAAACCTGTAAATACTCTATTTGAAAGGAGAATTTCTATGAAAAAAATATGTTTGTTATTAGCTAATGGTTTTGAAGCTGTTGAAGCTAGTGTCTTTACTGATGTTATTGGATGGAATGAATTAGAGGGAGATGGTAGTACAAAATTATTTACAGTTGGTACAAGAAATCAACTCAAATGCACATGGAATTTTACTGTTATTCCAGAGATTCATATTGAAGATCTTAATGTTGATGAATTTGATGCTGTGGCTATTCCAGGAGGATTTGAAGAAGCAGGTTTTTATGAGGATGCTTATAGTGAAGTCTTTTTGGATGTCATAAGAAAGTTTGATAGGCAAGGTAAAATTATCGCATCTATCTGTGTTGGTTCTCTTCCAATTGGGAAAAGTGGAGTCTTACATAATCGTAATGCAACTACCTATAATCTAAATAATCAGATTCGCCAAAAGCAGTTACAAGAGTTTGGTGTGAATGTTATTAAAGATAAAGATATTGTAGTAGATAAAAATATAATAACTTCATATAATCCTTCAACCGCTTTTCCTGTTGCATTTAAATTGTTAGAAATGCTTACATCAAAAGAAAATACTAATAAAGTAAAAAAATTAATGGGCTTTATAAAATAATTTACAATTACCTCTATTTTTTGTTACAAAATAATATTTTATTTATTGTATAATATCTTTAAATACTATAAAAAATAATTCATTAAATATATAAATGGAGGTACCTAAAATGGAATGTCCTTATTGTAAAAATATGATGGAATCTGGTGTAATTCACGGTGAAAGAGGAGATTTGAATTGGTATTCAGATAAAGATACTACTAATAGTTTCTTTAAATATCTGGGGTTTGGTGGTCAAAAAATTAGTACTACAAATTTCATGTCGCCAAAAATAAAATCCTATAGATGTACTGAGTGTAAAAAAATAATTATTGATCTTGATAAAAAATAATAAAGTTTATGGTGGTAAACTTTATTATTTTTTTAATCAACTAAAATTCCATTCTATATATCAAAGCTTATTTGAACTTCATTGTTTTTTTCTTCAAAAGTTCTCATATAATTAAATACTTCTTTCATATCACAAATAATGTTATTTTGATTACAAGTTTCTTTAATAATTTTCATCAATTTCTCATTGTTCTTACTTAATACTTCATAACTATTTCCATATTCCTTTATATATCGTTCTTTTAAACCTTTGAAATGCTTATCTAAATTCTTATAATAATATTCCCTGTTTCCAGCTCTTAAGGTTAAACCCATACCAAATACTATAATTCCTTTGACTTTAGCTTCTATACAATAATCTAATATTCCCCTTATATTCTTTGTTGTATCGTTAATATAAGGCAAAATTGGAGTTAACCAAACTACTGTAGGGATTTTGTTATCCCTCATTATCTTTAGTACCTCAAAGCGTTCTTTTGTTGTAGATACATTTGGCTCAATAATTTTACATAATTCTTCGTCATAAGTTGTTAATGTCATCTGCACAACGCATTTAGCTTTGTTATTTATACTTTTTAGCAAATCTAAATCTCTTAGTATTCTATTTGATTTTGTTTGTATCGCTAATCCAAATCCGTATTTATCAATTATCTCTAAGCATTTTCTTGTATTTTGAAATTTTTCTTCTAATTCAATGTATGGATCACTCATTGCACCCGTTCCAATCATACACTTTTTTCTCTTTTTTCGAAGTTTTTCTTCTAATAATTGTGGCGCATTAACCTTAATCTCTATGTCTTCAAAGATATGATTCATTCCATAGCAAATACTTCTAGCATCACAATATATGCACCCATGAGTACAGCCTCTATAGATGTTCATTCCATTATTACTAGATAGTATGCCTTTTGCTATCACATTATGCATGGAATTATAACTCCTTTCTAATTATTTGATTCACTTAAGTTATTCAAATTTATATCATATAATTTTTTTCTTCCATCTTTGGTTATATACAGTAAATTGCATTCTTCCAACTCTTTTAAGCTCATTCTAATTTTAGATTCACCTATTTTTGATATTTCATGCAATTCATCTACTGAAATACCGCTATCACCAAACAAAGTATTTTGAATTAATATAAATACTAATTTATATTTTTTATTGTCTTCTTTGCAAAGTTTTTCTCCTATTTTAGAAAAATAATTAAGCTTATTGTATTTTTCATCTAACGATTCACATAAATCTTCCAATGATTTTACTAACACATCAAAAAATTTAATAACAAACATTGTTAAATCACCTTTATTTTTATCGTCATTTGTTTGCTTAAAACTCTTATAATATGAATTTATATTTTGTTTTATCGTATATGATAATCTATAGGATACTAAATATTGTAATTTTTTTGATAATAAATAACTACTTATAAATCTACTAACCCTACCATTTCCATCGTAAAATGGATGTATATATCCAAATATATAATGAAATATAGCTATTCTTATCATAAAATTGTAATCATCATTATTTAAAATATCCAAAGCCTTAGACATATCTGTTGTAATTTTTTCTTCTGGATAAATTCCAGTATGAATTATTTTTCCAGAAGGATTTTGAACATATACCTTTTCTTTTCTAAAAATTTTGCCATCAGGTTCATTTTCACTATCATCGTCTAATATTTCTTGTAAAACTAATTTATCATATAGATTTCTTATATCTTCACATTTATCAAAATTTATATCTTCTTTGGTTAATAATTCATATTTTTTTACAAGACCATATAATCTAGTTCCTTTTTTGCTTCCTAACTTATCTTTTAAAATATCATTTATTTCTTTTCTTGTACTATGAACCCCTTCTATTTCGTTTGTCATTCTTACTTCATCAACCAAACACTTTTTAGCATACTGATTTAAGGCTATTTCAGGCAGTTTGTTCATCTTTAGTGATAGTTCACAATTTAGTTCCATTATTCTTTCTATAAGTTGTAATATTTGATGGTTTATAAGCAAAAAAGCATTGTTTTTATTTATTCTAAAATCAAATCTATAAGTAGACTCACTACTGTATCTATTTAAATATATTTCTTCATATTTATCATTATTACTATAAAATATACTCGAAAGTAATTTATACATATATTCACCACTCCTTAATTTATAAAAAATCATTTTTAACATTATATTATGTATTTTTCAATAAGTAAATATAGTATTTACTATTAAAAACTTTATATTTTGATTTTTTTAATGTTTTTTTAATATTTTATAGCCATAATTCATCAAAATACTCACTAGATAACAAAAAAACTAATGCTCTCATAAATACTATTACAAGCTCATTAGTTTTTTATATTATAATTTTTTAATTTCTTTTATTCATCAAATTCACCATTTACAAATAGCTTTTCTAAATTATGACCTTCTCTTAATTCTCTTGTTGTTGCATTAGATAGGGATGTTATTTTGTTTTTAGACAAAATAAAATAGCTGTCTGGGCGCATAATTTTGTTAGATAATAAATTTGTATTATGTGATGTTAAAATAGTTTGGAACTTTTGATTTTTTTCTAATAGTTCTACTAATAATTCTGCTAATTCATGATGATAGAATGAATCAAATTCATCAATATATAGAAAAGAAATATTTGTAGCTGTTTTGTACCAATAGAAAAAAGTATACAAATCCTTTGTACCACTTGATGCTACTTTAAAAAATGGTAAAGGAGTTTTTGTATTAAAATATAATCTTTCAATCCCATCATTATCTTTTTTCATAATCAAATCTTCATCTATACCCGCTCTATTTAAGAATTCTTTTAATTCATTAAGAACTTTTGGTTCACTAATAAATTTTATCACCTCTCTAATATTATAACTAATTTGATAACTACATATAAGATTTGTCGTAATTTTTTTACGGATATCTATTTTAACTGATCTTTTTTACCATACAAAACCTGCTTACTTATAAAATTTAAATTGATAACCTTCTTCTAGTTCTCCTATTTCATATCCCAAAGCCTTGGTTGCCTTTTCTTTAAGAATGACAAACCACTCCTCAAATTCATCATTTTCTATGTTTCCTAATAGTTGTAATCCACTAGGTTCAACAGAAATTGTTAAATACTTCTCGTCATCACAACTCCCAAACCAATACGGAAAACCATTATGATAACCAATCCAATTTGGCATAGAACTGTATATTTCTTTTAGATTCTCCCAAACAAATGTGGGTGAACTATAGTGTATATTCAAATTCCTACTTTGCATCATACATACCTCCTACTAATACAAATTTCTGATAAAATAATTGAAAAATAATTATTTTTTATTATAAAAAACTCTATTTATGGTACGGTTCACCCTTCATTATTCTAAAGCCTCTATACACCTGTTCCAACAATATTAATCTCATCAGTTGATGTGGGAATGTCATTTTTGAAAAAGATATACCCATATTACTTCTTTTTAACACATCATCACTAAGACCCAAAGATCCACCAATGACAAAACTCACTCTACTATTTCCACTCACCATCAAATCTTGCATCTTAGATGCCAAATCCTCTGAACTTAGCATCTTTCCTTTAATCTCCAAGGTCACAACATACGAATTATCCTTCATTTTAGATAATATTTTTTGTCCTTCCTTATCCTTTATCATAATTTCTTCCTTCAAAGAAAGATTTTCTGGTGCCTTTTCATCAGGCACCTCTATTATATTTAATTTACAATACTTACTTAACCTTTTGCTAAACTCATCAATCCCAAGCTTAATATATTTTTCTTTTATCTTTCCTACACATACTATATCAATATTCAATCCAAACAATCCTTTCAAAATTATTACTCTTCTATTATTGGAAGATCAAAATAAAATCTAACTCCATCATCCTTATTTTCCATTCCAAAAGAGCTATTATGTTTATCTAATATCTCCTTAACCATATGAAGCCCCAGTCCAAAGCCACCTAAAGCCTTATTTCTTGATTTTTCTACTCTATAAAAAGGTTGCCATATCTTTTTTAAATCATCCTCAGTTATATTTGCAGGGCTATTTATTATTTCAAATTCGCATCTGTCTTCAATCCTCTTTATACTTATATCTATCTTTCCATTATTATTTGTATATTTTATAGCATTAGAATATACATTATTTATAACTCTTTGAATCTGCTGTTCATCAGCAATCACAAAATCTTCATCCAAATCCAAATTAATTTTTATATCTTTTGATTTTACAAGTGGTTTTAGCTTTTGATTAATCTTTAATACAACATCACATAATTGAAATATTTCTTCTTTTGGCTTTAACTGTCCTGATTCAAGCTTTGAAATTTCAAGCAAGTCATATACTAATTTATTCATATCATTGATTTCATTTAGCATACTTTTGAAATTACTCTCATCATTTATATCATACACGCCATCTTTAACACCTTCACATATTCCTTTCATAACTGTCAGAGGTGTTTTTAATTCATGAGATGCATCAGCTATGAATCTTTTTCTGAATTCTTCAACCTCTTCTTTATATTTTATTTCATCCTTTAACTTATCATTAGAACCCTTTAACTCATCCAAAGTAGTCTTTAGTCTTTTTGATAAATTATTTATATTATCAGCCAAATCTTCAATTTCATCATTAGTATTTATATCACATTCCTTTGAAAAATCCAAATTAGCCATGTTTTTTGTAACTATATCCAAATGTAAAAGAGGTCTTGTGAATTTTTTAGAATATATATAAGATATTATAACAGCTAAAATAATTGCTATTATTAATGTCGCTAAAAAATAAGTCTGCATTATATTTGTTGTTTCTTCAATAGGTTGTAAAGAAGTAATTGCAAACATTATCAGTGGTTCTTTATTTTCTATAAATAGAGGTTTTGCCATTATTATATTATTTATCCCTGTAAATTCATCTAATTTTGTATATAAATTTGTTTCATTTTCTTTTAAGAAATTTGTTATATCATCGTTATCGCCTAAAAACATATAAATTTCTTTTCTTAATTGATTTTTTCTATATTCTACACCATAATTGTCATAATCTAAAATCTTATAATCTAACAATTCACCCTTTATATCGACTGCTTTTGGAGCTTCAATTTCAGATACTTTAATTTTAATTGCATCACTAAGTTCATTTGCATATAATGCAATATCAAAATCATCATCAATATTCAAATTATTCATTTCATCCTCTGACATAAACATAATACTTGTACTACTACTAAAAAAATTCATCTCATCTGGATAATATTCTTCTTCATCTATTTTTATTACATCTGGATATATTTTATTAGTTTTTTTATCTACTATTATTCCTTCAATCTCTATATTTTCACTTTCATCCAAATGCTTTAAAAACAAATCATCATTTAAAAAACTATCAATATAAGTAGTATATACTTTTCCTTCATTTGTCTTTAACTCTAAATAAGAACTTCCACTATAATCACTAAGTCCATATTTTGAAATTCCATATACATTTGTAATACCTATAAATACTTCATTTCTGATTGAATAATCATTTAATATTTTTTCTATTTGATCTTCTTTTATATTATTTGATTCTATATCTGCCTTTAAATTTGTAAGCTGAGTTTCTAAGCTTTGTTTTTTGCTAGATATATAGAATTTTTCTAAATAAAAATATTGAAATCCAAATTGCATTAATAATAAAATTATTACTAATAATGAAGTCATCGCAAATATTTTTTTAAATATTTTATTTTTTCTACTATTTTTTATTTTATTTATACTCACTTTGTCACCTCAAATTTATAACCCACACCAAAAACAGTTCTTATATAAAATGATTTATCTCCTAAAGCTTTTCTTAGTTTTTTGACATGATTATCTACAGTTCTTGTGTACCCATAAAAATCATAACCCCAAACATGTTCTAATATCTTATCTCTTGATAGTACAATTCCTTCATTTTGCATAAGGTATGATAACATATCAAATTCTTTTGGTGCTAATTCGATTCTTATATTATCTACATATAATTCTCTTGCTGATATATCTAATTTAATATCTTCCTTTATTATAACTTCTTTATTTTCTGGCTTTTTTAACTCCAAATTATCAACTTCTTTTATTTTATTTCTTTCTAATAATGCCTTTGCTCTTGCTACTAATATTGCTGGACTGAAAGGTTTTTTGATATAATCATCAGCCTTTAGTTCAAATCCCATTAATTCGTCATCTTCTTCAGTTCTTGCTGTTAGCATTATTATTGGTGTGTTTGATTTTTTTCTTATTCTTCTACATACACTCCAACCATCAAGCAATGGCATCATAATATCCAAAATCACCAAATCAACTTCTTCTTTTTCAAATTTTGTTATGCCATCTTTTCCATCAACGGCTTCTATAACATCAAAATCTTTAGCCTTAAAATAATCAGCTATTATTTTTCTTATATTGTCTTCATCTTCTATAACAAGTATCGTTTGTTTCACAAATTCAACCCCTTTAGCATTGTTTTCTTTAAGTATAACAAAAGAGAAACTCTTTTTATAAAGAATTTCTCTTTTGTTATACTTAATATTTGATCTTAATTTTTCATATACTATTTTTATTTATATCCGTTTTATAATCTTTACATATAGACTTTTTTATTATTCTTATATAATTTTAAATTTATTTAGAATTTTCTTCATCTCCAAAATTTATATCTTCGCCACAATCAATTTCTTCAAACTTTATATCATCTTTGAAATACTTATCTAAAATCTCGTCGAATTTTTCCCATTTTTCATCTGATTCATCAAATTTTTCAGCTTCATCTAATTTAGATACTTCATCATATAATTTCTCTAATTTATCTAAATCCCCTTTGTCGATATCTTTTAGATATTCTTTCATATCATCCATAAATTCATCAAAACTTGGCATTTCATCTATAACTTCTATATTCATATCTTCAAGATCTAATTCATTTAGTTTATCTTCATCAATTTTTACTTTTGTTCCATCTATTTCTCCAATTTTTTCTCCATTTATAAACACATCATCACCTTTGATTTCAATGTCCATGTCACATAAACCATCTTCACATTCGATTACTTCATTTGAATCTGTTACACTTTGTGCTTTTATATCGGATTGTGCTGCAAAACTCATTGATGCTGTTGAAAATACCATTGCTCCTAATAATAAACTTGTAATCATTTTTTTCATTTTCATAATAATCATCTCCTAAATTTTTTTATTTTAATTTTTATAATTTCTTCGTCTTGCTTAATTCATATTATAGGAGAGTGATATATCGTTTATATATTTAAAATGTATCTATTTTGTATCCTTTATAAAAAAATAATTATATTTCTTTCTTCATATTAAAAGTTTATAATATTAATAATTAAATAGTAAGGGACGTGTTTTTATGGATATAATTTTAGGTATGATTTTTACTTTTTTACTTTTGATATATTTTATATCTTCCAATGTATTTGTTGGTATACCTCTTTTATTTGGACTTTTAATATTTTGTTTTATTGCTTATAGGCGGGGGTTTTTGATAAAAGATATATTTAATATGGCTTACACAGGGAGCAAAAAAGCTTTTGTAGTTTTACAAATTTTCTTCTTAATTGGTGGTATAACGTCTATTTGGATGTGTGCTGGAACTGTACCTGCAATAGTTTATTATGGGATTAAATTTATGAATCCAAATCTATTTATTTTGTATGCGTTTTTGATAAGTTCAATTGTATCCATACTACTTGGAACATCTTTTGGTACAGTTGGAACTGTTGGCATTGCACTTATGGTTCTTGCTAGAAGCGGAAATATCAATCTTAGCATTGCAGCAGGTGCTATAATTTCAGGAAGTTTTTTGGGTGATAGATGTTCTCCTATGTCTTCTAGTGCTAATTTGGTTGCTAATTTAACTAATACTAATCTTTATTTGAATATCAAAAATATGATAAAGACTTCTATAATACCATTTATAGTCACTTGTATTTTATATGCTATTATTTCTTTAAAAACACCACTTAATTTTTTAGGAAATACCATAGATAATGATATTTTAGCTACTTTTAATATAAGTGTATTAGTATTACTTCCATCTTTTATAATAATTATTCTTTCTTTATTTAAAGTAAATGTTAAATTATCAATGCTTATAAGTATCGTAATATCCTTTTTGATAAGCATTACATATCAAAATTATTCTTTAATGGAAGTGATTAAATTTTTAGTACTTGGATTTAAATTAGACCCATCAAATCCTCTTTCAACAATAATCAAAGGTGGTGGGATTATTTCAATGTGGAAGGCATCTTTTGTTATATTTGTTTCCTGTGCTTTGGCAGGAATATTTAATGGGACAAATATGTTAAAGACTATTGAAAATATACTTCTAAAAGCTAAAAGTAAAACGCAAGTATATCTTTATACATTTGTAACAAGTATACTTACTGGTGCATTTGGGTGTAATCAAGCTATATCAGTAGTTCTTACAACTGAACTTATGTCTAAGGTCTATAAAAAAAGAAATTTAAATGATTATAATCTGGCTATAGATATTGAAAACACAAGCATATTATTATCAGCATTAATACCTTGGAATATTGCTGCTTTTGTTCCAACTACTACATTAAATGTTGATGCTTTTTCTTTTATACCTTATGCTTTTTATCTGTATTTATTACCTATAATAAATATATTTACTATTAATTATCTAAAAATAAATAAAGATGATAAGAAAATATCTAATATATTATAACGCTTTAATATATACTTAATAATTACTAGATCATATTTTGATTTAGTAATTATTTTTATTACAAATTCTTTATTTGCATCTTACATATGATATTATGCATCTTATTTATTTAACATTTTATATCTTTATTATTTTAGATATACTTTAGATATCAAATTTCTAATGTGATAAGGAGTGTTTTATAATGAAATCATCAAAGATAATAACTGGAATTTTTCTTATTTGTTTGGGTATATTTTTTCTAATGGATAAATTAAATATAATAAATATTAATTTAAATATTTTATGGCCATGTATTTTAATGTTAGTAGGAGTTAGAATTATACTAAAAAACAAAGATAAACAAAAAAAGATTTAATAAATTAATTTAAATACCTTAAAAAATATATTATTGGAGTTTTGATATGGATGTTAATTTGATATGTTCAAACAATTTAAAAACTGTACTTAAGGAAATACTACTTAATCGCAATATTACTATATCTTCTGATGCTTCTATTTGTATAGTACAAAAAGGATTTGAACTACAAAAAAATAAAATATCTATAGTTTTTGAAATTGAATCATTAAATATATTAATTGATTATTTAGATGATATATCTCCAAAGGAAGATATTAAAAGAAATATGATTACAGGAAGATATAATGATTGTTATGAAATAATTAAATATGAAGATATTTTATACTTTGAAGGTATCAAAAATGAAGTTTTTTGTGTAATTAAGAATAAAAAATATAAAATAAAAGAAAAACTATATCAACTTGAAGAAGAATTAATAAATGATGGCTTTATAAGAGTTAACAAGAGCTTTGTTGTTAATATAGCTAAGGTAACACAAATAATACCATGGTTTAATAATAAATTACTTTTGAAAATAGAAGGCATAGATATAGAAATAGATGTAACAAGAAAATATATAAAAGATTTTAAAAGATTTCTTAGAATTTAGGAGGGCTTTTATGCTTAGACATATAAATGATCTTTTGCTAAATAGTATTATTTCCGGAATCATTGGTCTTATTGTAGGTATAGCTATTATACTCATAGAACCAAATCCTACTACTCATTGGATTATCTTTAATTTAATATATTCTTTTATCTTAGGTATTTTTATCGGGAGTATCTCAAGATTATTAGTAATTGAATTTTATTTTAGGAAAAGAATATCATTAAAATTAACATTATTAATTATATTTTGTACAATAGCTTTAGTTGTATCATCTGAATCTATTTATAATTATTTAGTTTATAATAAATCTATTTTATCAATGCAATTATTAATAGCATTGTTGATTTCAGAAACATTAGGTCTTAGTTTTTGCTATATTTCTATCAAAAATTCAATTGATTTGAATGAAAAATTAAATATAAAAAAATTAAAACTATCTAAAAAAAATTAAATATAAAAAAATGAAAAACCTATAAATTCAATTCATTCTTCTAGGTTTTTCATTTTTTTATATTCCCACACATTTATCGTTACAAATAAATTAACTATATTTAATCATACATTCACTTATCTTAGATATAAATAACTTAAAATAAAACTCTATTAAACGTCCTAATGATAAATTATTTATTCTACAGCTTTTTTATTCAAAAAACTTCGAATCATCATAAAGAACAACAGTATTTTTAAATACCTTATTATTCAATTCATATTTTTTTGTTTCTTTTGTTTCATCATCTATTATATAAGTCAATTGATGATAATTTTCATCAGAATCTTCAAACCAAGATGAAATTATTATATATATATTATCTATTAATTCTTCAAAATAAGCATGTTTAAACTCTTCAAATTCCAAATCATAATCACAATTAAATAATCCTTTTATATAAATTTTATTTGGATTTTTAATCATTTCATATATTCGATTATCAAAATTTAACTCCCCATCTAAATTATCATGATTTATTTCTTTTTTTAGACTTAAATCCAAATAATTATTTATTTCATATATTGACTCTATTTGTGTTTCAAAATCTTTTTCTCTAAAATATAATTTATCATCATTAGAATACATAACTCTAACCCAACCATCATATTTTCTTTGTTTTATTGTCTTAAATGAAAGTTTTTCTTTTCCTAGTTTTATTTCATCACAAAAATCTTTAAATTCCATGATATGAAGAGCTTCTACTGAAGTTATTTTATCTATATCTAATTTATTAGCTTTGACTCTATCATAGATATCTAATTCATATTCGTAATCGCTCATATAATTTTCATTAAACACAATATATTTTGACTTTTGACCAAACAAAATCAAATCTTCACAAGTATTTCCTTGTACAACTCTTTTATCTTCTATAATATATGCTTTATCATCTTTTAAATCTCCTAGATATAAAAGTGTAGAAAATCCTTTTGAATGATATTTTTCATACCCTTTTATATCACAATCTTCTATGTCTGTTCTAAACAAAATATATCTATTATCAATTATTTGTGGTATATAAGAAACTTCTTCATTTACTTTAATTATATGTTTGGATTTTAATGATTTATTTTTAATATCCAAAATATGAACTTCAATTTTATAATCAAAGCCAGTATTTAAAAGTATTAATTCTTCGCCTACAATTTTATTGTACTGATTAGTAAATTGATATTCTTCAATTTCATATCTATATAATTCATTTAATCTATCTTTTTTTATATCATATTCAAATATTGCATAATAATTTATATTATTATCTTCATATTCTTTTGAAATCAATATTTGATTATCTTTATAATCCAAAACATCACATCTAAAATTTTTTGTATATTTTTGAATATTAACCAGCTCCATACTTTTCTCCTTTTTAAAATTTTTTATTATCTATCAAAAATCCTAACAATAAGGATAAAGATACTAAGAAAATTAAAAATAAATAAAGCAAAAACCACAAATGGGCATATAAAAATTTATCGCTCTTTTCTTTGCCCCAAATACCCTAGAGTATAAATTTTTTCACCTGAAATAAAGAAATCACCTTCATATTTACCCCATTTATCATTATATCCAAGCTCACTTATATCAATAGATTCTAGATTTGTTTTGATTAAATAATCTTTGATATTGTCCTTAATAAAATTATCTCTCAATTTAATATCCAAATTCTTAACTATTTTTGAGCTTTTATTTGCATATAGATATAGACCGACAAAATAAGATTCTAATTTCATATATCTAGTCATATCAGATACTATAAAATCCTTTTTATATCTATTATAATGACTCGTTCCAAAAGAATCTATGAATATATCGACACATTCTTCCTTTAGTGGAATATCTGGATATTTTACTGCCATAAATATAAAATTACTATTTGGTCTATTGCTTTCTATTGCTTCCTTTAATATCCTTACTCTAGAATAACTTTCACATACTAAAATATATAAATTATTCTTTCCCAAATTATTTATCATTGTTTTTAAAAATATATTTTTTGATTTTCCAAGATCCAAAATAATAGATTTTTTGTCCATATATTTATTTATTTTTTCCAAAGGATAATTAGATACTTTATATATATAATTTACATAATGATCACCCATCTCCTTTAGATATTCTTCTAACTCTATGCACTTTACTTTCTCAAAATCTTTTTGATCATCTGTTACTATTCCATCTTTTAAACTCAATTTATAACCACAATCACAATTAAATTCCCCATTATAAACCATATTCTTTTCTATATTTTGAGCTGAAAAATCCATCATCTCATTACAACTTGGACAATGAATCAAGTTCACATAATTAATAGGAAACCCTATGCTTCTTTTGCATCTTGAACTCAATTCTTTTTCTAATTTTATTATGTTTTCTATTTTTTTATCAAGCATATTAATTGATTCTTCAATCTTTAGTCTATCTTCTAGAAGCTCATTTTTTTTACTTTTTAATAAAGTCATATAATAATCAAACTCTTCTTGATTTTCTAAAACACCCAATCTAGAAAGACTTAAAAGTCTTTGGATTTCATTTAGCTTAAATTTCATATTTTTAAGTCTTTTAATTTCCAATATATCTGTTTCACAAGTTTTGTTAAAATCATAAAAAGTCCCCTTTTTGTCTGGTAACAACAGACCTAACTCTATATAATATCTAACTGCATCTTGTGTGACATCATATTTTTCACAAAACTTTCCAATTTTCATATAACCCACCCCTAAGCATATATTTATCTTTTTATTTTTTTATTGTGTTTTTTATATTATCTATATTAAATATTACCATAAAAGCAATCTTCAATTATAAAAATTTGATTGAAATTTCAACAAAAACAATAAAATTACCTATATATATATTTAAATATATCTCCATCTAATGATTCATTTTTTTACTATATGTAAGCTAATAGTTGTTTAAAGTTTTTTTATATGATAAAATTTTTCCAAACATAAACAAAATAGGGAGTGAGTATAGTGAGAAAAAATATTATTATTTTTCTTTTGATTTTGAATACTTTATCAATAATAACTAATGTCGTTTTATATAATAAGTGCAAAACTATAAACGATGACTACAAAGAATATCTTTCAAAAGAAGTTCAAAAAGTATATGAAATTCATAGCAAAAATTCTACTTGGGAAATTGATGGCTTTATTGGTTTATCAAATAATACTGGGTATTTAAAAATCAATAATATTAAATATATTTCTAATGAAAAAAAAGAATTAAAATCAATAAGCAAAAATTTTTATATAAGAAATATACAGACTCAAAAAAAGATTTTGGATTTATTTAATTCAAATGAAGAAGGAAAAAACACCTCATTAATATTTGAAAAAGATAAAACTACACAAAAAATAGCTTCCAAATTTAATCATTCTTCTAATTTTGATTTAAATAATGATTCAAAAGTAGTGTTAGAAACTAATTTTATTGGTATTGATGGTAAATCAACAACAGATGAATTTATTCTTGATATTAGAAACTATGATTTAAAACCTTATATAGACTTAACTAATCCCAATTTATATAAATAAATCTTTATAATAAATAATATGGGTATAAATATTCTATAAAATATAAATTTAAATTACAATAAAAGCTAATCTAATATATATCTAAAATTTATCTTAAAATATTTAAATCATTTATTAAAAAATTAGGGAGGACTTATTATGAAAAAAATTTTTTTATTGTTAATTTTGATCTTTAGTTTTAGTTTAACTCTTTCTTTTGCACAAGATTCTTCTAATATAGATATTCGGTTAAATACATCTGCAAACGAAGATGCTTCTGTAGATGTAAGTTTAATAGCATATAAGAATAATCAAGAGCTTTGGGTAAAAACTTTTCCTAGATTTTATATGACTGAATTAGATCAAGTATCAAAAACCTTAACACGAAAAAACAATATCTATGTGATAATTAACAATATTGTCTATAAAATAGATATTACAAATGGTGATATTATATATAAATTTGAAGGAGCAGGTGCTTCTAATTCTCTTATTTTAGATGATGAGGATAATCTTTATTTTACTGGTTATTATGGTCCTTTTTTAACTTGTTTAAATAAAGATGGTACAAAAAAATGGCAAGTTGATGATATGAAGAATTTCTTTTGGCCATATGAAATATTTTTTGATGATGATTTGATTTTTGTTAAATGCGACCATAGCGATGAAAATAATCCTCAAAATTTATTATCTTTTTATAAAAAGACAGGTAAATTAAATATGCAATATCAAATAGAAAATTATTTTTCTAATGCTAGCAAAATAAAATTTGATACTCTTATAGCATCTTCAACTTTACAATCAAATACAAATAGATATAATGTATCTAATCTTATAGATAATAATAGTGCTACAGCTTGGGTTGAAGGTAAAGCTAGTTATGGTATTAATGAATATGTTGAGTTTAGTTCTACAAAGCCTAAGTATTTTCAAAATATAATAATTAAACCAGGTTATCTAAAAACTTTTGATACTTATACTCAAAATGGTGTACCTAAAAAAATTCAAATAATTATTGATGATGGTAAAGTTCAAGGAAGAACAATAAGTTTTCCTAATACTTATTTTAATAATGATATTTTAATAACATTTCCACAAAAAATAAAAGCCAATAAAGTTAAATTCATTATAAAAGATGTAATCAAAGGTAGTAAATATGAAGATACTTGCATCTCTGAAATTTCTTTTTATTAATATCATCCCAAAAAAAGAATTTCAAAAAAAACTTAAAATTTTATAAATAATTTAAATCAAAAATTAGCTATGAATTTTTATAATCCATAGCTAATTTTATTATTCATCTACATCTAAATCATTTTTATATTTTTCATATTCTTCTAATTCTTCTTTTGTAAGTTCAATATCTTCGTCACTTTCGCTCAAAGAATGCTTTTTATCAAACTCACTATCTCTTTTTATCTTCTGTACTTTATTTTTATATTTTTTCGTATCATTGACCATATTATTTAAATCATATAATAAAGTCTTTGAATCTGAATGTTCATCTGAAAATCCACTTCTTATTTGTTCTAAAAGATCAATATTTTCTATGAATATATCAACCAATTTAGGCTCAAATATCTTTCCCTTTTCTTCTTTGAAATATTCTATTACATCTTCAACAGGCCATGGTTTTTTATAAGGTCTTTTGCTTCTAAGTGCATCATAAATATCTGCAACCGTTGTTATTCTAGCAAATACACTTATCTCTCCACCTTTTAAATTATTTGGATAACCTCTTCCATCCCATCTTTCATGATGTTCATGTGCTACTGTTGATGCTAGTTTCAAAAAATCTCTATTTGATGTATTGAGTAATTGATGTCCTATTGTTGTATGAAATTTCATAACTTCAAATTCTTCATCTGTTAATTTATCAGGTTTATGAAGTATATCTTCAGAAATACCAATTTTACCAACATCATGCATTGGTGAAATAAGTTCAAGAACCTCTGAATCTTTTTTGCTAAGTCCATATTCTTCTGCTAAAAATCTTGAGATTTTTGCAACTCTTTTCACATGATTTGCTGTTCCTTCTGATTTTGTTTCAATCACATCACCCAAGGTTTCAATCATATCCTTTTGAGTTTTTATGATACTTCTATTAAGTTCATGTATTTCTTCATTTTGTTTTCCTATATCTGTTTTATCCTTAATAACCCTAAGAAGTAATAGTATGATTACAAATAATATCATCGATGTGGAAACGCCAAACCAAATCACAGTTTTATGAGCTTCATAATATGATATGGGTTTATTTATGAATTCTGAGTCTTTTGGTATATCTGTTATATTAAATTTATTCACTAAATGATAATCAAATAAATATTTCGAAAATTTTCCAGAATCATATATTATTTTAGTAGTTTTATCTCCAGTCATTATTTCATATATTTTTTTGGCTGCAACCTCTCCATAATAATTACCCGAAGCTATATAACCACCTAAAGTTCCTTTGTCCATATAAAAATCCCAAAATACATAGATTGGAGTTTTACTAATATTATAATATTTTTTTATAAGTTCATCGTATAAATACGTATTTCCCTTTGAATCTTTAAAATAAAGGACAAAAATTAATATATCATCTCTATCTAAACTAGAGATAAAATTATCAAAACTAGGCTCTAATATATTTTGTAAAAAAGTTATATTATAATCTTTTTCATAATCCTTTAATATACTTTTTAATTCTTCTTTTACAAGCTTACTTGTCGTAGTGTTATCTAATATTAAATATATATTTTTTGCTTCTTTATTTTGTTGTATTGCTAAGTCTATAGTCCTTTTGTAATCAGGTCGTTCTTCAACTATATAAAATTCCTCTTGTAAATTTTTTAAATCTAAAAGTGAAATATTATTAATACCAGTTGCTACTACTGGAGTATTTTCTCCAAATAACTCATCTTTATATTCTACTAAAAAGTTAAACGCATTATTATCAGTTGCTATTATAAAATCCAAATCTACATTTGAATATTTCTCTTTATAAATATCTTTTAATCTTTCTATATATTTATCTGAAAAATAATTTTTCGTATCCATATATTCCACTCTATATTCTATATCTAACATATAGTCTTTAAACAACTCTTCTATTCCAACATGTAGATTTTCAGTCCAAGGATAATCTCTTGAATATGAATGAAGTATTAATATATTTTTTTTATATTCTCTGTTTTGCGAAAAATATTTATCTGCATTAAAAAAACTAAATATTATTAAAAATATTAAAAATATTTTCATATGCTTTTTATTCATCAAAACACCTCTATTCAAACTTACAAATTTGTAATTATAATACCCGTTTTGCAAAATTTTAATTAAAAATTAATATAAAAATAAAATTTGAATTTTATAAAAAATCGAATATTTTTTCATAAAAAAACCTTTTCATTCGTATTTTTTACAAAAAACTATTTTATTCTTCGCAAAAAGATGGTATATTGTATTGGTATCATTTTTAATTATAGTACTTTGTATTCATTTTCATTGATACTTTTATTTTTATGGAGGGTTTTTTTATGGTTATAAATTTTGATAATAACAGTTTGAATTTAATAAATAATATGAATATATCGATTAAAGAACAAACAAATTCAATTGAAAAAATATCAAGTGGTCTAAAAATAAATAGAGCAAGTGATGATGCTGCAAATTTAAGTATTAGTCAAAAAGTTAAACTTCAAATAAGAGCACTTCATCAATATTCCAAAAATATTCAAGATGGCATATCTCTTGTAGATAGTGTTGAAGGAGTTCTTGGTGAAATGACTAGTTTAATTCATAGTCTAAAAGAATCTGTTATAGAGTTTCATAATGATGCAAATTCAGAAGAAGAAAAACTTATAATTGAAAAACATACAGATGAAATTTTAAATACAATAGATTCTTTAGCTAAAAATTATAGTTATAATGGAATGAAACTCTTATGTGGTGACCCTACTTATGGTACTATAATCAACATTAAAATTGGAGATAACAGACATGATCTTTTAGAAATCTGGAACTATAATTACGAGCTTGATAATCTTGGTTCAGAAGAATTTTATATTTTTGATAAAACTTCTTCGTTTGAATGGGTTAATGATGTTCATATGGATATTAATTTTACTAGAAGCGATTACGGTGCTATTCGAAATCGATTAACATGGGCATTAGAGGGAGTAAACCATTCCAAAGAATTGTTACAGGCTTATGTATCTAAGATTGAAGATTCCAATATAGCAACTCAAATGCTTAAATTCACTAAAAATAAACTAAAAATTCATACTTCAACTAAAATTCTTAACTCTCTACATAAACCAAAAGAACAATTTATAGAGTTACTAAAAAATAATGATAATTCAAACAAAATGATTTACAGCTAAAAAGCTAAATTAAATTATTTTATATTAAATTATTCAAATAAAAATAAAGCCTAAAAAGGCTTTGAAATTAAGAAAACTATTAATAATATATTTTTTATAAATACAAAATTCACTAAAATATATTATGATTTTAGCTCTTATTTCAAAGCCCTTTAATAACTCTATATCTTGAATTTGTTGACTATACTATTTAATTTAACAAGTAATTCTTTAACATCTTTATTTCTATCATTTATATGCTCAATAACTTGACTTTGTTTTTCTGTCTTTGTATTTATATTTACCACTGCATCTGCATTTTCTTGTGTACTTGTAGCTAGACTTTCTATCGCATGAGCCATATCATCAGCTATAACAGATTGTTGCTGTGATGATCTTGTTATTAGATTTATTTGTCCTGATATATCTTCAAGTAATTCTTGTATTACTGAAAATTGTTCTATTGCACCATTTCCCTTGATTGCAGTATTGTCTATTAATATTTTTTCACCATTAATTTTATCCAATGTTTCCTTCATATTATTATTTATTGAATTTAGATGATTTGCTATTTGAGAAGTCATTTCCTTACTTTGCTCTGCTAATACTCTAACTTCAGTTGCTACAACTGCAAACCCTTTACCAGCATCACCAGCTCTTGCTGCTTCAATTGAAGCATTTAATGCTAATAAATTGGTTTGTTCTGATATTGAATTAATCATTTGTATAACTTCACCAATATTAGAAGTAGAATCATTTAATCTTCCTAAAACTTCAAAAACATCATCAGAAGTCGCCTTTACGCTATTTATAGAATCTTTAACCTCTCCAAGAAGAATGCTCCCTGATTTTACAGCTTCATTAATTTTATCTTTGCTATCAGAAGTATTTATAGTCTCTTGATATATTGAATGTGCTGTACTAGATAATTCTTCTATGCTAGCATTAGCTTCTTGGGATACAGATGCATTTGTTTGTATCGAAACATTTAAAACTCCTATTGATTCTATTATCTCATTTAAATTTTCATTTGAATCTTCTACCAAATTGGTAAATTGTTCAACATTCACATTCAAATTTTCCTTCATATCAAATATTTCTTTCATAATATCTCTAAGTTTATCTACAAATAAATTAAACCATTTTCCTAATAATCCAATCTCATCATTAGTATGAATCTCTAATCTTTTTGTTAAATCTCCATCTCCATCTGAAATTTCTTTTAAAATATCTGATGTATTTTTAATTGGATTTGATATTCTTCTTGCAAATAAATAAGAGAATATAAATATTAATACTAATATGCTAAGTCCAATTATAAATATAATATTTCTTAAATAATATACAGCAGAAAAAGCCTCTGCCTCGTCTATCTCAGCTAATATAACCCAATTTAAATCTTTATATTTTATAGGTTTGTAAGCACTTAATACATCTACATCTCTGTAATCTTTTATTATATCCCCGCCTGAACTTCCTTTTAGTGCCTCATTAAAAGTTTTTGAATTAACCTCTTGATATAATATAGAACTACCTTGCTTATCTATCAAATCAACTATATTTTTATCTATACCAGCATTTAAAATAGCAGCCATATAATTAGTTTTATCTTCTATCAAAAATCTTGAATCACTTCTAAGCAATCCATCTTCTCCAACAAGATATGATTCTCCTGATTGACCAAGACCTATCTCTTGCCAATTAGAATCACTTGTCATGATTTCATTTATATGATTTATAGGTATTTGAAATATTAATACACCTATATTTTTTCCTTCATCTATTATAGGTGCTGAAATAAATCCAGCTGGAGAATTATACGATGGTA
Source organism: Peptostreptococcaceae bacterium (assembly GCA_025210335.1). Classification (GTDB taxonomy): domain Bacteria; phylum Bacillota; class Clostridia; order Peptostreptococcales; family Peptostreptococcaceae; genus JAOARY01. The sequence goes on along the minus strand of JAOARY010000019.1, from coordinate 51,811 downwards.
TATAAAAATCAAAATCCTCAAAATAGCTAAAATTTTTATCTAAACTATTTTTTGAAGCTTCAAATGCTTTTGCAATCCCACTATTTTTATACACACCATTTGATAAATTAGTTGCATAATCTGTTTCTTTAAATACTGAATAAATCATATCACCAGTTTCACTATCAACTATAAAAATATCGTAAAAATCAAAGTTTTCAAGATAATTAGATATATATTTATGATATTTTTCATGTGTTTGATTATATGACAAATTGGTTTGAGCTTGATCTAATAAATTTTTGCTCCCAACTACATTTTTATTATTTGAAATATAATTATATTGAAGTATCTTGGCTTCATCACTCATATTTAAATATTCTGATGCAGTTTTATTCATATTTGAATTTTCGTTTAACCTCACTATAAATTCATTTTCATAATATGACTTAAGACTATTATTTATATTATTTTTATCTATTTCATTTTCACCTGTTACTTTATAATAATCTCTTTTAAATTCTTTTGTAGCATCAATAATCATTTTATTTTGAGAGTAGGTAAGAATATCTTTATCCAACGATTTTAAATATTCCATAAGTTCCTCTGCCTTTAGTTCTTTTATTGATATTAGCTGATTAAATGCTATCTTTTGTATTTCATCCCTTGAATTATTAAAACTTATTGTTCCAATTATTCCAAATGGTATTATTGCTATAAGTAAAAATAAACTTATCAATTTGAATTTAATTGAATTTTTCATTTCATCCTCCTTTTTTACAAAATAAAAACATCATTTCTCCTAGATATTTATACCTAATTTTATTGATTTAAAAAGTTATATTTGTATTTTTTTATTTTATTTTTGTAAAAAATTATTAAAATATTCTAACTCATTCTATGGTAATATATAAATAGTAAAAATTTTAATTATATATAAAATAAAGATAATTAAAATTTTTAAAACAAAGGTAGTAATCTACTAAAATAAGGGGGAATTCTATATGAAAAAAACTATATTAAGTCTAGTTTTTATATTTATGCTCAGTACTTTTGGTTTTGCAACAGAAAAGCAAATTGGTAATTTTGAACTTTCAAAAAATGAGATACTCTATAACAATGGACTTTACCATGCAACACTTCCAAGTTATATATTAAAAATTGAAAATGAGTACTATGGTGGCAACTACATAGTTCTTGATAATTTACTTGAATTAGGTTATCAAACTGATGAAAAAAATGAAAAGGAAATTAAAATATCTAAAATAAAAGGTCTAAAAGATGATAGTATATGGATGGAAAATGGAAAGGATATGGAGTTTTTAAAATGTGATCAACAAAAAATAAACATTATTAAAAATACCCTTTCTAAAGAAGATAAGATATACGAAAATAATATTGATTTGTATATAAATGATCAAAAGATAAACACATTTAGTACTTCTAAAAATATTTTAGTACCTTTAGAAGAGTTAAAAGCCACTGAAAATAAATTCTTCTACTCAATTGAAAAACATACAGGAGAAAAAAAGCTTCATAAAATGTTAATTGATAGATTTAAATATACTTTAATAACAGAAGATGGAGACATTCCAGAATTAAAAATATTTGACCAAGTATTAAATTCAGATTTTTCAAAAAATATAATTGCTACAAATCAACTTAACGTATCTTTATATGATAGTAATCTTGGTCACAAAAAAGATTTGATGAATTTTAAAGAAAATTCATTTGAACTAAAAAATTTAGATGAATTTGCTCTTATTAAAAATCATAAAGATCAAATGATATATATTTTTGATTTTGATGGAAATAAACTATATGAAGGTAAAGCAAAATCAGCAACTATTTATAATTCTTATTTAGCTATTGATGGTTTTGATAAGAATTTAATTTGCTCAACTTCTGATAATAGTTTTAAAGAAATCTTATCGCTTGATACAAATACTATAATCAAAGATATTATCGAGGATATGGTTTTTTATAAAAATGATGAAAAAGATATAATTCAAATAAAAGATTTTTCAAATAATAATATATCTGTTTTTGAATTTAATGATATGGAACCTTTTGATGGTGGTGTCGCTAAAATAAAAATAAATAATAAGTATACACTTATCGATTCTAATTTAAATAGAATTACACAAAGAGAATTTGACGATTTTAGTGATTCTTATAAAGATATTCGAATCATAAGAGAAAATTCTAAAGAAGAATTTACACAAAATTCTTATCTACTTGGAATTATTGATAATGAAGGTTATACAGTTTTAGAACCTAAATACAATTATATTAAAGTATATAATAATTTAGATATAAGAGTAGGTCAAAAATCCAATGAATCAACATTGTTTGGACTTATGAATTTGGATTCTAAAATCCTTATACCTCTAAATTACTTGGATATACAAAAGAAAAATGATAAATATTATGCTTATAATATCGATAATTATGATATTTATGATTCTACTTACACTAAGATTGAAAATATTAAATTAAATCAAAGCCTAGAAGTTAATAATAAAGACATTGAATTTGAAAATTCAAATAATGATAGTTTTGTTAAATCAATAGATTCAATAAGAGTATATACGCCATTTGCAACATATAAAAATGGAGATTTAATAATTTATAATACAAATAATTTTAGTTTCCCAACAAAAATAAAGACACAAGATACATTTGACATGAATAAAACAATATCTTTTGGGTATTAATAAATTTGAGATACTCGTTGTTCTTTTTTGATATTTCTTGACACAGTCTTTCTTTTTAATTTTTTGATATATAAAGTTAAATAAACCTAAAATAAATTTGTAAATTTATTTTAGGTTTATTTTTTTTTTGGTTTTTTATATAATTTAATTTGATGAACAAAAATAATAATTGGAAGTGAGGTGTAATGGCAATTAGCCTTTGGTTTCACTTTATTTTATAAATCATATCCAAAGATAGTTAATAAGCCAGTAATATGAACAATTTAAAAAGATTTTTGATTTTGATTCTCGTGGTGATAAATCTATTTACATTCAATTCTTTTGCAGATTCGTCCATGGAATCTTCAAATTTAAAACATGAAAAAGCTGTAGTACTCAGTGTGATTGAAGGTGAAGGAGATGTAGGTTTTGGTGAAACACTTCAAATAGTAAAATTAAAAGTGCTTAGTGGTAAATATAAAGATCAAGTATTTGAAACAAAAAATTATTTAGATCCAAATAATACAGTATTTGCAATGCCTGTTGAGAAGGGAACTAAAGTTGTTGTTGTAATCGGAATTGATGAAGATGAGTTTTTAGTTCATATCGAAGATTATTATAGACAAGATTATATAAATTATATATTTATATTATTTTGTATATGTGTATTGATATTTGGTAAACTAAAAGGTGTTAAAACATTAATCAGTTTATTTGCAACAATGGCTCTAGTATTTAAATTTATGATTCCGTATATATTAAATGGTGGTAGTCCAATACTTTCAGCAATCTTAGTATGTAGCGTATCCACCATAATTACAATGCTTTTGATATCTGGTTTTAGTCACAAGTCCTTATGTGCAATACTTGGAACCATAGGTGGTGTAATTGTTGCAGGTGGTCTTGCTTTCTTTGTTGGTTCTCAAATTAAATTAACAGGTCTATCAAGTGAAGAAGCTAATATTTTAATTTATCTTAGACAAGGACTTGTCTTTGATTTTAAAGAACTTCTATTTGCCGGTATATTACTTGGAGCATTAGGAGCTGTAATGGACGTTAGTATGTCAGTTGCATCAACTATAGAAGAAGTTAAAAGGATAAAAGATGATATATCAATGAAAGAATTATTCAAATCAGGTATTAATGTTGGTAGAGATATAATGGGTACTATGTCAAACACTTTAATACTTGCTTACACAGGTAGTTCTCTTAGTTTATTGCTTATTTTTTCTGAATTAGAAACTTCAATGACTAAAATTATGAATCTTGATATAATAGCAACTGAGATAATAAGATCTTTGACAGGAAGTATCGGTCTTATTATGACTATACCTATAACAGCATTTTTAGCTGCATATTTTTATTCAAAAAAAGCTAGTAAATAAAGGAAGATACAGTATAATATAATAGTATAGTTTTTTTATAATTTATTATTACAGAATTATTATTTTTAATATGTAGATTTTAATTATAAAAATTCGACATAAAAAATTACTTAAAGAAAGGGGTTACAAAAATGAAAAAAATTATTGCTATTTTATCAATGTTTGTTATAATCTTTTCAGCGGTAGCTTGTGCAAGCTCAAAAACTGAACAAATTGATGTAGTAAAAGAAAATATAACTTATAAAGTTGGAGCACAAGAATTCAAAACAGATGTAATAAGCTACGATAACAAAACTTATATTGCAATGGAGGATGTTTTAAAAATGATGGATAAAGAAATGACAGAAGATAACACAATAAAGGATGCTAACCACAATCCTATAATAACTATTGAAATGGAAAATGGAAAAACTATAAAAGCTGAGCTTTTCAAAGATGATGCACCTATAACAGTTGCTAACTTCGTAAAATTAACTAAAGAAGGTTTTTATGATGGACTTATATTCCATAGAATAATTCCAGGATTCGTTGCTCAAGGTGGAGACCCTAAAGGTGATGGAACTGGTGGTTCTAAAGAAAATATAAAAGGTGAATTCATGCAAAATGGAGTAGGAAACCCAATCCTACACAAAAAAGGTGTATTATCAATGGCTAGATCTGCTAATCCAAACTCTGCAAGCTCACAATTCTTTATAGTATTAGACGATGCTCCACATTTAAATGGTGGATACGCAGCATTTGGTCAAGTTATTGAAGGAATGGAAGTAGTAGAAGAAATGGCTAAGGTAGAAACAAATGCTATGGATAAGCCATTAGTTGAACAAAAGATGAAAAAGGTTACTGTTGAAGAAAACTAATAAAAATTAATAAAAAAATTAGAATAGGCTGTTGCACTAAAAAATGCAACAGCCTCTTTTTGAATTATTTTTGTGGTAAAATATATAATAATGTTAGAGGTGATATTTTTGACTAAAAAAACATTTTCTGCAAAAAAATCTATTGATGGAGTTATTATAGTTGTATTTTGGAATGTTCTTAATAAAATTGAAAATTTTAATGAAAAAAAAGCCTTAATCAGTGCATTAGTTATATTTTCAATTTTATATTTAAACAATTTTATATTTAAAAAAATAGATAATAAATAATTAATTATTTATTATCTATTTTTCACCTTTTTTATTTTTATAATAAATTTTATTGTTTTGACAATATCTTTTTTAATGCATCTATCGTATAATTTATTTCTTCTTTAGTATTCTCATGCCCTAAACTAAATCTTACACTCCCTTGAGGATATGTATCTAATGTCTTATGTGCAGATGGTGCACAATGAAGTCCACATCTGTTTGATATATTATATTCACTTGCTAAAGTATGCGAAACAACAGCATTATCTAATTCATTAAAATCAAGCGATATAACAGGACATGAATGTTCTCTTGATTTAGTACCCAAAATCCTAAATCCATTAAGCTCATTTAATTTCTCTATGAAATACTCAAACAAATCTAATTCATATTCTCTTATATTTTTAATTCCTTTATTTAATATATATTTTAAAGATTCATTAAGTCCATAAATTCCAACAATATTAGGTGTTCCTGACTCAAATTTATCTGGCATATAATCTGGTTGAATTTCTGAATCTGAAGCACTTCCTGTCCCTCCAGTTATAAGAGGTTTAGTTATTTTGTTTAATTCATCATCTATGATAAATCCTCCTATTCCATTTGGCCCAAGTAATGATTTATGACCAGTAAAAGCAATAGCATTAGCATTTAATTTATTTATGTCCAAATCCAAAAATCCAGCAGTTTGAGCTGCATCAATTATAAAGAATATATTATTTTCTTTACAAATTTGACCCACTTTTTCAAGGTCTAATATAGTTCCACAAATATTAGATGCATGAGTCATTATAACAGCCTTAGTATTTGGTTTTATCAAATTCTTTATATCCAATGAATTAAGTCTACCTTCTTTATCACATTTGCATTCATCAAAGGTAATATTTAATTCTTCTTTTACAAAATTAAGTGGTCTTTTTATAGCATTATGTTCCATTGAGCTCACTATAAAATGATCATTTTCTTTTGCAATTCCTCTTATAAGCACATTTAAACTCTCAGTTATATTTTTTGTAAATATAACGTTTTCTGTTTTGTCGAAATTAAATAATTCGCATATTAATTCTCTTGTTTCATAAATCACTTCACTAGCTTCATAAGCTTCTTCATAAGTTCCTCTACTAACATTTGTTCCTACACATTCTATATATTCACACATTCTTTTTCCAACATTTTTTGCCTTTGGAAAAGATGTAGCAGCATTATCAAAATAAACTCTATTCAAAATAATCACGTCCTCAATTCATATATTCATAAGTAAATTATACATCAATAGTTTTGCAAAAATTATAAGTATATTCTATATATTTTTGATTCCTATAAATATTATCTATATTAAATCCACTCTAAAATAAAAAAATAATCAAATTATTAATTTTCTTAAATTTTTAATAATTCTTTTATTTTTTCTACCCCAAAGGACAAAAAAGACCTATAATTATAGTATAACGAGGGAGGGTTTTTTTAAAATGAAAACACTTTATTATAATGCAAATATAATATCTTTAAATAAACATAATAAAATATATAAAGAAATACTCATAAATGATAATATTATTGAAGCTCTTGGAAATACTAACGAAATATTTTCAAAAGTAAATGATAGTGTAAAAAAAATCGACTTAAAAGGTAAAACTATAATTCCTGGCTTCTTTGAAAGTCATATGCATTTAGTTGAAGGTGGACGAACTTTAGTTGACTTCAATGCAAAAAATATAGATAATTTTGAAGATTTCAAAGAAAAACTTATACATTATGCTTTTGAAACGCCTTATAACTGGATATTATCAAGTGGATTTGACGAGAACAAGATATTTGATGGTAATATTCCAACAAGAAAAACTATTGATGAAATAGTTTTAAACAAACCAGTTTGTATGGTAAAAGAGGACGGTCATTGTTTGGTATTAAACTCATTAGCGATTAAAGAACTTGGGCTTTCTAAAGATAAAAAATATAAAGATGCAAATAAATTAGAAGATCATTCACTAAGTGGAGTATTTTACGAAGAAGATGTATTTATCTTGATGGAAAGAATCCAAAAAAAACTTCCAAAAGATTATTTTAAACAGGCAATAAAAAAAGCTAATAAAGCTCTAATATCTCAAGGAATTACTTCAATAAATGATATATTAACTAACCCATTTAGCAATTATAACCTATATAAAGAATTGTACAAAAATGAAGAGCTTAATATAAGAATATTTTCTTCACCTTATGGACATTCTAAAATATCTAAATTTAATTTTGATTTAAATAGAAAGAAAATTGATAAATTCTTAAAAATAGGGCCAACTAAATATTTCTTAGACGGAAGCTTTGGTTCCAAAACTGCTTATTTATCAAGACCTTACAATAATGATAGTCATACAAGAGGTAAACTTACAATAGATATTAATTATATGAAAAAAGAAATAAAAAGAGCCTTTAAAAATAATCAATCAATCGCAGTACATGCAATAGGTGATGAAGCCTTGAGTGTATTTTTAGATCTTTATTATGATGAATATAAAAACTATGAAATGAATACACGTTCAAGAGTTGAACATCTACAAATTATAAAAGATGAAGATATAAGTAGATTCAAAATGCTTAATCTAATAGCATCATTCCAACCGATATTTAATCTACAAAAAGATTTAAATATAAACACTTTAGGTGAAGAAAGATTAAAAGATAGCTTTAGGTTCAATAGCTTTGTCCAAAATGAAATCAAAGTTATATTTAATAGTGATTGGCCTTTTAACTCCACATTTGGACTAAAAAGAGATGATGATTATGAATTTTTAGGTTTTGAACCACTTTTGGGGATTTATCTTGCGTGTAATGATTATAATCTAAATAAAAATGAAAATACTTCATTATATGATGCAATAAGAGCTTATATAAAAACTCCTTGCTATGCTAATTTTGTAGAAGATTTAAGAGGAAGTTTGGAAAAAGGCAAACTTGCTGATATGGTTATTTTAGATAATGATATAATAAATGTAGATAAAAAAGATATTAAAAATATTAAAGTACTTCAAACAATAATAGATGGAAAAGTCGTTTACAAAAGGGATGATTGTGATGAATAAGATTTATTTCTTAGTAGATAATATTAAAACTAAAGGCTTTGAATCTGATAAAGCCTTTAGTTTATATATCCAAAGAAAAAATCAAAAGAACATATTATTTGATAGTGGAAGAACTTCTTTATTTTTAGAAAATGCAAAAAAATTAAATCTTAGTATATCTAATATTGATGATATTATTCTAAGTCATGGTCATTTTGATCATGGTGATGGACTTAGATTTATTGATACCGATTTTAAAAAAAGAAATCTTATCGCTTGTAGCGAAATTTTTACTAAACGATATAGAAAGAAAGATAATTCTTATTTAGGAATGGCTCTTTGTGAAGCTTATACAAAAGATAGTTTTAATCTCCTATTAAAAGATGAACCATATTTTTTGGATGATAATCTTTGTTTCTTGGGACATATCAAAAGATATAATGATTTTGAAGCCAAAGAAACTGACTTTATACTAGAAAATAATGAAGATGATTTTGTAATAGATGATTCTGCAATTGTATTTAGAGGTCAAAATGGACTTGTAATTATTGCAGGTTGTTCTCATAGTGGTATTTGTAATATCATTGAGTATTCCAAAGAAATTATGAATGAATCAAAAATAGATATTGTTCTAGGTGGTTTTCATCTTCATCATATTGACTCAAAATTACAAAAAACAATTGATTATTTGAATAGTCAAGATATAAATAAGATATATATAAGTCATTGCACAAAAGATATTGCTTATGATTATCTAAATAAAAATCTAAGTATCAGAAATTATAGAACAAAGGTATCTGATATTGTTGAGTTTTTGGAAAAATAAATAATTTCAATTTAAAATATATATGTATATTAAGATTAATAAATAAATTTATAAACTAAGCTAGTTAATGATTATTCAATCATTCACTAGCTTTATTCTTGTTACAATATATTAATTTTATTAAATATTTAATTATTTATAAACCAATTCAAACTCCTCACAAACAACTAGGATATCCTCAAAAAATTCCTTGCCAACTTCTTTAAGACCTCTACTAAAAGCTTTAATATGAGCGTTTTTCCAATATTCTAATGATTTATCTCCTTCACCTTCTGTTTTTGCAAACTCTTCAGTAACTTCTCTAAATGGTACTATATTTATTTCTTTTGTTTTTATTATACACTTTGCTTCACCATTCCAATTTGTAATTATATTAAGATCTCCAACTTGAGGTAATACTTCACCTTCAACTTCATACCAATAATATAAACTTGTTGTAGCTCTTTTAATGCCTTCCTTAGTTAAATTCGCCAAATCATTAGCATCCTTTTCATTATCACAAAAATGCCAAGAAATATATTTTTTATCTGTATTATTAACATCTTCATTAATTGATTTTAGATATTGATGCCACATTTCTTTTACAGATGTCTGTTCTTCTGCCATTTTATCATCTCCCCAGTAGTATTATTTATAAAATATCTTCTTTTAATTTTTTTATATTAAGCTCTTTCATCCCTACCATCCTCAAATAGTTTTTCTTCTTCTATATTTTTTTTATTTTTTATATGAAAATGTGGAAAAAGCATAATAAATGTAACAGTACTTTGTACAGCAGCTTTAACCCCCCTACTGTGATTATCCATCAAGCAAATTATATATACACCTATAACTAATGTTATTATTAAATAAAATATTTTAAATAATACTGATTTCTCATAGTATTTCATACAATTATAGAAAATATTTACTATAAATTTTTTAATAAAATCTTTCATATAACCAACTCTTTTCTGATTAAAAACTTCTCCATAATAACCCTTCTTTTTTCTATTTAATTTTATTTTTCGTTTTTTCTATAACTTAAAACAAATTAGATTTACTTTTTTATAATTTCCTTATAAATTTATAATATTTAAAGAAATACTATCAGATAAAATACTATAAACAATAATTTTAACTTTATTCTAAAAAATAAATCTAATTCAGACATATAGCTAAAACAAATAATATAACTACAAGCAAACCATATAGCACTATGTATTTTAATTTTGTTTTTTTATCTATGTTGTAATACTTTCTTTTCTTTCTCTTTCTTTCGTACTCTAAAGTCATAAAAAATCCAACTATCATTATCATAATAATCATCACTCTCGACTTTAATCTATCATTATTTACAAATAAATATATAAGAATCGGAAATCCAAAGTAACAAAGTTTTGGTGATAAAGCTTCTGCTATCTTACCTCCATCTAAAGGTTGTAATGGAATTAGGTTTAAAAGACTTAGTATTATAGATCCCTTTGCCAATAAAAATGCATCTTGTGTCTTTGTAAAATAAAAAATCAGCATATAAATTAAAGCTAAAAAAAGACCTGCCAAAGGTCCACCTATTCCTATTAAAAATGATTCCTTACAGTCATTTATATCTTCAATTTCAATGATTCCTTACAGTCATTTATATCTTCAATTTCAATATAAGCACCTAAAGGTGTTATTCCTGCAAAATAAATTTTTTTGTTTAATTTCTTTGCAATAATAATATGTCCTAACTCATGAACAACTAAGCAAAGTAAATATCCAATTGCAAAATATACACTTATTGCAAAGCTTAAAATAACTATCGTCAAACTAGATACCATAAAACTAATTATTAATTTTATATTTCGTTTTTTCTTTCTATTACTTAAATCAACTTCCATCTAACTTTTTACCACTCCTTAAAAATTTATTATATATTATTTTTTCTTTGTTCTTTCAAAGTAAAAAATGGATATAGTATTAATCCCACAGCAAAACTTTCTATCATCGCTTTTATAAACCAATACCTATGAGATAATAATGAAGATATATAAACTCCAATTACAAATGTTAAAAAACTATATAAAAATCTAAATAACCTTGATTTTTCATAATACTTCATAAAATTTTTTAAAAACTTCTCCATAATAACCCTTCTTTTTTCTATTTAATTTCATTTTTTGTTTTTTCTATAACTTAAAACAAATTAGATTTACTTTTTTATAATTTCCTTATAGATTTATAATATTTAAAGAAATTCTATCAGAAAAAAATACTATAAACAATAATTTTAACTTTATTGTAAATTTTTGATTATTTATTTTAAGATTGTCCTACTCAAAATAACAAAAAAATCATATAATTATAATATAAAATTAAAACAAAAAACTATAATGAATTTAAAAATATAAAATCATAACAATACTTTTACTTAATAAATATTTTTATTCATTTGAAAGGTAGGATTATATTTTGGCTAAAATAAAAGAAGATATAAAAAAGAAAATAGATGAACTCGTTGAGATTTTAAAAGAACATAATTATTATTACTATGTTTTGGACGAACCAAAAATATCTGATATAGAATATGATAAGATGTTAAAAGAACTTATAGAATTAGAAACAAATAACCCACAGTTTCTTAGAAACGATTCACCTAGTGTAAGAGTTGGTGGACAGGCTCTATCGAAATTTGAACAAACAAGACATATAAAGCCAATGCTAAGTTTATCAAATGCTTTTTCAAAAGAAGATTTGATGGATTTTGATAAAAGAGTTAAGGATAACTTAGGTACAAACAATGTATCTTACGTTGTTGAACTAAAAATTGATGGACTATCTGTTGCACTAACTTATGAAAACGGTGAATTTGTTCTTGGAGCAACAAGAGGTGATGGGCAAGTCGGTGAAATAATAACCTCTAATCTTAAAACAGTAAAATCAATCCCTCTAAAGTTAAAAGAAGATATAGATTTGACTGTAAGAGGTGAAGTCTTCATCCCAAAAACACAATTTGAGAAACTAAATGAAATCCAAGAACAAAACGATGATAAAATCTTTGCAAATCCTAGAAATGCAGCTGCTGGTTCATTAAGACAATTAGATCCTAAGATTGCAGCCAAAAGAAATTTGGATATATTTGTATTTAACACTATTAATATTGAACAAAATAATATAAATTCACATATAAAGTCACTTGAATACCTTAGTAAATTAGGATTTAAGATAAATAATGAAACTAAAAAATTCGATAATATGAATGCTGTTTATGACTATATTCTTTATTGGCAAGATAATAGAGCTAATTTGGGTTATGAAATAGATGGAATGGTTGTAAAGGTTGATGATTTGAACCAAAGAGAAGAACTATCAACAACATCAAAAAGTCCTAGATGGGCTATTGCTTACAAATTCCCAGCAGAACAAAAGGTAACTATTATAAAAGATATCATCTTACAAATAGGTAGAACTGGGAAAATAACTCCAAATGCAGTATTTGAACCAGTAAGAGTTGCAGGTTCTTTAGTATCTAAGGCAACCCTTCATAATGAAGATTTTATAAGAGAAAAAGATATTAAAATAAATGACAAAGTAGTTATAGAAAAAGCTGGGGACGTTATCCCTGCTGTTGTAAAAGTTTTGGTAGACCAAAGGGATGGAAGTGAAATAGATTTTGAAATGCCAAGCACTTGTCCTGAATGTGGTGGAAAAACCCTAAGAGAAGAAGGTGAAGCTGCGTTAAAATGTATAAATATTTCATGCCCTGCTCAAATAAGACGTGGAATAATTCATTTTGTATCCAAAAATGCAATGGATATGGATGGACTTGGTGAATCCATTGTAAAACAACTTCTTGATAATGAACTTATAAAGGATATATCTGATTTGTATCTTCTTAAAGATAAAAAAGAAGAACTTCTTTCATTAGAGAGAATGGGCGAAAAATCAGTTGAAAATATGCTTAATGCTATCGAAAAATCAAAAGAAAATGAACTTTATAGACTGATATTTGGTCTAGGAATTGATTTTATCGGTTCTAAAGCAAGTAAGCTGTTAGAAAAAAACTATGAAAATTTAGATCAGATAATAAATGCTTCTTATGATGAGCTTATTGAGATTGAAGAATTTGGCCCTAAAATGGCACAGTCTTTAGTTAGTTTCTTCAAAAATCCTGATAATCTTGAGTTAATTGAGCGATTAAAATCATTTAATCTTAATATAAGCTCAAAAAAACAAGAAGCTAATTCAAATATATTTGAAGGTCTTAAATTTGTTTTAACAGGAACATTAAATACATTAAAGAGAAATGATGCAAAGAAGATAATTGAAGATAACGGAGGAAAGACATCTTCTTCGCTTAGCAAAAATACTAATTTACTTCTAGCTGGAGAAAAAGCTGGAAGCAAATTAAAAAAAGCCATAGAACTTGGAGTAAAAGTAATTTCTGAAGATGAATTTATGAGTATTGCAAAGTTTAGTTCTTTGGATGAAGTTATGGAATTTATAAATAATTAATCATAAATTTAAATTATTTAAATTTATAATATAATTATTTAAGAGGACGTCAGCTTAAGGAATTTGGCTACAAAATATTATGTTTAATAAAAACAAATATAATATTTTGTAGTAGTTTTCCTTAGTACAACATCCTTTTTTGTATTTAGCAAATAAAATCTTTCATTAGTTTTATTTCTTATCTTTTCTTTATTTTATTTATATTCAATATAAAACGCTGCAATGTCTGTAAATTGATTGTTTACAGCTGTTAGTGGAACTACTACTGTTATTTTATATACTCCTTTTTTGTTACCAATAGAAATATTATAATCAAAAGTCATTCCATCATAATTAACTGTTTTTTCTTCAATCAAATCAAACTGATTCCTTTCATTTTTATACTCTATTTTTAATTTAAAACTCTCATCTATCTTTTCATCAATTATTGACCCCTTGATATTAAACTCATTTTGATTAGTAATATTATATTCATATATTGGTGCGTCAAATTTTAGATGTTGAAATGGCCCTATATCATTAACTTCAAGTAATTTCTTATCATTTATATTTACAATTCTTTTTTTATCATCATAAGAGACATTAAGTATTTCTTTTAAATCTTCAACATATATAGCAGTTTTACCATTTATATTAAAAGATTCTACTTCCTTATTTTTTACAAAAGTCTTTATATCGCTATAATTTATTTCACCAATTACATCTCCTATATCAAAATAATCTGCATAAGCATTTATGCTTAGTATCAAAATAATACAGATTGTTATAAATATTTTTTTCATATATTTTGCACTTCCTTTTGATTTCTATATTATATTTTTTGATTTTTATTTCATTTCTACTTTATTATTATTTTTTTCTGTATCATAAATTACTATTCCAAAAAGAACCATAATTGTAGGTATTGCCATTGCGTACAAAATAATTGGTTCTTTTATATATTCCAAAGTATTTAAATTCCAAGAGTTTGTTGCAAGCCTATCCAAATAAGATATCATTTTTAACATAAATAATTCTAATGATAATGTCAAACTTCCAAAAATGATGCAATTTATTGCTAATTTTTTTTTTATCCAAAATAACACTTCCTTTTTTTAGATTTTTATTTAATTGTAGCAAAAAAAACTAATTATATAAAACAATTAGGTATTTTGTTAATAATATAAAAACAGCTAAAAATAAAAATATATTCATTAATCTAAGTAAATACTTTTCTTTGCCATAGAAGCAAGATTATTATCATGAGTAACAAATATAACAGTCTTTCCCTCTTGATTTAATTTCTTTAAATGATTAAACACAATATCTCTATTTTCTATATCCAAATTTCCAGTAGGTTCATCCGCAAATATATATTTTGGATTCTTTAATATAACTCTTGCTAATGCAACCCTTTGTTGTTCTCCCCCACTAAGTTGAAATATTTTTCTTTTTTCAAATCCTTTTAAACCAACAGATTCCAATACATTTTTTATTTCTTTTACTTTTGATTTATCTTTATATTCAAGTGCAATTTTTAAATTATCTTTTACGGTTTTATTCTCTATCAAAGCATAATTTTGAAATAAAAATCCAAATTTATTTCTATGAATCATAAGTCTATCTTTTTTAGTAAAATTATCTTGTCCATCTATTTTTATCTTCCCAGAATCAAAATTTTCTAAAAGTCCAATCATATTTAATAATGTTGTTTTTCCACTTCCGCTTTTACCTGTAATTGCAATAAAATCTCCATCATTAATATCTAAAGAATAATTATTAAATAATTTTTTATTTTTATAGGACTTATTTATATTATTTAAACTAATCATTATCTTTCCCCCTTTATGACCGTATTAAAATTCTTTTGATGTATTATTTCACTAAAGAAAATCATACATATAATATCAAAAATAATTATAAATAATTTGATATAAATTGCTATGCTAAGCGGTATTAATATCAACGTTGTCAAAATCAAACTTAACACAAGTATATTTTTATTAATCTTAATCATACTGTATCCAAATATTCGTTTTATATAAATTGGATATTTGTATTGTTCATAATAAGCAATATTAAATATATATACGGAAAATAAGAATAAAATAATTAAGAACATCCCAATATATTTCATCAAACTTATTTCACTTTTTAATTTATCAATCTCAATAGCTCTTTGATTATATATAGCTTTTACTTTATTATAAGATGAACCCATATTATGTTTTAATACATATGGTCTAAAATCATCTATCGGGTTTAAATTTGTACTTTTAAAATAACAACTATTAGTTAATTTTGAATAATAAAAACTATAATCAAAATTATAAGTATCAACAACAACAATTGGATCTATTACTTGATTTTGATTTTCTTCCATTATCGTTGAATTATAAGTAAAGTATTTTATATTATTGTTTATATATATTATATTTACTTTCAAATCTTCTTTTTTAGTTTGGTTCAATGGAATTTTTAGTTCTTTATTATAAATATTTAGAACCTCTACTCTTTTAAAATAAAAATCATCTAAAAAATTTAAGTAAATTTTATCTTCAAAATTTTTCAAATTTTTTGGTACTAATATATTTAATGTGTTTTCATCATAAATCAAATTATCTAAAAATTGTTCACTATTCTTAGCTTCTATATCATTTTCAACTAAATAATTCTTATTTACAATTATCGATTTCCCCATCATATGATAATATCCACTTTCCTCATCACTATTAACTTGAAAAAAATACTCATCATCAAATAAATTTGAATAATTAGAGAAATCAGCTAAAATCCCATTCATATTTTCATTAAAATCTTTATATACATAAAAAGCTCTTTTTTCTATTGGTCTTTTCTTTTTTAAATCATTGGTCGTAAACTTGGTAACAACTTGATACATATCTTGAGCTTTATCCCAAGACTTTGTTGCTTGTATTTTTTGATTTAAAATTAAAGTATTCTCATTTAAATTAATAAATACAAACACCAAAAAAGTTAAAATACTGTATTTTAATATAAATTGCAATGATGTAATAATTGAAAATGGTCTAAAACCATTTAATATTTTATTTGCATTATAAAATTTTATTTGGATTATATACATTAAACCCATTATTGTAAGTGATACTATAAATAAAAATAATACAAAAAAGACATTGAAAATTATAAAATCTTTTAAATAATAAAGTTTTTGCATACTAAAAAAATATATGCCTAAAATAAAACCACTTAATAAAAAGCATATACTTAAAATTTTCCCTATTTTTTTGGAATAATAATTAATAACCTTAAAGAATGAATAACCATGTATATTAAACAATATCATTTTCTTGCTCTGTTTAATGCCATATTTGATTATCATGAATACAAAAATTATAAGAGATATAAAAATTAATATAGATAATGCTTTAAAATCTGCAATCATATAGTCCAAAATAGTTATGATACTATCTGTTTGATCATATATTCCAACTATATTTGTACTTCCTAAGCTTTGATTTAAATATGATGTTATTTCTTTTATTTTTTGACTATCTGTTGTCCCTATATGATAGTAACCATCAAATGAACCTATTAACCCTAAATTATTTATACCAAAAATCTTTATATCATATTTGTTATTAAAAAAATTAAATACACCCGATTGTGACTTTTGAGATATAAATTTATTTGATAAAAATTCATTACTATTGTTTTTAGGGCTATTACCTTTTTTTATTTTAATTTTCTGATTCATCAATATATCTGTTGTATACACATTAAGTTCGTTTTCATTTATAAATATATACCTTGAAATATATGTATCATATTTTTTTTGTATGTAATTAAATTTTTCTAAAATTTCTTCGTCTTCAAAAAATTGCCCCTTAGCTTTATTTTTATCTAAAAATATCGAAATATCAGTTCCCCCATCATAAAAAATCTTACTATGTTCTAAATAATCATAGATTTTTATATTAATTAGTGAAAATAAAAAAATGGCAAATAATGATATGCCAAAAATAATTTTTTTCATAATAAATTTCCTCCCCATTAATTTAAAGAGTTGTTTGGGTTTTTTTAATTCTATATATTAATTATCTTCTTTGTAATCATAATTTGCTTTATTAGTACCAGCTTTCGTCCAAGGTGCTGAAGCTTCGCTCCACTTTCCAGCTTTTTTCCAATCACCATCGTCATATTCTCCTTCACCATTTGTAACAGAAGCTCTTCCGTAATATCCTTTGTAAGCTTTTGCTTTTGATGTAACCTTTCCACTTTTTTCACCATAAATCCAGTAAAGAATCTTATTACCTCTAGAATCCTTTATGTATTTTGATTTAGTAGCAGATCTAAATGTATTTAAATTATCAGTATTTAACTCTTGATTTTCTACAATAGCATATCCATTTCCTGAACCATCATTCCCAAATTGAACTACATTATCAAAGTTAGCAAATGCCACTAACGATGTTGCTGTCATCATACCCATTGCAATTGCTAATGATAAAAACTTTTTATTTAATCCCATTATAAAATCCCCCTTTTATTTTACCCTAACAACTCTTTAATGTTAAACAAAATTTTACTTTTGTTTAATCTCATTATACTTTTTTATTTTGTATTTTTCAACAATATTTCCCACAAAAAAAACATTTTGTATTTTAAGTGTTTTTTTTGCATTTAACGTTTGTATTTTTTCTAGAATAAGCTTAATTTTTTATCAGAACAAGACTTTATTTTTTTATATTTTTTAATTATTTAGTTCTTTTTTTGATCCAATATAGTTATTGCTACCTTTTTTATTTCATCTAATATTTCTCTTTCTCTTTTTAATTCCTCTAACTCTTTTACTTCACTATTTTCAAACTCATCCAACTTTTCTATTAAATTTTTTAACTTTTCTTCATCAAAATCCTTTTTTAAACTCTCTAAATCATAACTCTTATCTATCAAAGAAAGCTTTAGCCCGTTTTCATCCAAATTTTCCAAGAGTTTTAATATGTAGTATAGTACGCATTTATTCTTTTGACATACTTTTGCATTTAGACATAGTTCATTTGCACATACTTTTACTTCATGAAAATATTCATATATCTCTTTTAATTTCTTTTTGTATAGAGTATTTGTGTTTAAACTTTGAAGATATAATAGTTTAGAAATTCCCTTATAATATACTATTAATAAAATAATTGTAAGAGCAATAATCATTATCATATAGCTATTAAAAATATTTAAATAAATATCTTTTAATTTTGATATCGAAAAACCTAAAAATATTATAGAAGATACAATCTTCATATATAATCCAGATATCTTATCTCCTAATTTGACCCCAATAAATATCCCTATTAAACTTGTAAGAACCATTCCACTTACAGTTCCCATTAAAGTTATTATTAGATTCTTACTATCCATTGCCAAAGTAATTGCACTAAGCTGAGTCTTATCTCCAAGTTCTCCTATAAAAAATGCTAATGCTACTGTTAAAACTGGCCCAAACTTAAATTTTTGTTCTTCTTCATCCTCTTGATCTTCATACTTCAAGCTCCAAATTGAGAAAAATAAAAACATGAGCCCCGCCACTATTGTAAGTTTATTTAAATCTATAAATTTAGATAATAAACCTCCAAAAAATACAGCTAGCCCATGATTTAATAATGATCCTATAAATATACCTATTATAACTTTTTTGATATTATATTTCATCGAAAAAGTCATAGCAAGAATCTGAGTTTTATCTCCCATTTCTGCCATAAATATCAGAAATAATGCACTTAAAAATTCGCTCATTTTACTCTCCTTTATATAATATTTAATTACTTTTAAATTTTAACATTATTTAGGTTTTTATTCAAAATAAATTTCTATGGGTTTAAATAATTATTAAACTCGCTTAAATTTATAGTATTAAAGAATTATTTTTTAGTCAAATTAAGCTTTTTAAAGTATTTGAATAGATTTTTTTATTTTTATTTTTTATAATTTTTGTAGAGAATTTATTTTAAGGTGGATGATTTTTATGATTTGTGATTTTAATTTACAAATGATTAACCCTATGTTAAAAAAAGCTTACAGCAAAAAATTTCTTAGAAGAAAATCCAAAATGAATATATTTATTTTTTTCAAAAATACTATATTACTTTTAGGTCTTCTTTTAATTTCTACTATCCTTAGTTTTAGCTTTATAACTATAGAGATGTTTCACTGTTTAAAAATATTTATATTGGTCTGCATATGTCTTTGCTTTTTGACTTTTTTGTATCCTAAACTATCAAGTCTAACAGGAATAATATTTACATTGCTTCAAGGTCTTATTTTTGGAATTTTGGGTTTTATATTGCATCATATATTTAAAATTATTAATATAACTCACTTTATATTACTAATTACAACATCATTTAGCGGACTTTTTTTATTTAACAAAATAAGATTAAAAAAATCAATATTTAATTTTTTCATAAATATTATAATTTCAATACTATTAACAAATCTAATTGCAGTTTTGAGTCAAATTATATTGACACATTCAGTGCCTTGTTTAAAATTTGATAATTTTTATAGTATATGTTTTAATATTTTATTCTTATTATTTTCAAATCTAAACACATTCTTTACATATTCGTATATAAGACAATTGCATAAACTTAAACCACCCAAATTTATGGAATGGTATTTAGCTTTTGGCTATATTTTTCATATTTCATGGTTCGTTATTTTTAGCTTTCAAATAATGAATGTCAAAAAAGATTATGTTTAAATTTCTTTTGTAACTGGGTATTAACTCTTTATAGACTATTAGAGGCTTAAATAGAGGGTGAAATTATGCGAATTTATAAATGTAAAAAAAGCACTATATGTTTAACTTTGATATTTAGCATCTTACTAATTGGTATTACGATGTTTAACTATAAACAAAGCAAGAAAAATGTAATAGATTTAAGTGTTCATAATTTAGAATTACTTTGTAAATCAAATTCATTGATTCTTGAAAAAGATATAAAAAAAATTACTTATTTAGCTGATGTATTAGAAAATATAGTTCTTCATAATATAAATCTAGAAGAAGTCAGAAGTAATAACGATAAAATGGAAGCATTTCAAGATAAAATAGAAAATGCTTTTATAAAAGCAATAGATGCTTTTGATAATAAAAGTGGTTGGTTTGTTTTTGATTCCAAAACCATAAAGGGTGGTCATTCTTTTGAGTTTGTTGAGGAAAATGGAAAATATGAAAAATATCCGGAATATGATATTTATAAAAATTCTACTAATGAAGCTGAATGGTGGTCATATGCTATTAAAAATTCTACCCATTGGTCAAAACCTTATTATTGGGAGTCTTGGAACGCTACTATTATATCTTATAGTAAATCTGTTTTTATTGATGATGAACTTATTGGTGTTTGTGGTGGCGAATTATTCTTTGATCATTTGAAAAATCATATGGCTAATTTAAAAATTTACAATGAGGGTTATGCTACATTATTAAATGATGAATATGATTTTTTATATCATCCTGATAAAAATGTTCTAAATTTAAAAACTTTAGATAATGGAAAATATATTTGGATGGCAAATGAAATAAAAAATGATAAAGATGATTTTGGAATCATAAATTATGATTATAAAGGTGATAAAAAAATTCTTGCATACAATAAATTATCTAATGGATTTATTTTTACTATTAATTTTAAAGAAAATGAATTATATAAAGATTATCATAAAATTAGAACTTATATGATATTACGAACATTAATTGCTCTAATTTTAATATATGTAATTCAAAAGAGACTTACCTAATATTTAGATAGTCTCTTTTCTTTTTAAAAATTTTAGCATAATTATTCCTATTACTGTATATTTTTATTATTATGCTAATCAAATTCTAATTTGAATTTAATCCTAAAATGCTAGAATGAATTTAAATTAATCAAAAAAATTGTTGAAAAGAGGTGACAAAATGGAAATTAAAAATAAAATCAATATCTTATTGAATAATCAAAAGGAAGTTTTAAATCAATATGAGAATCTAATAAAAGAGTTTGATTTAAATAATTTGGTTGAAGAAAATATAAAACAAAAACAAGATATTGATCAATTAAAAAAAAATATAGATATTTTAACTAACGATAAAAAAATATTATCCAAAGATAATATGAATTTAAAAATATCATTAAAAGAACAAATGTTAAATGAAAAAACAGCTATATTAAATGGCTCTAAGAAAAAAATAGAGATTTATTTTAAAAATGCAACAAATAAAAATATCAATGAATTGATGATATTAGAAAATAAAGCTCTAAAAAAAATTAATGAACTAAAAAAAATAGCTCTTAAAGAGTTAGATTCAACCAATAAAATTTTTAGAGAAATATCAGTAGTTGAAAATAATTTAAAGGAAAAAATCAAGGAAAATCAAGAAAATTTCAATAATCAAAAAAAAGATATATTAAATGAATTAAAAATAGAATACCAAAGTCTTAAAAATAAAGATATCAGTCAAGAGGCTTTGGAAAAAAAGAAAAAATATAATGATTTAGAAGTAAAAATCGGACTTAATCTTATAAATAAAATAGGTATAATTTTAATACTTTTGGGTTCTATTACTGCTATGAAATATACTTATACAAATTGGCTTAATGATTATACTAAGGCAGGTTTAGGATTTTTACTAGGCTTTTTGTTCTTAAGTGTTGGTGAATTTTTCAATAAAAAAAACAAAACCTTATTTGGACTTGGTCTAACAGGTGGAGGTATTGGTATTTTATATTTAAGTGTATTTAGTAGTTATTTTATATTAGATATCTTTAATATGCAATTAAGTCTTTTTATTTCTTGCATAATAACCTCTATATCTCTTTATTTATCAAGTAGATATAATTCACAAACAGTATGTGGGCTTTCTTTAATTGGTGGGTATTTACCATTTTTTTCTTATACATTGACTCAAGGTCTGTCTGGCAATGCTGTTTATATTGCAATGTTGTATTTACTACTCCTAAATTCACTTGTACTTATGCTATCTTTTAAGCGAAGATGGATTTATATAAATTATATTAGTTTCGTGCTTAATATGCCTTGTTTTGTGTATTTGATATTGGTATCAGATTCAAATTGGATTAATATTTTATATACTATAACAATATTTATAATGTATCTAGGAATAACTTTGATTTATCCGTTAAGAAAAAAAATTGCACTAAATAATATAGATCTATTGCTTATCGGTTTAAATACGTTCATAAATTCTATACTTCTCTATGCCCTTTTTGGCGTTGTATTTAAATTTGATTTTGAAGGTATGTTTTCATTATTTTTTAGTATTTTTTATTTTATCCTAGCAAAATTTATTGAAAAAACTGCATCACAAGAAAAAGGTATCGAAAAATTCTTTTATCTAACATCATTAACTTTCTTTATATTAATTGTTCCATTACAATTAGATTTAAACTATATAAGTCTTGGTTTTATAATAGAAAGCTTGCTACTTATTTCTTATGTACGAAAATACAATGATAAAAAAATAGAAAAAGCAGGATTTATTGTATTATTGACTTGTGTATTTAGCTTTTATTTCATAGATTTTTCATTCCAAGAATATATATCTAAATTTCTTTTTAGATATAGTGTTATAACAGCTGGGCTTATCTATGTACTTTACTTATATGCTCAGAAATTAAAGGAAGATATTGAATTTAGGTGTCAAAAATTTGGTGCTTTCTTATTAAAATATAAATACTTTGTTCTGATACATACATTATTATATGTATTTAGAATGACTAGAGAATTTCATTTAAAATATATTGATCCTTATGTTTTTATACATTATTCATTTATATTTGATTCTTATTTCTTTATATTAATAGGCTTAGCTTGTCTAGCTTATGGTTACTATGTTTTAAATCTAAATATTTTAAAGGATAATGTAACAGAAGTTTTTAAAAATATTCTTTATATTATAGCATTTTTATTAGCTCTACTAATTAATTTAGAACCTATAACAAGCCTTAGTTTTTCAAATTATAAAATGATTGGACTTGTAATTTTAATGGCATATAATATTATTAATTTATATGTATTAAAATATATCAGCTTAAAAATTATTAAATTAAAAAATTTAAGTTTTGATATATATCCAGTTATTATTAATATCTATATATTATTTATTAGTATAATGTTTATATCTAATCAATTTGATGATTTTGCTAGTAAAGATTTTATCATAAGTATAGCATTTTTAATAACAGCATTTTATTCTATTTTTGATGGATTTAAAAAGAATTATGTTGCTCTTAGAAGAACTGGGTTATTCTTATCTATCTTTGCAACAGCTAAGTTATTTTTATATGATTTAAGTTTTTTAAATACCTTAAATAAAATAATAGCTTATTTCTGCTTTGGTATTGTATTGATTTCTATATCTTATATCTATCATAGATTAAAAATAAATTCTTTAAATGATAAATAATTAAAAGGAAATTTTGCCTTGTTTGCAAAATTTCCTTTTTTATAATCTTTTTTATATCTTTATTCTAAATTTTTTATACATCTTATTATCATTCTCATTCTTTTCTAATCCTAAAAATTCACCATTTGCTGATTTTATTATTTTTTCTGAAGATATATTATTTTCTTCACATGTTACAATAACTTCATCCAATCCTAATTCTTTTGAATTTTTTAGTGATAATTTAAGCATCATCTTCCCATATCCATTTTTTCTGTGTCTAGGTGGAACATCATAACCTATATGACCATTTAAAGGCACTTCTTTATGTCTAACTCTTATAACACCTAGTATTTCATCTTCTGCATTTGCTAACCAAAACGTAGAAAATGAAACCCAATTTTCTTCAATACCTTCACCTTTAGAAAAACCGATTAATTTATCAACATATAAATCAAAATCATCTAAGGCTTCTTTGTATAGATTATAATAAAATTCTTCTCCATCATTTTTGTAACTAAGCACATTTGCTTGAAATGAATCTTTATAAATGCTGTTTGGTTCTACTAATCTAAAGTCCATATTAAACCCCCATATTAAATAAATTTTTGTTTTATTTTACATTATTTTATCATAAAATCAAAAAAAGAAGACTAAAAAAATAGTCTTCTTAATAAAATCTAATCTATAAGCTTTACTTTTACTTCATGATCTTTTACTTCTTCCTGATTTAGATATGCATAAGTCATTATTATCACCTTATCATTCTTCTCAAAATAACGTGCAGCAGCTCCATTTAAACAAATAGTATCCGAACCACGTTCTCCTTTTATTGCGTAAGTTTCAATCCTTGCACCATTATTAAGATTTACAACATGAACCTTTTCATATTCAAAGATTCCAACCTCATCCATATAATCCTCATCTATTGTTATCGAACCTTTGTATTCTAAATTAGCCTCTGTAACTACTGCTCTATGAATCTTTGCCTTTAACATTTCTATCATCATATCATAAACTCCCCTTTATCATATCTGTATACCAAATTATCAATAAGTCTAGCTCTTCCAAACTTATTAGCAATCGCAATTATACAATCCTTATTTATCTCATCTATATCTTTAATTTCGTTCGTATCAACAATCTTTAGATAATCTAATTTTGATTCTATATTCTTATCAATAGAACTATCTAAGTAATTTTTCATGAGTTCAATAACTTCATTTGACTTTATTATCTCTTTATTAGATCTTTTCTCACTAATAAAATCCCTTGCTTTAATAAGTGATTTATAAAGATTTATAGAATTTAATCTTTCTTCTTTAGTAAGATATTTATTTCTAGAACTCATCGCAAGACCATCTTCTTCTCTTATAGTATTTACAAGATTTATATTTATATCAAAATTAAAATCTTCTATAAGTCTTTTAACTATAAAGAACTGTTGTATATCTTTTTTGCCAAAATAAACATTAGTCGGATTTATTATATTAAAAAATTTTGTCAAAACTGTACAAACCCCTCTAAAATGACCTTCTCTACTAAGTCCACATAAATTAGCAGACAAATCATTAACATCTGCAAAAGTCTTATAATTACTTGGATACATTTCTTTTTCATCTGGTACAAATATAAGCTCTACATTATTTTTGTCGCATAAAGCTTCATCTGCATCCAAATCTCTAGGATATGATGATAAATCTTCATTAACTCCAAACTGTGTTGGATTAACAAATATCGAAACAATAACTTTATCATTATTCTTTCTAGCTTGCTTTATAAGTGATTCATGACCATCATGCAAGTATCCCATAGTTGGTACATAACCTACTTTTAAACCTTCTACATTCCAAGCTTTAGTTATATTTCTTATCTCATTTATATTAGAAACAATCATGTTAACCTCCAAATTCACATATAAAATTTTTTAAATCCATCAATCTAAATTCTTAAAATCTCAAATTTATTTTAAAAAATAATAATTCATAATAAATTTTATTTCAATTTTTTTAAATAAAATTTATTTCAATTCTTTTTAATAAATTTTATTTAAAACTTCCTCTTTTAATGTAAAACTATGTTCATCTTTTGGAAAACTAAGATTGTCTACTTCTTCTTTGTATAAATTAATTCCATTAATTATTTGTGATTTGACATCAGAAAATACTTTTACGAATTTTGGCTTAAAATCAAATAATATATTTAACATATCTTTGTAAACTAGAATTTGTCCATCACAATCACATCCTGAACCAATTCCTATAACAGGAATTTTCAATTTATCACTAATCATCTTTGCTACTTGTTTAGGAACACATTCCAAAACAATTGAGAAAACTCCTGCTTCTTCTAATAATAATGCATCTTCCATAAGTTTATTTATAGAATCTTCATCCTTACCTTGAACCTTATATCCACCCATTTCATTGATACTCTGAGGTGTAAGCCCAAGATGTCCCATAACAGGAATCTTATTATTTATAAGTTTTTTGATATGACTTAAAATTTCCTTGCCACCTTCTAATTTAACAGCGTTGCAATACCCTTCCTTCATAAGTTTTCCTGCATTTTTTAAAGTATCTTCCTCATTAACTCCATAAGACATAAAAGGCATATCACAAACAACAAGTGAATTTTTAGCTCCTCTTGTAACTGCTTTTAGATGGTGTAACATCTCATCTAATGTTACTGAAAGAGTGTTTTCGTGTCCCAAAACAACCATACCTAATGAATCTCCAACCAAAATACCATCAATATCACATTCATCAATAATTCTAGCCATTGAATAATCATAAGCTGTTAGCATTTTAATCTTCTTTCCTTCATTTTTTAATCTCTTAAATGTTTCTACTGTCTTTTTCATATTAACCCTCCCATCACTAATCCTTAACCTCAAATTTAGATTCATCAAATTTGATATTTAATATATCAAAAATCTCCAAAGTCAAATCTTTGTATATATTAAAATCACTTGTATTTATTATATTTAGATGTTTGTTTAAAGTCTCAAAATCTTTTCTACTCGCTGGCCCTGTTATACTTTTATTAATGCCTTTTTCAAATAAATTATTTATATTCGTATTTATAAGTGGCTTTAAACAATTTAATGCTTCTTCTTCACCAAAACCTATATTTTTTAAATATTTTAGACTTTTGTTTATAAGAGGAATTATTAAATTTGAGCATATAACACAGCTTAGATGATATTTTTCTTTATTATTTGAATCTATCACCTTAATATTAGTATTCATTGATTTAAAATAATTGCATAAAAAATCTAGGTATTTTAAATCCCCTTCGATAGTAAAATAAACATCTTTTAAATTGTATGAATCAAATTTTGTGGAAAATGGATATATAGGATGGATAGTATAGAAATACAAATTAGAACTTATGTCTTTTTTAAAAAAGATTTTACTCGATAAAACTCCGCTACAATGGCATATTATTTTATCTTTTTTGATATTCTTTAGATAATCCTTGATACTTAAATAAGCATTTAAAATATTTGAATCATTTGTAGTAATAAATAAAAGACCATTATCCTTTACAAAGGTATTTATGTCTTTATAAGCTTTACCACCTACAAACGTACTTGCTTTTACTGCATCTTTATAGTCTTTTGAATAATAGGAAATATTACATTCTTTATTTAAAGATATGTATTTTCCAATCGAAAAAGCTACTTTTCCTGCACCTAAAAAGCCTATATTTATTTTTATCACCTCAATTTGCCTTCTTTTGATAGACAATTGATTTATCTAAATAAAATCTTTTTATATAAAAAAGGTGTAGTTCATAAGATACTACCCAACGTTTAAATTCTTACATAAAACTTTATTTTTTTCAATAGATATTATTTTTTCAATTTTATTATATTTTTCTTTTTAAATAGTTGATATACATTTAAAATCAGCAAAAGAATTTAAAAAATTAAAGTCTAAAGGAATATAATAATTCAAAAGTCTTAGAAATTTTATTTCAAAATTATTACAAAAGCATTAAAATTTAAATATCTATATAGATTATATTTAAGATGAACAAAAAATATGTTAGAATATCAAAGTCAAATAATTAAATATTATATTTAGGGAGGAGATTAATATGGAACATAATTCATATTTATCACAAGAACAAATCGAAGATATTCAAATTAATTTTATAAATAAAGTTTTTGGTTATATGTCACTAGCTTTACTTATAACTGCTTTATTTGCCTTTATAGTTTCAAATTCACCACTATTATTATATGCTATTTATAGCAATAAAATAGTATTTTTTGGACTTATAATTGGTGAATTTTTTATGGTAAGACATTTATCTAAAAATGTATATAAAATGAATAGTACTAAAGCATTTACAATGTTTGTGTTGTATTCTATTTTAAACGGAATTACATTATCGTATATATTTAAACTTTATACATCAAGTTCTATAGTATCTACATTTTTAGTAGCATCAGTAACATTTTTAACAATGTCTTTTATCGGATTTAAAACACAGTCTGATCTTACTAAATTCTCAAAATTATTTTCAATGGCACTTATGGGAATAATTATAGCTAGTTTAGCTAATTTTTTACTTCAAAGTTCTGCTGTAACTTATGTAGTTACTTATTTTGGGTTATTTTTATTCATTGGCTTGGTTGCATATGATACTCAAAAACTTAAATATTTAAGTATAGCAAGTTATGAAGATGAATCATTAAGTGGAAATTTAGCTATTATCGGTGCATTATCACTGTATCTAGATTTTATAAACATATTCTTATTCTTATTAAGAATTTTTGGAGATAGAGATTAATAATATATGCTCTAAACTATAAAAGAACTATAAAATAAATATTTATTTTATAGTTCTTTTATCTTAATATCATTATCCAAATCAGCTTTCATCATTTTCTTTTCTAGATAAGAAATATAAATCATACCAAAGAACGCAATGGTTCCAATAAATCCGATTACATACCAAGACACAGCAAATGAATATCTATCAATTATAATGCTCATTATTTTGGGACTCAAAAAAATTCCTGTTCCCATTACAAATCCAATAACAGCATTAAATCTTCCTCTAAAATTAACAGGTGTCATACTCATTATGAAAATATTATTATTAGTAGTCATTATTATTTCACCAAAAGTCCAAATTATTGTTGATATGACATACATAAATACATAATCTTTTGAAAAAGCTAAAAGAAAGAATCCTAATGTCGTTAAAAACATAGCTTTAACGATATTATTTATAGCTCTTTTGTGCTTTAAAAGTTCTGTTAAAAACATAGTAAAAGCTACAACAATTACAGCATTTAAACTCATCATAAATCCATAAAATTTTGAACCTTGTGCATCACCAAAAAAATTAGTTATTTGAAGTGGTAAAGCAAAACTACATTGAGAATATATAAATGAATTTAGCATTGCAAACAAAACAAATAAGAGTAATATAGGTCTTTTTATAAGAACATCAAATATATGTCCTTCCTCTAATTTTTCATGACCTTTAACTTCTTTCATCTTCGCTTTATCTAATTTCGTTTCTTTTACAAATAATATTACTAAAGTTATTGAAATCAAAGTCGTTATTGCATCTCCATAAAAAAACAGTGATACGTGATTTGCAAGCAAAAATCCACCTAACATTGGCCCTATTGCAGTTCCAACATTAATCCCTAAATATATAAGTGCATATGCTCTTTTTCTTTGAATATCATCTTCGCATATATCTGCAACCATTGCCGAACTAATTGGCGAGACCATTGAATGACAAAATGTAGCTATTATAAGAAATACGGGGATAAGCTTAGGTTTATCTAAACAATAATATCCCGCAAAAATATAGCAAAATGAACCTATAATAGTTGCTATTACATAAATATTTTTTCTCCCTCTTTTATCTGCTATACTTCCTCCAATAAAGGGTGCAACCATAACAAGCACTCCTGATAAAGCAATATACTCAGATATTTGCTTTACATCCCAAGATAAATATTTTTTCATAAATATAGCCAAAAAGGCAACTACAAATCCACCAATTCTATTTACGACTCTTGAAATAAATAAAATATAAATACTTCTTGGTAATTCCCCATAATTTTTTTTAATATAATCAATAATCTTATACATAGATCCCCCCAATTTTTATTTTTATCACTATAAAAAAGCTATAAAAAATCTCTAAAAACATTCTTATAGCTTTTGTTGATTTTATTATTATACTTTTTAATCTTCCTTATATCAAGAATTTTTAGAATTTTTAATATTTTTGTAATTAAAGTATTTAAATTGTAATATATTTATTGTTTTTTCGTTTACTAAATTTTATTTTAATGGCATTTTTTGATTATTTTTTTGGTATAATAATCTTAATAATTAAAGAAAGGAGGAAATTATGATTAAGTTATTTAGAGCAGTAAAAAAATTTAACAATTACAAGCACGAATGGACTTTAAAAGAAATATGTATTATATGTTTTTCTTTTTTAGTTTCTGCTTTTCTTATGTATTATCTCTTTATTGTTCTTAATATATATAATGTTTATGTTTTCTTAATTTTGTCAACTTCAATAGCTGTTAAATTACTTATTTCTTTATACCATTTTTTAAAGGATAAAAAAAATACACAGCATAATGATATTAATAATAAATGAAAGGATTTAAAACTATGATTAAATTTTTTAAATTATTAAAAGATTATTCTAAATATAATCGTAAAAGAACTCCTCATGAAATACAATTCCTGCTCTCTTCACTTGTATTTACTTATATCATTTGTCAAATTTTTAATTTTCACAATATTTATATAGTTATAATTCCAAATATGCTCAATATTTTTATTCAGTTTTATCATTTTTTAAAAGAAAGAACGTAAATAATAAATTTACGTTCTTAAAATATTTAACTTACTTTTCGTATTAATACTTTGTTTTTGATAAAATTGATAACAAAATTCACAATATAAAAATCTAAAAATAAATTAATAATATTTATTGATATAAATTGTAATAAAGTTTGGTTTGCTTTCATATTAAGAATACTATGATATATCGTTAAAAAACTAAACGGATAACCAAAAGAAAAACAATCTTCAAAAGACCTATAGCTGGGGATAAAAATACTTAAAAGTACAATTATTATAGCTAATTTACTTATCTTGAATTTTGAATTTATCTGCATATCAAACTCCTATTAATATCTACATAATTACTCTTTGATAAAATATAATTGCTAATACTAAAATCGCCATAGTCATTGTTATCTTGTCAAAATTTCTATCAAAAGATGGATTTTGATATTTAATTTTTTTATGTCCATATAGCAAAATAAATAAAACTGGCAAAGATATTAAACTAATTAAAGATGCCTTTGAACTATAATATGTTAATGCTAATATTTGCATAACAAAAAACAAAACTACTCCCAACCTATGTATCATATATAATTTCTTTTGCATAATTTTTAACCTGCCTTTTATTCTGATTTGATATAATAAAATCCATTTATTAATTTTACATCTCTAACATAGGTTTCTTTTTGATTCTTTGAATATACCCTAAGTCTTTCTTCTTTATTTTTGGATTCAAAATTATAATAAATTATATCTTTATCTTCATAATACTTATAAAAAGATATGTATTTAATATTATCTATAACTATATATTCATTTAATTTATTTATAGTTGGTAAATCATTTGATACATAATAAGAACCATTCTTTAATATATAATCATCTTCTACAAAATATCTTAAATCCTTCAAAAATACATTTAATTTATTATCTATTAATCTTATATCTACTAATTCAAAATCCTTATATTTAGTTGTTAAAAGTATATATTCCTTATTTTCTATTACTACTTTACTTTCAGTAACTTGTTTTTGCTTTATATGTTCTTCTAAGAAATACTTATTAACATCCTTATCAAATTCATAATTATATTCATCTACATAAGACGAATCATAAAAATAAATCCTCAAAAATTCTAATCTCGCTTCATCTTGTTCTTCTTTTATATTTAAGATTTTTTGATTATTATATTTTGAAAATAGAGATATTTTAGTATCTGCAAAACTAATCGAAGTAAAAATCAAAAATATAGATAGAAATACTAATAATTTTTTCATAATAGCCCCTTTCTATTATAGAATTTTATTTTAAATAATTACTTAAAAACAATATAATTACATACTATCACCAATTTTTTTGACTTTCAATAATTTTGAAATTTTTTTAATAATTTTAAGATTATTGTAACTTTATCATTTATAAAATACTTATTTGACACTCCCCACGAATAAATTCGGGGGCTTTACGGCGAATATGGTAAAACTCTCACGACTAAAGTCATAAGTATATATAACGATATTAATCAAAAATAAAAATAGAGCTATTAAACTAAGAAAAAATGCTACAATATACTGTGTTTATTTTTAATTTCTAACATAGTATATTGTAGCTAAATTTCTTAATCAAAAGCTCTATTTTTTTATAACTATTCTTTATTGATTAACCTAAAAATATCTTTAGATCTTCTTCTACATTAGTAATCCCTTGTATTCCAAAATTCTCAACTAGTACATTAGCTACATTTGGTGATAAGAATGCAGGAAGAGTTGGCCCTAAGTGAATATTTTTTACTCCAAGATATAATAATGCAAGAAGTACTATTACAGCCTTTTGTTCATACCAAGCAATATTATATGCTATTGGAAGTTCATTTACATCTTCAAGTTCAAACACTTCTTTTAATTTTAGTGCTATAACTGCTAAAGAATATGAATCATTACATTGACCTGCATCCAATACTCTAGGTATTCCACCAATATCACCTAAGTTCAATTTATTATATCTATATTTTGCACAACCAGCTGTTAATATTACTGTATCCTTTGGAAGTTCATTAGCAAACTGAGTATAATAATCTCTTGACTTCATTCTTCCATCACAACCAGCCATTACAAAGAATTTCTTTATAGCACCTGATTTAACAGCTTCAATAACTTTATCTGCTAAAGCAAATACTTGAGCATGTGCAAATCCACCTACTATTTCACCTGTTTCTATTTCTGTTGGTGAATCTAATTCCTTAGCTAATTTAATTATTTCACTAAAATCTTTTTTGCCATCTTTTTCTATGATATGCTTACAATTAGGGAATCCTGCACTACCAGTTGTAAATATTCTTTGTCTTATTAAGTCGTCAGTTGGAGGAACTATACAGTTAGTTGTAAATAATATTGGACCATTAAAAGTCTTAAATTCTTCTCTTTGTTTCCACCAAGCATTACCGTAATTACCTACAAAATTATCATATTTTTTAAATGCTGGATAATAATGTGCTGGTAACATTTCACTATGAGTATATACATCTACTCCAGTACCTTTTGTTTGTTCAAGTAACATTTCTAAATCATTTAAATCATGTCCTGATATAAGTATTGCTGGATTATTTCTAACACCTATATTAACTTTAGTTATTTCTGGATTTCCGTATTTTGATGTATTTGCTTCATCTAATAAAGCCATAGTATCCACACCAAATTTACCAGTTTCTAAAGTAAGTGAAACCAAGTCATCAACAGATAAACTATCATCTATTAAAGATGCCAAAGCTCTATTTACAAATTCAAATATCTCTTCATTATTTTTATCTAAATTACTTGCATGAACATAGTAAGCAGCAAGACCTTTAAGTCCGTAAGTAACAAGTTCTCTTAGAGATCTTTTATCTTCATCTTTCGTTGCTAATACACCTATTAAATCACTTTCACTCTTTTTGTAAAGTTCTTCTTTAGTTCCAGCTTCAAAATTTATAATATCTAAAGAGTTATCAAAATCAATATTATTTGATTCTAATTTTGCTTTTATATCATTTCTTAATTTTACAGATTCATTTATAGTATCTACAAATCTATCATCATCAAAATTTGCATTAGTTATAGTCATAAAAAGACTTTCTAATGTAAATAAATTTGCATCTTTTATATCCATATTATTTTTCTTTGCTTGATTTACTAAATAAGCTATTCCTTTTAAAGAATAAACTAAAACATCTTGTAAATTTGCAGTTTCAGGTTTTTTACCACATACACCTATCTTTTGACATCCCTTATTCCCAGCATTTTCTTGACATTGATAACAAAACATTTTTTCCAATTTTACCCCTCCTAGTTTTTTATAAATATTTTAAATCTATGTACTTTAAAATACTTATATAAATAAAATTCATTTAAAATATTAATTAACTATCAAATAATAAAATTTATGGGTATTTATTGTGCAAATAATCATTTTTTGTGAAATAAAGATACCTAACAATTATTATTCCCTAAATAATAATAAATAGTCATTAATTTAATTTTTTAATATAAGTTTTGCATTTCTAAATTCATTGTATTATAATAAATCATAAAAATCGGTTGCATATGCAACAAAAGGGTGATTATATGAATATTAAAATAAAATCCAAATTATTTGAGAATTTAACCGAAGGGGAAATAAGTTCTGTACTAAAATGTCTTAATGCAAAAATAAAAGAATATAAAAAAAATTCTTTTGTTTGGCATGCAGGAGATAAACCAAAATATATGGGGATTGTTATACAAGGGCAAGTAAATATAATAAAAGAAGATATTCTTGGAAATAAAACATTGATTGCAAATATAGAGAAAAATCATATATTCGGCGAATCCTTTGCAATAGCTGATATTTCATATTATCCTGTATCTGTATTTGTGCCAAAAGATAGCAAGATATTACTTTTGGATTTTGATGGTCTTAAATCTACTTGTAAAAATAATTGTGATTTTCATAATCAAATTATAGAAAATCTACTTAAATTGACAGCTCGAAAAAATATAATGTTAAACCAAAGAATAAATTGTATTACTAAAAAAAGTACAAAGCAAAAACTTGCATTTTATTTAGTATCTGAACTTGGCTTTGATGATAAATTAGAAATAAAAATTCCATTTAATAGAGAAGAACTTGCTAATTATTTAGGTGTTAATAGATCTGCACTTTCAAGAGAGTTATCCTCAATGAAAAAAAATCATATTATTGATTTTAATAAAAATAATTTTAAGCTTCTTGATGTAGATAAATTAAATGATATTTTAAATCAAGAATAAAAACAAAAGGGCTATCACAAAAAAGAAAAATTTTATAATATATTGTGCTTATTTTTAATTTAAAGCACAATATATTATAGCTAAAATTCTCAATTCGATAGCCCTTTTTATCATAAATGATTAAATAATTTTTTGTTTATTTATAATAATTTACTCTTATTTAGCAATCATTATTTCATCTTAATTATTAATAATTACTTTCTTTTATTTCAAAATGTTCTTTTTCGTGTAAGCATGCTGGACATAAATCTGGTGCATCTTTTCCAGTATGAACATATCCACAATTTCTACACTTCCATCTAACTTCACCATCTTTACTAAACACTTTGTCAGTTTCGATATTTTCTATAAGTTTTCTATATCTTTTTTCATGTTCAACTTCAACCTTAGCAATCATTCTAAAAGCAGTTGCTACATCTTTAAAGCCTTCTTCATCTGCAATTCTTGCAAATTCAGGATAAAGCTCTGTATGTTCTTCATTTTCACCATCTGCTGCTGCATTTAAGTTTTCTATAGTTGATCCTATAACACCAGCTGGATAAGATGCTGTTATTTCAACCATTCCACCTTCTAAGAACTTAAAGAATCTTTTAGCATGTTCTTTTTCATTTTCAGCAGTTTCTAAAAATAATGCTTCTATTTGTCTATAACCTTCTTTTCTTGCTTTTGAAGCATAATAAGTATATCTAGTTCTAGCTTGAGATTCACCAGCAAATGCTTTTAATAAATTTTGTTCTGTTTTCGTTCCTTTAATACTCATAATACCCTCCTTAAAAACTACAATTATATATTATTTACCTACTTAATATTCTAAAAATCCTAATTATAAAATTTTATAATTAATTC
The DNA here is from genome assembly GCA_025210335.1 of Peptostreptococcaceae bacterium. Classification (GTDB taxonomy): domain Bacteria; phylum Bacillota; class Clostridia; order Peptostreptococcales; family Peptostreptococcaceae; genus JAOARY01. The sequence goes on along the minus strand of JAOARY010000019.1, from coordinate 15,878 downwards.
TCCTTAAAGATTAAGAGTATAATAAAAATATTATACTCTTTGATTTATAATCTAGTTTTTCCAATGTCCATGTATATTACAATATTCTCTTGCTATTACATTATCTGAATGTTTAACTTCAAATTCAGCTTCAGGCTTATCATTTGGTTTTAATTCTTTTCTAAGTATTAAATCATCAACAATAAGTTCAATCCACATAATATAATGTTCCTCTGTCATTGGATGAGCTGCATTTTCTCCAACTCTAACTTTATATCCTTTTTCTGTTTTTTCAACAAAAGGTACATGCTTTTCAGTTGAATGATCTGCTGTTTTTTCTTCCATATACTTCATATTTTGACCACAACAAGCTAAATCTCCTCCACCAGCAACGAAAACCTCTGTTATATTCCCACATAATTCACATTTGTATATACCTAATTTCTTAGCCATAATAAACACCCCTTCTTTTTAATAAATATTTATATTAATTAATTATCAATTAATTTTTACATATCACTTAGTTCTATACCACAGTTATAAAAAATACAAACATTTTTGATTTAAAAATAAATCTAAATAAATATTTTTAATTCAATCAAATTTATCATCTATAAATAATTAAAATCAATAAATTTATATTTAATATTAAAATGTATTAATTAATTTTTAACTCTATTTTCTATTTCATTAATAAAAGACATTACATCTTCTATATGATTTTTAACTTTTACATTTCTATATTCTTTTATAAGTCTTCCTTCTTTATCTATTATAAATGTAGATCTTTCTATTCCATGATATTCTTTACCCATGAATTTTTTTAATTTCATAACTCCATAATAATCACAAAGTTCCTTTTGTTCATCTGATAATAGTGCAAAAGATATATTTAATTTATCCCTAAATTTCATATGTGATTTGATACTATCCTTGCTAACTCCAAGTATTACTGTGTTTAGCTCTTCAAAATGATCTTTATAGTCTTCAAATAGCTTAGCTTCTAAACTACATCCTGGTGTATTATCTTTAGGATAAAAATAAAGAATAACATTTTTGCCTAAAAAATCGGTAGTTGCAATCTTTTCACCTAATGATGAATCTAATTTTATACCTTTAACTATATCGCCTTCTTTAGCTAACATATAATCACATCCTTTTTAATTTTTACTACACTATTTATATATTCAATATCACTCTGATTAAACATCTTTAATTTTTCATATTATTTTTTTAATTTGTAATGATTACATTTTTAATTTTATTACATATTTTTATAAAAGTCAATCCTTTTTTAATATAATATTATTTTTCCCAATATAAGCAAAATAAATCTCAAAATAAATATAGAGCTACTTATTGATATTGCTATATAATATTAAATTTATTAATATTTTCAATCTACAAATATTATTCTAAACAAGATTGCTTTATTTTTTAGATTTTGATATTTGGTGTATAATACTTTTATAACATCACAAAAAGAGGTGAATTTTTTTAATGAATAAAAAAAATAAAGAAGAAAAAATATGTACATGCAAACAAACAATTATTCATGATGATGTAGTTGAAAATATAAGACAAAAGATGTTAAAAGAAGATACATTAAGTTCTTTAGCTGATTTTTTTAAAGTTCTTGGAGATGCTACAAGAATAAAAATAATCTATGCACTTTTTCAATCTGAAATGTGTGTATGTGATATAGCAAGTCTATTAAATATGACTCAATCTGCTATTTCACATCAACTTAGAGTTTTAAAATCCTCGAGATTTGTTAAATATAGAAAGGAAGGAAAAGTTGTTTATTATTCACTTGATGATGAACATATAAAAAATATATTTGATCAAGGTTATTGTCATATAAACCATATAAAATAATTTTTTAATAATAAATATAATAAAAAAACTAGCTTAAAACAATATTTCTATTATTTTAAGCTAGTTTTTTATACTAAATTTAACTCATATTTATTATTTGATGACTTTGATGGATTTTATGAATTTGATTAATCTATTTCATTATTTATTAAACTAATATAGTCATCTATAGAAATTCTAATAATATATTTATCGCCATTATTAAGTTCCATCATGCCTTGATGAGAATTTGACCAACTCATATAACCCATATTATCTACTATAAAATCTATTTGATCTTTATTTTCAAATATATTCATTTTTTCTTTTAATGCTTGAAATTCTTCAATATTATAATATTCATCTTGTACCTTATCTAATAATATTATTCTTTTAATATTATCTCTTATCATGGTTTCATCATATTTATCTATACTCTTTAAATACTCTACTGTATTTTTAAAGCTTTCATCCCAATATAAATCATAACTTTCTATAACTTCTTTCCCTCTTGAATTTACTGCAAAATATCTAATATCCATTATTCTATTTGAATTTTGTGCGTTATTTAATTCCTCATAAGAAAGCTCTAAAATATCTTTTCTTAAAGCCTTTACAAGTTCATTTATCTGTTGTCTATCCTCTATAGGTGACTGTTTTAATTTTGTTTTATTATTTACTTCAATCTCATATGATTTAAATTCTTGTCTAAAACTAATAGCATCTATTTTATTATTTTTAAATATATTATAATTCAAGAATTTAAATTCTTTTGTTTCATGCAATTTTTTTACATTGATATTTTTTTCAAAGAAATCACTAGGTATTGAATAGCTTCTTTGTAATTCTAACCCATTATCATATTGATATCTTATTTCTATAAATCTTGATCCATTTTCAAAATCAAATTCATGTCTCTTTGCCAATATACTCTTATGAATATTTTTTATATTTTCAATATTATTTTTGTCTTCATAATATCTATTATCTATATCACCTATCATCCTACTATAATGATCTGAATAATATACTTTTTTAATATCATTTGTATTTGGTATTCTATTTTCATAACCAAATATATCAAATTTTACAGCAAATAATAATAAGCAAATAGCTATACAGTAATATATAAGACCTTTGAAATTCTTAAATATCCAAATACTCTTTTGAATTATCATCTCAGCAATTATATATCCTAATATACTTCCTACTATATATCCAATATATATTGCAATAGATGTATTTGGCATCATCGCATCAAAATACATTCCAAAAAGACTCATAACACAAAATGTAAATCCATATTTAAAAACTGGCTTTAATACATCAAATGAAATAGATTCACCAGCTGATTCTAATGGTCTTTTTTGATAAACAAAGAAAGTTATTAAATATAAAGCTATTAATAAAACTATATAAACTACCTTATTAGTAAAACTTAATGTAGTTGAAAACATAAAAGCTGTTATTGGAAAGATTTTAGCTATATATTCTATAAATAAACCATCATTTATAGAAAAACCATATAAAAATCTTTGCAAATTCATCAAAATCATAACACTAAGCCCTATTGGCAAAAATACAAATACAAATGATAGTATTCCTTGTATCATACTTATTCCTGTAAGCATACCAGCAAAACAAGTAAGTAAATATACAAATAAATTCATTGTCATAATTGTTATAATCCATTTTGAAACATTGTAATAAGTTATATACTCCCTTACAACCTCATCATTTCCACTATAATTAAATATAAACATAAAAAAAGTAATTGCTATCAGTAAAACTGGTACAAACATAAGCAAAAATGCTGATATATTATGACTATTAAAAATCTCTGCTCTGGTTATCGGCATTGAATGCACCATCGAAGTCGAATCTGAATTTTGCAAATATCTATATATTATAACTGATATACCTATTCCAACTGCTAAAGCTACTATTATTCCATAACTTCCTGTTCTAAGCATAAAAAATTCTCGTACAGAGTAACCACTAAGGCTTCTATCTTCATTTAATCTTGAAAAAATTGAAAAAGGCCCTACTAGAAATAAAAATATAAAATAAAGTGCAGATATTCCCCAATATCTTTTTAAATCTTCTATTATGATATTTATATTAAAAAATGACGTCTTTAATTTCATGTCCAACACCTCCTAATTCATATATAAATATTTCTTCCAATGTAAGTGGTAAGACATCTAATATTAACGGATTATATTTTTCTAGAGTCTCAAATATATTCTCTTTATTTCCTTTAACTATAAACAAGCTCACACTACCTCTTTTTTCACTGTGAAGTACATCAATTTCTTTTGATATAACATCATCTATATCATAAGAATACGCGACTTGGATTTTATGAATATCTGATTTTAGTTCATCCAAATCTCTTTCCATTAACATTTTTCCTTTATTTAATATACCAACATGATCACATATACTTTCTAATTCCTTTAAATTATGAGAAGAAATAAGTACACTCATCTGTCTTTCACTAACATCTTCCATTATAAAATTAAGCACTTTTTTTCTCATAAGTGGATCTAATCCATCTATAGGCTCATCAAGTATAAGTACCTTTGGAAGAGTTGATAATGTTAATATGAATGCAACTTGTCTTTTCATCCCTTTTGAAAGTCTGCTAATTCTTAAATCTTCCTTTAATTCAAATGATTCTAACATGTTTTTATATCTATCTTCATCAAAAGTTCTAAACATTTTTCTATAAAAATCAGCCATTTTTTTTATGCTATACATAGGAAAAAAATAAAGTCCATCTTGAATATATCCAATATCATGTTTTACATATTTATTTTCAAATACTTCAAGTCCATCAATCTTTACACTACCCATATCAGCTTTATAAATTCCAACTAAATGCTTAATTAAAGTTGTTTTTCCCGATCCATTAGCCCCTATAAGTCCGTATATAGAACCTTTTTTAAGATTTAGATTTATATCATCTAATATCAATTTATTTGATAACTTCTTACTCAGATTGGATACTTTTATCAATTTCTCTCCCTCCCTTTACATCATCATATACTTTATTTATCAATTTTATTAAATCTTCTTTTGTAATTCCCATGTAGATAAGTTCTGATATTATTTTTTTCATCTTCTTTTTTAGCTCCATAATTTTCTCCTCATCAACACTTTCTTTTTTACTACTAACAAAATTCCCTCTACCCCTTAAAGTGTATATATAATTTTGTCTTTCCAATTCCTTATATGCTTTTTGTATTGTATTTGGATTTATTGTAAGCATTTTTGACAGTTCTCTTACTGATGGTATTTTATCATCTTCTTTTAAAACCTCTTTTATTATAAGCTCTTTAAATTTATCTATTACTTGCTCATAAATAGGTTTTCTGCTTTTTAAATCTATTTGAATCACAAAAACTCCTCCTTTCAAAGAATTTAAATATATAAAACAAATCTAAACTACAATCAAAATCCAAAATTCAAATATAGCCCACATTTACTTTTGTATAAATTCACTCATTATTGTATCATGTGTATTATTTTATATAGTACACACATTACAGTTTAAATATACCCCTATTTATCTACTAAGTCAACAATTCTAAGCAAATTCTAATCTTTAAAATTTTGTTACTATTTTTTTAATCGTTTAGCTTTCTTTTTTTTGTATATACGTTATAATACAATAAGGTTTTATATAAAGAAGTTATAAACTAAAAATATAAGAAAATTACAACAATAATAACAATTAAAAAACACTAAGATTAAAATCACATTGATAGTAAAAAAATAATAAACCTATAATAATAAATGAGAATTTTGCTGTATAAATATATTAAATAAAACCCTATATTATTTAGATATTAAAAAAGGGAGGAATATAAATTGAAAAAAATACTTAGCTTAATAAGCATTATTTTGATAATAAATATGAATATATTAGCTTTTGCACAAGATATTAAATATAGCAAAGCAGAGTATATTGAAGATTTAGAAATAGTTCGAAACATATTGGAATCTTACCATGGGAATTTGTATGAAAATATATCTAAAAAAGAATTTATTTATGGATTTAATAATACCAAAGAAAATATAAAAGAAAATATGAATGTTCAAGATTTTAATTATCTTTTATCCAAGTTTTTATATAGTTTAAAAGATGGTCACACATCTATTGATTTGTCTGAAGAACTTGTAAATAATATCAATCTTGAATCTCTTTACTTGCCACTAAAAATAAAATTTATAGATAATAAAATTTATAGTGACTATAACAGCATTGATATACCTGCGGGTTCATTAATTCTTGAAATAAATGATATAAGAACAGAATTATTGTTACAAAAGCTAGAATTTATAGCTGGTAATGAAACTGATAATCATATCAATTATTTGGCTCATAATTATATTGAAAATGATTTGCCTTATTTATACCCAGGGTATTTTGAGCCTAGAAAATTAAATAAAATAAGATTTGTAAATTCCGTTACAAGAAAAGTAGAAGAAAAAATTATAGATTCTTCAAAGTTTGATATTAATAATATAAATATGTTTGCACATTCTAATTATCTTAAGAACTCTTATCTTAATACATTTAAAGATATCGATGCTTCTTTTGATATGAAAAATCAAATCGCTACACTTAGAATATATAGCTTTGAACCTACTGATCAGTTTCTTTTTTATTCTGTATTAGAAAAGTTTTTTGAGGATGTTAAAATTTATGGAATAAACGATATTATTATTGACTTAAGAGGTAATCTTGGTGGTAATAGTGATGTTACTAATACTGTTTTATCTTATATTTTAGATGATGATTTTTATACAATAAAAAAATCTACACTTAAAAATATTGATATTGATACTACTTATATGGATAATGATTCTAAACTTTTATATGAAGATTTAAAAGAAAGCTATACTCCTACTGGTAGTTATTCTAGAAATGAAGATGGAAGCATTAGCGAGGAAGGGTTGCCATCTATTCCATTTAGCCTAAATAATTATGATGGAAATGTATATTGTTTGATTGATGGAGGAACATTCTCTTTTGCATCTATTTTTGCTCAAAAGATTAAGGATATGGATAATGGTTATCTTATTGGAACTAGCACATCAGGGAATTACTATGAAACTACAGCTGGATCTTTGCTTAATTTTAATCTACCAAATACAAAGATACAATTAACAGTACCTATAATGCAACTTCATCTTAATGATGATATTGATGGAGAGACTGAAAATAATTTGTTATCTGTAAAGCCTAATTATGAAGTACCTTTAAATATTACAGATTTTGTGAATCAAATAGATACTCATATGGATTTTACTTATGAACTTATTAAAAATAAAAGAATCGTTAGTCAATAAGAATTAAAGAACTTTTAAAAACATAAAAAATTGAATTGTAGATTTCTTATTTTAGCTTGGTGCTTGGATGGATATTATGCTTTTTTAATAAAGCTCTTTCGATAAGAAATTCTACAAAAAATGTCTTAAAAAGGGTTGACAATACATCCCTAGTGGGTGTATAATATATGTACAAAAAGTTCCTTATTAATATCAAGAACTTAATAGATGTTTGCGGAGCATACCAAAACCGACTTAATAGATGTTTGCAGAGCATACCAAAACTGTCTTAATAGATGTTTACGGAGCATACCAAAACCGATAAAGACTGAGGGTTTATCCTCAGTCTTTTTTATAGGAGAAATGTAATATGAGATGGTATAGTATAAATGATGATTATTTGACATATTTAAGAAGTTACGAAGGAAGAATCCCTTATATTGATTATGGAGCAAACAAATTCAAACCTTTTTTCGGGGCATTATTTGAAATAGGGGATTTTGTTTATGTCACACAAGTTTCAAGTCCAAAGAAAAGACATTGTAGGATGCGTGAAAATGTAGATTTTTATAAACTTTATAGAGGGAAAAATTTGAAGTCAGTAGTAAACTTAAATTATATGTTTCCTGTTCCTAAGAGTATGTTGATAGATGTAAATTATGGAGAGATTGAAAATTTTAGAAGCTTTAAAGATGCAGATGAAAAAGCTTATTATATTGGTCTATTAAAATTCGAGTTAAGAGAAATTAAGAAAAAAAAGATTAATGAGAAGGCAAAAGACTTATATTATATGAAATATGATTACCCTAACGACACAGTCTCTCAACGTTGTTTTGATTTTAAACAGTTGGAGTCCAAAGCTAGTGAGTATTTATTGTAGCCAAGTAAAGAATAAGAAGAATGGTCGTGTACATTACAATGATTATAAACGATTTTTTTCACTTATTTTATCTTAGTTCTTGGATGGATATTATACTTTTTTAATAAAGCTCTTTCGATAAGAAATTCTACAAAAAAAGTATAATATCAATCAATTTCATTAAAAAATATAAGAATTAGTTCTAAAATTCCAATAATATTTTTATTCTAAATTCCAATTTAAATAAGGTGTTTCATTAATAAATTCTTTTAATTTCTTTATCTTTTCTATATACCATTTTTCTATCTCTTCAAAATGATTCTCACTAGATAAAATATCTGAAAATGGTTTTCTAAATTCTCCATCTATAAAATCTTCATTTTCGCTAACAAAATCAAATGAAATTAATTCATTCATCTTTCTTATCATACTATTTCTATTTTCTAACTTTGAACAAAAACAAAATCCACAATTTAGATATGGTACTATACTACCTTTTATTTCAACAAATCTTACGCCAATATAAATCTCATCATATTTATGACCTTCTATAAATGGACATAGTTTATATCGCCAAATACCATATTGATTTGTCGATTCTTTTGATTTTCCAAAATTCATCTCAAATATATATTTTATATCCTCTAAACATTCTCTAACCTTTAACAATGTTGAATTCATCTTACTTAACACTACTAAATCATCAAAGTTAAACTCACCTTCACTACCCATGCCCTCACCTCTTAAAAATTCTAAATAACTATCAATAATTCTATCTCTTTTTTCTCTACAAAAAAAATTATATATATTTTTCCATCTAAATTGATAAAAATCAATTCCATCAATTTCTTTCTTATCATAATATTTAGTGCAATATCTTAAATACACTTCTTTATTATATTTTTTCTTTAAATTATGCAATACATTTTTATAACGTTCTAATTGACGATTTCCTTCAAAAGAATTAACCTTATTTTCTAAAAAACAAATAATTTCATCATTTTCTATGATAATATCTATAATGCAATCACTATCATTATTTAAGTAATATTTTTTTTGAGATTTGATATTGAAATTATGACCTCTAATTTTTAAAACTTTATTTACAAATAAGTCCAATTTTTCTTTGTTATTTTCCAAAATTCCAACTAATATTTCAGTTGTATAGTCTTCAAGAGGAAGTTTTGTGCTATTTTCATTTTTATTATATAATTTTATCAACCTATTAAATATATTCATCACATCAACACCTTTTAAAATTTAAATCCATTAAATATATTATAACAATTTCATTATATATAATATAAGGAGTTAATTATGTCCAACTATATGAATGATATATCTATCTACTTTATTTCGGCAAAACATTTAAGTGTAATAATCGACTTTATTTTTACTCATAAAATTTGGATTATATCCTATTTTTAATCTTTTATTTATTTTTAACCCATAAATATTTATTTTTTTTAATAATTAAATTTTAATATAAAAATCAAACACTTTATAAGCAACATAAGTTGTATAAATTTTATTTTATATCAAAATCTTACTCAAACAGCTTCAATAGCCCATTATACCAAAAAACTTAATTGATTTTTATATTCTTTTAATGTAGAATTAAATCGTTAATATTAACTAAAAATTTCATATATGCATATTAAATGAACAAAAAATAAATCTTAGGGGTGAAATACATATGAAAAAGAATTTTTTATCTTTTTTATTAATGTTAACTTTATGCTTATTTAATACGGTTGCTGTATTTGCTGATTACAGTAATGCTGATTATAATAACACAGGGAAATATGAATTTGTTTTTATTGAAGAAAATGAAGAGTTGAGTAATGGTAGAAAAAGTAGACTAATTTGGGATTTAGCCGATGTTGCTATGTTTGGATGGTCTTTAGCAGATTTAGTAAAAGAACCTAGTTGGGGGAACTTCGGATGGGTTGTTTTAGATGCTGCTGCTTTAATACCAGGGTTACCAAGTGGATCTTATACAAGACGTGGTGGAAAACTAGTTCTTAATGAAGCTGGAGAGAAATTCTTAAAAAGTAGTGAAGGTAAAAAACTAATAGCAAACTCTATCAAAGCTACAAAAGTAGCAAAAGTTGGAGATAAAATAAAAGATTTAGGTAAACTAGTTAAACATCCAGGAATAACTGTTGATTGGTCTAAAGTTACTAAACATGGTTTAGAAAGAATGTCAGAAAGAAATGTTACAAAATCAATGGTTGAGACATTTGTTAAAAACGGAAAAGCTATAAAACAATCTAGTAGTAAATATCTATTCTTAACAAAAGAGGGTGCTGCTGTTTTATCTAAGGAAGGAAAATTAATTACTACTTATACAAAAAATGAATTTAAAGATCATGTAAAGAAAGCTATAAAAGTTCTTTATGGAAATTAAATAAAAAAGTATTAGGTCTTAAAAAAGACCTAATACTTTTTTTATTTTATGTTTAATAAATTTTTGGCTATTATTTTACATTCATTTAAATCTTTTTCAAAAACATCACTAGAAAAATTTTCAGTAAAAATATCCCAAATATTTTTTGCTAGATTATCAATATCTGTTTCTCCACCTTGAATAATCTTCTCAATTTTTGATATTTCTCCACTATATTCATCATCTGGACAACAATCTAAAAGATCAATCGGATCCCACTTATTTATTATATTTTTTATATGATTTTGCACAAAATCCCCTCCATTTTTAATAAAACCCCATTTTTTAACACATGTAAAATTATATCAAATTAATTATTCTAAAACAAGGTTCCCAAATAAATTTAAATATTATGCAACCATTTGATGATGTTTGTTGTTTGCTTTCATCAAAGATCTTCCTATTATATAGGTTATAATTTCAGCAAAAGGTATAGTTAACCACACACCCGATATACCTATAATCATTGGCAATAAATATATACCAGTTACTATAAATATTATCCCTCTACTAAGTGCAATTATAATAGATGCTCTAGCATCTCCTATAGCTGTAAAATATCCAGAATAAATTATATTAAATCCATTTACTAAAAATGCTAAAGCATATAATTTAGATCCTGATGTAGCTAAGTCTATAATCGCTTGATTGTCATTAGCAAATACCGATACCAATGGTCTTCCAAAACTAAATAATATTAAAAATAATACAATCCCAATTGATAAATTAACATTAATCGCAAGTCTCAAAACTTCATCTAATCTTTGTTTCTTTTTAGTTCCATAATTATAACTCACTATAGGTGTTATTCCATCAGATATTCCAAACATTATAAGTGTTACAAATTGACCCATGTAATTAATAGTTGTAAATGCTGCAACACCTTGTTCTCCAGCAATCTTCATAAATGTCATATTAAATACAAATGCAGTTATTGCAGCAGCTACTGATACAACACCTTCTGATGAACCATTGTAAAGCATAGGAATTATAAGAGATTTATCGAATTTTCCTATATATATATTTAATATATTATTCTTGTTAAACATCGGTATTATAACAACTATTAAAGCCACAGAAAATGATAATCCTGTTGCAAATGCTGCACCACCAATTCCTAAACCTAATTCTTTTATAAATATATAATCCAAAATAATATTAGTTATAAGACTTGATATAGTCGCTTTTAAATATAATTCAGGATTATTCAAAACTCTACTTATAAATCCAAATAAAAACATAATGCACATCATTGGTGCAAAAGTTGATATTGTATTGATGTATATAGCACAATCATTTAATAATACTTCATTAGCTCCTAAAAAGCTGGCTATTTGAACACTACACGTCTTACCAAACAAAAGCATTAATATCGACGCACTAAACAAAACTATTGTTGCAGTTTTGAATATATTTTGAGATTCTTCTTTCTTTCCTTCTCCCAAACTTCGCCCTATAAAACTTAGAGCCCCAACACTTGTTATCATACTAAAACCGATTATTAATTGCATAAAAGGTTGAACAATATTAACACTCGCCATTGAATTAGTTCCAACAAAATTACCTAAAAATATTCCATCTATAATCGGCTGTATTCCTGCTATAACCATCGAAACAATTGCAGGTATACAAAATTTTAAAAATAATTTTGATATTTTTTTAGTTCCTAAAATATTTCCTTCCATAATAATCCTCCAAATTTAAAATAAAAACTTATTTTTTTCATAAAAAATCTAATAACAATTATTATAAACCTTCGAGCAACTCTAATGTCAATAGCATTAATAAAAAAAATACTTCTAAAGTAATAATTCCATCACTTTAAAAGTATTTTTTATTTATTATGGTTATTTTATTTATTATAGTTTTTCTATTTATTATTTCTATTTATTATTTATTATTTTTATTTATTTTATATTTTCTTATATTTTTATTGTCTTTTATTTTTTACTTCACAATCATTATTTTTATCTTATATATTAATCTATATGATAAGCAGCTCTTGTTGCATCATAGATACATCTTCCCTTTTGTGGATCTGCACTAAGATAAATATAAGCAGTATCTCCAGGAATTATAACCCATTTATTCTTAGCTTGTGACTCAAATCTTTCAACAACATTATTATCTTTATCTAATATATAAAGACAATTTCCATCACCATTTATATATACTGATTCAAAATAAATACAAACATAAGATGCATTTTCATGAGAATAAGTCTTTACTTTATATTCATTTATATCATAATTATATTCTTCTATATCGTAAAAATCTTCAACAGTCCAAAAAGGTATATCAGAACTATCATTATTTGTAGTCTCATTATTTTCTTCATTATTATCATAATAATTATCATCTTCATAATCATTATTATTATCTATGTCAGAATCTTCATTCACATCACTACTAGTATCATATTTATCAAATTCTAAAATATCTTCTAAAGAATTTACAACTAGAGCATCCGTATTTTCATCCCAATTAAAAAAGTCTTTATTTGTTTCTCTAAGTACAATTAATCTTTCATATCTATCCATGATTTCATAATTGTTAAAATTATCTATTATAGTTTTAAAATCTTGATTATAACCTATATCATCTATATTTTTATCTTTTACCTCATCTCTTACCATATTCAATAATGGCTTATATTCATCCATTTTCAAAAGAGATAAAGATTGTTTTGTTTCATCACTAGTCATATCTTTTAATGCATACTCCCAAGACTTTCTTTTAAGATTAACTAATTCTATTAGTTTTTCTTCTAATGTAATATCTTCGCTAAAAATCTCTGGATATTTGTAAAAATCAAATACATTTATAAAATCTTTTTTATGCTCTTCATCTATTCCATAACCACCAACAGGAAGTTCTGAAGCTAATACATAATCAAAATAAGGATAAAATGCATTCATCATTCCAACACTACCTTGATTACAGTTTGTACTCATATCATAAAAATCAATATTTCTACCAAGTAAATCTTTTGCATAAGTTAAAAACTCTTGTACATCATTAGGCTTCATAGTACTTGTAAACATATAACCTTCACCACTACCATGTCCTGTACATTTGATTCCATAATGTTTGGCTGGAGATTCTTCAACCATAATTCTAAAGATATCCTTGAAAGCTTCTGCTATATCTTTACTTCCCTCAACACTATCTCTTCCTCCTGAGATTTCATATCTTGATACCAAGAATTGATCTCTATAATCTTGTCCATCAAGCTTGAAACTATCAAATTCAGTTCCGAATTTATAAAGGCATACATAATCATCCCAAATAGCTGCTTCATAAACAACATAATTATTTGTTTCTTTTATACTTATATGTCTTTCCCAACTTGTTTCATCTTCACCATGCCAAGTTTTTACAACATTTAATAAAGTAAGTTCTTTATCATAATCAGTTGCAAAACTTAGATTACAAAGACTTGAGCTTATGCTAAAAATAACAGTCAGCATAATAATTAATCTTACGAAATTCTTTCTCATATCATCCTCCATTGTTATATGAGTTGATTCAATTTTAAATAAAAACATTACAATTCCAAAACTCCTAAAAATTTTTATCAACTCTAATTTATATAATATCTAATTCGCAAAAAATAATTTTTAAACTCCTTATTCAAATTAGATTATTATAATTATTATTCGTCAAAACATTATATGACTAAATTCGAATAATAACAATATAAGAATAATAACTTAGTTCATTCGTATTATGCTTTGTTACAAAAAAATATATTTTTAGACCTAAGAAATTTATAAATAAAAAAATCATGATTAAAATTATTTTAATAAACTTTTATAAATATATTTTATAAAAGCTTATTAAAAAAACTATCTCAATTTATAATTAAAAGATTCTTTTAATAAAGTACCTTTTAATTATTATTTTGAGATAGTCTTTAATTAATTTTATTATAAATTTTTTCTTTATTTTTGCTTTCCAAAATATCTAATCAATGAAAGTACTACTAGTGAAGCTATTGAAATTACACTAATTAAACCAAATAAAAATGCTAAAGGTATAAACGCAAACATCTCAACTAATCTTCCATCTTCTGCAACATAACTTCCATGTGCATTATAAGCAATTATAGATGATATCGATGCAATTATCGATACTATTGTTGTTCCTAAAAGAAATGAAGTCTTTTTATCTCTTTTCCATTTCTTTGATATATTTTTTATCATATTTGCCTCATTAATATTTATTTCATTATTCATACTGTCCACTCCTTCTAATTTCATATCATATTTTTTAAGTTCTAATTTACAATCATCACAAGTCTTGATATGTTCCTCTATTAATTTTCTACTTTCATTACTACATATATCATCATAATAAAGAGGAAGTAGATCTTTGATTATATTGCATGATATTTTCATCTAAAAAACCTCCTATATTCTATTCTTTATTTAATTCTTCTTGGATTTTTAATTTTGCCCGATGATAAGTTACTCTTGCCCAAGAATCTGTTTTTCCAAAAAGTTGTCCTATTTTATTAAATGGTAGTTCACCAAATGTTCTTAATGTAAATACTTCTTTATGTGGTTCTTGCATATGATGTAATATCCTATGAATATCAAATGCTTTTTCTTTATTTATAAGTTCCTTCTCTAAGTCATTAGATTCTTTATGATCTACTAAGTTTTTATTATTGCTTTGTTTTTTATACATTGTAAAATAAGTATTTTTGGCGATTTGACAAAGCCATACATAAAGCTTACAACTTCCATTGAATTTATCTATATTCTTTAATGCTTTGAAAAATGTTTCTTGTGTTATTTCTTCAGCAATTAATTCATTTTTACTTAGAGTTAGAACATATTTGAATACATCATCAAAATATAATTTATATATTTCACTAAATTCGCTCATTTAAGCCTCCTTTCATACATAAGACTAACAAGTATTAAAAACGTTACAAAATTTATAAAAAAATTTTTTACTATTATAAATTTATTCGTTTTTCTTTATTTTAACCATTTATTTATTTTTTTATTTATCATTTTAGGTTGATTTTTATCTTTTTATTTTGTTCTTTGTTATTGGGAGCTGTTTTATTTAAATTTGATTCCAATAAAAAACTCTCAAAACAAAATATTATATTTGTTTTGAGAGTTCTATATAAGTCTTAATTTTTGGACATAAAAAAACACCTAAATATTAATGTAAGCATAGTACAATTTTTTTAGAATTATTTTAAATTTTAAAACATAAAATGTAAGGGTTCAATGCTTTAGTTGATGGGAAGGTATTGGTAGCCACTGCAAATTTCAAAACATAAAATGTAAGGGTTCAATGAAGACAGTTTCAACGTTTGTTTATTTTTAACATCAGTATCTACACATTAATACTATCACATTTCTTACTAAAAAT
>JAOARY010000018.1 GCA_025210335.1 Peptostreptococcaceae bacterium | reverse complement strand
TTGATAGGTTCAAGGTGTAAGCTCAGTAATGGGTTCAGCTGATGAATACTAATAGATCGAGGACTTAACCAAATTTTAAATCTGCTCAATTTTCAGAGTATTAATCTAATACTTACAACTCAAAAGATTATGTGGTTATTATAGCAAGGAGGATACACCTGTTCCCATTCCGAACACAGAAGTTAAGCTCCTTAGCGCCGATGGTACTTGGGGGGAAGCCCCCTGGGAGAGTAGGACGTAGCCACGTAATCTTTTTTTATGCTTAAAAAAACTATATCTAATTGCCAAAGTCGATTAAAGACTGAATGCAATAGAAAGAAGAATATCGTAAAGCCGTGTGCGGGAAAACCGCATGCACGGTTTGATGAGGGGGAGATGAGAAATCATCTCCCTACTCTACAATAACCATCTTTTTAGTATGTGGATATATCAATTAATAATTTTTATATTTTTTATAAAAATAAAGTTTGGAAAAATCACATTGTATTTATAGGTTACAATATATTCTTTGTCTTTTTTTATTGAAGAATATATATTTTTAGAACACATCATTTTCAAGTCATTAAATTTTATCGTATAAATAATCTGGTTTTGAGATTTTTTATAAATTTTTTGAATTTGTCCAGTGGAAATATTATTAGTGGAACCGAAAATATGAATTGCAAAAATAGTTAAGAATACAATATAAGTTATAAAGTTTCTTTTTTTCATAAAACATCAGATCTCCTTTACTGTAAAATAAATCTATTTATCTAAATTTCCCTCATAATATATTCTTCCTTCGTCTAAAGTTACTGTATTTCCTTTTTTATGCTTAAGGAAATTATATAATTTATAGTAACTTAACCTATGGTTAAATTTCTAATGCAATACTCAACTATGAATCCATTGGTATAGAGATAATATTAGGCTATACTAGGTGTATAAGGCCTTAAATAAAACTATGGAGTGATAAAGTATGAATAAACTATCAATAGGTGAAGTTATTTTTAAACTAAGAAAG
This sequence comes from Peptostreptococcaceae bacterium, assembly GCA_025210335.1. Lineage (GTDB taxonomy): Bacteria > Bacillota > Clostridia > Peptostreptococcales > Peptostreptococcaceae > JAOARY01. Next base: position 2,048 of record JAOARY010000018.1, on the reverse strand, counting down.
GAAAAAGAAATTACTCAAGATCAATTAGGAAAGTTTATTGGCGTATCAACAGCAGCAGTATCAAAATGGGAAAGTGGAATTTCTTATCCAGATATAACTTTACTGCCTATTCTTGCGACTTTTTTCAATGTTTCCATAGATAAACTATTGAATTTTAAGATTGAAATTTCAGATGAGGAAGTAATGAAAATATTTAGTAAATATGAGAAGATATTTAGTAGTGGTGATCTAGATAAAGTAATAGATAAAAGCAAAGAATATATATTAAAATATCCATCAAGCTATTATTTGAAACTTAGAATAGCTTTTTTATTTACTATTTATTCATGGAAGGGAAGCGATGAGAAGAAAATAATGGATATGATAGCTTATGCCATTGAGTTATTTGAAGATGTAGCCAAAAATTGTACAGAAACAAAATCAGTTGAGGAAGCATTATTTCAACTTGGAGCTCTTTACCCATTAATTGGAGAGGAAGATAAAGCTATAGAGGTTTTAAATAAAATTTATAAAACTGAACTTGAACCAAATGATATACTTGCAAGTATATATATTCGAAAAAATGAATTAAAGAAAGGTAGAGAATTATTTCAAACTAAGCTATATAAAGGTATAAATGATGTGAGTCATGTATGTATGGGATTAGCTAATTCATATCTTAAATATGAAAAAGATTTAAATATGGTAGAAAAATATTACAATTTAGCTATTAATATAAAAAAAATTATTTCTTCTGAAGAAGATTCACTTTGGGATTTATCACCAGAGTACTTAAATTTTGCCCAAATGTATCTACTTCTTAATGAAAAGGAAAAAGCAATTGATATGCTTAAAAATATGATAGAAAACATGAAAATTAATGATATTAATAAACTAAGAGAATTTAATTCTATCTGGTGCTTTAATGAACTTAAAAGAGGAGAACGTAAAATAACAATGAATTTATATGAGAATATATTTAAGATTTTTGAGCAACCAGAATTTGATTTAATCAAGAAAGATGAGAAATTTATAGATATAATAAATGATTTAAAGGAGTTAGAGATAAAATCATTAAATTCGTAAATGAAAGTATAACACAGACTATATTTGAGTAAAATTTAAATAAACATAATTTATTTTCATAACGAATAGTAAAGTATATCCCTATTTAAGCTATGGATAAATATAATTTTCGTTATGAGTTTCAAAAAAGTTTACATTTAAGATTCTTTTAAAGAAAAACTTTTTTATAACAAAAATTTTACAAATTAAAGAAGGAAATAAAGATAAAAAAATAGAAATATAAGAATACATACTGAATATAGGATGTGATAAAATGGAAAATAAAAAAATATTATACTTTGATCAATATATAGATAGAATAGACAAAGATGAAAAGCAAAGAAAAGAATTAATGGATCTTATAAAAAAAATAGCAAACAATCTTACTAAAGAAAGTGCATTATAAAGTAAAGCTTAATTAAATAAGAGAGCAGAGTCTTAGAGATTTTTGCTTTCTCATAAAGGAGCCTATTGGCTCCTTTAAGGATTTTATGACTATCTAAAATTAAAACCATCTATATACGATCTTAACTCATCAAATTCTGTAGAATCTTGTAATTCTACTACTTCACTTCTTTCCATTTCAAAATTTTTTAGATATACAGAAAATGTATTTTGGTTAGTAGAATCATAATAAATACATCTATATCCATCTTGATATAATTTTTTTAAATGATTTAATTTATCATTCATAAGAGCACCACCTTTTTAATAATAAATAGAAAATTATAGATTTTAATATTATTTTTTTCAATCATAGATATAAATATTCAACTGAATGCACAAAAAAATTTTAAATAAGATTAAATATAGAGTCTTAGAGCGTGTAACTCTAGAAAATATAAAAATAATAAAAACTTTAAAAAAAAGTGTTGACGAAATGTTTTAAAGGTGATATATTATTACTTGTCCTCGACAACGAGGCAAACACAAAACACAAAATGAACTTTGAAAATTAAACAGTAGGTTATAAATAAATCACAACAGTGATTTTCGGAAACAAC
>JAOARY010000017.1 GCA_025210335.1 Peptostreptococcaceae bacterium | reverse complement strand
TTTCCTAGATCTATGATTTTATACTTTTTATTTTCATAATAAAAAATATCATTTTCTTTTATTTTTCTGCTATTTATATTTGATGAAACTAATAATTTTTCTTTGTATCTATTAACTAATTTACCTCCATCACTTAAATTAATAGTCAAATTAGTTTGTTTGTTTTTACATTCACGTAAATAGCCACTTACTGTACAAACTTCTATTTCTCCAAGAGGTTCATTAAATTCATTGACTCCTTGTCTATAAATAGTTATAGGTTTATTAATACCGTTGTTATTTAATGAAACTGCTATCTTTTTACTTATTGCTTTAGTGTTTATACTCATATTTCATCAACTCTTTTCATACTGGTTTTATAACAAGGCTTAGAAATTTTTTTAAATTGTTTAGCTAGGCTTAACCAATAATCTCTATTAGAGGCTATTTTAATACCTGCTATTTCTATTCCATCATTTGCATCTGCTTTCATTAAACAACCTGCATAACTAGCTTTATTTAAATCATTATCATTGTTTTCTAATAACATTTGTAGTTCTTCATCTTCAAATAGAGGATATTTCTTTTCTTGAAGATTAAATTTTAATTTCTCTATTAAAGAACTACTCATTATTTTTCATTTTCTCCATCGTTTTCATCGTTATCATCATCGTTGTTATCATTCTCTTCATCATCTTTTTTTACATCCTCTAATAAAGATACAAAGCCTCTTTGACTTAATTCTTTAGCTTCATCTTCTTTTAATTTAAATTCATCATTAACCTTATAGAAATTTTTATCATGTTTAATATTAACAAGTGCCATTACTTTAATTTGTTTTGCTCTAGCCATTTTAATCATCCTTTCATATTTTATAAAAAATAATTTTTATCCTGGTACTTATATTTAAATATCAAAGAGATCCTTTTATAGAATCTCTTTAGATATATTTTAGAAATAAAAATAAGAGGTCTAAATCCTCTTAATAAGTTTTTTTATTATTATTTAGTTTACTGTTGCAAAGAAACATTCATCAGCTCTTTCAAAACTTGGCATACCTAGTTGTGATACTTTTGTTTGTACTGTTACTGGGTCTGCTTTCTTTAATGTTGTTATTGCTATACCTGTTCTTACTATTTCACAATCTAATTTAGAACCAAACATCTTATCTGCTTCTTCTGGTGTTGTTCCATAATATGTTTTTCCTAATGTTCCAGTTGGTAAAAGTGTTATTTTATCATCTGGATAGTATTTAATATCTGTTCCATCCTCTGTTTTATAGCTACCACTTACTAAAGCTACTGATATTTCTAATTTATTTTTTAAATAATTTTTAACTATGCTTTCAGTTAGTATTTTACTACCATCTTTATCTATATCAAATCTTATAGCTTTATTAGATGTTATATAAGAAAAAGTTTTAGAGGATAATATCATACGTGTAGGTGTTTCATATCCATCATCTCTAATTGCTCTTTTCCATCTTTCTATATCGCCTACTATATCAGCTTCTTGATTGCTCCATCTTGAAGTACCTGCTAATACCTCTTTATGTTCATTTGGTACTTCAAAATCAAGAGTTATATCTCCATCTTTTGAAATAATATTTATTGTTCCATTTGATAATAATTGCATTCTCATTCTTTCCATTTGCATATCTCCACCATCAACTAAGGCTTTATAATTATCAAATATTTTAGCAATTATCATATTTATCATATTTTTATTTTCTGCCATCATAGCTAAAAGTAATTGTTGTCTATCTTCTTCATTTATCAGTACACTTTCTTTAAAAAATGGCATTCTTTTAGTTGCATCATTAACCTCTGCTCTTAATGCTCTAATTTTAACAGCTACATCAAAATTAGATTGTTTTAAAACTACTGGTTTTTGTTTAGCACCTCTTATATACTTTAATTCCATGCCTAATTGTTTTTCTCTTGGAAATAAAGATTCACCTATTATAGATTCTTGTTTTAACTCCTTGATATATGTTGCTACTTCCTTTGCATTTATAAAATCAGTAAAATTTATTGGCATTATAATATCCTCCCTTTACATAAACATAATCATTTTCATTGAATTTTTAGCTTCTTGGCTTGGTTTAACTTCTAAAGCACTTTCTTTTACAAAACCAAATATAGTTACTGGTACTGTTTCTGTACCATTTGAATAAGTTAAATTAACATCCCTATAAACTATTCCAAAAGCAGTAGCATCATTTACAACTTTTCCTTCTTTGCTTAATATAGTACCTGCTTTTAGTAGTTTTTTACCCTCTTTTATTTGAAAATCAGAGGATGTAACCTTAACCATTGCATTTTGAAATAATTCTCCTGCAAATTCTAAAATAGTTTTGTTTTCTCCAAATACGGTTCTTTTTCTTTCAAAGCTCATTTGGTTGCCTCCTTATAATTTATAAAAAATAAAAAAATAAATGATAAAGAATTTTATTCAAAGAATTTCTTTTGATCATCATTTATCTTTTGTGCTTCCATCTTTTGTTTAGCTAACATTGCACCCAAACTGTCATTATTGTTATTTGTATTGTTATCTACTGGAGTTATGTTTCCAGTCCCTCCAGAGTTGTTATCTTCTACATTAAATAAATAAGAATCACTTTCTTTTAACTTTTCTATTTGGTCTTTAAATCCTATTAGATCATCACCATCAACTTTAATATTATCTAAATTTAAAAGAGCCTTAACTGCTTTAGGATTTTTCACCTTAGAATCAGTTAAAGCTCTTTCTAGTGCATAATTAAAATCTTTTTCTTTTAAATCTGCTTCATATTTTTCAGTTGTTTTTCGATTTTCCTCTTTTAATATTTCTATTTCTTTGCTTAAATCTGTATCCTCTTTAACTTTATCTTGTAAATCTTTTAGCTGACCATCTCTTTTTTTAATTTCTTTTTTATAATCAGAGATATTTTTATTAGCATCATCAAGCTTTTCTTTCTCTACATATTTTGATTTTTCCTTATCATCTACAATCAAAGTATTTTCTTTATCTGCTTTTATCTTGTC
>JAOARY010000016.1 GCA_025210335.1 Peptostreptococcaceae bacterium | reverse complement strand
TTTCTATTTCTTTTTCCATTCTTTTTACTAATCCTTTTAATGTTGTTTCTTTATTCGAATTACACATTTTAACGCTCCTTTGTTGTTGTAATTTTATTTAAAATCATTTATAATAAAAGAATAGTAATTTAAACAAGCGTATTTCATACAAATGTTTAAATTATATTCTTTAGGAATAAATCTTCTTTAGTGACTGCCAGGAAACTGAAAGGAAGATTTATTTTTTTGCTCTTTTTTAAAAATATACATTTTACAAAGTAAGTTTTCTGATCCATCCTTTAGAATTTTTAAATCTAAGACAACATCATTTTTTAAACACATTCCATTATCATTATGTTTGCAAGTATCCAACGGGCATAAAATCATTATTTTTCACCTCTTTTTTTCTCTATATATTCTTTGTAACCTCTTACGCTTGATAACATTATTTTTTCGACCTTTTCATCTATTTGCTCTTTTGTCATAGAGCCCATAGAAGATTTTTTAATTGTTTCTCTAACTGTATTTTTTATGTTTCTAAAATCTGTTTTCAATTTAAAGCCTCCTCTTTATAATTTGTTGAATTAAATGTAAATATATTTAATGGTAGGTCTTTATGGATTTTAGAACTATTCTTTGATTTATCATAAAGACCCATTTCATTTAAATATTCTTTTAATTTGTCTGACTTAATTTCTCTTTGTTTTTTTAACATATAAGAATCTCCTTTTTATTTATTCTTTTTAAAAATTTAAAATTTATTGCTTCTTAATGTAGCTTTTGTTGGCAAAAAAAATATCGTTCGGAAAAGCTTCTTCAATTGAAACTTTAAAGAGTTTTGATATACTTGTAGCAATATCCAAACTCGGATTTCTTACCCCATTTTCAATATGACCATAATAGCTACGATTTATATTTACTAGTTCACTTACTTCTTTTTGAGTCATTCCAAAAGATTGTCTCAATTTTAAAAGTGCAATTCTTTTCATAATAAAACCTCCTGGCTACATATTGTAACTTTATCTATTTACATTCTAACTCTACAAAATGTAGCTGTCAATAGAAAAATATATTTTTTTTATACAAATTGTAGCATTTGCTGTATTGCTTCGCTTTGTAGATTATAATTTAATCTTGAGGAGGTTTTTTTAATGCTAAGCGAAAAAATGAAACTACTTAGAAAAGAATTGAGTTTAACACAAGCTGAATTAGCAGAAAAATTAAATATTACTAGATCAGCATTATCTTTATATGAATTAGGTAAAAGACAACCAGATTTTGAAACTCTAAATAAAATAGCAGATTTTTTTGAAGTTTCAACGGATTATCTATTAGATAGAACAAATATAAAAACTAATACATTAGAAACTAAAGAAACAATAGCAGCTCATCATGATGGAGCATGGACAGAAGACGAACTAGCTGAAATTGAAAAATTTAAAGAGTTTATAAAATCCAAAAGAAATGATCAATAAAAAGTTAATTTAATATAAAACTTATGAATTTTTTACTTATAAAATAATATTACAATTGGTTTTAAACTTAAATAGCTGAATTATTTGATTTAGCTATTTATTTTAACATCTGCATAATTAATATATTTACATTATTGTGAATAAAATACTTGAATAGCTCATAATATTAGCTTTATAATAATTAATAGTAATATTAAATAGGAGGTTTTTTATTTTGTTAGGGAATAGATTAAAAACATTAAGAATAGAAAATAACTTAACTCAAAAACAATTGTGTTTAACCTTAAATATGTCTGGTGCTAGATATAGTCAATATGAAACGGATAAAAGACAACCTAATTATGAAGTTCTAAAATCTATAGCTAATTATTATTTAGTTTCGACAGACTATTTATTAGGACTTAGTAACATAAAAAATAGTAATTCTAATAGAAAACAAGAACAAGAAATTGTTAAAATAGAAAAAGATAAAGAGTTAAAATTTAATATCTTAGAAAAAATACAAATTTTGTGCAAAGAACAAGGATTGAGTTTATTTAACCTTGAACAAATAATTGGTTTTCAAAAAGGGAGTCTGGATATTTGGAAGAAAAATTCACCTGAAATTGAAAAGCTTTTGTTAATTGCTGATTATTTCAATATATCAATGGACTATTTATTAGATAGAGAGTATTTTTTTCAAAACAATAAATCTAAAAGTATAGTTATAGACGAGGATTGGAATGCAGAGGAACTAGATGAAATTCGAAAATTTAAAGAATTTCTCAAAATAAAAAGAATTATTAAATAAAAAATAGAAATTTAAAAAGGTGATTTGAGTGAATAAAAATAACTTTTTATTTGAGCTAAAAAAATATAGGAAGATTAAAGATATGACACAAAGAGAACTTTCTAAAAAAATATGTGTTTCTCCACAAGTAATATCAAATTGGGAAAGAGGATACACTAAAGGGATTGATTTAGAAATTTTATGTAAATTGTCTAAAGTGCTTAATTGTTCTGTAGATAACCTTTTAGGTTTATCTAACGAGTGTGTTATTGAACATTGGAGTAAAGATGAACTTAAAGAGATAAAAAATTTCAAAAACTATCTAAAAATAAAAAGAGGTTTTGATGATGTATATTAAAAAAATAGATGTTATTAATATTTTTATATAATTTCTTAGAAATAGAGGTGGTTTTAAAATGTTTGCAAAAAGACTTAAAGAATTAAGAAAGAATTCTAAAATGACTCAAAGAGATTTATCTAAAATATTAAATATAAGAGATACAGCTATTTCAAAATATGAGTTGGGACAAAGAGAACCAAACATAAGTATGCTTAAAAATATATCTATTTTCTTTGGAGTATCAATAGATTATTTAGTAGGAAGAACCGATATTAAAGATTGTGCAATAGAAAATCAAAAATGTGCTAGTAAAAATGATTTAGATTGGTCTGAATCTGAGTACAATCAAATTGAAAAATTTAAAAAATTTATTATTTTTCAAAGAAAAGAAAGGTAGAATTTAAATAATGAGATTAAAAGAATTTAAAGAATTCTTAAAATCAAAAAGAAATAATAACTAAAATTGAAGTCGAGGATAAATCTTGGCTTATATTTATGTCTACTAGAGAAATATTTTACACAAAAGTTAAAAATACTTTTAATAGTATTTTTAATATATAAATTCAAATTATATTTAAATTAAAAGAAAGGAGGCTTTGATGTTTAAAGAAAGACTCAAAAATCTAAGAAATAAATATACATTAACCCAAGAAGATTTGGCTAAAGAAACTAATATTTCTGAAGAAAAAATAGTGTCTTATGAGCTTGGAGAATCAAAACCAGATATAAATACATTATTGATATTTGCAAATTATTTTGAAGTATCATTAGATTTTATATTGGGAAGATCATTAGAAAAATATGAAGATAATGATAAAGAGCTTGTTGGTATTGATTTTTTTGTAAACGCATTTAAATTGCAGAAAGTAAAAAGAATTATATTAAGATTATGTTTATTAATTCCTATTGTGAACTTTTTTTATATAGGCAGAATAGTATCATAT
>JAOARY010000015.1 GCA_025210335.1 Peptostreptococcaceae bacterium | reverse complement strand
TATAAATATGGATATTTCATCTATTAACAAAATAAAGGTAGCATAAAAATGAGTTTTTTCATTTTCATACTACCTTAAAAGATTACATTATTTTCTTGCTAAAATTCTTCACCAACACCATTTGACAAAGAACCAAAATAATTATATAGGGTTTTTATTAATATATGAAATTTAAATCTTAAATTTATATAAATAAGTTTAAATTTGAGTCTTCAGCTTCACCAAGATATGAAGCTACTCCACCAAATTCTACTCCATCAATAAGTTCTTCTTCTTTTATTCCCATTACATCCATAGACATTGTACAAGCAACTAACTTAATTCCCATATCCATAGCATTTTTCATAAGAGTCTCTAAACTATCTACATTTTTCTTTTCCATAACATGCTTTATCATCTTCGATCCCATACCAAGCATATTCATATTTGAAATAGGAAGATTTGAAACTCCTCTTGGCATCATTCTAGAAAACATTGTTTCTAGACCATCTTTTTTCACATGAATATGTTGATTCTTTCTAAGTATATTAAGACCCCAAAATGTAAAAAACATAGTAACTTTCTTACCCATTGAAGCAGCACCTGTTGCGATTATAAATGATGCCATAGCTTTATCTAAATCTTGGCTAAATACAACCAATGTAGCATTTTCTTTAATTTTAGTTTCACATATTTGATTTTGATTAGTAATTTTTAATTTTTCACCCTTTTGTATTAACGCTTTAAATTTACTCCCATCAAAATCAGTTTTTAATAAAATATTTCCGGTTTTTTTGCACCAAGCTTTTATATCTTTTGTAAACCCAGGGTCTGTTACATGTATTTCTAAAATTTGACCTTTGCTCATGTTATTTATCGAATCAAATACCTTCTTAATTGGTCCTGGGCACTGTAGCCCACATGCATCTATATTAACATGAACATCAATTTCTTTATCATTACAAACCATATGAGCAACACCACTATCATCTATATCCATATCACAACTATTTAATATATTGGAACCATACACAGATGAATAAGTTCTATATCCTCCATCTAAATTTATAGCTTTAAAACCATTTTGGTTCAATATCCTAACTGCCAAATATCCTCTTAATCCAACTTGACAAGTTACATAGATTCTTTTACTTTTATCTAATTCATTTAATCGTTCTCTAAGCTCTGATAGAGGAATATTTATAGAACCTTCTATATATCCCATATCTCTTTCCATTATATCTCTTACATCCACCAATACTCCACCATTTTTTATAATTTCATCTATTTGATAATACTGTACTTGTTCATAAATTCCTTCATAAATATTAGTCGATACATATCCAAGCATATTAACAGGATCTTTAGCTGAAGAATATGGAGGTGCATAAGCCAATTCTAAATCTGATAAGTCATATACCCTAAGCCCCCCTTTTATTGCTGTTGCAATCACATCAACTCTTTTTTCCACACCTTTATACCCAACTGATTGCACACCAAAAATAGTTCCATCATCTTTGCTAAAAGTTAGTTTTAAAGCAATTGGAAAAGCTCCTGGGTAATATCCTGCATGTGAACCTGGATGTATGTGAATTACATCATAATTTTTATTTAAGCGCTTTAAAATTTTTTCATTTAACCCAGTAGACGATACAGTCATATCAAAAACTTTTGCAACTGAAGTTCCAAGTGTCCCATTATATTTTATATTTTTACCATATATATTATCACAAACAATTCTACCTTGTCTGTTAGCAGGCCATGCTAACGGTATCATTGTTTTTGTATTTAGTATATAATCTTTTACCTCTATAGCATCACCTATAGCATAAATATCTTCATCTTTAGTTCTTAGATATTCATCTACAACTATACCTCCACGTTCACCAATATCTAATTTAGCATCTTTTATCAATTTATTTTCTGGAAAGACACCTATTGATAGTATTATTAAATCACTATCTAATATCTTACCACTAGAAAGCTTTATATTTTTTCCTTCGTTTATAAACGAACTAACTCCATCTTTTAAAATTAATTTTATACCTTTAGATTCAATATGTTCATGCAATATACAAGCCATTTCATAATCTATATTTGCCATTATTTGATCTGCCATTTCTACTATAGACACTTCTAATCCTAAATCGTATAAATTTTCTGCCATTTCTATACCTATAAAACCACCACCTATAACTACTGCTTTTTTAGGTTTATTTTTATCTACATAGTTTTTAATTTTATCAGTATCCGGTATATTTCTTAATGTAAATAAATTTTTACAGTTTTCAATACCTTCTATTTTAGGCTTAATTGGATTTGCACCTGGAGAAAGAATTAATTTATCATAACTTTCTTTATATATTTCGCCAGATTTTAAATTTTTAACTTCTACCATTTTGTCATCTCTATTAATTTTTAATACCTCAGTTAAATTTCTAATGTCTAAATTAAACTTTTTAGACATTCCTTCTATAGTTTGTACCAACAAAGCATCTCTTTCTTTTATTGTTCCACCTATATAATATGGTAAGCCACAATTTGCAAAAGAAATATATTCCCCTCTTTCAAACATTATAATCTCAGATTTTTCATCAAGTCTTCTAAGTCTAGCTGCTGCTGTAGCACCCCCTGCAACACCACCTACAATAACTATTTTCATAATACCCCTCCTTGTATATGATTTCATTTTAATGGATAATTTATAGCTCTAATATTCATTTATTGCAATTTAACGATTTACACTTTAAAAAATAAGGTAGTATTTTACTACCTAAAAAATAAATTAAAAATAATCTTAGTTTTAATTTACTTACTAAAATAAAATTTTCACAATTTCTATAATTTTTTCATTTTCAACCTTGTATTTTATTTCAAGTCCATTTCTATAACCTTTTATAACTTTACAAGCTTTTAGTTTAGATATATGTTGTGATATCGTCGATTGTGGCATATCTAAACAATTTTGCATATTTGAAACGTTACTTTCCCCATTTTCAATAAGACCTTTAACTATACATAGCCTAACTGGATGAGATAATGCTTTTAATAAATCAGCATTTTCCTCAAAACAAGCGGGATTATTCTTATAATTATCCATATAAATTCCTCCAAAACATAAATCTTAATATCATAATAATACGATATCGCATTCTATTTGTCAAATAATTAATATATATTTATACAAATTTCATTGGGTGTTATTTGCATAAATATATATTATCATTAACCTTATGCCATTTTCAATTAAATATTTTATTTTTTATCAAATTTATTGATATACATCAATAAATTTGCACATATTATTATGTTATATTATAATTTTAAATGCACTTAGTTAAATTCCAATGAAAGGATAAAAAATTATGAACACTATTTATTATAAATATTCTGATTATCTAAAAAATCAATATGGTGAAAAAGTCTATAAACTTCCTATAAACTTACCTGTTACATGTCCAAATAGAGATGGTATTCTTGGAAATAATGGCTGTAGTTTTTGCGCAGATATAGCAACTGGATTTGAATCATTAGATAATCAATTAACAGTTAAAGAACAACTTTCAAAAAACATGGATTATATGGGTAAAAGATATAAGGCTAATAAATTTATAGCCTATTTTCAAAATTATACAAATACCTATTTACCACTTTCAGATTTTAAAAAATATATAAAAGAAGCTTTGGTTGAAAATATAGTAGAAATAAGTATATCAACTAGACCTGATTCTATAAATGAGGACTACTTAAAATTTCTATATGAAATAAAAAAAACCTCCAATGTAAACATCTCTATAGAGCTTGGACTTCAAAGTATAAACCATAAAACATTAAAAAAAATAAATAGAGGTCATACGTTAGCTGAATATATCGATGCAGTATTAATGATTAAAAAATATGATTTTGAGATTTGTACTCATTTAATACTTAATTTACCATTTGATGATGAAGATGATATTATTGAAGCTGCAAAAATTTTATCATCTTTAAAAATAACTGGAGTTAAACTTCATTCTTTATATATACCCAAAAATTCGATGATGGCTAATGAATTTTTAAATAATGAATTAAATTTAATAAGTTTAGATGATTATAAAAAAAGAGTTATAAGATTTTTAAGATATTTATCAAAAGATATTGTTATTCATAGACTTTTAGGCCGAGCTCCAAAAGAAGATACATTATTTTGCAATTGGAATACATCATGGTGGAAAATAAAAGATGATATAGAATTTACAATGCAAGAAAAAAACTATAAACAAGGCGATTTATGCAATTATTTAAATGGAAAAGCTTTAAAAAACATAAATGGGTGATAAATATGAAAAACTATTTTAATTTAAATTTAAAAACTGAATTTGAAACAAGAATAATTAAAGAAGATCTAGCTGATATAGATTTATTTATAGATTTAAACTATAAGACTCTTAATTTGGATATTGAAGATAATAAATACTCAAGATTACAATTTAATAAAGTTAGAGGAATTATAATAAGACTGACTAAATCTAATACTATTGCTACTATTCATATACTAAGAGATATTGATTTATATTCAAGTTTTTGCAATTTTGAATTAAACTATAAAAATTTTAATTTGTATATTTATAACAATAATAATTCTTGTGATTTTATATTAAAATAAATATAAATTGATTATAAGCTTTCTAATTTTATATAGATTTTTAATTATAATTTACAAATATAAAAAGAATGATATTTGACAAATATCATTCTTTTTTTTATAATCAATGTTAACATATTTATTTTTTAGGTTAACCTAAATTTTTATGTTCAAATTATTTATATCCATTCTACAAAGGAGGCTTTAAAATGCATATAATAAAAGAATTAGATAATGTTTTAAAAACAGGTATTGGTATCGAAAAAAATATTGCATTAGAATTAATAAATTATAATGATTTAAAAACCCTACTTCTATACGCAAATAAAATCCGAGAGAAATACATAGGTGATTACATAGATTTATGCACTATAATGAATGTAAAATCGGGAAATTGTAGTGAGGACTGTAAATTTTGTGCCCAATCTTCAAAGTACAATACAAATATAGACACTTATAAATTACTTACTCTTGATAAAATCTTAAAACAAGCATGTAAAATAGATTCTCAAAAAGTAGATAGATTTTCTTTAGTTTCTAGCGGTAAAAATTTAAATAATAATGATTTGAATAAATTGGAGGAAATATACAAAAATCTAAAAACTAATACCGACTTAAAATTATGTGCTTCATTTGGCTTACTAAAAAAAGATCAAGCTATCAGATTAAAAAATTCAGGTGTTATAAGATATCATCATAATATAGAAACTTCTATGGATAATTATATCAACATTTGTACTACACATACATATAATGATCGTTTAAGTACTATAAATAACGCTAAAGATGCAGGACTTGAAATATGCTGTGGTGGTATTTGGGGTCTAGGTGAAACAAATGAACAAAGAATTCAAATGGCTTATGAAATAAAAGAAATAAATCCTACAACAATACCTATAAATATATTAAATCCTATAAAAAATACTGAATTTGAAAACAAAAAAATATTATGTGTGGATACAATATTGAGATATTTTGCTATTTACCGATTCATATTGCCTAAAAAAAGAATCAAAATAGCAGGCGGAAGATCTGCTCTAAAAAATAATGATATTAAACTATTGCAAGGTGGTGTAGATTCTATTTTAACAGGTGATTTTTTAACGACAATAGGAAGTAACATAGCTTTAGATAAATCTAAATTAGATGAGTTGAATTTAAAATATAAAATATAAATTTTCATTTTCTTATTTTGAGAATAAAATCTCAATTTGATATTAAAAAACGTTTTTTTGTATCAAATTGAGATTTTATTTTTTTTAATTTAAATAAGTAAAATAAAAATGATTATTATTTCAAATTTTTAATCCTTTAATCTCAATAATTATAAAGAATTTATAATAAATAAAATAAAATTTTGTTTTTTATTTTATTTATGGTATGTTTAATGCTTTATCTTTTAATATAAATATTTTTACACTACAAAATTATTATTCATAAAATTTTTATACATATCAATGAAAATTTTATATAACTATCTGGAGGTATTAAAATGAATATTAAAAATATTATATTAGAAACATTAAACGCTGAAGTAGTTCCTGCAATAGGTTGTACAGAACCAGTTGCTGTTGCTCTTGCATGTGCCAAAGCTAGAGAATTAATTTCTGATGACAGCATAGAAAAACTTGATATAATAGTTGGTCCAAATATATATAAAAATGGTCTTTCTGTTGGGATTCCAAATTGCGAAGAAGTTGGACTAGTTTCAGCAGGTGCTATTGGAGCTTGTGGTGGAGATAGCTCTAAAGATCTTAAAGTTTTAGAAACTGTATCTGATGCACAAAGAGATGAAGCAAAAAAACTAATTGCATTAAATAAAGTTACAATAGATATAAAAGATACATCTGAAAAAATATATATTGAAGCAAATATAAAAGGAAAACATAATAAAGCAAATGTTATAATTATGAAAAAACATAATAATTTTGTATTTATAAAGAAAAATGATGAAATAATATTAGAAACAAAAACAGAAGAATCAAATCATTCTAAAATAGAAAGAAATCCACTATTTGATATGAGTATAAGAGATATTATAAAAGAGGTTGAAGAATTAAAACTAAATGATATAAAATTTATGTTAGATGGTGTTAATATGAATGAACATATTGCTAACATAGGTTTAACTAAAAAAACTGGTATGGGTGTTGGCTTTGGAATAAAAAAATCAGTTGAAGATAATTATCTAAAAAACGATTTGATGACAGATGCGATGATGCTAACAGCTGGAGCTTCTGATGCAAGAATGTCTGGTATGGTTATCCCTGTTATGAGTAGTAATGGTAGTGGAAACAATGGTCTTACTGCCATTTTACCTATTGTAGCATATAAAAATATGTTTGAAGTTAGTGATGAAAATCTAGCTAAAGCTGTTGCTATAAGTCATTTAATGAATAGCTATATTAAGCATTTTATTGGAAGACTTTCTGCTTTATGTGCTTGTGGTGTTGCTGCTGGTACAGGTTCTGGAGTTGCAATAGCATGGTTAATGGGATGTACTTATGATCAAATAGATATGGTTATAGATAATGTTCTTGCTAACACATCTGGTATGATTTGTGATGGTGCTAAAGAAGGCTGTGCTCTTAAATTATCATCATCTGCTTCTGTAGCAGTTCAATCTGCATTACTTGCCAAAAATAGCTTATTTGCACCTTCTTACAATGGTATCGTTGGTGAAACATGTGAAGAAAGTATAAGAAATTTAGGTACACTTGCAAAAGAAGCATTTGAAACTGCTGATAAGGTAATTTTAAAAGTCATGAAATCTATGGAAGATAGAAACTCAAATAAAGAACTTAGTTTATAAAAACAATATAAATTAAAATAAAGTAAAGTAAGCTATTGCAATAAAAAAAGACTATATATAATGTAAAAATTTAAAAAAATATTATATATAAGATTCTTTATGCAATAGCTTACTTTATTTGATACAATAATATTAATAAATTCTTGTTTTTCTTACATCTTCATCATTTTTGAGCAATTCTTCTTTTATCTCTTTTGTTATTCTACTGACTATTCTTTTTCTATTTTCTAAACCAATTTCTTTCCTAAATTTTAGCTTTTCCTCTTTTATATCCGTCCAATTTATTTTCTTTCTTTTGTAATACAAATCATAATCACAAATCCTAGTTCCATCTTCCAAATATTCTAATCCAATTAAAATCTTTTTTATTTCTTTTGGATCTAAAAAACTAAAAAATCTTAATCTATAAACTCCAACAGCCATAAATAATCTAGGATAATCTTTTGTCCATGCTTCCCCTAAAATAAGTCCTAATTCCAAAATTTCGATAATCTTCATCACTCTTTGATAATGTAAATCATATGCTTCATACATATCATAAATTCTTATTTCCATTTCGTACCAATCTTTTTTATCTAAACCTTCATTTATATATCTTAATGCATCTAGCCTAAAATGCTTAATTAAATATCCACTTCTATTTTTTATAAATAAAGCTCTATTTTCTAAATCATTTACACACATATTTTTATTCAATGATTTTTTTGTAAATCCTAAAATCGTACCCTTATGGTCAAAATCATTTATTAATTCTAAGAAACTTCCTTCTTCGCTTTCATATTCAGTTTTAATTTGATCAATTATTTTATCCCTATTTCCAAGTAACCTCATAAGTATTATTCTTGGTGCAACTCTAACTCTATTTATATTTAATGCTTGCTTGTTATCTATAATAGTTGTAAGTACATAATCTATATCATCTTCAAATATTATGATTTCTTCTAAATCATTTAATTTTTTAGCATTTTTCATATTTTTCGTTAAAAATAAAACACTGTAACCTTCGCCTGTCATATCAAAAGCTTGCGCTAAACTTCCCATATGTAAAGCTTTGAAATTATTTAAAAAATAATCTTTCATATTTTCTATATCATCAACTTCCATCATTATAAACCTAGGCCCTTTTCTTATTATAGAAATCATAAAAAACTCCCCCCCTAAAGTCCAATTTTTCCTTTTTTTGTTCTATTATCATCTGTGCCATATGGATATTGCAATTTGATAATATTTCTCTCTTTTAAGAATATTATATTTATATTTTCAAGTCCGTTTAAATAAATTTTTTCATCTTCTATTTTACTTTTTAATTCAAGGCTATGTCCAAAAAAATTAAAATCTGTATTTTGTTCTTTTATCCTATGTGGATAATGGCTCAATGTACATTTTATATTTTGTATTTCTAAGTCTTTTATATCTTCTATCAATACTATTCTTTTTTTATCTTCTTCTTTTAAATTATTATTAATATGTTTATCTATAATATTTTTTCTATCATGATTTCCTAATGCAATATATATTTTTTTAACATTCTCATCTAACATTATTTTAAGAATTTCCAAAACATATTTTTCATATATAAATTCTGATCTTGGACTTAATTCTAGTTTAATATCATCTACTAAATCTCCTGTATGAATAATATATGTTGGTTTTATATCTTTAATCAATTTTTTTATTCCATAAAAAGTACTTCTAGTAGTATCTGTTATATGCAATATTTTTTCATTTTCGTTGTTTATCAATATTTTCTTTAAATGTTTTGGTATATGTATATAACCAAGCAAGCTTTTTATCATTCCTATAATCATATCTAAAATATAAAACCACCTCTTTTTAATTTTTTGTACAAAAAAGAAGATATTTAAAATATCTCCTTCTTTTATTTATACACTTTTATTTCTTTTTTAAAATAAAGGTTTAAAATCAGCTTTGCTTATTTTAGATTTTGCACGTTTATAACCTTCTTCAAATCTTATATTTAAAAATTCCTCTCCAAAATTTAATGTATCTTTGCTGGAAAAATCTTTAATAGGATCTATTATTATTATTTGATCTTTATAATAAGTATTTTTTATATATTCAGGAATAATATAATCTTTTCTAAAAACAATCATATATAATTTATCCACTTTGTCAAATATAAACGGATTTAAAAAATTATTATTAATAACTCCTCCATCTAAATTAAAACCTTCATATACTCCTTTATCTAGCATTTTATTAAATTCTAATCCAAATGTTTTATTATCAAATCTTCTCAAAAAATCCATACTTGTTTCATTATTTTTTTTATTACAAGGAAGTAATGAAGTGTATTTTATAGCTTTTAATCTCTCTTTTTTATCTAGTTCTTTTATATCCAGCCATATTTCGTTTAATTTTTTATTTTTTACATTTACATAATTAACATATAAAGATCTATCTTCTTCCAACATAGAATAATTAGGAAGTAAATTAATTTCGTCTATAAACCCTTCATTTTCTACAGTTAAGCTTTCCATGGAATCAAATTTACTTAAATTTTGATTTGCTAACTTATTAGCTTTTAGTTTCCAAAATTTTTCTAATTTATTTACATTTTTCGTATATAAAAAATATCCATTGATTGCTCCTATAGATGTCGCTGATATAACATTAATTTCTATATTTTCTTCTTCTAATGCTTTTATAGCACCAGCTTGAAAAGCACCTTTAGCTCCTCCACCTTGTAAAAAAAGTCCAACTCTTTTTGACATATAAAAATCCTACTTTCTTTTAAAAACTTCTAACAAAATTCTAAACAAATTAAAATATTTAAAATCTATACATATATCTATAAATTGAAAAATTCTACAAAAGACTTATATGTTAAATATAGATCTTTTGTGCCTGTTAACTCTCTTATTGAATGCATAGCTAACATTGGTATTCCTAAATCAATAGAAGGAATATCTACAAAAGATGATGATATTGGTCCAATCGTAGAACCACCTCTTTTATCTGATGGATTTACAAATTTTTGATATGGAATTTCATTATTGTCACAAATACTCTTATATACTGAAATAGAATGTGCATCACTTGTATATCTTTGGTTTGCACTTATCTTTATTACTGGACCTTTATTTAATATCGGTTTATTTGTTGGATCATGATCTTGTAATCTATTAGGATGTAGTGCATGAGCACCGTCTGCTGAAATCATAAATGAGTTATATAGACCTCTTATAAATTCTTCTTCCCCATTATTTAAAGATATAGCAATTCTGTTCATAACAGTTCGTAAGAACATTGAATCTGCACCTTGTTTAGTTTGACTTCCAATTTCTTCATTGTCAAAAGCACTAATCATATTAACAGCCTTATGATTATCTTTATTATTTGAATCCAAAAGAGCCATTAAACTAGAATGAACCATAGCTAAATTATCTAAATTTCTACAACTTATAAAATCTTCATTTAACCCCACTAAACAACCCTTTGAATTATCATATAAATATAATTCAAAGTCTAATATATTTTCCTCTACCACATTTAAATTTGTACTAGTTAATTTAATTAAAAAATTATTTTTATTAAAACTATCATCAACCATTGAAAGCAATGGTAATAAATCTTTTTGTTTGTTTAATTCTATTCCTTGATTAACTTTAGGATTTACATGTATAGCTAAATTAGGAATTATAGCTATAGGTCTTTTAAAATCGATTAAATACTCTTGTGGATTAAATATATCATTAGATTTTGTAAAAACTCTTCCTGCAATTGATAAAGGTCTATCTAACCATGTATTTAAAATAGGACCCCCATAAATTTCAGTATTAAATTTTAAATATGTTTTTTCTCCTACCATTTCTGGCTTTGGTTTTATTTTTATCGAAGGAAAATCCGTATGAGAACCTATAATTTTAAAACCTTTTTTTATATCATTTGAGTTTATATAAAATGCTATAATTGATGAACTATTTTTTATAACAAAATAGCCTTTTTCTTCCTTCAAATCCCATTTGTCTTTTAATTTTAATTCTTCATAACCTTCTTTTTTCAACAATTCCTTACATGTATTTACAACATGAAAAGGTGATGGTGATAAATCAACAAATTCAATAAATTCTTTAGCAAAATCCTTATGCATAAAAACTCCCCCCCAGTAAAATTTATTTTTATATTATTTATAAAACTTTTAATTTAACATAATCTAAATTAAGTACCTTTATTCCTTTATTTTCAAAAGCAATAGTAACATTCTTATCTTTTTTAGATACAACAGTACCTATTCCAAATGTTGGATGTTTTATTTTTGAACCTGATTCTACATCTTTATTTTCAATAAATTTTTCTTCTTTTATCTTATATTCATTTTTATATGAATTAGCTTGTGAATAATCTATTCCTGGACCAAAATTCTTTATATATTTTTCATTTGCTCTAACTCTTTTTAATGAATTTGCATCATTTAAATTTTTTATAAAACCATTTGGTATTTCATCTAAAAATCTAGATTTTTTAGAATAATTAGTTTTTCCATATAAAGTTCTTCTACCTGCATGAGTTAGATATAAAGTTTCCTTTGCTCTTGTTATACCAACATAACAAAGTCTTCTTTCCTCTTCCAATTGTGTTTCATCAAACATAGCTCTTGTAACAGGAAAAATACCTTCCTCTAGTCCTGCTAAAAATACTATTGGAAATTCAAGTCCTTTAGCACTATGCAAAGTCATAAGAGATACAGCCTTTGCAGATTCATCTAATTTATCAATATCTGTGCTTAAAGATATAGTAGCTAAAAAAGTTTCCAAATCTTTAATATCACTACTTTGTTCAAATTCCACAGCAACAGATATAAATTCTTTAATATTTTCTATTCTTGTTTTACTTTCTATATCATTAACTTCTTCTAACACTTTTATATATCCTGTATTATCTATAATTTTTTGAATTAAATCCGTTATATTATAGATTTCTTTCATAGCCATAAAAGAAGATATCATTGTTGCAAAAGTAGATAGTTTATTTGCTGCTCTTGAAGATATATCTGTTCTTTCTTCTATATCTAGCAACACAGAATAAAAACTTTCTCCACTTTCTAAAGCTAATTCTTCTATTTTTTGAACAGTCTTATTTCCAATTCCCCTTTTGGGAACATTTATTATTCTTTTTAAAGATATATCATCAAGTGGATTTTGAACAACTCTTAAATATGCTAATATATCTTTGATTTCTTTTCTTTCATAGAACTTTATTCCACCATAAATTCTATATGGAACATTTTGCTTCATCAAAGCATCTTCAATAGCACGAGATTGAGCGTTAGTTCTATAAAGTATAGAAAAATCATTATAATCTCTTTCATTTTCTTTTACTTCTTTTTCTATTCTATGAGCTATAAAATCAGATTCTTCCCTTTCATCTTCAGCTCTATATAATTTCAATTTATCGCCTTCTCCTTTAGAAGACCATAGCTTTTTATTTTTTCTTGAAATATTATTTTTTATAACTTCATTGGCACTATTTAATATAGTCGTTGTAGATCTATAATTTTGTTCTAATTTTATAACTTTTGCATTATCAAAATCCTTTTCAAAGTTTAAAATATTAGATATATCAGCACCTCTCCAACCATATATAGATTGGTCATCATCTCCCACAACACATAAATTTTTATACTTCCCACTAAGCAAGCCTATTAACCTATATTGAGCTTTATTAGTATCTTGATATTCATCTACTAATACATATTTAAACTTATTTTGATAATAATCTAATACTTCTTTATCATTTTGAAGTAATTCAACTGTTTTAAATATTAAATCATCAAAATCAAGAGCACTATTTCCCTTTAATTTTTCTTGATATAATTTATAAACATTCGCAATTTTAGACATTCTAAAATCATCTTGATGTATCTTTTGAAACTCCTTTGGAGTTATAAGTTTATCTTTTGCATCTGAAACTATCGAAATTATTCCTTTAGCTTCAAAAGTTTTTTCATTTAAATTTAATTCTTTTATACATTCTTTCATAAGTGTTATTTGATCAGCCCTATCATATATGACAAATGATTTTGTATAACCTATTCTATCTATATATCTTCTTAATATACGAACACAAGCCGAGTGAAATGTAAATATCCACATATTAGAGATATCCTTATTGATAAGAATTTCTACTCTTTCTTTCATCTCCTTAGCGGCTTTATTTGTAAAAGTTATTGCTAGTATTGAAGTTGGATTTATTGAAGTATCTTCAAAAATCTCTTTTAATTCATTTATACTTGTATTTTCTTGTTTCTTTAACTCCTCTAGTTTTTCAATATTAAAATCAGTACCATAATCATTAAGATTTTCTTCATTTAATCTTCCAAAATTCAAAATATGATTGATTCTATTTACTAAAACTGTAGTTTTTCCCGAACCAGCTCCAGCTAATATCAAAAGTGGTCCATTTTTATTTATAACCGCTTTTCTTTGCATGTCATTTAGATGTTTATATGAATTATCTAAAACATCTTCAAAGAGTTCTTTAAACCTTTTTAACTTATCACTCATTCTTATCACCCTCATTGTTTGTAAGTTATATTATCCTTTATTAAAATCTTGAATACAAATCAAGAATATTACTTTTTATTTTTGAAACTTTAATTTATTTTTCACTTTTTTTATAAAATGCTTCCTAATATAATAGTATAACATAGATTGTATTTTTATGTTTAATATGCAGTCTATGCTATACAGAAATTCACATTTATTTTATTATCTTTTTTCTTTAAAAGCTTTACATTCATTATTTGAACTTTTAAAAACAACTAGTGAAGGCATCATTTTAGACTTAAATCCAAAATATTTACATCCTCTTGGATTTTTCTCATCCCAAGTGGTATAAAAATATATGCATTTATAACAATTTATTTTTTTCAACTTCCATCACTCCAAAATATAAATATTTCCTATATATAAATATTAAATAATTTTTATATAAATTTCAAATATTAATAATTTATTAATTTTATAATAAATATATTGCTTATTAATATTTATTATGATATTATTGTTGAATTATTAAAATACAATAAAATAATATATGGAGGTTTTTATATGGAAAAACAAAAAAGATTAGGCATAGAACCTATCCCAAAACTTCTTATCAAATTTTCTATTCCTGCAATTATAGGAATGCTCATCAATGTTTTATATAATATTGTTGATAGAATTTTTATAGGTCAAGGAGTGGGTGCATTAGCAATATCTGGAGTTGGTCTTACACTTCCTTTTATGACTATTTTGATGGCTTTTGGTATGTTAGTAGGTATTGGTGGTGCCGCTTTAGTATCAATAAAGTTAGGAGAGAATAAATTTGAAGAAGCTCAAAATATACTTGGTAATTCATTTATACTATTAATCATCGTTTCTTTAATTGTAACATTCTTTACTCTTATATTTATGGACTTTTTACTTAATTTATTTGGAGCTAGTGCAGCAACATATGATTATGCAAAAGATTATATAACTATAATAATGGCGGGAGCTATATTTAATTGTGTTGGCTTTGGTCTTAATAATTCAATACGCTCTGATGGTAGCCCAAATATAGCAATGATGACTAATCTACTTGGTGCTATAACTAATATAATTTTAGATTATTTTTTCATAATGGAATTTAATATGGGAATAAAAGGCGCTGCTTATGCAACTATAATAGGTCAAACTTTAAATACAATATGGGTAATATATTATTTTACAAAAGGTAAGGGTAATTTAAAATTAAAAAAAGAATATTTTAAATTGGATATAAAAATAGTTAAAGCTATTTTTGCAATAGGTATGTCCCCATTTGCAATACAGTTAGCTTCTAGTGTTGTAAATGTACTTGCTAACACAACTCTAAAGGCAAATGGTGGTGATTATGCAATAGGTACTATGAGTATATTAATTAGTATTGTAATGATATTTTTAATGCCTATATTTGGTCTTAACCAAGGATCGCAACCTATAATAGGTTATAATTATGGTGCTCGCTTATATAAAAGAGTAAAAGAATCTTTATTTATAACTATCATATCCGCAACATCTATATGCGTTATTGGTGCTATAATAGTTCAAACAAATCCATCTTTCTTAATAAATATATTCACACATGATGAAAATATATTAAAAATAGGTACAAGCGGTATAAAAATATTCTTCTTAATGTTACCTGTAATAGGATTTCAAATAATAACATCAAATTTTTTCCAAGCAATTGGTAAAGCCAGAATTTCATTATTATTAAGCTTATCAAGGCAAGTTCTTATTTTAATACCTCTGCTTATTATACTACCTAAATATTTCGGTCTAAATGGTGTTTGGATGTCTTATCCTATATCAGATATAACATCAACTTTATTAACAATGTTATTTTTAAAAATGGAATTAAAAGAATTAAAAGATAAAGAATTAGAATTAAATACAATATAAGCTTTATATTACAATCACAAATAAAGCTAATTATACTATTAATTGAAATTAAAAGATGAATATCAGTTAACAAGAAAAGAATTATTTCTTTTCCTGTTACTAATTTTCACTTTATTTTTATTGTTTTAATTATCATTTAAGTTAATATTATTTAAATAATTTATAACCAAATCACCAAATTCAGATGTTTTTACAACTATATCTTCCTCTTTATCTTTCAAATCTATTGTTTTATAATTACTTTTTAAAATTTTTTTAATTATTTCATTTGTCATTCTAAATGCATTTTTAAAATCAAAACACTCTTCTAACATCAATGCTGAGCAAATTATCATTCCAATTGGATTTGCCTTATTTTGTCCTTGTATATCTGGCGCAGAACCATGTATTGGCTCATATATATTTACATCCCCAATACTAGATGAAGGTAGAATTCCAATAGATCCAGTTAATACACTTGCTTCATCTGATAGTATGTCTCCAAAAATATTATTTGTAAGTATTACATCAAAGTAACTGGGATTTTTTATAATTTGCATGGATGCATTATCCACATACATAAATTCCAATTTAACATCTTCATATTTTAATGCCATCTCTTTTGCTATTTCCCTAAATAATTTTGAACTTTCTAATACATTGGCTTTATCTACCAAAGTAATTTTTTTTCTTCTTTTTCTCGCATATTCAAATGCAATTTTACAAATTCTTTTTATTTCATAATCATAATATTCTTCAACATCAAATGCTTTTATTTTGCCATCTACTTCAAATCTACCTCTTTCACCAAAATAAATTCCACCAGTTAACTCTCTTACAATAAGTATATCTATATTATTTTTTAATATCCTCTCTTTTAATGGTGATAATTCCTTAAGTTCATCATATATATTAATTGGTCTTAGATTAGCATAACAATTAAGTTCCTTTCTAAGTCTTAAAAGCCCCTGTTCTGGTCGTTTTTCAGCTTCAACATTATCCCATTTATAACCACCAACGGCACCTAATAAAACTGCTTTACAACCCCTTATTATATTTAGACTTTCTTCTGGTAGAGGGGTATTAAACTTATCTATAGCTTCACCACCTATATACGCTTTTTTTAACTCTATATTTTTATTATATATTTCACACATTTTTTTTATATATTTTATTGCTTCTTTTATTATTTCTTTTCCAATTCCATCTCCTTGCATAACACAAATACTTTCCATATTACTCCCCCCTCTATTTTTTGCTATATTCAATAAGTCCACCATCATCTAAAAGCTTTTGCATAAATTTAGGTATCTTATCAAATTTATAAATTTTATTACTATTTAAATTTTTTATAATACCTGAATTTATATCTACTTCCAATACATCATATTTGTGAGTCTCTTCAAAAATATCTCTACATTCTAATATTAAAAGTCCTATATTAAATGAATTTCTGTAAAAAATTCTAGCAAAACTTTTTGCAATAACACATGATATTCCAGTTGCTTTTAACGCTATTGGTGCATGTTCTCTTGATGAACCACAACCAAAATTATCACCAGCTAATATAATATCATTTTCTCTCACTTCTTTATTGAAGTTATTATCAATATCTATCATCGCATAATTTTTTAGTATATTTTTATCAAATGTATTTAAGTATCTTGCAGGAATAATAACATCTGTATCTATATTGTCTTCATATTTAAATACTCTACCTCTAAACATCAAACTCCTCCTTACTTGGGCAATCTATATAACCTTTAATCGCACTATATGCAGCTATTAATGGACTTGATAAATAAATTTTTGAATTTATATGTCCCATCCTTCCAACAAAATTTCTATTTGTAGTAGCTAGACAAACTTCATTTTCTGCTAAAATCCCCATATGTCCACCTAAACAAGGTCCACAAGTAGGCGTTGATACTACTGCATTTGCATCTATAAAAATTTCAATATAGCCTCTTTTAATGCATTCTTTATATATTTCTTGAGTTGCTGGTATTATTATAAGTCTTACATTTTCATTCACTTTGTTATTTTTTAATATTTTTGCAGCTATCTTCATATCTTCTAATCTTCCATTTGTACAAGAACCAATTACAACTTGATCTATTTTTTTATTTTTTATTTGTTTAACTTCTTTAGTATTATCAGGTGAAGAAGGGCAAGATACAGTTGGATTTATTTTTGATAAATCTATATCATAAATTTTAAAATATTCATAATCATCATCTGCTTTAAATATTTTGAAATCTTTTTTTGAGCGTTTATTCACATAATCTAATGTTTTTTCATCGACTTCAAAGATTCCATTTTTAGCACCTGCTTCAATAGCCATATTAGATATTGTAAATCTATCATCCATAGAAAGATATTTTAATCCTTCACCACTAAACTCCATTGACATATATCTTGCACCATCTACTTTTATCTTTCCTATAATATGCAAAATTATATCTTTTCCACTTATAAATTTTGAAGGTTTATTATATAAATTAAATTTAATAGCTTTTGGAACTTTAAACCAAGCTTTACCATTAGCCATTCCAACTGCCATATCTGTACTTCCAACACCAGTAGAAAAAGCCCCTAACGCTCCATAAGTACAAGTATGAGAATCTGCTCCAATTATTACATCTCCAATAGTTACAATACCCTGTTCTGGAAGTAAGGCATGTTCTATTCCCATTTTTCCAACTTCAAAATAATTCTTAATATTATGTTTTTTTGCAAATTCTCTTAAAACCTTACATTGCATCGCACTTTTTATATCTTTATTTGGTGCAAAATGATCTGGGATAAGAGCTATTTTATTCTTATCGAAAATTTCCTTATTTATTTTTTCAAATTCTTTTATAGCAACAGGTCCTGTAATATCATTGCCAAGAACTATATCTAAATTAGCTTCTATAAATTCCCCTTCTTTTACAAACTCTTTATTTGCTTTATTTGCTAATATTTTTTGCGTCATACTCATTTTCATTATTATCAAGCTCCTTTAAAATCATATATTTATTAACACTATCTAAGTAAGCTAATATACTAGCTTCTATGATATCAGTACTCATTCCTATTCCTCTGTATTTTTTATTATCTCTTTTTAGTATCAAACTGACTTCACCAAGAGCATCTTTCCCCTTGCTAAGAGAGTTTATTTTATAATCTTTTAATATAAAACTTACACCAATTATTTTATCTATAGCTTTAAAAGAAGCGTCAATTGGCCCATCTCCTAATGAAACTTCCTCTAATAAATTGCCTTCACTTATAAGTTTTATAGTTGATGTTGAGTTTGTAATATTTCCTGTATTTATAACAAATGATTTTAATTTATATCCACTTTGATTTAATTTTAAATTCTTAGCTATCAAAACCTCTATATCACTTTCATATATATTTTTCTTTTTATCACATAAATCTTTCATTTGATTAAATAATTCATTTATTCTAAATTCATCAAAATTATAGCCTAATTCTTCTAATTTATTTATAAATGCATGTTTACCTGAGTGTTTCCCAAAAACTATTTTATTTTCTTTTTTCCCAATAGATTCTGGTGTCATTATTTCATAGGTTTCTTTATTTTCCAAAACCCCATGTTGATGTATACCAGATTCATGAGCAAATGCATTTTCTCCAACAATAGCTTTGTTTGCAGATACAAAAGATCCCGTTATAGTACTTATTAAATTACTCGATTTTATAATTTCTTTTTTATTTATATTTGTTTTAGAAACATATATATCTTTTCTTACATCCATAGCCATAACAACTTCTTCTAAAGCTGCATTTCCAGCTCTTTCACCTATACCATTTATTGTACATTCAATTTGATTTGCACCAGCTCTTAATGCTGCTAATGAATTTGACACCGCCATTCCAAGATCATTGTGACAATGAACAGAAATATCTGCATTTTTTATATTGGATACATTATCCCTTATTCCTTTTATTAAATGATAATATTCTTCTGGTGTTGTATATCCTACTGTATCAGGTATATTTACAGTTGTTGCACCAGCTTTTATAACTTCATAAAGAATTTCATACAAAAATTCTTTATTTGTTCTACTTGCATCCTCAGCCGAAAATTCAATATCATAGCAAAGTTTTTTTGCATATTTCACCATATCAACAGCATGTTTTAAAACTTCTTTTTTATCCATTTTCAATTTATATTCCATATGAATATCTGAAGTTGCTATAAAAGTGTGAATTCTATTTTTATTTGCATATTTTATAGCCTCATAAGCTATATCAATATCTTTTTTTAAAGCTCTTGAAAGACTAGCAACTATGGGTTTTTTTACATTCTTTGATATTTCTCTAATAGCTTCAAAATCTCCTTTTGAAGCTATTGCAAATCCAGCTTCTATTACATCTACATTTAATTTTTCTAACTGTTTTGCAACCTCTATTTTTTCTTTTATATTCATAGAACACCCTGGAGACTGCTCTCCATCTCTTAATGTTGTATCAAATATTTTTATTGTCCTCAAAAAAATCACTCCTTTTTTATTTGAAAATTTTTAAAATTCTAAATATTTGCATTGCACTACTAAAAATCAATATAAATATATGATCATATAATTTTTTGCAATAAAAAAAGCTCCATCCCAAAAGGGACGAAACTTAAATCCGCGGTACCACCCTAGTTAACATAAAGTTCACTCTACAATTTTTAACGGAATGACCCGATACTTCCTACTATTAGTTCAAAAGTATAGCTTCGGAGTTAGTACGCCTTTCTCTATTTTGCGAAATCTCACCAACAATCGCTCTCTTTGAAAAAATTTGTAAAGACGGCTCTCCTTCATCGCTTTTAATTATTGAAATTGATTTTAGCAAAATAAATAATCTTTGTCTAGTAATTTTTCTATAAAAATTAATTTTTATGGATATATATTTTTATATTTTATATAAAAAAAGAACAAGAATTAACCTTGTTCTTTAATTTTATTTGCTTCTAAAACTATATTTTTACTCACTTTCTTTAAAATTTCAAAAAGAGACTCTAATTCTTCATCTGTTAAATTTTTTGATAAAATTTTTGAATTGTTTTTTAAAATTTTTACTATATCATCTTTTATATCAAAAAATTTTTTAGTTAAATGTAATCTATGGATTCTTTTATCTTTTTGATCTTTTATTTTATATACATAATCCTTGGCTATTAATTTTTTTATAATTTTCGCAATTTCAGCTTTTTCTTTTTTTAATATTTTAACCAGATCTTCTTGACATATATTTTCATTTTTATATATATGAATTAAAACCATAGCTTCTTTATGCCTCAAATCCATAGATTCAAATTGCTTATTTGTGTAGTAATACATATTTCTACTTATTACACCAAAAAACTGTCCAATAGACTTTTGCCCAGTAAAATTTTTATCCATAATATCACCTCTTTAAATATATTATAACATAATATAGTTGCAAAGAGAAACTATTTTGTGTTATAATAGTTGCAAAGAGAAACTATTTTTTATTATAAGAGGTGATATTATGGATAAAGGAAGTATAAATAAGCTACTGTTTAAATTAAGTGCTCCTGCTATAGTTGGGATGCTTATAAATGCTATATATAATATAGTAGACTCAATATTTATAGGTAAATATGTAGGGAGTTTAGGTCTTGGCGCCACATCAATTTTTTTACCAATTCAAATGATAATATTGGCATTTTCTATATTAATTGGTGTTGGTAGTGCATCTGTTTTTTCAATAGCATATGGAAAAAAAGATTATTTAAAATTAGAAAAAATTACAGGAAATATATTTTTCTTAATGATTATTTTTTCATTTTTAGTATCTATTATTGGTACACTTTTCACTAAAGAAATAATGATATTATTTGGTTCTAGTCAAAACATTTTACCTTATGCGATATCTTATTCAAAAATAATGTTTTTAGGTGTTTTATTTATGCCTATATGTATAACTTACAATAATATAATTCGTGCAGAAGGAAATTCTATTGATGGAATGAATATGATGATTATTGGTATGCTTGCCAATATAGTATTAGATTATATATTCATAGTAAAAATGGATATGGGGATGTTTGGTGCAGGTTTTGCAACTTCAATATCTAAATTTATAAACTTTTCATATTTAGTATATTATCTTAGAAAAAAGACTAAGGTTAAGTTTAAAATAAAAAATATAAAATTTGATCTTGATATTACAAAAGAAGTTCTATCAATAGGAGCTTCAGGCTTTGTACAACAGCTTTCTATGAGCTTTATAATAGTGTTTTTAAATAAATTACTATTTACATTAGGCTCTGACTTAGCAATTTCTATATATGCAATTATTTATAAACTTAGCATGTTTTTTATGATGCCTATTATGGGTACAACTCAAGGTATGGCACCTATCGTTGGTTTTAATTATGGTGCAAATAAAATAAATCGAGTTTTTGAAGCTTTCAAAAAAACAATATTTATAACATCCTTAATTGGGGTATTTGGTTTAATACTGATAATTTCAAAACCAGATTTATTATTATCTTTATTTAGCAATGACAAAGAACTCATATCAACTGGTTCATTTGCACTTAAATTAGTTCTATTTAGTATTCCACTGATGGGCTTTTACACAACTAGTATTAGTTTTTTCCAAGCAATTGGACTTGCAAAAATGTCTTTTATTATATCTTTATTAAGACAAGTATTATTGTTTATACCAATTCTATTTGTAAATATTTATATATTAAAGCTAGGTCTTAATGGTATTTGGTTATCATTTTTAATATCAGATATACTTGCATTTTTAATAAGTTTATTTATAGTTGCTAAAGAAATAAAAAAAATAAATACAATTACAGAACAAAAACAGTATGAATATATTAATATGTAACATTTTCTTAGGCTTTACAGCCTATTTTTTTCTATTTAATTGTAATATTTTATATTATAATATATAATATAAAAATAATTATAAGAATAATTTTATTAAAATTCATATTATATAGGAGGTTCCTATGAAAGATTTAATAAAAAAAAATCAAACCCAAAATTCTAAAATAAATGAACAACAAAATACTAATAATTCAACCAATCCTTTTGATGCAATACCTTCAAAAATATTAGATTTTCAAAATAAAATTGGAAATAAAGGAATTAAAAAATTTTTAAATAGAAAAAAAGAAAAACCAAGTAAAGGATTGGCTTTTGCTGCTTTAAATAATATTTGCAAAGAAGCTGGTAGAATTTCATATTCTATACAAGATATAAAAACAGCTATAAATGAATCTAAAGTAACTAATCCAGTTGAAAATATTAGTTCAACTGACATTACAGCTGACATAGACAGTGATATATTATTTATGCAAGAAGCTTTAAGATTAGGAAATATCGAAGACATAACTCAAGGTTCTATAAGAGAAGATTTAGACTACCAACATGAAGCTAATCGACTTCGTTCTATTGATTATTCTAACGAAGAAGAAAAAATCAAATTTAATATTCCTCAAAATTATTACAAAAAAATTGATATGGGTGAAGTAAAATCAGAATCTGGAACTGTTGTTAGTAGCAGAATAAATGAAGAAAAAGCAAAAGAAAAGGCTGCTTTGGATGAAAAAAATAGACTAGCTGCAATAGAAGCAAATCAACTGCCAGATAATCACAGTGAATATTATATAGAACACTATTTACTTCTTAAAAATCCAAAAGTTAGTTCTACTGCAAATAATGAGGTTATAAGACTTTTGTCAAAAGAATTAAAAAATAAAGATGTATTTGATTCCTTATGGGCTAATAATGTTAGAATAGTCATTATACCAAAAAACGAAAGTATGGTTGATTTAGATCAATTTAAAACATTAAAAGGTAATTCTACATTCGACGGTCGTGGCTGGGATACTACAAGAGGAGCTGGCTACTTTGAACCTGGAGATGGATATATATATGCAGCTATTGGTGAAGAAACCTTAACTGGAGAAAAATCTTCTTATGGTCAATATCCAAAAGGATATTCTGTTGGTACACATGAATTTGCACACACTATTCATAAGTATGGTCTTAATGATGCTCAAAAAGCAATAATTACAAGTGAATATAAAAAGAAAAAAAGTAATCCAAATTCTATTTGGCCTGATGGTCCAGAAATTGATAAGACAACAGGTGCATTTAAAGAAAATTATTCATCTATGAACGAACTTGAATATTTTGCACAAGCAGCAAATGCTTATTTAAATACCAATACAGGTACTGATCCTTTTACTAATCAAAATAGAAATAATGGGAAAGCTTGGGTTCGAAAATATGAACCAGTTTTGGTTAAATTGTTAGATGAAATTTTTTCACATGAAGATATTTCAGGTGCTAATCCGGTTATTTAAAATAAAAAAATAAAAAACACCTTAAAGGTGTTTTTTTATTAGTTATGACTAAGCCTATAAGCCGAGTTCTGTATTTGATAATCATCTATCTAGACCTTTTGTTGCCAAAAGGTTCGAGCGACCTACCTACCGGAGGATACGGGCAGCATCCTTTTGATCCTAGCTTGGTCTTGCTTCAGATGGGGTTTACATAGCCAATTAGTCGCCTAATTGCTGGTGAGCTCTTACCTCGCCTTTCCACCCTTACCATTATAAATGGCGGTATCTCTCTGTTGCACTATCCTTGAAGTTGCCTCCACTGGACGTTATCCAGCATCTTTGCCCTATGAAGCCCGGACTTTCCTCATGCAATAAAGCACGCGATTATCTGACTTACTCATATACTTATTTTTAACACTAAAAAATCATATCATGATTTATATAAAAAGTCAATAAAAGATAAAGAAAATTAAATTTCCTTTATCTTTTATTTAAATCTATTTATATTCTATAAATATTAAAGCTTTTCTCTTTTTACATATGAAGTATGCAGTAATTTATGTGCTTTTTCTCCATAAGGTTCTCCTAAAAACTCATCATATAATTTCTTAACAGATGGGTTTTCATGAGATTTTCTTATTTCTTTACTTCTATCTTCATCATATATAGCATTTGCACGTTTAGATAATATCTCTAAATCTCCATGGTGATAAGGCTGACCTCCACCACCAATACAACCACCAGGGCAAGCCATTATTTCAATAGCATGATACTGTGATTTTCCTGCTCTTATATCTTCTAATATTTTTCTAGCATTTCCAAGACCATGAGCAACAGCTATATTTAAAACCTGTCCGTCTAAATCTACCTTTGCTTCTTTAATACCAGACATACCTCTAAGTTCATTAAACTCTACATTTTTAAGTTCTTTTCCTGTAACCCATTCATATGCGGTTCTAAGAGCAGCCTCTATAACACCACCAGTAGTACCAAATATTACAGATGCACCCGTTGACTCTCCTAATGGATGGTCAAAATCTTCATCTTCTAACGATAAGAAGTCTATACCTGCTTCTTTTACCATAGATGCGAATTCTCTAGTAGTTATAACTACATCTACATCTGAAAGTTCACTTTCACCAAGTTCAGGTCTTGCAGCTTCATATTTTTTAGCAACACATGGCATTAATGATACAACTACCATTTTTTTAGGATCAACATTCATTTTATTTGCTAAATAAGTTTTTGCAACTGCACCAAACATTTCATGTGGTGATTTACAACTTGAAGGTATATCAAGTAAATCTGGGAATTGATGTTCAAAAAACTTAACCCAAGCAGGACAACAACTTGTCAAGATAGGTAATCTTCCTCCATGTTGTAATCTATGAACAACTTCTGAAGCTTCTTCCATTATAGTTAAATCGGCTGCAAAATCTGTATCAAATACTTTATCAAATCCAACTCTTCTTAATGCTGCTGCCATTTTACCAGTTACAGATGTTCCTGGTTCCATACCAAATTCCTCTCCAAGCGCAACCCTTACCGCCGGAGCAGTTTGAACTATTACTATTTTTTCTGGATCATTTATAGCATCCCAAACTTTCGAAACATTGTTAACTTCAGTCAATGCAGCAGTAGGACATACAGCAACACACTGCCCACAGAAAGTACAAGAAGTTTCATGCATTGGTTTATTAAAAGCTGGTGATATAACAGTCTCAAACCCTCTATCAATTGCAGATAACACGTTAACAGTTTGAACTTCATTACACATTGTTTCACATCTTCTACATAAAATACATTTATCTAAATCTTTTACTATAGAATGACTTGACGTATCTTTTTCATTATGACATTTTTCACCACTGTATTTGATTTCTCTAATACCCAGTTCTGATGCCATAGACTGTAATTCACAGTTAGTATTCTTATCACAAAATAGGCAATCTTGTGGATGATTTGATAATATAAGTTCTAATACAGTTCTTCTTGCTTTTATAGATCTTTTACTATCTGTAATAACCTTCATACCTTCTGTAACAGGTGTCGCACAAGCAGGCATAAGACTCGGTCTACCTTCAACTTCAACCACACACACACGACAAGATGCTACTTTGTTCACAAACTTTATATCATGTAGGTTTAAGTGACATAAAGTTGGTATCTTTATATTAAGTTTGTTAGCTGCATCTAATATCGTTGAACCTTTAGGCATACTAACCTTTCTATTATTTATCGTAAGATTTACCATAATTTTTATTCACCTCTTCAATAATTGTATATAACTATTTTTTAATTATAGCATTAACTGGACAAGCATCCATACAAGCTCCACATTTAACGCAAGTTTCCAAATCAATTTCATGTAATTCTTTGACTTTTCCACTTATAGCATTAACTGGACAAACTCTAGCACATTTAGTACAAC
The DNA here is from genome assembly GCA_025210335.1 of Peptostreptococcaceae bacterium. Taxonomy (GTDB): domain Bacteria; phylum Bacillota; class Clostridia; order Peptostreptococcales; family Peptostreptococcaceae; genus JAOARY01. The sequence goes on along the minus strand of JAOARY010000015.1, from coordinate 17,137 downwards.
CAATACATTTATCAGTTATATAGTAATCTAATAGTGCTTGGCAAACACCAGCATTACATTTTCCATCAATATGTTCTTCATATTCATTTAAAAAGAATTTTATTGTCGAAAGTATTGGGTTTGGTGCTGTTTTACCAAGTCCACATAAAGAAGTATCTTTTACTATTTCACCTAGTTCCTTTAATTTTCCTATATCTTCTTTAGTACCTTTACCTTCTGTTAATTTTTCTAATATTTCAAGTAATCTTTTGTTACCAACTCTACAAGGAGTACACTTACCACATGATTCTTCAACAGTAAACTCTAAAAAGAACTTTGCAATATTAACCATACAATCATCTTGATCCAATACAAGCATACCACCAGATCCCATCATAGATCCAATTGCACTTAATGAATCAAAGTCTATAGGTGTATCTAAAAACTGCTTTGGTAAACACCCTCCTGATGGACCTCCAGTTTGAACAGCTTTGAAATCTCCATTATTTAAAATTCCACCACCAACTTCATATACTATTTCTCTTAAAGTTGTACCCATTGGAACTTCAACAAGACCAACATTATTTATTTTTCCACCAAGTGCAAAAACTTTTGTTCCTTTAGATTTTTCTGTTCCTATATTAGCAAACCAATTAGAACCTTTATTTAATATAACAGGAATATTAGCAAAAGTTTCAACATTATTAGCTGATGTAGGTTTTTCCCAAAGACCTGATTCTGAAGGAATTGGAGGTTTCATTCTTGGTTCTCCTCTTTCTCCTTCTATTGAAGCTATAAGAGCTGTTTCTTCTCCACAAACAAATGCTCCAGCTCCATATTTAATAAATATATCAAAATCAAATCCTGAACCAAGTATATCTGTACCTAAAAGACCAGCTTCTCTAGCCTGTCTTATTGCTATTCTTAATCTTTCAATTGCAAGTGGATATTCAGCTCTTATATAAATATAACCTTCACTCGCTCCTATACAATAGCCTGCTATAGCCATAGCTTCTAAAACACTATGTGGATCTCCTTCAAGAATTGATCTATCCATAAATGCTCCTGGATCTCCCTCATCTGCATTACATATAATATATTTTTGTTCTCCTCTATTTGCTCTAGTAAATTCCCATTTAAGTCCTGTTGGAAAACCAGCTCCACCTCTACCTCTAAGTCCTGATCCTTTTATTTCTTCTATTGCTTTTTCTGGTCCTAACTCACTTAAGACCTTACCAAGAGCCATATATCCATCAGCAGCTATGTACTCTTCTATAACTTCTGGATTTATAAGCCCACAATTTCTTAAAGCTATACGCATTTGCTTTTTATAAAAAGACATATCTGTATGTTTTGTAACTTTTTTACCAATGCTAGGCTCTTCAAATAATAACCTATCAACAATATTATTATTTACTATATGACTATCTATTATTTCTTTTGCATCTTCCGGTTTCACATGCACATAAAAAACATCATCTGGAAAAACCTTAACAATAGGTCCCTTAGCACAAAATCCAAAACATCCCGTTATAGTTGCATGTACTTTATTTGAAAGTCCTACTTTTTTTATCTCTTCATTTAAATTTTCTACTATTAATTGACTTTCCGCTGATTGACATCCAGTACCACCACATACAAGTAATTCTCTTTTTTCTATATTAATTGCTGAATTAGTCTCTAAGTAAGTTCTTAAATTTAAAAGAGGTTTATGCTTTTCATTAAGAGAGATTAATTCCTCAAAAGATTTTATTTTATCCATCGATTTACCTCCTAGATTTTAAATATCAAAATTTGTTTTATTTTGCTTTATAGCCGTCTACAATCCCTTTAACATCTTCTAGTTTTACAGCTCCAAAAACTTTTTCATTTATTAAAACAACTGGTGCCAATCCACAAGCTCCAACACATCTTAATCCCTGTAATGAAAACATCTTATCTTCTGTTGTTTCTCCAGATTTAATAGATAATTCTTTTTCAAATTCTTGAATAATTTTATCTGCACCTTTAACAAAACATACAGTTCCAAGACAGACATCTATCTTATATTTTCCTCTAGGCTTTGTAGTAAAATAAGAATAAAAACTTACAACTCCAAATACTTTGGATGCTGGAACATTTAACTTTTCACTTACAAAATATTGAACTTCCTCTGGAAGATATCCAAATATATGTTGTGCTTGATGTAACACTTCTATTAATGCACCCTTTTTATCTGGAATCTTGTTTATAAATTCTTCTAATCTTTGATAATTTTCCTTAGTAAGAACATCAGACATTCTTTATCCTCCTTTTTTAGACAAGACTTTAGTCTTTACCAAATAATTATATTAAAATAATTATCACCATATCATTGTTAAAAAACTTATAATACTAGAATATTTCTAACTTCACTATTTATGTTTTCTTAAATATAAATAAAAAACAAAAGAAGAAGAATGGTAATAATTATTTAAGTTCATATTGTTATTTTTTTTACTATCTAAGAAAATGATAAAATAAAAACAATCTTTAGTCAATGGTATATTTTTATTAAACTTTAGTTTTTTCAATGTTTACAAGCAAATTCTTTGTATATTTATTCTAGATATTGATTATCATTCACACACTGTTTATGCATGTATTATATTTATTTATACATAATTTTTTAACAATCATATTAATAAAGCCATATTTGTATTTATAAATATAAATATTATTTTTTTTTAATTTTTATAAATATCAAAGCCTAGTATAATTTATATCCATATTATGAATAAAAATTTATTTTTTTTTAATTTTTTTAATTTTTCTGTATATAATGAAGTAATTTATTTTATTAAGTAAATATAATCTTATAAATATATCTTAATATATATTTATTTTTATATTTTGAATATTTTGAATTTTCAGACTGATTATTTGTTTTAATCTTCAATATTTTTTTAATATATATTTAAGTTATTCTTTATATATATTAAGATTTTTATTTGTTAAATTTTTTTAACATATTCTTTGTTTTGGTTAAAATATAGCTAAATACTCATTTTCCACAATATAACTTTAAATGTAATTTTAATATATATATTAAAATTATCGATTTTTCAGAATATTATAACTTTTCTTTTTACTATTGTAAGACAATTTTTCATTTAGTATAATTTTGAATTGTAGCGAAATGTACAAAAATTTATACAATTTTATGAGGAGGAAATTTAATGGCATTAAAAAAAGAAAAGGTTTCCATGGGTAAAAAGGGATTTTTCTATAAGTTTCTTGATTTTATAGAAACTGTAGGTAACAAATTACCTCACCCAGTTACATTATTTGCAATTTTTTGTCTTGCAATAATGGTAATATCACATCTATGTGCTTTAGCAGGTGTTTCTGTTGAATTCACTATGATTGATAGAAAAACATTAGAAACAAGCACACAAAATATTAAAGCAGTAAGTCTTCTTACTACAGAAGGTATTAGATTTATGTTTACATCTGCTGTTTCTAACTTTACAGGGTTCCATCCACTTGGAACAGTTTTAGTAGCAATGCTTGGGGTTGGTGTTGCTGAAGGTACAGGATTTATATCTGCATTATTAAAGAAAATAGTTGTTAACACTCCTAGAAAATTAGTTACAGCTATGGTTGTATTTTTAGGAATCATGTCTAATATAGCTTCAGACGCAGGATATGTTGTTTTAGTTCCACTTGGCGCAATAATATTTTTAAGTTTTAAAAGACATCCAATTGCAGGTCTTGCTGCTGCTTTTGCAGGTGTATCAGGAGGATTTTCTGCAAACCTACTTATCGGAACAATCGATCCACTTCTTGGTGGTATCACAACAGAAGCTGCTAAATTAATAGATTCTACTTATTCTGTTACTCCAATGGCTAATTACTATTTCATGTTTGTATCTACATTCTTAATAACAATTGTTGGTACTTTAGTTACTGAAAAAATAGTAGAACCAAGACTGGGTGCTTATGAAGGCTCTTCTGATGTTGATGTTCATGATATATCAAAAGAAGAATCAAGAGGTTTAATGTTTGCTGGAATATCAACTTTAGTATTTATAGGAATTATAATGCTTATGTTATTACCAGCTAATTCAATTCTTAGAGATCCAAAAACTCAAGAATTATTTGGACATTCACCATTTGTAAGTTCTATAGTATTTATTATAATGTTATTCTTCTTAATTCCAGGTATTGCTTATGGTATTGCAGCTGGAACAGTTAAGAGTGATAAAGATGTAGTTAAAGCTATGTCAAGTGCAATGAGTACAATGGGTGGATACTTAGTATTATCTTTTGTTGCTGCTCAATTTATAAAATATTTTAGTTATACTAATTTAGGAATAATTTTAGCTTCTAAAGGAGCTTCTTTCTTAGATGCTATCGGATTTAAAGGTTTACCACTTATTGTATCATTTATAATTGTTGCTGGATTTATAAATTTATTTATAGGTTCTGCATCTGCAAAATGGGCTATAATGGCACCTGTATTTGTTCCAATGCTTATGAAATTAGGATTTAGTCCTGAATTTACACAAGTTGCTTATAGAATAGGAGATTCTACAACTAATATAATATCTCCACTCATGTCTTATTTTGCAGTTATTGTTGCATTTGCAAATAAGTATGATGAAGAAGCTGGTATTGGTACACTAATATCAACAATGCTTCCATATTCATTATGTTTCTTATTAGGTTGGACAATTTTATTAATAGTATGGTTCTTAACTGGAGCACCAATCGGTTTAGATTCTTATATATTCTTATAAAATAAATAAAAATAAGGAAATCAATTGATTTCCTTATTTTTTTATTTTTTTGTAAACATATTCACTTGTACTAAGCATCAATAAAGAAGAATAATTCAAATTAAAATCTATTATATCTCCTATTTTATAATTTTTCATTGAATCTGTTATATCTATTATCATATGGTCTGAACTTCCACCTAAAATCTTTAGACTATTTTCACATGGAACAATACTATCAATATTCACATCTTGTTTCCCAATTGCTAATATCGCCCTTTTTCTAATTCCTCTATCTTCAAATGTAGGCTTCACTCCAAATGCAGCAAATCCAATTTCTCCAATTGGAATAGAAGGTTTCTCTTTTATCTCTATAATTTCCGCTTGTAGTTTAAATACATCGTGATTCATTCCATCTATAAAGTTCATATCAGCTGTAGATACTCCAAGTAAAACAGATTCACCTAATCTTAAATTTGTTATTCCTTTGGGAATTTCATGATTTTCAATTAAATATAATGATGATGAATTTCCACCAGATAAAAAATCTAATTTAGCTTCATATATAGATTGTGCTTTTATTTTTATATCCATTAATCTATTTAAATTTTCATTAGTAGGTAGTACACCACCATAACAAGTAAGATTCGTTGCCAAACCTATTAACTTTATATTTTTTAAAGTTTTTATTATTTCTATAACCTTATATAATTCATCGATATTTATATAACCCTCTCTTAAATCTCCTAAATCCACCATTAGAACAATTTTATGAACTACATTAAAATTCTTTGCTTCTTCATTTAATTTTAATACTGTTTTAAGTTCAGAATTAAAACTTATATCTGAATATTTGATAACATCCTCTACTTCGCTTAACATTGGTATTCTAATTAATATTTTCTCTTTATTTATATCTTTATTCTTTTTCAAATTTGATATTCTAGAATCAGCAATATATTTTATATTTGTATCTTCTAATTCTTTTAACACTTCAGTTAATGCACAAAATGACTTCGTTACTAAAATAAGATCCAAATCATTATTATTTAATTTATTGGATAAAAAACTTATATTTTCTTTTATCTTTTTTATATCTATTTCTAATCTAGGGTACATCTCTTTCCTCCAATATTATATTTTTTGAGTTTATGCTGCAAAGTTTGTCTTTTTATTCCTAAAGTCTTAGCTGCTCTACTAATATTGTTATGATTAAGCTTCATCGCCTTTAATATATATTTTTTTTCTATAGCCTTCATTGTGCCTTCTAAATCAAAATCTTTTTCAATATTTATATCCATACTAACATCTTTTTTTAATTTATCCAAATTAATATCTCTTATTATTTTTTCGTTTTTATTTAAATCGCTAACTGACATATATATTATATTCTTTAATTCGCTTATATTTCCTCTAAAATCATAATTTAAAAGCTTTATTTTTGTTTTTTCATCTATCTTAATTATATTTTTATTTAGCATTTTGTTATATTTATTTATGTAAATATCGACCAATCTCAATATATCAGTTTTTCTTTCTCTAAGCGGTGGAATATTTATATGATTTGATTCTAGTATTTTATAAAGTTCATCTGAAATTTTTTTTTCTTTAAGTAAATTATTCAAACTTAATGATGAAGTAAGCAAAATTCTACAATCTATTGGAATTATTTTTTTTGAATCATTTAATTTTAAATATTTATTTTTTATACTTTTTGCTAATTTATATTGTAAGCTTAAAGACATAGTTTCTATATTTTCTAAAATCAAAGTCCCTAAATTACACTGTTCTAAAATACCTATAGTTCTTTTTTCGTCATCTTTATCTAAATTTCCAAATAATATTTCTTCTAACAATTCACTTTTTATATCCGAACAATTTTGTTCAATTACTGATTTACTTTGTCTTTTTCCATTATAATGAATTATCTTAGCAATCGTAGTTTTTCCAACACCATTTTCTCCCGTTATGATGGCATTATTTTTATTAAAAGAAACTTCCTTTGCTATTTCTATATTTTTTTCAAATTCATAATCTTTAGTATGTATATTTTTAAAATCATATTTTTTCATTTCTATTTCTTTAATCTTTGTTGGACTTGAAATTTTTCTATGTAGGTTTAAAATTTTATTAGAAAGTTCCCTCAAGCCTGTTATATTTTTAGTTATTTCTACAGCACCTAATTTATTTTCTGATGAATTTAATGGCATTATTGTTGTTATTGTTGTTATTTCTTTCCCTTTTTCATTTATATATGTTAATTTTTTATTTTCTAAAACTTTGTTTGTGATTAATACTTCTTTTAATAAATTAAATTTCTTACTATCATCAAATTCATTTATATCCTTATTTAATATATCTCTTTGATCTTCATCTTTTAAACTGCTCATTGCTTTATTAAATAATATTGTTTTTCCGTTACTATCAATCAAATGAACTCCTTGATCTATATTATTTATAACCCTATTTAATATTTTTATATAATCTCTTGCTTTCATGACAGCCCCCATAAACTTTATTTCTTAAAATAAGGGCTGTTAAATCGGAAAATTTTACCACTATATAAATTGTTGTAAATTTATAATATTTTATAGTTAAATTTATTCTTATTGCGACAGCCCTTTATTAAATTTTTTATTTTTATTTGTAAAATAATGAAATATTAGTCTTTATATAATAAAAATTTACTAGTAAGTTCATCTATCATATTAGATGCTTTCTTTATATTTTTATTTGTTATTACTTCATCTATTGCATCTGCTATTATTTTCATTTCTTCTTCTTTCATCCCCATAGTAGTAACTGCTGGTGTTCCTATTCTAATCCCACTAGTAACAAAAAAACTTTCTTCATCGAATGGTATAGCATTTTTATTTACTGTTATAAATGCTTCATCTAATAATTTTTCCGCTTGTTTTCCTGTTATATTTTTAGATCTTAAATCTAATAAAAGTAAAAGATTATCAGTTCCCCCACTGACTAAATCAAAACCTCTTTTTATTAGTTCTTCTCCCAAAACTTTTGCATTTTTTATTATTTGTTTTTGATATTCTATAAACTCTAAATCAAGAGCTTCTTTAAAAGCAACTGCTTTAGCTGCTATTATATGTTCAAGTGGACCACCTTGTATTCCTGGAAATACAGCTTTATCTATTTGTTTTGCATACTTCTCCTTACATAAAATAGCTCCACCTCTTGGACCTCTTAAAGTCTTATGTGTAGTTGTTGTTACAAAGTCTGCATATTCACAAGGATTATTGTGAAGCCCTGCTGCAACAAGACCTGCTATATGTGCCATATCCACCATCAAATAAGCATTTACTTTCTTTGCTATTTCATAAAATCTTTTAAAATCAATTTCTCTAGGATAAGCACTTGCTCCAGCAACAATCATTTTTGGTTTAACTTTTATAGCTATTTTTTCAACTTCATCATAATCAATTGTAAGACTTTCTTTGTCAACCCCATAACTTTTAAAATCATAATATGTTCCTGATATATTAACTGGTGATCCGTGAGTTAAATGACCACCTTGTGATAAGTCCATTCCCAAAACGATATCACCTGGCTTTAAAAATGCAAAATAAACAGCTAAATTAGCATTGCTACCAGAATGAGGTTGCACATTTGCATGTTCTGCATTAAATAATTTTTTTAGTCTATCTATTGCAAGTTGTTCAATTTTATCTATATGCACACATCCTCCATAATATCTTTTATTTGGATAGCCCTCTGCATACTTATTAGTAAGTTGACTTCCCATTGCTTCCATTACTGCATTTGAAACAAAATTTTCCGAAGCAATAAGTTCTATATGTTTATTTTGTCTTCCTATCTCATCCTTCAATGATTTATAAACTTCATTATCTATTTCTTTTAAATTTTCAAAATTCACAGAATATCAGCTCCTTAAATTCAATTTTAGTTACTTTAAATAAAAATTTGATCTATATTCATTATACCCAATATAACTTATATTGTCACTATTACCAACTTATCAAAAGAAGTTTAAATACTTATATTATTTTTTTATTAAATTTTAAAATTTTATATTGAATTTCTATTTTTAATAGTATATATTCTTATATGTTGTTTAATTATTTAAACTAAATCTAAATTAAAAATAATTATTTATAGATAAATTTACAAATATCTTTTTATGGAGGTGTTTTTTTGAATAAATTATATAATGAAAAGGAAATTATGAAAATAGCATTACTTGCAGGAGAAATCATATTAGAAAACGGAGGAGAAACTTATAGAGTTGAAGAAACTATTCAACGTATATGTTCCTCTTTAGGTATAAATACAGTAAGCTCATTTGTAACACCAACTGGTATTTTTATTTCTTCAAATACTAATGAAAATACAAATTATATTAAAAGAATAAAAAAAAGAGGTATGAACCTTAATAAAATAGTAATAGCTAATAATATATCTAGAGATTTAACTTCTAATACAATTGATTATAAAACAGCGCACAAACGACTAGAAGAGCTTTATAGTAAAAATTTAAATTATAGTGAATTTACAAAATATTTAAATGTTGGTATATCATCAGCTTTCTTCTGCCTTTTATTTAAAGGAGGTATGAGGGAATTTATATTTGCCTTTTTTATTTCCATAATATCCATGTTTATATTTGATAAAATAGAAAAAATCGGAGATACAAATTTTTTATCATTTATTATTGCTGGATGTAGTATATCAACACTATCAATAATTACCGTTTTAGCTTTTAATGAAGTTCAATTTGATAAAATTGTTGTTGGCTCTTTAATGCCATTTGTTCCTGGGGTTTCTCTTACTAATGGTATTAGAGATTTAATCTCTTTAGATTTAGTTTCTGGTACTTCCAAAATTTTCGAAGCTATTGTTATTGCTATTTCAATAGCAGTTGGAGCTGGATTTATAATAAACTTTTGGATTAAAGTATTTGGAGGAGGATTTATAATATGATATATTTAAAAGATTTTATAATCTCTTTTTTTGCAACATTAGGTTTTTGTATATTATTTAATGTACCAAAAAAATATATAATTCATAGTTGCTTAACAGGTGCAATAGGTTGGTGTGTTTTTATTTTTAACAAAGAAATTTTTAATTCAAATCCTTTTCCTAATTTTTTAGCATCAATAGTAATTGGAATACTAGGTGAAATATTTGCAAGAATAAATAAAACACCAGTTACTCTATATGTAATACCAGGAATAATTCCATTAGTTCCTGGTTATGGTATTTATTTATCCATGATTCATCTAATAAATAATGATTTTTATTCAGCTATAAAAACCGGTGTAGACACTTTATTCATAGCCGGTGCAATATCAATGGGAATTATAATAGTCACATCATTTTCAAGACTTATAAAAATTCATAAATTAAAAATAATAAAAAAAAATAAAAGAGCTTAAACTCTTTTATTTTTTTCTACTATTTTAGTTATAGTAGGTGTATATTTTTTACTATCTTTAAATTCCTTATCCTTTGATTTTATTATTGTAAATATTATAAACATAACAAATGCTGATATTAAAAATGATATAACTTCAACACCAGTATTAAAATTCATCTTTACAAGCGCTGTATATGATATATATATCGATAATAAGAATCCAAAAAGAGGGATTGCATAAACAATCATAGCAGCTCTTAAAACATCTGGTGAATCTAAATTAATTTCAACTCTATCTCCAATATTCGCATCACAAAGATTTAAAACATCTATCTCCATTTCATTTTCTTCCATACCCATTCTACAGGCTTTACAGCCTTCACAAGCAGCACTTCTTTGCATACTTATCTTTGCATATTCTTTATTTAAACTTTTTACAGTTCCTATTTCTCTCAACGAATTCACCTACTTCATAAATTTAAGCATAGTATTTATAAGTTCATCTATTATCTCATCTTTTTTCGTATCACATTCATTTTCCAATGAAGATTTTACACAAGTATTAACATGATTTTTTAACATTATCCCACCAACTTTATCAATTGCTGATCTAATTGCAGCTATTTGTATTAATATATCAACACAATATTTATCATTTTCAATCATCTTTTGTATTCCTTTTACCTGTCCCTCTATACGCCTTAGTCTTTTTATCAAAGCATCTTTATCATTCTTTTTTGATAATTTTTTTTCCATCTTCCCCTCCAGATTAAAAACTTTTGTATAACATTAAAAATACAACTAAAAACACTATCAAAAGTATTCTTTCAATAAATACCTTTGTTTCATGTTTTGCATTTATATTCCCCAAATATCCTCTTATAAAATATCTTAATGCTTCCATAGCTACTCCAAAAATCAGTACAAATAAAACGATTTTTGTATTAAATTTATCTCTAAAAAATACAAATAATAAAACTAAAAATAAAAAAAATGACATAATATGATTTTTTAAATTCATAACAAATACTCCTTTTTTATAAATTACCCTACATAGGTATATTATATACTAAAAAAGAAGGTTTTAAAACCTTCTTTTTTAGTATTATAATCTATTATAAAAATTAATCTTCTTTTAAATTTAACATTATACTTAGTTCTTCTAATTGATTTTGATCTGCTTTAGCAGGTGCATCTGTCATCAAGCAAGAAGCATTTTGAGTCTTAGGGAATGCTATTACTTGTCTTATATTATCTTCTTTCGCTAAAAGCATTATAAGTCTATCTAATCCAAAAGCAATTCCTCCATGTGGTGGTACTCCATATTTAAATGCATTTAATAAGAATCCAAATTTTTCATATGCTTCTTCTTCACTAAATCCTAATAGATTAAACATTTTGGATTGTAATTCACTATTAAAAATTCTAATACTTCCTCCACCTAATTCATATCCATTTAAAACTAAATCATAAGCCTTAGCTCTAACTTCACCAGGATTAGTTTCCATTTTATCTATATCCTCATCCATAGGAGATGTAAACGGATGATGCATTGCAACATATCTATTAGCATCTTCATCAAATTCTAATAATGGGAACTCTGTAACCCAAGCAAGTTTATATTCATTTTTATCTAATATTTCTAATCTCTTAGCAACTTCATTTCTAAGTGCTCCTAATGCATTAAATACAACTTGATTTTTATCAGCTACAAATAATAATAAATCGCCTTCTTTAGCAGACATTTTTTCCACTATATTATTTACTATATCATCACCTAAGAATTTAGCTATTGGAGAATTTATTCCATCTTTAGTTATCTTTATCCATGCTAAACCTTTAGCTTTATAATCTTTAACAAAATCTTCTAATTTAGAAATGTTTTTTCTACTAAATCTATCTTCATATGAAGCTACATTTATACCTCTTACACTTCCACCATTTGCAACTGCACCAGAAAATACTTTAAAATCACAGTCTTTTACAACATCTGATATATCTTGTATTTCAAATCCAAATCTTAAATCAGGCTTATCTGATCCAAATTTTTCCATAGCTTCTTTGTAAGTAATTCTTTCGAATGGAACTGAAACATTCACATCTAATGCTTCCTTGAACACTTTTTGCATCATAGTTTCCATTATTTCTATAATGTCATCTATTTCAACAAAACTAAGTTCACAGTCTATTTGTGTAAACTCAGGTTGTCTGTCCGCTCTTAAATCTTCATCTCTAAAACATTTAGTTATTTGGAAATATCTGTCCATTCCTGATACCATAAGTAATTGCTTAAAAATTTGAGGTGATTGAGGTAGCGCAAAAAATTTACCTGGATTTACTCTTGATGGAACTAAATAATCTCTAGCACCTTCTGGAGTTGGTTTATTTAACATAGGTGTTTCAACTTCTAAGAAATTATTATCAGATAAATAATTTCTTACAATATTAGCTACCTTATGTCTTAAAATTAAATTCTTTTGCATATATGGTTTTCTTAAATCTAAATATCTATATTTAAGTCTTAAATCTTCTTTTACAGTATCATCATCTTTTATATATATAGGTGGAGTTTGAGATTCACTTAAAACTCTAATTTCTTTTGCAAAAATTTCTATATTTCCAGTTTCCATATTAGGATTTTTTGAAGATCTTTCACAAACTTCACCTTTTATAGCTATTACGTATTCAGATCCTAATTTTTCAGCCTTTGAAAATGCTTCTAAAGAAACATCTGTATCAAAAACTATTTGAGCAATTCCTTTTATATCTCTAAGGTCTACGAATATAAGACCTCCTAAATTTCTCTTTCTTTGAACCCATCCCATAAGAGTAACTTCTTCGCCTATATGACTTTCTCTAAGCTCTCCACAATAATGACTTCTTTTAAGTCCTTTCATTGTTTCCATCTTTATGCCTCCTTAAATAATTCATCTTCTTTTCTTTTTATCATTTCATCAATTCTATTTATATAATGCTCTATATCTTTTACATTAGGAACTCTAACTAATCTATCTTCTTTTTGATAATAAATTTTTGATATTCCCCCTGCACCTAAAGCTATTATACTTTGTTTTTCCTCCATTATTTGTATATTATATACTGATTCAAAATTCACTTTGGAATAACCTATGTTTTCAAGATTTCCAAGTATTTGTCTTTGTCTATACATATAATAAGGTGTCATATCCATTTGCCCCGCAAATTCCATAGAAATATCAACCATTTTTTTCATATCTTCATATTTTAAAACTTCAATATCCATATCTATTTTATTTAAATCAGAAGCTCTTTTTAAGGCCAATGTATGAACAGTTAAACTTTCTGGATTTAATTTTTTTATTTCTTCCAATGTATTTTTAACCATATCCACATCTTCATCTATAAGTCCTAAAATTATATCCATATTTATATTAGAAAAGCCTATTTCTCTAGCTTTTTTAAACCAATAACATATATCTTTACTATCATGTTTTCTATTTATTTTCTTTAAAGTTTCATCATTCATAGTCTGAGGATTTATACTAATTCTATCTACTTTGTGTTTCCTTATGATTCTTAATTTCTCTTCAGTTAAAGTGTCTACTCTTCCCGCTTCAAAAGTAAATTCTTTACATTTGGATAAATCAAAATTATTTTCCACAGTAGTTAATAAAAAATCTATATCCTCTTTTGAAATAGCACTAGGTGTTCCACCACCAATATATATGCTTTCTATTTCTTTATCTAATTTTTTTAAATATTTAGAAATACTTATAATTTCTTTTTTAAGAGCATTCATATAATTCTTTGTTAAATGTCCCCATTTTGAAATTATATGTGATGGAAATGAACAATAAATACATCTAGTATAACAAAATGGTATACTTATATAAACAGAAACTTTATTGTGATTTGTAAAATCTAAAAATTTTCTTTCCTTTTTACAAATGTCAATCATCAAATCAATTTTTTCATCAGATACTAAATATTCTTCTTTTAAAATATCTTTTATTTGATTTACATCATAACCTTTATTATATAAATTATGAACAATCTTAGTTGGTCTTATACCTATTAGTATTCCCCAAGCTTGTGTTTTATCAAATTTATTTGATAAAATTTTATAAAGCTCTTTTTTAACAGCTTTTTTCATATCCAAATGAATTAAATCTTCTTTTTTAATTACTATTTCAATTAATTTATTTTCATAATATTTTATTAGAGATTTTTCTTGATCAAAAGATATTGATATATCAACATCTTTTTCTTCTTCTAAAAATTTATATTCTTTCGTAAATATTTTTAGCATAGAATCTACATCATATCTAAAATTTTCTTTATCCAAATAAACTTTTATCATTTTTTACTACTTCCCTTTCATAAAAGGATTTACTTGCTTTTCTCTTCCAATTGTAGAAAAACCACCATGACCTGGAAATACCCTTATGTCATCATTTAATTTCGCTAATTTATTTAAAGATTCATCTAATTCATCAAAATCCCCACCATATAAATCACTTCTTCCAATTGAACCAGCAAAAAGAGTGTCTCCTGTTATTAATATATCCTCACAAAGTAAGCACATACTTCCCTTTGTATGTCCTGGAGTTTCTATTATTTTTACTTCCTTAGAACCTAAATTAATTATTTCTCCATCTTTTAAATATCTGTTAGCTTCCAATTCAATAAGCTCTTTACATATTCTATATGATAAATTATTTTGTGAATCTAAAAGCAAATCCTTATCATTTTCATTAATAAGTAAATCCACATTCGTTTTATTAAGAATTTCTTTTAATGCACACATATGATCTGCATGAGCATGAGTTAATACTATGTATTTTAAATTCAAATCATTAGTTTTTATATCTTCTAATATTTCATCTATCTTACCTGAAGGATCTACAACAATAGCTTCTTTTGAATCTTCATCCGCTAGCAAATATGCATTTACCGCATATATTCCTCCAACAAAATGTTTTAATATCACAAGTCCACCTCCAAAATTTTTTAACATATCTATTTTACTATATTCTATGCAATTACTCAAATATAAAATAAAAGATAGTATAAAATATTAGATAAAATCTAAAAAGTTTATCTAATATTAATACTATCTTCATAAATATCTTTTAGAATAATTTTTTTGAATCTATTAGCATCGTAACAGGACCATCATTTAATATATCTACTTGCATATTAGCACCAAATTCACCACTTTCAACTTTTTTACAAAGCTCTTTAGATTTTTCTAAGAAATCTTCATATAAGTCTGTTGCATGATCTGGTTTTGCCGCATTTGAAAAACTAGGTCTTTTTCCTTTTCTACAATCTCCAAACAAAGTAAATTGAGATACCACTAATAGCTCTCCATCTATATCAATTAAGGATTTATTCATCTTTTCATCTTCATCTTCAAATATTCTAAGCTTCAAGATTTTATCGACCATATAATCAACATCTTTCTTTGTATCCTCATGTGTTACACCAAGAAGAACCATAAGACCTTTTTTTACTTCACCTTTAACTTGACCTTCAACTTCTACTTTTGAACTTTTAACTCTTTGTACTACTGCTCTCATTAAATTCACCCCTATAAAATAAAAAATTTATTCCTAATATTATAAAACAATTTAGTATTGATATCAATAAGTTTATACTAATTTATCACTCTATAAACATCTAATACACCAGGAATTGAATTTAATCTATTCATTATAGAATTTAATTGTTCGATACTACTTACTTCAATAAATAAATTCATATTAGCAATTTTATTTTTATTAGTTCTTGCATTTATTCCATTTAAAGATATTTTACTTTCAGCAAATACTTGTGTAACTTCAGTGATAAGACCTCTTCTATCATTTGCTTTTACTTGTACTTCTGCTTCAAAAGATACCTTCTTATCAATATTCCAAGAAACTTCTATTAATCTATTTTTAGTATTAGCATCATCTCCTGCTATATTTGGACAATCTTTTCTGTGAACAGAAATCCCACGACCTTGAGTTATATAACCAATAATCCCATCACCCGGAAGAGGATTACAACATTTAGCAAATCTAACCAAAACATTATCTATACCTTTTATCACTATGCCTTGACTTCTATTTTTATTTTCATTCTTCTTTTGTTCAATTTCCTTTACTTCTACTATATTCTCTTGCTTTTCTTTTATTTCATTATTTTCTTTTACATTCTTTTTGTTTTCTTTTTCATATTTCTCTTTGATTTTTGGTACTACTTGACTTAAAGTGAGGCCACCATAACCTATGGTTGCATAAAAATCTTCTTCTGTATTTTGATTAAATTTTTTTGCAATATCAGTTATAAATTTATGCTTTAGTACTATACCAACTGGCAAAGCTAATCTTTTAACTTCTTTTTCAAGCATATGTTTTCCACGTTCTAAGTTTTCATGTTTTCTTTCTTTTTTAAACCATTGTCTTATTTTATTTTTTGCTTGCGAACTTTTTACAAGATTAAGCCAGTCTCTACTAGGTCCATTTGAATGTGAAGATGTTATTATCTCTACAATATTACCATTTTTAAGCTTATAATCAAGAGGAACTATTCTACCATCGACTTTCGCACCTATGCATCTATTACCTACAGCTGTATGCACTTTATATGCAAAATCAACAGGAGTTGATCCCGCTGGAAGTTCTACAACATCAGCTTTTGGACTAAATACAAAAACTTGATTTGTAAATAATTCTATCTTTAATGCTTCCATAAATTCTTTAGGATCATTTAAATCTTTTTGCCATTCCATCATCTGTCTTAACCAAACAAGTTTTTTGTCCATATCTTCTGAATTTTCTTCTTCTTCTTGCTCATCTGTTTTACCTTCTTTGTATTTCCAGTGGGCAGCAATACCATATTCAGCAGTTTTATGCATTTCTTCAGTTCTTATTTGTATTTCTATTGGTTCTCCATCAGGACCAACAACAGTTGTGTGTAATGATTGATACATATTGGGTTTAGGCATAGCTATATAATCTTTAAATCTGCCTGGAATTGGCTTCCATATTGTGTGCAC